>CAYZAU010000038.1:0-6421 GCA_964475665.1 uncultured Acetatifactor sp. | reverse complement strand
GAAGCGGCAAGACTGCCCAGGTTAAGGAACTGCTCATAAAACACGGTGCAGACAAGTTGTCGGATATTTACTATAAGGGAATCGGGATTCTGGAAATGTCAAAGGTATTTGACATCAAGCAAAAATGAAAGAAACGGCATAGCCGATGCTATACCGTTTCTCCCTTACACAACAATGTTTTCTTATTGGAACACCCCTTGCCGGCTCCTTTTTGTTGTATATAAAAGCCTTTTAGGACAAAAGTATTTTGCGCAGGAGAGCTTTAGCAGAAAAAGACTTTGACAGAAAAAGTAAAAAGTGCTTGCCAAATGTAATGAGCTGTGTTATGTTTAATACCGACAGACTGTCGGTCGAGGAGGAAGCATGAGAATTGTAAAGGAAGCAAAGGAGCGGCGGGATGAGATATTGGATGTCGCGGAGAGACTGTTTTGCAAAAAGGGCTTTGATAACACCAGCACCAATGACATTCTGGAAGCGATTGGAATTGCCAGGGGAACGCTCTATTATCACTTTAAATCCAAGGAGGACATTCTGGATGCCATGATAGAGCGTCTGACAAATCAGATGCTGGAAAAGGCGGCGGTCATCGCACTGGATGAATCCATTCCGGTTTTGGAGCGCCTGACGCGCACGATGCTGACGCTGAATGTGGACAACGAACTCGGGGATATGGTGATGGAGCAGATTCACCGTCCGCAGAATGCACTCATGCATCAGAAGCTGGAGCATGTGCTGTTAGGAAGAGTCAACAGGCTGATTACAAAGATAGCGGAGGATGGAATCCGGCAGGGGATTTTTCATACGGATTATCCTGCGGAGGCAGTGGAGATGATTATGACCTATTCCTATATTGCCTTTGACAGTCTGGCTTCATATGAAGCGGAGGAGGAGCAAAGGAAGAAAATGGGCTTTATCTACCACGTTGAGAGAGTGTTTGGTATGGAGCAGGGGGCACTGTTAGAAACGGTAATGCCTATCTTTGCGAAGTAGTGAAAACGGGAAAGCGTAAAGCGGGTATTCGGACTGCAAAGGAGGAAAAGCATGAAGGTGAAGAAAAATAAGGGCAATTTCGGGAAGTTTCTTCTGCTCTGGGCAGGAGAACTGGTCTCTTCGATAGGAGGAGGCCTGACCAGCTTCGGGCTGGGGGTATATGTGTTTGCGGAGACGAACAGTGCTACGGCAATGGCGCTTGTGACGCTGTTGGCGTTTTTGCCGACACTGGTCTTAAGTGTTCCGGCGGGCGTGCTGGCGGATAAGTATGACAGGCGGCTGCTTATGATGCTGGGAGACGGCTGCTCCGCACTTGGGATTATCTATATTCTTATCTGTATGCTGAACGGAGGAGCAGAGCTTTGGCAGATTTGCATCGGCGTGTCCGTGAGTGCCTGCTTTTCGGCACTGCTGGAGCCTTCCTACCGGGCGACGGTTTCCGATTTGCTGACAAAGGAGGAGTTTTCCAAGGCAAACGGGCTGGTGAGTCTGGCGGGGAATGCAAGGTATCTGCTCTCTCCCATAATTGCGGGCCTTTTACTGACGGTATGCGATGTGAAGGTCTTACTGGTGATTGACATCAGTACCTTTGTACTGACCGTGATTTCTACGGCAGTTGTAAAAAGAGGCATCGGGACAAAAGCGGAGGAGGAGAGAAAATCCTTTGCGGAAAGCCTGAAAGAGGGCTGGACGGTAGTCCGCTCCAGGGAGGGGCTTTTGCTGCTCATCGCGGTATCGTCGGTGATGACGCTGTTTCTGGGCGTATTTCAGGTTCTCGCGGAGCCGCTCATCCTGTCCTTTGCGGATTCAAAGACGCTGGGAATAGGCGAAACGGTATGTGCGAGCGGAATGCTGGTGTCCAGCCTGCTGCTCGGGATGCGCGGTATAAAGAAGGGCTATGTGAAGGTGCTTCAGATTTCGCTGATGCTTGCAGGAAGCTTTATGGTTGGCTTTGGCATCTGGGAAAATATTTTCCTGATTTGCGGCTTCGGCTTTCTGTTCTTTTTTGTGCTGCCGTTTGCGAACAACTGCCTGGATTATCTGGTCAGAACCAATATTGATGCCGAGCTTCAGGGAAGGGTATGGGGGCTGATAGGCTTTCTATCACAGCTGGGATATGTGGTTGCGTATGCAACGGCAGGACTGCTTGCAGATATGGCAGCAAGGCTTTCCGGCAGGAATATCGGAAGAGGAGCCGGGCTTGTGATTATGATTTCCGGGGTATGTCTGGCGGCAGTAGCGGTAAGTATGGCGGGAATGAAGAGCATTCATGGCTTGGAAACGGCGAAGGAATGAGTATGAAAACAGGAATTTATCGAAGAATGACAAAGGCAGCATGGAAGAGGGATTACTTTTCCACTGTCAGCTTTGTGGCGTTCGTGGCAATGTCTGTGGCGATGGTCTCTCTTACGGCGATGCTTTTTGCCAATCTGACAGGTGCCATCGGACACCTGATGGAGGTGGCAGAAACACCGGATTTTTTGCAGATGCACGCGGGGGAAGTGGATGCTAAGAAGCTGGAAGAGTTTGCACAGGAAAGACCGGAGGTTGAGTCTTATCAGCTGCTTGGCTTTTTGAATCTGGAAAACGGCATCCTTATGCTGGGGGAGGAGTCCCTGCTGGACAGCACGCAGGATAACGGGCTTTGCGTGCAGGGGAGCGGCTTTGACTATATGCTGGGACTTGACAATGAGCTGCCAAAGGTCGCACGGGGAGAGGTTTATGTGCCGGTCTGCTATGAAGAGCTGTATCATACTAAGGTCGGCGATACGCTGCGGATTGGAGACGGAACACTTAAGGTGGCGGGCTTTATCAGAGATTCGCAGATGAACTCCATGATGGCATCCTCCAAACGCTTTTTGGTTTGCGAGGAGGATTATGTGGCGCTTAAGAATATGGGAAGCGAGGAATACCTGATTGAGTTTCAGCTTACGCGGGACGCGGACACAAATGCTTTTCAGACAGCCTATGAGGCGGCAAAGCTTCCGATGAACGGACCTACGATTACAAGAGCGCTTGTCAGACTGATGAATACCCTTTCGGACGGGATTATGATTATGATGATTCTGCTCATCAGTGTACTGGTTCTGCTGATTGCACTGGTATGTATCCGGTTTATGCTGCTTACCAGAGTGATTTCCGAGGCAGAGGAGGTTGGGATGCTGAAGGCAGTCGGAATATCAGGAAAGAGAATCCGGACGATGTTTCTCGGAAGATATTACCCCCTGATTACCGCAGGCGCAGCACTGGGCATGGCAATCTCCATAGGTCTGTGCAGACCGCTTTCGGAACAGATGCAGAGACTGTATGGAGTGCCTGCAAATGCGTGGAGCAGATACCTTTATGCCATACTGAGTGCAGCCCTGATTGGTGCAGTTATCGTGCTGTTCGTGCTTCGGACGCTAAGAAGGTTAAACGAAATGACGGCGCTCGCCGCCCTGAGAGGCAGGGGGAGGGAACGGAAGCGGAGGGACAGTATGCTATGCATTCTTCTTGTGACGGCAATCGCTGTCTTTCTGATGACGCTTCCGTCGAATCTCTACAGCACACTTTCGTCGCCGGAGTTTGTGACCTATATGGGCATAGGAAATGCGGAAATCCGGATGGATATGCGCTCCGGGGGCGATTCGGAAAAAGTGTTTGAAGAGATGGATGAGACGCTTGCTGCGGATGAGGATATCAGGGAGTATGTGCTTTATCAGACAAGTCTGCTGTCGGTCAGACTGGAGGATAGAACGGTGATGAAGATGCTGGTGGAGCAGGGAGACCACGAAAAATTTCCCGTCAGTTACGGCAGGGGACGGGCACCCTCCTGCGAGGGCGAGGCGGCACTGTCGTATCTGCTTGCCGAGGAGCTTGGGCTTGAGCCCGGGGATAAGCTGGATGTGGAACGCGAAAAGGGCTATGAGAGCTGTGTCATCACGGGCATCTATTCAGACATCACAAACGGCGGTAAGACGGCAAAGCTCTATTCGGAGAGCCTAAGCGGGGAAGAAGAGGTAATGTGGAGAATCGCTTATGTCACTTTGGCGGATGGTGCAGGGAAGAAAGAGCTTGCAGAAAGATACAGGGTGATGGGCGTGGAGGTGACGGATATGGCTGCACAGATTCAGGGCACTTATGGTCCGACACTGGAGCAGATATACAAGGCTGACATACTGGTAAAGGCGGTAGCAGCCTGTATCATTTTGTTTGTCGTTGTGATGTTTGTACGGATGATGGTGGCAGAAAGACGAAGAAGAATATCCGTAAAGAAGGCGCTGGGCTTTAGAAATTCAGATATCAAGAAGGAATTTTGGAAATCCTGCATTCCCTATATGGTGGCAGGAATCCTGTTGGGGGCAGCAGCTGCCTGCACCCTCGGGGAGGAAATTTGCGCAATAGCCATAAGAAATCTGGGAGCAGAGAGCTTTCGCTTTACACCAAACGTCCGGCGGGTGGCGTTGGATATGCTGGTGGGAGGACTTGCCGTGACGGCGGCGGTTTATCTGGGAAGCAGGGGAATTACGGGAATCAGGGCACTGGAATGCTGCAGAGGAGGAGAGTAGGTATGTCGGAGGTAATTAAGACAGTCGGACTGTGCAAGGGTAATATTCTGTCGGACATCGGGTTTTCCATGGAAAAGGGAGAGTTGGTTGCCGTTATGGGACCGTCCGGCTCCGGAAAATCCACCTTTTTGTATCTGCTTTCGGGGATGGACACACCGGATGCAGGCGAGGTGCTTTTTGACGACGAGAATATCAGCGCCTGCTCAGAGGAGAGAAGAGCAGATATACGTCTGAACAGGATGGGCTTCGTATTTCAGCAGATGAATATGCTGCCGGATTTAAACATCATAGATAACATTGTTCTTCCAGCATCACAGAGCAGAAGGGGCAGGGGAGGAGCGAAAAGGCAGGAAGGCGCGCTGCAGGACGAAGCGACAGCACTGATGAAGAAGCTCGGGCTTGCGGGCTTAGAAAAGAGAAGGATAACAGAGGTGTCCGGAGGACAGCTTCAGCGAGCCTGCATTTGCAGGGCAATGATGAATCGCCCCGGCCTTCTGCTTGCCGACGAACCGACCGGAGCGTTAAACAGGGCAGCCTCGGAGGAAATTATGGAGGAGTTTGTTAGACTCAACAGAGAAGGGATGAGTGTCCTGATTGTAACGCATGACAGCAAGGTTGCCGCCTGCTGCGACAGGATTCTCTATCTGACGGACGGCAAAATTTCCGGTGAATGTATCCTTGGAAAATGTAAGCATTCCGAAAAGCAGGAAAGAGAGAGGGCGCTTGGCAGCTGGCTGGAGCAGCAGGGCTGGTAAGGTGAACGGAAGGCAAAGCCCCCGGCAGACTATTGCAGTCTGCCGGGGGCTTGTCATGTGTGCCGTGCGGGTAGCAGATACTACCTTACATCTGCGCGGCAGCAGCGTCGATTTTGACCGTGCGGAATGAAGCGCAGGCTCAGATGGTTCCGGTAATGGTGAGGGTGCTGATTCCGGGCTGGATGGTATAGGCACCCGTTACGGCATCCTGCGTATACGTGGCGGCGGGTACGGTAATCTGTCCGGCGACGGATGCGAAAGCCCCGGTCAGACTATTGTAGCTGTAGTTGGTGGGGGAGGTCCACACCGTGCCGTTGAAGGTGACGCTAATCGGATTCAGAACCGGGTTGAAGATATCGGATACCACCACGTTGTCGGCGGCTGTGGCGGCAGTGTTGCCGGAATTCTGAATGATAAAGGTGTAGGTTATCTGTCCGTTTTCCGTAACCGTTGTAGGACTTAAGGATTTGCTGATGCTAAGCAGGGCGGAGTCCGCTGCCGTGATGGTCTCGGAAACGTCGAGATCCGAGGTGAGACCGTCCCCGGAGATGGTCGCGGTATTTGTAATGGTGGAGCCGCTGGAGAGTGGAGCATATTCATTCAGCTCTACCTCATAGACCAGCACGGCATTGCCTCCGGCGGGAATATTGATGCCGCTTATGACAAGGGGCGGACCTGCCGTTACGGCGGGCGCTGACTGGAGAACGCCGTTTACATAGTAGCGGATGGAGCCGCTCACAAAGGAGGTAGGATAAACGGGAGAGGGCAGGGAGGTAATCCGTCCGAGGTTGTCGGTGACGGTCAGATTGGTGAGGGCGACCGTGCCGCTGTTGAGGATGCTGAGGATATACGTCACCCGGTTTCCTCTGGCATAGCGGTCAACAAGGGCGGTTTTTGTCGCGGAAAGCACCTCAAGAAGCTCACCGGTGGTGATGTTGGAGGTGGTTGTAGTGCCGTTGTAGGAAAGTGTTGCCTGATTGTAAAAGGTTGCCATAGCTTTTTCTCCTGAAGAAATTAGGAATGTTTTTCCTGTGTTTTCTATATACTATATGTTTTGTTCCTGAGGACGTGATTATAGAGTAAAGTTTTTGTCAGTTGACTAAGAGAAAATAAATAGAGAGTACCAGA
>CAYZAU010000037.1:0-10305 GCA_964475665.1 uncultured Acetatifactor sp. | reverse complement strand
AAAAACGTTGAACGCGGACAGGCACATATTCAGTCTTCCTTTAACAATACGATTGTTACCCTGACTGACACTGAGGGAAATGCTCTCAGCTGGGCAAGTGCCGGTGGTCTGGGCTTTAGAGGTTCAAGGAAATCTACTCCGTATGCTGCACAGATGGCAGCAGAGACAGCTACAAAGGCTGCTTTGGTACATGGACTTAAGACGGTCGATGTATTTGTAAAGGGACCCGGCTCGGGCCGTGAGGCAGCTATCAGAGCACTTTCTGCTTGTGGGCTTGAGGTAGTGAGCATCCGTGACGTAACTCCCGTTCCTCACAATGGATGCCGTCCGCCTAAGAGACGTCGCGTATAGTAGGACATATTAAGGAATCAGTCGGAGGAAGGTGCTGTTATCGGCACTGTAAACGATAAGAAAAGGAGAATAATAAAATGGCAGTAAATCGCGTACCCGTATTAAAGAGATGTCGTGCACTGGGTTTGGAGCCTTCTTATCTGGGATATGACAAGAAGTCTAACAGACAGAATGCAAGAGCGGGCAAGAAGGTAAGTGAGTATGGTCTGCAGCTCCGTGAGAAGCAGAAGGCTAAGTTCATTTACGGCGTGCTGGAGAAGCCCTTCAGAAACTATTATGAGAAGGCTGACAGAATGAAGGGAATGACCGGTGAAAATCTGATGATTATGCTGGAGTCCAGACTGGACAGCGTTGTGTTCAGAATGGGCTTTGCAAGAACCAGAAGAGAAGCAAGACAGGTTGTAGGTCATAAGCATGTTCTGGTAAACGGCAGGGTAATCAATATTCCTTCTTACCTGATTAAGGCTGGCGATGTAATTGAAATCAAGGAAAGCGCTAAGTCAATGCAGAGATACAAGGACATCATTGAAGTGACCGGCGGCAGGCTGGTACCTGAATGGATGGATGTTGATATCGAGAACTTCAAGGGAACCATCAAGAATCTTCCTACCAGAGAGATGATTGACGTTCCTGTAGATGAGATGCTTATTGTCGAGTTGTACTCCAGGTAAGCCCGCTGGCCTCTGAGGTTGTTGATGTGCTGCTTTGCGGCAGATTGATGGCTTCGGAGTGCTTGTGTCTTTAAATAACATTCAAAAAGGAGGGTATTCGAGTGTTTGATTTTGAGAGACCTAATATTGAGGTTGCTGAAATTTCAGAAGACAAGAAGTACGGCAAATTCGTCGTTGAGCCTTTGGAGAGAGGTTACGGCATTACTCTTGGAAATTCCCTGAGAAGAATCATGCTTTCTTCCCTGCCCGGTGCAGCAGTAAGCCAGATTAAGATTGAGGGCGTTCTGCATGAGTTCAGCTCTATTCCCGGCGTAAAGGAAGATGTAACTGAGATTATCATGAATATCAAGAGTCTTGCCATCAAGAATAACAGCGAGACAAACGAGGCTAAGACTGCTTACATCGAGTTTCAGGGCGAAGGCGTTGTGCATGCTTCCGATATTCAGGCAGACCAGGATATCGAAATACTGAACCCCGAACTCCCGATTGCTACGCTGAGTGGCAAGGATGCGAAGCTCTACATGGAGCTGACAATCACCAGAGGACGTGGCTATGTAAGTGCCGATAAGAACAAACACGAAGATTTACCGATTGGTGTAATCGCAATAGATTCCATCTACACACCCGTAGAGAGAGTCAACGTTACGGTGGAAAATACCCGTGTAGGTCAGATTACTGACTATGATAAGCTGACGCTGGATGTATTCACAAACGGAACGCTGGTTCCCGATGAGGCAGTCAGCCTTGCAGCAAAGGTACTGAGCGAGCATCTGAGCCTGTTCATCGACCTTTCCGAGAACGCTAAGACCGCAGAGGTTATGGTGGAGAAGGAGGACGATGAGAAGGAGAAGGTTCTCGAGATGAGTATTGATGAGCTGGAGCTGTCCGTGCGCTCCTACAACTGCTTAAAGAGAGCAGGCATCAATACGGTTGAGGAGCTCTGCAACAAGACCTCTGAGGATATGATGAAGGTTCGTAATCTGGGCCGCAAGTCTCTGGAGGAGGTTCTTGCAAAGCTGAAGGAGCTTGGGCTGCAGCTGAATCCCAGCGAAGACTGAGCTGTTATGTAGGATTATCCATGTATGGTAAATCCAAAGTGTGCATACGTGGTTATCTCAAAATGGAACAGGTAAATGACTGCATGGCAGTCACAGGCATTCGGTAAGTAAGCCCAAAGCGCGTGGCCGGATGTCCCATGAAATGAGAAAGGAAATAGAAAAATGGCAAAGTACAGAAAGCTTGGCAGAACGTCTGCACAGAGAAAGGCATTACTGAGAAATCAGGTAACAGCACTGCTGAACAACGGTAAGATTGTGACAACCGAGGCAAAGGCAAAGGAAGTAAGAAAGATTGCTGAGGGCCTGATTGCACTGGCAGTGAAGGAGAAGGATAACTTCGAGCTTGTGAAGGTTACCGCTAAGGTTCCCGTAAAGGATAAGGACGGAAAGCGTGTGAAGGAAGTGGTTGACGGCAAGAAGGTTACCAAGTATGAGACCGTCGAGAAGGAGATTAAGAAGGATCTTCCTACCAGACTTCATGCAAGACGTCAGATGCTGAGGGTATTGTATCCTGTCGTTTCTGTTCCCACCGAGGCAGCAGGAAGAAAGAGAAATACCAAGGAAGTTGATTTGGTTGCAAAGCTGTTTGATGAGTACGGAACCAAGTACGCAGACCGCAAGGGTGGTTACACCAGAATTGTAAAGATTGGTCAGCGTAAGGGTGACGCAGCGATGGAGGTTATTCTGGAGCTGGTATAATGATTTTATCGGGCAAGCATGGCTTGACTGCGGCAGAGAGCCGGTGCGCATACACCGGCTCTTTTTTGCATCATAGGAAATTACTCCGTAATGCTCCTATGATATCAAAAGCCCTCCGGGCAAGCATGACCTGACTGCGGCGGAGAGGAATTGTGTCGCCAAGGCGACCCGCCGCAGGCGGAGAATCCTGCAGGCAGGATTCTTTCTTGTATCGTGGAAATACCGTGTTGTATGAAAAGGTATAGGTGTATGAGCTTCAAAATTGCTCATGAAGCAGAATTGCTCTGCACGGGAAGAATAAGCAGACAGGGAAAGAAACAGGTGAAATATGGCAAGGTTGCAGTATAAGGCGGAAGATATAAAAAAGACATTAAGTATGGCATGGCCGGCAATGCTGGAGTCGTTTTTTACGGCATTTGCGGGACTGGTGGATTCTCTGATGGTGAGCTCCCTCGGCTCCTATGCAGTGGCGGCAGTGGGATTGACGACACAGCCGAAGTTCCTTGGACTTGCTTTATTCTTTGCGGCAAATGTCTCCATTTCGGCATTGGTGGCAAGAAGAAAGGGTCAGGAAAAGAGAGAGGAGGCAAATAGGATTTTTGCTACCTTTTTGGTGTTTATTGTGATTATGTCGGTGATAATGAGTATTCTTCTGGTGACACTGGCAGACCCCATTATCCGCTTTTGCGGCTCTGAGAAGCAGACCCATGAAAGTGCAGTCAGCTATTTCAAAATCATAATGGGTGGAATGATATTCAATGTGATACAGATGGGCATTAATGCAGCGCAGCGCGGAGCGGGAAACACGCGCATCACCATGCGGACCAATATGGTGTCCAATACGGTGAATATTGTATTCAACTATCTGCTGATCGAGGGACATTTCGGTTTCCCGGCACTGGGAATCAAGGGGGCGGCTCTGGCAACCGTTCTGGGAACGGTGGTTTCCAGCATCATGAGTGTGCTCTCCGTCTGGAAGCAGGATAACTTTGTCAGTCTGCCGTACATTTTTATGAACCGAATCCTGCCTGCGTTTGAGGCGCTGAAAAATATCGTGAAGGTCGGCTACAGTGTGTTTGCGGAGCAGGTGCTGATGCGAATCGGCTTTATGCTGACGGCAATCATGGCTGCTGATATGGGCACAGATGCCATGGCGGCGCATCAGGTAGGAATGAATATCATGGGCTTGTCCTTTTCCTTCGGGGACGGACTGCAGGCGACGGCGGTTGCCCTGATTGGATACAGTCTGGGAGCAAAGCAGCCGGAAAAAGCAAAGGCTTACGGTAAGACCTGCCGCATGATAGGCGGAGTGATTTCAGTGATGCTGGCTGTAATATATCTGGTGGGAGCAAAATGGCTGATGGAACTCTTTTTCCGAGAGGAGGAGATTGTCCTTATAGGTGTCGGCATCATGCGGGTGATTATCTTTGTCGTCGTCCTGCAAATCTCGCAGGTGATTTACATGGGCTGCCTGCGCGGCGCAGGAGACACCCTCTATACGGCGATGGCATCGGCAATCAGCGTAACCGTGGTGAGAACGCTTGGCTCTTATGTGTTTGGCTATGTGTTTGGCTTCGGCATCATCGGCATCTGGATTGGCGTAGTGGCAGACCAGCTGTCGCGTTTCCTGTTTGCGTCCGTGCGTTTCCGACAGGGAAAGTGGACGGAGATAAAGATATAGCTTAAGGCTTTAGCTTCTGGAAATGCTGGTAGTCTTTTACATGATTCCAGTTACCGCCCCAGAGGAAGCCGTGCTGTGTAAACAGCTTATAGCACAAATCGTTTTCATCAATCTTGTAGGAAAAGCTGACAGAGCGGTCGGCGTAAGCGGAGGCGGCATCGGGAGAAATTTTCTCGGTGCCGTCCCTTTCGTAGGTGACATAGGGATTGTATAAGGGATTGATGTCAATCGCGAGACCGTAAGCGTGCTTTGACAGACTGCTGCTTCCCTCCACAACCCTGTAATTGAAGCAGGAGCTGTTGTTCGCTTCCATAGAGGCGGTGTCGTCTCCGTCAAACTCATCGATGAGAAGCACGCTTTCCAGACGGTATTCGTTCAGGTACAGCTGATAAAAGATTTCCACCAGATCCTGTGCAATGTAGGTATTGCATACCAGCTCTCCCTCTGCAAGATTTCCGTCAAAATCATAATGCAGGATATGGAGGTAGCAAAGCTCATCAAACGTGACAGCTGCAGTGGATTCTTCGGAATCGGAAGCTGTGGCAGGATAAGAAACACCTGTCATGTATCTCTGTAACGGCTCGGAGACAGGCTCGTAGTAAAAGCCCTCCGCATAGGTGTAGCGCTGCTGTATTTGTGAGCCTCCGTTGAGCAGTGCACCCGTGGGTACAGAGGCATATTCCTCCACGGGGGAGGCGGTGGGGGAAGGGCTGGGAGAACCTTCTGAGGCGGGGGCGGGTGTCTGAAGGTTTTCCGTCACGGATGCCGACGGAGTGCTTTGCAGAGTCTCGTATTCGGAGAGGCTCATAGAGTTTAAGCGCGCAAGACGTGCCAGACCGCCTGCAAGGACGGTGATGGCAGCAAGAGTGCAAATCATTTTGATAAGCTTGATTCTATCCATACATATCTCCATTAGAATTGAAACCATTCAGCATGGTCAGTCGTTATCAGCAAATGCCAAAGCTCTTTAAAGCTGCGTAGTAGGGAGCTTTTTGGATTTTTCCGGCATACGCACATTGTAGCATAATCCGATCGCATTTTACAATGGGTCTGCCGAAAGCAGAGGAGGGCGAAGCAGCGGAAATGTAAACTGCAAATTGGGGAGGGCGAAGTGGCGGAAATGTAAATTGTAAATTGGGGCGGGTTGCAGGTTGTAATTTTTGCTTCAATTTAATATAATGGGGTCAGTGCGAAAAGAGGAACGGAAAGCTATGGGAATTGTAAGGGCAGAGGATGTCGTATATGAGTACATCAGGCGCGATGAGGAAGGCAATGTGGAGGGTATTACCACGGCGGTAGATCATGTCAGCCTGGACATTGCGCAGGGGGAGTTTATTGCCATTCTGGGTCACAACGGCTCGGGAAAATCGACTCTGGCAAAGCATGTTAACGCAATTTTAAATCCAACCGAGGGAACGGTCTGGGTAGACGGCAAGGATACTGCCGAGGAGGACAGAATCTGGGAGATTCGCCAGACGGCGGGGATGGTATTCCAGAATCCGGACAACCAGATTATCGGACAGGTTGTGGAGGAGGATGTCGGCTTTGGACCGGAGAATATGGGTGTCCCTACGAAGGAAATCTGGGAACGCGTGGAGGAAAGTCTGAAAGCGGTGGGAATGTATGAGTTTCGTAAGCACTCGCCCAACAGGCTGTCGGGCGGGCAGAAGCAGCGGGTTTCCATTGCAGGGGTGCTGGCGATGCATCCCAAGTGTATTGTACTGGATGAGCCGACCGCCATGCTGGACCCGGGCGGACGTAAGGAAGTGATTCGGGCAGTGCGCGCGCTGAACGACGTGGAGAAGGTGACAGTGATTCTTATCACACACTATATGGAAGAAATCATTCATGCGGACAGGGTGTTTGTTATGGATGACGGAAAAATTGCCATGGAGGGAACGCCGAGGGAAATTTTTTCTCAGGTAGAGAAGCTCAAGGAGCTTAGGCTTGACGTGCCGCAGGTGACGCTGCTTGCATACGAGCTGCAGAGGCGGGGAATCGACCTGCCAAGAGGCATCCTGACAATCGGAGAGCTTGCCGATGCACTGATGTGCGTGCGGTAAAGGGAAAAGCGGCAGAAACGACCGGCGGAGAGGCTTATGTCAATTATACTGGATCATGTGAATTACATATATGGTGAGGGGACGCCCCTTGAGAGGAAAGCACTGGATGATGTGTGTCTGCAGATTCCGGACGGACAGTTTGTCGGCATTATCGGACACACGGGTTCCGGGAAATCGACCCTTGCACAGCATTTGAACGGGCTGCTAAGGGCAACCTCAGGACGTATTTATTTCAATGGCGAGGACATCTACGATAAGGACTATGACAGAAAGCGCCTAAGAAGCAAGGTGGGGCTGGTATTCCAATATCCGGAGCATCAGCTGTTCGAGACGGATGTGTTTGCTGACGTTTGCTTTGGACCGAAGAATCTCGGACTGGAGAAGAAAGAGGTGGAGCTGAGAGCGTATGACGCACTCAGAAAGGTGGGGCTGCCGAATGAGCTGTTTTATCAGTCGCCCTTTGAGCTCTCCGGCGGACAGAAGCGGAGGGTTGCCATTGCCGGAGTGCTGGCGATGAAGCCGGAGGTGCTGATACTGGATGAGCCGACAGCGGGGCTTGACCCGAGAGGTCGGGAGGAAATTCTCCGACAGATTAAAAAGCTGCAGACTCAGACGGGAATGACGATTCTTCTGGTTTCCCACAGCATGGAGGATGTGGCGGAATATGTGGACAGAATCATTGTGCTGAGCGAGGGACGCGTCAGCCATGACGGTGCGCCGCGGGAGGTGTTTTCCCATTACAGGGAGTTGGAGGAAATAGGGCTGGCAGCACCTCAGGTGACTTATATTTTGCATGAATTAAAGGAAAGGGGTCTGGAGGTGGACACTGAGGCGACCACCCTTGAGGAAGCGGCGGACACTGTGGTAAGGGCGCTGGGACGTAGGTAGAGATATGCTGAGAGACATTACATTAGGACAATATTATCAGACGGAATCCGTGATTCACAGCCTGGACCCGCGAGTGAAGCTGGCGGGAACCCTGCTCTACATTATTTCCCTGTTCTTCTTTCAAAATCTGTGGGCATACCTGATAGCGGTGCTGTTTCTGGCAGTCGTCATAGGATTGTCGAGGGTTCCCTTTCGTTTTATGGTGAAGGGAATGCGGCCGATTCTTTTGCTGCTTCTGATTACGGTGACCTTCAATCTGTTTTTGACGCCGGGGGAGGCGCTGCTTTCAGTCTGGCGGCTGACGATTACGAGAGAGGGGCTTTGGCTGGCATTTACCATGGCACTCCGATTGACAATGCTGGTTATCGGGTCTTCCGTCATGACCCTTACCACGACGCCAAACAACCTGACGGACGGTATGGAAAAAGGACTGCGACCGCTGAAGCTGTTTAAGGTGCCGGTGCATGAGGTGGCGATGATGATGTCCATTGCCCTGCGGTTCATTCCGATTCTGCTGGAGGAGACGGATAAAATCATGAAGGCGCAGATAGCCAGAGGAGCTGATTTCGAGAGCGGAAATCTGATAAAGCGTGCCAAGGCGCTTGTGCCGCTTCTGGTGCCGCTGTTTATTTCGGCTTTCAGACGGGCGAATGACCTTGCGATGGCGATGGAGGCGCGCTGCTACCGCGGAGGAGCGGGGAGAACGAAGATGAAGCCGCTCGTTTACCGCAGACGGGACGGGATTGCGTATCTTTGTATTTTCTGTTACATGGCAGTGAGCATCGGCGTGGGGAGAATGGTCGGATGAAGCGGGTACGGTTGACAGTGGCGTATGACGGGACAGGCTATCATGGATGGCAGCAGCAGGAAAACGGCATTACGATTGAGTCCGAACTGAACAGATGCCTTACGGAGCTGTTCGGTGAGAGGATTCAGGTGATTGGTGCCAGCCGGACGGACGCAGGTGTGCACGCACTGGGAAATGTCGCAGTGTTTGACACGGAAAGCCGGATGCCGGCAGAGAAGATTTCCTATGCGCTGAATCAGCGCCTTCCGGAGGATATTAGAGTTCAACGCTCGGAGGAGGTCGCGCAGGACTGGCATCCAAGGTATTGCAGCAGCCGTAAGACCTATGAATACAGAATATACCGCGGTGAGTTTCCCATGCCGGTGAGGAGGCTGTATACTCATTTTACCTACAGACCGCTGGATGTGGAAAAAATGCGCAGGGCGGCAGAGCTTCTGACGGGAGAGCACGATTTTAAAAGCTTTTGTCAGACGGGTGCACAGGTTATGGATACGGTGAGAAGACTTTACCGGGCAGAGGTGGAGGAGCAGGGGACAGAGCTGGTAATCCGGGTCTGCGGGAATGGCTTTCTCTACAATATGGTAAGAATTATTGCAGGCACACTCATGGAGGTCGGACAGGGGAAGCGGACACCGGAATCCATGAAGGAGATACTCGCGGCAAAAAACCGCGCTGCCGCCGGTCCAACGGCTCCGGCGTGCGGGCTGACCCTGATAAAGTATGAATATATGGAAAGGGATAAGGAAAGCCCAAGACAGATAAAGACAGGAAGGAAGAAAGAGCATGATGGCACAGGAAAAGCTGACGGCAGCAGTTAAAAAAGCAGGGGCGTACATTGATGCCCTGACCGTTTTGTCCAAGACAAACGTTCCCGCAGAGGTGGTCGGGAGCGAGAGAAGGTTTTTTACGTGGGATAATGAAAAGAGAACACCCGCTGAGAAGCCTTATCTGTTTGACTGGAGCTATTATAACGGTGTGGTGATGGAGGGGCTTTATGACAGCTATCTGGCGGCTCCGAAGAAAAATGCAGCATATCTGCGATACGTGAAGGAATATCTGGATGCCATGCTTGTCACGGATGAGACAGGGCGCAAAGCAGTAAACCGCACTTTGGGCGGCTATGTGGATTACCATGGCGCTGACTGCTACAAGACGGCAGCACTGCTGGTGAGAGTCGGAATGTCGGAAAACAATGCCGGGTATCTTCAGGTGTGTGCGGATATGTACCGTGACCTGACGGACATGAGCTATCGGAATTCCACCGGACACATTGTTCCGGCAGAGTATACCGAGGCGGCACTGGGACACAATTACTGGCATGGCTGGGCTGGCGACAAGGCTCCCATGTTTAAGGTCTGGCTGGACGGAATCTATATGCTGCAGCCCTTTATTTCCCATTATGCGGCGAAAGCCGGTGACAAAAAGCAGCTTGCACTTGTGCAGGAGCGCTTAAGCTGGGTGGCAAAAAATCTGCTGGCACCGGACGGGATGTATTATCATGCAGCAAACAGCGCGAAGGATGTGTGTGCGTATCACTGGACAAGAGCCATGGGCTGGTACGGAATGGCAATGGTGGATGCCATGGAGGTGCTTCCTGAGGAATATATGGAGGAGCGCAGGGCGGCACTTAAGACCTTTGTGGACGGAATGCTGAAATATCAGGATGAGAGCGGACTCTGGGCAAATGTTGCCGACTGGAAGATAACAGAGACAAACAGGCTTGAGACCAGCGGAACCTCCATGATGGTATATACCATCCTGAAGGGTATCCGTAACGGCTGGCTGGACAGGAGCTATCAGGAGGCGGCGGTGAATGCCTTTGTTGCCATGACAGAGCAGAAGCTGGATGAGAATGGGCTGCATGATATTTATCTGATGGCAAGCGCAAATAGCACAAACAATTACGAGATAGAAAAATACTACATGACTGATGAAGGTAAGGGAAGCGGACCGTTTATCATGGCGTACTCCGAGATGCTCTACCTTTTGACGGAATAACCATGTGCTTTTTACTCATTTTAGCACTTTTTGCGTATAGAGTAAAGTTTTTGTCAGTTGACTAAGAGAAAATAAGTAGAGAGTACCA
>CAYZAU010000036.1:0-11194 GCA_964475665.1 uncultured Acetatifactor sp. | reverse complement strand
AGAGGATGCGGAACAGCCGTACCGTGTGACCTGTTATCTGTCGGTGGATACGGGCAGCTACGGCGTATATACGGCGGTTGTGAGCAAAGAGATTACCGTGACGCAGAGAAGCCTTAAGGATGCGGAAATCTCTATCAATGGCGAGGCGGCGTATACGCTTCCGTACAGCTCTGACGGCTGTACGCTTCCGACAGCAGCCTCGAGCCTGCGCGTCAGACTCCCGCTTGCTGACGGGATTTCTGCCGACCTGACGGCGGGCAGTGATTTTGAGCCGGATTCTTCTTCGGCTCTCTCGGGAACGGCAGTCGGCAGCTATACCCTAAGGCTTAAGGCAGTACGGGGGGGCAATTACAAGGGTGAGACGGAGACGACCTGGAAGATTGTTCCGAAGGAGATTGCGGCAGATAATGTGAATGTTCTGGTGGAGGGCAGCTCCTTTACCTATACGGGCAGCGCCGTAACACCTAAGGTTACGGTCAGCGTTACGGATGGCGGAAAGACGGTGCAGCTTTCATCGGAGGAATATAAGGTCGGCTATCGGGATAATATCAGTACAGGAACGGCGACGGTACAGGTTGTGAATCAGGAGTGCGGCAGATATGTGTTCAGTGCCTCTGCAGTCTTTTCCATTCAGGAAGCGGAGACATCAGAGGGCGGAGCATCGGGAAACGGTGGAGCACAGGGAAGCGGTGGAGCACAGGAGGACGGGAATGATACCGGGCAGGAAGGAGCTGCTTCAGACTTTGAATGGTCGGAAGTGGCAGACATATTGCAGAATCCTTCGGGTACGGAAAGCGGCTTCGGCGCGGTGCGGTCTGCGGGCGGAAACGTCAACGTGCACGCTGCGGGCAACGGCATTGTTCCCTCCTATATTTTGCAAAAGCTGCAGAGAACGGGGCTGACTCTTGCGCTCCAGCAGGGAAACGGAGTTGCCCTAAGCATCAGCGGCAGTTTACTGAATCAGAGAAACCTGTCGGGAATCTTAAGTCTGGATTTGACGCTGGAGGCTGATACCGATGTGATTCCTGCGGCGATTATCGGCAGACTGGAGGCAGAGGTATACCATCAGCTTACCATAAAGGATACCGGGCGGTTTACTGTGCCGGTGAATCTTCATGTTAGCATGGGCGTGGAGAATGCCGGACGGTATGCGAACTTTTACCGCTACAACGAAGCACAGGGAAGACTGGAATACTGCGGTTCATTCAGAATTACGGAAAACGGACAGGCGATGATGGCACTGCAGCAGGGAGGAAGCTATCTTGTGACAATGACGGACGTGCTTCCTGCGGCAAAGGGAATTTTTGGCGGAAGCGGTTATACGGTGAGAAGCGGAGATACCCTCAGCAGGATTGCTGCCGGCTACAGGATGAGTCTGGCTGAGCTGCTCCGCAAAAATCCGGGGATATTAAATCCGGACAGGATTCGTGTCGGACAGAGACTGAATGTAGATTAAATAAAAGGTGGCAGGGAGAAATCCCTGCCGCTTGCTTTTTACTGACACGGTATGACTTTTGACATTTCCTTTTGTCAGGCTTCCCCGAAGGGTTTTTCGTCACCTGCCTGCGGGGAAAGAAGGTTCATTCTGCCGAATACCATTTCATAGCCGTCATTTCCGTAATTCAGGGAACGGTTCACCCGGCTGATGGTAGCGGTGGAGGCTCCTGTTTTTTCTGCAATCTCGAGATAGGTCTTTCTGCTCTTGAGCATGGCAGCCACCTCAAAGCGCTGCGACAGGGAGAGCAGCTCATTGACAGTGCACAAATCCTCAAAAAAGCTGTAGCATTCATCGCGGCTTTCCAGACAAAGAATGGCATCAAAAAGGGAATCAACAGCCTCCGTCTTAATCTTCTTATTCATATGCGTAACACCTCACTTATACTTTTACGCTGTGAAACTTCACAGCCCCAACAAGGATATTTTACCATACTAAAGTTTTAAAGTAAAGAACCTTTCGATTGAGCTTCTACAGTTTTATCCACGCTGAAGTGAAAAGTTTGTTTTCACTTAAAAAAATCTCAAAAGAAACGGTTGTTTTGTCTCCCTGAATACTATATAATAGGGCTGTATGAAGTGGGGGAGAGCAGATGACACTTGATAGCGACGATTTATTGAACAGTATATTGGCGAGCCTTGATCGGGTACAGTATATCAAGCCGGAGGATATTCCGAATATTGATTTGTATATGGATCAGGTCACTACCTTTATGGATACAAAGCTGCGTGCAACCTCCAGATATCCGGGTGAGGACAAAATCCTGACCAAGACGATGATAAACAATTATGCCAAGAACGATTTGCTTCCGCCGCCGGTTAAGAAAAAGTATTCCAAGGAGCACGTGCTCCTTCTGATTTTCATTTACTATTATAAAGGAATATTGTCCATCAACGATATTCAGACACTCTTAAAGCCTGTTACGGAGAAGTTTTTTAACCGAAGCGGCGAGTTCAATCTGGAGAGCGTTTACCGCGAGGTGTTCGGTATGGAGGAGCAGCAGATGGAGGTGCTGAAGGCGGATGTACTGGAGAAGTACAGGCTCTCAGAGCAGACCTTTCAGGATGCACCGCCGGAGAGCGCCGAATTCCTGCGCCGGTTTTCTTTTATCTGTACCTTAAGCCTGGACGTCTATGTAAAGAAGCTGATGATAGAGAAGCTGGTGGACGGGCTGTCAAAGGACGCGGCAGCCTCCGCCGCCGGAGCAGAGGTGAAAAAGAGCGAAAAGCCGGGGAAGGGCGAGAAAGCCTGAGAATGAGAAAGCATAAGCGCCGGAAAGGGCATATGACGGGAGGAGAAAGAGATGAAGGATGCAAATTGTGGTTATTGTATGAGAGGGGAGCTGCTGGATAAGTTCGGCATTTTTATCTGTGAGCTGGAGGTCAGCAGTCTGATTCTGTTTAAGGAGCAGTCAAAGCCGGGACGCTGTATCGTGGCATACAAGGATCATGTCAGCGAAATGGTTGACATATCTGACGAGGAGAGGAATGCCTTTATGGCGGATGTCGCACATGCAGCGAAAGCCATTCACGCGGCATTTCATCCGGACAAGCTCAATTACGGTGCGTACGGTGATACGGGCTGTCATCTGCATATGCACCTTTGCCCAAAGTACAAGGATAAAGATGAGTGGGGCGGAACCTTCCAGATGAATCCCGGGAAGACATACCTGACGGATGAACAGTATCAGGAAATGATTGAGAAAATCAAGGAAAATCTGTAATATAGGAACCTTTTTTGCGGTGTCTCATAAAATAGACTGTTCATCATATTTTGTGAGAAACGGGAGGCTCTTATGAAAAGGTTATTTGGGAAAATGGCTGTGGCGGGCGCGGCGGTATTGACTGTATGCGCTGCCCTGTCCGGCTGCAAAGCGGGGAATGTGTCTACGGAGAACGGCATGACGCGGGTTGTGCTGAACGAGGTTGCGCATTCCGTTTTTTATGCGCCAATGTATGTGGCAATCGAGGAAGGATACTTCAAGGAGGAGAAAATTGCACTGGAGCTGGTGACCGGATTCGGTGCGGATAAGACCATGACTGCGGTACTGACGGGTGAGGCAGATATCGGCTTTATGGGGAGTGAATCGACGGTCTACACCTATGCCGGCGGCACTTCGGATTATGTGGTGAGCTTTGCACAGCTGACACAACGCGCGGGCAATTTCCTTGTAGCAAGAGAGCCTGTGGAAAACTTTAGCTGGAAGCTGCTTAAGGGTAAGTCTGTGCTGGGTGGAAGAGCAGGCGGTATGCCGGAGATGGTGTTTGAATATATTTTGGATAAAAACGGAATAGACAGGACGGAGCTTGCGATAGACCAGAGCATTGACTTTGGGTCGACAGCGGCAGCCTTTTCGGGCGGGCAGGGGGATTTTACGGTCGAATTTGAGCCTCATGCCACGGCGCTGGAGCAGAAGGGTGAGGGATATGTGGTCGCTTCTCTCGGAGAGGACTCCGGCTATGTGCCTTATACAGCCTTTGCTGCAAAAAGGAGTTATCTGGAAAAAAATGCAGACACAGTGCAGTCGTTTACAAATGCGCTGCAGAAGGGAATGGATTATGTACAGGAGCATACCCCGGAGGAAATCGCGAGGGTGATTGCCCCTCAGTTTGCGGAGACGGATTTGGAAACCCTGACAACAATTGTGGAAAGGTATCACGGTCAGGACACATGGAAGGAAAACCTTATCTTTGAGCAGGAGGCGTTTGAATTGCTGCAGAATATTCTGGAGGACGCCGGAGTTCTCAAGGAGAGAGTCCCTTATGAGGAGCTGGTGAACACGGAGTTTGCAGGGAAGGCTGCAAAGTAGGAGCCGGAAGCCGGCAAAATTTGAGCGGAATATTTTGTAAAATCTGTTGAGGGAACGGACAAAATTTGATAGAATGAAAACAGAAATCCATTTCCGGCGGGCACTGCCATATCGAAATGCCGGAAGCTCAAATTAAAAGAACCGGAGGATAAGCAGATGGGATTGATTAAAGCGGCAAAGGATGCCCTGTCGACAGTACTTGCCGACCAGTGGCGCGAGTACTTTTATTGTGATTCTCTTTCCAGTGATGTCCTGATGATTAAGGGACAAAAAAGGGTGAACGAGGGGCGCAACAGTAACACGAAGGCTTCGGACAATATTATTTCAAACGGCTCCGTCATTGCAGTCAATGAGGGACAGTGTATGATTATCGTGGATCAGGGCGGTATTGTGGATGTCTGTGCGGATGCCGGTGAGTTTGTCTATGATAATTCCACAGAGCCCAGCCTTTTCTACGGCAATCTTGGCGAGAGCGTAAAGAAAAGCTTCAGCACGCTTGGGAGACGGTTCACCTTTGGCGGAAATACGGCGAAGGATCAGCGTGTATACTTCTTTAACACGAAGGAAATTCTGAACAATCTGTTCGGCACGCCCACACCGATTCCCTTCCGCGTACTGGACAGAAATACCGGCTTTGACTTCGATACGGCGGTAAAGGTGAACGGACAGTATTCCTTTAAGATTGTTGACCCGCTGCTGTTCTACACGAACGTATGCGGCAACGTGAAGGAAAGCTATAAAAAGGCAGAGCTGCTCACCACGATGAAGAGCGAGCTTCTGACAGCCCTGCAGCCTGCACTGGCGAAGGTTTCTGCCCAGGGAATCCGTCCTTATGAAATTCCTGCCTTTTCTGCGCAGATTTGTGACATCCTTTCGGAGGAGCTGTCCGGTCAGTGGACGGAGCTGCGCGGTATCCGGATGGTAACGATGGCAATCAATGCCGCAGATATGCCTGCTGCTGACCGTGAGAGATTCCAGAAGTGGCAGGATACCGCCATGCTGCGCAACACGGATATGCAGGCGGCGAGAAAAACGGAGGCATTCTCCAACATGATGGAGAATATGCAGACAGGTAAGAGCAGCGGCTCCGGCATGGACAGCGCCATGAGTATGATGGCAATGGGAATGATGAATAATATGATGGGAAATAACCCCGCATTCGGCGCAGCCATGGGAGCGGCACAGCAGCAGCCCGTACAGCAGAATCAGGGGATGACGGTGCCCGTACTCGGCTGGACGTGTAAGTGCGGTCATACTGATAACAGAGGAAAGTTCTGTATGGAGTGCGGCGCACCGAAGCCGTCTGAGGCAGGCTGGACCTGCAGCTGCGGAGCGGTAAATCAGGGCAAGTTCTGCACGGACTGCGGCAGCAAAAAGCCGGAGGGAGCACCTATCTATAAGTGTGACAAGTGCGGTTGGGAGCCGGATGATCCTTCAAATCCGCCTAAGTTCTGCCCGGAGTGCGGGGACAGCTTTGACGAGAACGACATAGTATAAGTTTTAAGGCACATGAGGGAAATGACCGGATAACGGTTTGACGGTCGCAGCAGTCGGCTCTTCCGCTTTGGCTGAAGACAGGCTGCTGCGATTTTGTTTCGATATGTCGCAGGGAGAGGGAGATGACAGGAGAACAGCTTGGAATCATTGTTATATTGGTGCTGGCTCTGGCGGTAGTAGGCGGAGGCTTTATCCTTTATAGAAGGGTGAGCAGCAGGCTGAGAGAATTTTCCAATATGGCGTTCGGAACGGACAAGCTTCTGGAGGGCTTTCAGAAAATGGAGCGAGAGGAGCAAATTACGCCCAAGTCCGTATCGGCAGCCACCAGTCTGTACCTGCCGCAGATTTTGCGGGATTTTCCGGAGTTTCACTATGAGGAGATGAAGAATCGTGCGGAGAATGTGCTGACGGGCTTTTTGCATGCCATTGATGAGAGGAGTATGGCGGCGCTGAAGGAGGAGACGACGGAAGAGCTGCGGGAAAAGCTGGAGCAGAAGATAGAGGCTTTGAAATTCGACGACAGTGCGGAGCATTTTCAGAATATACGGATTCACAGGACGGAGATTAAAAGCTACAGAAAGGCGAAGGGAAGATGCAGCATTGTGTTTCAGTCATCCGTCCAGTACAATCATTTTAGAGAGAAGAACGGCAGTGTGGTGGAGGGGGCTGCGGATAAATTAAAGCAGAGCCGCTACAACATTGAAATGATATACATACAGGACAGGGACGTGGTGGGAAATCAGGCAGATGCAGGGCTGGCGATGAAGTGTCCAAGCTGTGGAGCACCGCTGCCGGGGCTGGGAGCAAAGAAGTGCCGCTACTGTGATACTCCAATTCTGGAATTTAACATTAAAATCTGGTATTTCAGTGATGTGGAAGAGGGATAAAAGGAGCATGGAGCATGAGTATATATGATACGTTAAACCGGGAGCAGAAGGAGGCGGTATGTCAGACGGACGGACCTCTTCTTCTGCTGGCAGGTGCCGGCAGCGGAAAGACCCGCGTTTTGACCCACAGGATTGCCTACCTGATAGATGAGATGGGAGTAAAGCCTTGGAATATTCTGGCAATTACCTTTACCAACAAGGCGGCGGGAGAGATGAGGGAGCGTGTGGACGGGCTGGTGGAGTTTGGAGCTGACCAGGTATGGGTTTCCACCTTTCATTCTCTGTGCGTGAGGATTCTGCGCCGTCATATCGACAGACTGGGATACGGGAACGATTTTACCATCTATGACACGGACGACCAGAAAACGGTGATGAAGTCGGTCTGCAAGAGCCTAAATATTGACACCAAGATATATAAGGAGAAGGCACTTCTCGGAGCGATTTCCTCTGCAAAGGATAAGCTGATTGGCGTTAGGGAATATGAGCTGGACGCGGCAGGAGACTTTGGAAAAGCTGTCTATGCCAGAGCCTATAGAGAGTATCAGGAGGCACTCAAAAAGAATAACGCATTGGATTTTGATGATTTGCTGGTCAGGACAGTGGAGCTGTTTCAAAGCTGCCCGGAGATACTGGATTCCTATCAGGAGAGATTTCAGTATATCATGGTGGATGAGTATCAGGACACAAACATGGCGCAGTTTGAATTGGTGAAGCTTCTGGCACAGAAGTATCGGAATCTCTGTGTTGTGGGTGATGATGACCAGTCCATCTATAAGTTCCGCGGTGCAAATATCCGAAATATTCTGGATTTTGAGCAGTATTTCCCGGAGGCGAGAGTGATTAAGCTGGAACAGAATTACCGTTCCACCCAGTCGATTCTGGATGCGGCAAATGCGGTCATTCAGAATAATGTGGGCAGAAAGGGAAAAGAGCTCTGGACGGATAAGGGAGCGGGAAACAGGATTCATTTCAGACAGTTTGACAATGCCTACGAGGAAGCGGAATACATTGCGGATGATGTGAGCCGGAGAGTGCGAAGAGAGGGGGCAAGGTACAAGGATTGTGCCGTTTTGTACCGCACCAATGCCCAGGCTCGTCTTTTGGAGGAGCGTATGATTATGGAGGGAGTTCCCTATCAGGTGGTCGGGGGAACAAACTTCTACGCAAGGCGGGAAATCAAGGATATTCTGGCTTATCTTAAGACCATCGACAACGGGCGGGATGAGGTGGCTGTGCGCCGGATTATCAATATTCCCAAGCGGGGAATCGGTGCAGCCACGGTAGAGAAGCTGGCGGACTATGCGGCAATGCGTGACATCAGCCTGTATGAGGCGATGGAGCTGTCGGATGAGATTGTGAGCCTGGGGAGAAGTGCAGCGAAGCTCCGTCCCTTTGTGGAGCTGATAAAGGGGCTGCGCAGGGCTTCGGCAGAGCTGTCCGTGGCGGAGCTGATTAGAGAGCTTGTGGAAAAAATCGGCTATGCGGAGTATCTGCGGGATGATGATGACGAGGGTGCCGAGGACAGAATTGCTAACGTGGACGAGCTGGTGACTAAGGCGGTGAGCTATCAGGAATCGCATGAGCAGCCAAATCTGACAGAGTTTCTGGAAGAGGTAGCTTTGGTTGCGGAAATTGATAACGTGAATGATGACGATAACAGGGTTTTACTGATGACACTGCATTCGGCGAAGGGGCTGGAATTTCCCAATGTGTATCTGGCAGGAATGGAGGACGGACTGTTTCCCGGTTATCTGACCATTACCTCTGATGACCCTTCCGATTTGGAGGAGGAGCGGAGACTGGCATATGTGGGTATCACGAGAGCCATGGATGATCTGACGCTGACCTGTGCAAGGATGCGTATGCTCCGCGGCGAGACGCAGTACAATCCGGTCAGCCGCTTTGTCAGGGAAATTCCGGGAAAGCTGATGGACAATACGCCGACGGCACCCAGACGTTCCGTGCAGGACAGGGAGCTTTTAGAGAGCCTGACGGGAATTGGCGGCATGGGGATGAGCGGACGCACGGGAATGAGCCAAAGCACGTTCGGAGCAGCTGCGGGCAACAGCGTGGGTCAGGGCACTTCCGGATATGATTTCCGCCCGAAGGCGGTGCTCCGGCAAAGAGTGACGGCGAAGGCAGACAAGCCGTTCATCGCGAGGGAAATCGGTGATTTGAATCGTCTGGCGGGTATATCAAAGGGCGCGCCTTCTTCCGTCTCCGAAAAGCCGGATTACGAGGTCGGAGACAGAGTTTCCCATGTCAAGTACGGAGAGGGAACAGTGACGGACCTCCAGCGTGAGCCGAGGGATTATAAGGTGACGGTGGAATTTGACAGGGCAGGACAGAAGATTATGTACGCATCCTTTGCAAGACTGAAAAGAATGTAGTATTTTTTGAAGCTGTGTGGTATACTTAATAAAACGGCAGCGGGAAGAAGCGATGGCCGGATGAGAGATTACAATCGTGCAGGAGGTATCCCATGAGTAAGATTGAAGAGTTGGTAAGTGCAGCAAAGCTGGGTGAGATGCTCGGCAAGAAGGAAGAGCCTAAGAAGCAGTGCAAGCCGGTGCTGTGTGTACTGGCTGTGATAGGTGCGATTGCAGCAGTGGCAGCAGTCGCTTATGCGGTATACAGGTATTTTACTCCGAATGATGCGGAGGACTTTGCGGACGACTTTGAGGATGAGTTTGAAGACGGAGAAGATGACGAGGATGACTTCTTCGTGGACGAGGGAGACAACTGATAAAATGAAAAAAGGACAGGTATTTGAGGCAACAGTCGAGAGGGTGGATTTCCCCAACAAGGGTATTGTTCCTACCGGGGAGGGCATCGTGATTGTAAAAAACAGCCTGCCCGGTCAGAAGATAAGATGCAGTGTAAACAAGGTAAGAAAAGGGAAGGCGGAGGGTCGTCTGCTGGAGGTGGTGGAAAGGTCACCTCTGGAGACGTGCGCTCCGTGTTCCCATTTTGGCGTATGCGGGGGTTGTACATATCTTTCCCTGCCCTATGGGGAGCAGCTGCGGATAAAAGAAGGGCAGGTAAAGCGTCTGCTGGAGGAGTGCCTAAAAAGGCAGGAGAGCCCGTGGAGCTGGGAGGGCATTCGCAAAAGCCCTGTGGCATACCAATATCGTAATAAGATGGAATTCTCCTTTGGAGACGAGTATATGGATGGACCGCTGGCACTGGGAATGCACAAGAGAGGCAGCTTTTATGATGTGGTAACGGTGGACGACTGTCATATTGTGGACGCGGATTTCAGACAGATTCTGCGGGAGGTGCTGGACTTTTTCTCAGAGCGGAAGCTTCCCTATTATCACAAGCTCCGTCATGAGGGATATCTGCGTCATCTTCTGGTGAGAAAGGCGTCACGAACGGGGGAGATTCTGGTGGCACTGGTGACAACTTCACAGTATGGGGAGGCAGAAGTCGGAGAGACTGCGCTTTTGGAGGAATTCTCACAATATCTGCTTAAGCTGGAAAAGGACGGCTTACTGCAGGGGAAATTTGCCGGAATCCTTCATGTCGTGAACGATTCGCTCTCGGATGTGGTGCAGAGCGATTCCGCGAGGGTGCTCTATGGACAGGAATTCTTTTACGAAGAATTACTGGGACTACGCTTCAGGATATCAGCCTTTTCCTTTTTTCAGACAAATTCATACGGTGCGGAGGTGCTGTATGAGACGGTGCGAGAGTATGTAGGAAACATCGGTACGGGCGGACAGGTCGTTTACGACCTTTACAGCGGAACCGGCACAATCGCTCAGCTGATGGCACCCGTGGCAAAAAAGGTAATCGGCGTGGAAATTGTGGAGGAGGCGGTGGAAGCGGCGAAGCGCAATGCTGCCGGAAACGGACTTCCCAACTGCGAATTTATCGCGGGGGATGTACTTAAGGTGCTGGATAGCATCGAAGAAAAGCCGGATGTGATTATTCTTGACCCGCCCAGAGACGGAGTGCATCCGAAGGCATTGCCGAAGATTGGTGCGTCACTTAGGGCAGAGAAAATAATTTATATATCCTGCAAGCCGACCAGCCTTGTGAGAGACTTAGTGGCATTGCAGGAATATGGTTACGAGGTACGTCAGGTCTGCTGTGTCGATATGTTCCCTGGTACGTACCATGTGGAGACAGTCTGCCTGCTCACACAAAATCTTGCATAATGTAAATAATAAAACGAGTAAAAACCACAAGATATTGTAGTATGTGGAAACAAATAAAATAGCAAAACCAAGTACCGTAAAGCCCGAAAATAAGGGAAAAAGAGGGGGACGGGGTTTTGCTAAATTGTTGATACATAGCATGTGGAGACGGTAGTAATGCTTTCCCACAAAAAGCCCGACAGCGTAATCAATGTAAAAGTGGAGTTTGGCGAGGGTGAGGGCAAAGTGCCGCTTGATAATATCGCTAAGAGAGCCGAAGCGTACAAGCCGAAAGAGCGAGTTACATACAAAATGATTAAGGAGTACATAGAAGCGAAATACGGCTTCAAAGTACATACCGCAT
>CAYZAU010000035.1:0-13459 GCA_964475665.1 uncultured Acetatifactor sp. | reverse complement strand
TAGAGAAGGAGAGAGGTATTTCTGTCACCTCCTCTGTGTTACAGTTTGAGTACGGCGGCTATTGCATCAACATTCTGGACACCCCGGGGCATCAGGATTTCTCGGAGGATACCTACCGGACGCTGATGGCGGCAGATTCCGCCGTCATGGTGATTGATGCGTCTAAGGGTGTGGAGGCACAGACGAGAAAGCTCTTCAAGGTCTGCGGAATGCGCGGTATTCCGATTTTTACGTTTATTAACAAGCTGGACAGGGATGCCAACGATACCTTTGAACTGCTGGATGAGATAGAGAAGGAGCTGGGCATTGCAACCTGTCCCGTCAACTGGCCCATCGGCTCGGGCAAGGGCTTTAAGGGTGTGTATGACAGAGAGAAAAAGTGCGTCATTGCCTATTCTGATACAGAGAAAGGCACGAAGGAGGGAACCGCCACGGAGATTCCCATTCAGGATGAAGCCCATCTGCGGGAGCTGATTGGAAAAGAGGCAGCGGACAAGCTTTTGGAGGAGGTTGAGCTGCTGGACGGCGCAAGTGCGGAATTTGACCTGGATGCCGTGCACGCCGGAAAGCTGACCCCCGTGTGCTTCGGGTCGGCGCTGACAAACTTTGGCGTGGAAATCTTTTTACAGCACTTTTTACAGATGACTACAACGCCCCTGCCCAGAAGGGCTGACATTGGCGTGATTGAGCCTGCGGAGAATGAGTTTTCGGCATTTGTCTTTAAGATTCAGGCAAACATGAATAAGGCACACAGGGACAGAATAGCCTTCATGCGTATCTGCTCCGGCAGATTCGATGCCAACATGGAGGTGCGTCATGTTCAGGGAAATAAGGTCATGAGACTTTCCCAGCCGCAGCAGATTATGGCGGACGAGAGAAAGATATTGAGTGAGGCTTATGCAGGGGATATTATCGGCGTTTTTGACCCGGGTATTTTTTCCATCGGGGATACGCTGTGTATGCCGAAGGAGAAATTCTGCTACGAGGGCATACCTACCTTTGCACCGGAGCACTTTGCGAGGGTGCGCCAGCTTGACACCATGAAGAGAAAGCAGTTTGTCAAGGGAATTGAGCAGATTGCGCAGGAGGGTGCCATCCAGATTTTTCAGGAGTTCAACACGGGTCTCGAGGAAATTATCGTGGGCGTGGTCGGCGTGCTGCAGTTTGATGTACTTAAGTATCGTCTGGAGAACGAATATAATGTGGAAATCCGTCTGGAGAATCTTCCCTATGAGCATATCCGCTGGATAGAAAATAAGGATGAGACAGACATCACAAAGCTGACGGGAACCTCCGATATGAAAAAGGTAAAGGATATGAAGGGAAATCCGCTGCTTCTGTTTGTCAATTCGTGGAGCATCGGGATGACGCTTGACCGCAACAAGGGACTGGTGCTGTCGGAGTTTTCCAAAAACTGATATAGTTGGAGAAGAGGATGAGGAGTAAGGGTAAAATCGAGGGAATTGCCCTGATGGCTGCGCTGTGTGTCGGATTGTGCGGCTGTCAGGGAATTGAGCTGCTGGACGAGATACCGAAGGATTTTTCATGGAAGCAGACCTTGCAGGAGCTGGCTTTTGAGGAAAAGGAATCCTTTCGCGAGGGTGAAAAGCAGCAGAAGGACAGCGAAGCTGCCTTAGGGACGGCGAGTCTAAGGCTGTGGGAGGGAGCGGATACCTACGCCTGTTCTTTTCTGACGGAAACGGAGCAGCTTTGGTATCGGGACATAGCGCAGATACTGGGAGGGCTTCAGGAGGAACAGCAGCTTTCGGAGGAGGGACTTGCCGCAGGACTGGGCGAGGAGGATATTGACGGTATTTTCCAGTGTGTGATGAATGACCATCCCGAGCTGTTTTATGTGGAGGGTTACTCCTATACAAAGTACACAAGGGGCGACAGGGTTGCTGCCATCGCTTTTTCGGGGAATTATAATGCGGATGCGGAAACGGTCGAAAAAAAAGCAAAGGAAATTGACCTTGCGACAGAGCGGATTCTGGCGGGGATTTCGGCAGATGCCTCTGATTATGATAAGGTAAAGTATGTGTACGATACGCTGATACGGGAGACGGACTATGTAATGGATGCCCCGGATAATCAGAATGTCTATTCTGTTTTTGTCAACCATGCCTCTGTCTGTCAGGGCTATGCCAAGGCGGCACAGTATCTCTTAAACCGCATGGGAGTAGAGTGCACCCTCGTGCTCGGAAACGTGGAGACGGGAGAGGGGCACGCATGGAATCTGGTAAAGATTGACGGCAGCTATTACTATATGGACCCTACATGGGGAGATGCCTCCTATCAGATAGAGGAAGGCGTGGGAGAGCAGATTACCATACCGGAAATCAATTATGATTATCTGAACGTGACAACCGAGGAGCTTTTGCGCACCCACACTATCAGGGGAGATGTCCCCATGCCTGCCTGTGTTTCCACGGAGGCAAACTACTATGTGAAAGAAGGGGCTCTCTTTGAAAGCTATGACGCAAAGCAGCTGTCAGAGCTGTTTGACAGGGTGCGTTCGGAGGGCAGGGAGGACGTTACAATAAAGTGTGCGGACGAAAGCTGCTATGAGGAGATGCTGCAAATCCTGATTGATGAGCAGGAGATATTTACGTTTTTACAGGACATTGCAAGCAGGATTGCTTATGCCAGAAACGATAAGCAGCTGTCCCTGACATTTTGGGTGACAAATGAATAGGGAATGTGGTATAATAATTCTGCTGTCGCAGAATCCATGCGGCTTGCGCCGCCTGACAGCCACTGCGTGGCTGATTCTACCGGGCAGTCCATGGCTTGAAAATCAAATGCCCCTTCGGGTCGCTTGATTTTCTGCGCACATGGTATAATAATTCTGCCGGGTGTGCAATTTGAAAAGAAGATGTCCTGAGGGATGTGCATAAATGGGAGGTAAGGAATATGGAAAAAGGGACAGATAGGAGTGCGGTAGTCCTTAAGGATGAGGAGAATGTGGGAATTGTACAGATTGCAGATGACGTGGTGGCAATGATAGCGTCTCTGGCGGCTACCGAGGTGGAGGGTGTGAGTGCCATGGCAGGCAATATCACCAATGCGCTGATGAGCAAGGTCGGCGTGAAGAAGCTGACAAAGGGTGTCAAGGTGGATGTGCTGGAGGGAAATGTGACTATCGATTTGGCACTGACCATGGAATACGGATACAATATCCCTGCAACCTGTCAGAAGGTGCAGGCGAAGGTAAAGGCGGCTGTTGAGAATATGACGGGGCTGATTTGTACGGATGTCAACATTCGGATTGCCGGTGTGAGGGTGAATAAATAAACGCGAAGGAAAAGAGTTGAAATGGGACGACACGAGCAGAGGGAACAGGTATTCATGCTTCTGTTTCAGGTGGAGTTTCATCAGCCGGAGGATATGCCCAGGCAGATGAGACTGTATCTGGAGGGCGGTGAGGCGATAAGCTCTCAAAAGGATGCGGACTATGTAGAGGTCAGATGCCGGAAGGTTTTGGAAAAGCTTTCGGAGATAAACAGGCTGATTGATGAGAATACAGAGGGATGGAATACCGCCCGTATGGGAAAGGTGGAGCTTTCGGTGCTTCGCCTTGCCGTGTATGAGATACGCTATGATGAGGATATTCCGAATGGCGTGGCGATTGACGAGGCGGTGGAGATTGCAAAGAAATACGGGCAGGAAAATTCAGGAGCCTTCGTGAATGCGATTCTGGCAAAAATTGTGAAGCTGGGTGATTAACATTAGAAGTGTATATACGGTAGGACAACTGAATTCCTATATCAAAAATATGTTCACGCAGGATTATCTGTTGCAGAGCCTCTTCGTAAAGGGAGAGGTGAGCAACTGTAAGTATCATTCCTCTGGACATATTTATTTTACATTAAAGGACCCAAAGGGAACAGTCAGCTGTGTTATGTTTGCGGGCAGCCGTTCGGGTCTTTCTTTTCGTTTGTCGGAAGGACAGCAGGTCATCGTGGGCGGCACGGTGGATGTGTATGAGCGCGACGGTAAATATCAGCTGTATGCGAAGCAGATTGTGCTGGACGGTAACGGTGCACTCTATGAAAGATATGAACGCTTGAAGAGGGAGCTGGAGGAATCCGGGATGTTTGCGCCGGAGTATAAGCAGCCGGTTCCGGAATACATCAGAACACTGGGAGTGGTAACCGCGGACACGGGGGCGGCAGTCAGGGATATTATACAGATTGCGGGGAGAAGAAACCCTTATGTGCAGATTATTCTCTATCCGGCGATTGTGCAGGGAGAGGCGGCAGCGGCGAGCATCGTACAGGGAATCAGGACGCTGGAGGCGCTTGGAGTGGATGTGATGATTGTGGGAAGAGGAGGCGGCTCTATCGAGGACCTGTGGGCATTTAATGAGAGGGCTGTCGCAGAGGCGGTATTTCACTGTAGAGTTCCCGTTATTTCTGCGGTCGGACACGAGACGGATACAACGATAATCGACTACGTGGCGGATTTACGTGCACCGACACCCTCCGCAGCGGCAGAACTGGCGGTGACAGACATACGGGAGATTTTTTCCCGGCTTCATGCCTGTGGGGAGATGCTGGAGAGACTGATGCTTCGCAGGGTGCGAGAAGAGAGAATGCGGATGAGCCGGCTGGAGCTTCGGCTGAAGGCGGCAAGCCCTTCAAGCCATATCAGGGAGAGGAAGATGCTGACACTTCAGGCGGAGGAAAGGCTGCAGGAGAGAATGCAGAGGATAATCCGCGGAAGACGTCATCTGCTGGAGCTTTATATCGAGCGCCTGAAGGGGCTGTCCCCATTGGAAAAGCTAGACAGCGGGTATTCTTATGTGGAGGATGAAAGCGGTAAGAACATCAGGTCGGTGACGCAGGTATCACCGGAACAGAAGCTGAGGATTCAGGTGAGGGACGGCAGGATAGAAGCAGTGGTAAGCAGGGTGAGACCGGGAAATGGAGAATGAGACAGTGGGCGTAAAGAAGGAAAAGGAAGAGAACCTTAGTCTGGAGGAGAATTTCGCAAGACTTGAGGAGACCATAGAGCGGCTGGAGAACGAGGATATCTCGCTGGAGGAGGCGTTTAGCGCCTATAGTGAGGGAATGCATCTTTTAAAACAGTGCAATGACCAGATAGACCGGGTGGAGAAGCAGGTGCTCAAGCTTAACGAAGAAGGAAAGCTGGAGGAATTTGAGGATGGAGAGCGTTACGTTTAAGGCAGAGCTTGCAGGCAGGACAGAGCAGCTGGAACGGATGATACAGAGCTGTCTCCCCAGAGAGGAGGGTCTGCAGCGGACGGTGATTTCTGCCATGAATTACAGTGTACAGGCGGGAGGAAAAAGGCTGCGCCCCATGCTGATGCAGGAAACCTACTGTATGTGCGGCGGAAACTCCAAGGAGCTGCTGATACCGTTTCTCGGGGCAATCGAGATGATTCACACCTATTCGCTGGTGCACGACGACCTCCCTGCGATGGACAACGATGAATACCGGAGGGGGAAAAGGACGACTTGGGCTGTCTACGGTGAGGCATTCGGGGTTCTGGCGGGAGACGGGCTGCTCAATTATGCCTATGAGACGGCATTAGGAGCTTTTGAGTGCTGTGGCAGCCTGGAGGAATACGAAAGGACTGCGAAGGCTCTGCGGATTTTGGCAAAATGTGCGGGAATTTACGGTATGATTGGCGGTCAGACTGCGGATATAGAGGCGGAGGGACAGGAGACTTTGGTTTCCTGTGAGCAGCTTCTGTTTATTCATGCAAATAAGACGGCGGCTCTGATACAGGGCGCCATGATGATAGGGGCGGTTTTAGCGGGAGCATCCGAAGAAGAGGTGACGGCTCTGGAGAAATGTGCATACAATATCGGGGTTGCATTTCAGATTCAGGACGACATACTGGATGTTGTGGGAGACAGTGAAGAGCTGGGCAAGCCGATTGGCAGCGATGCACAGAACAAAAAGCAGACATATGTGACCTTAAAGGGGCTTGAGCAGTCTGCTGCGGAGGTCGAAGCGCTGTCGGAGGAGGCTGTGAAAATTTTGGACGGCTTTTCGGGAGATCATTCCTTTTTGAGCCGGCTGGTGCTGGAGCTGATACATCGCAGAAAATGACAGAGGGTATACAATGCTACTGGACAGTATTACACAGGTAAATGACATTAAGAAGCTTGACAGGGCAGACCTGAACGGGCTGGCGCAGGAAATCAGAGAGTTTTTGATACAGAAAATCAGTGTGACGGGCGGGCATCTGGGCTCCAATCTCGGCGCGGTGGAATTAACCATGGCGCTGCATCTGGCACTGAATCTTCCTGAGGATAAGATTGTATGGGATGTGGGACACCAGTCTTACACGCATAAAATTCTCACGGGGAGAAAGGCGGGCTTTGATGAGCTGCGTCAGTATCACGGTATGAGCGGCTTCCCGAAGAGGAAGGAAAGCGATTGCGATGTCTTTGACACGGGACACAGCTCGACATCGGTTTCTGCGGGACTCGGACTGGTGAAGGCGAGGGATTTAAAGGGTGAGAAGCAGACAATCGTCTCCGTGCTGGGTGACGGCTCGCTGACAGGCGGCATGGTCTATGAGGCGTTGAACAATGCGGCAAAGCTGGAAACAAATTTTATTATTATACTGAATGATAACAATATGTCCATCTCCGAGAATGTGGGCGGTATGTCGAAATATCTGAACAATATCCGTACCGCTTCCGGCTATCTGGGGCTGAAGGAGGGAATTTACAATGCCCTGCGGGGAACAAAGCGGGGAGGAAATGCCATCGGAAGAATCCGTCGTGCCAAGAGCAGCTTAAAGCAGCTGGTAATCCCCGGTATGCTGTTTGAGGATATGGGGATTACTTATCTGGGACCGGTGGACGGACATGATATAGACGCGCTGCTGACGGTCATCAATGAGGCAAAGCGCGTCAGGGGAGCCGTGCTGATTCACGCACAGACCCAGAAGGGCAGGGGATATGTCCCGGCAGAGCGCCATCCGGCACGGTTTCACGGAGCGGAGCCCTTTGACATTGAGACGGGGCTTCCGTCTCATCCCAGAACGACGGCAAATTATACGGATGTCTTTTCTACGGTTATGTGTAAGCTTGGGCAGCGGGATGAAAGGATAGTGGCGATTACGGCAGCCATGCCGGATGGGACGGGGCTGAAGCGCTTCCACAATATGTACCCGGACAGATTCTTTGATGTGGGAATTGCGGAGGAGCATGCCGTAACCTTTGCGGCGGGGCTTGCCGCGGGGGGACTAAAGCCTATTGTCGCGGTCTACTCTTCCTTTTTACAGAGGGGCTACGACCAGATTCTGCATGATGTCTGTATCCAGAATCTTCCGGTTGTCTTTGCAATTGACAGGGCAGGGCTGGTGGGAAGCGACGGAGAGACACATCAGGGTATTTTTGACTTTACCTATCTGTCGGGAATTCCCAATATGCACATCTGTGCGCCGAAAAACAAGTGGGAGCTCTCTGACATGATGAAGTTTGCCGTTTCCTTAAATGCGCCGGTTGCAGTGCGCTATCCGCGGGGAACAGCCTATGCGGGTCTGAAGGAATATCGTGAGCCGATTGTACTCGGAAGAGCGGAGTGGATTTACCGCGAGTCAGAGATTGCCCTGTTTGCGGTGGGCAGTATGGTGAAAACGGCAGAGACGGTCAGAGAAGCCCTCAAGGAAAAGGGACTGAAGGTCAGCCTGATAAATGCCCGCTTCATCAAGCCTGTTGATGAGGAGGCAGTCAGGGAAGCGTGCAGAGAGCATGAGCTGATTGTGACCATGGAAGAGAATGTCGCCTGCGGCGGATATGGAGAAAAGGTGCTGGACTGCATGAGCAGGAACGGACTTGGAAACCGTTATCTGAATATCAGTATACCGGATGCCTATGTGGAGCATGGAAATGTGGAGCGGCTGAAGCAGGAAATCGGGCTTGATGCGGATGGCATTGTGAGACGAATCATGGAAGTGTTGGGAAAAGACAGATGAAGGAACGTTTGGATGTGATTTTGGTAAATCAGGGCTATGCGGATTCCAGAGAGAAGGCGAAGGCTGTCATCATGTCCGGCAATGTCTATGTGAACGGACAGAAGGAGGATAAGGCGGGGACTGCCTTTGATCCGGCAAAGATTCGGCTGGAGGTCAGGGGAAGTGCGCTGAAGTATGTGAGCCGGGGCGGACTGAAGCTGGAGAAGGCAATGGAGAAGTGGCAGTTTGACCTAAATGGCAAAAGCTGTATGGATATCGGAGCGTCCACGGGCGGCTTTACGGACTGTATGCTGCAAAATGGTGCAAAAAAGGTTTACTCCGTGGATGTGGGACGGGGACAGCTTGCATGGAAGCTGCGGCAGGACGAGAGGGTTGTGTGCATGGAGCAGACAAACTTTCGGTATATGGTAAGGGAGGATATTCAGGAGGAGCTGGATTTTGCCAGTGTGGATGTATCCTTTATTTCCCTGACCAAGATACTTATTCCCGCCCGAAATCTGCTGAGGGAGGGCGGCGAAATGGTGTGCCTGATAAAGCCGCAGTTTGAGGCAGGACGGGATAAGGTCGGAAAAAACGGTGTCGTCAGAGAGCCGGAAACACACAGAGAGGTTATCACAAAAATCGTTGATTATGCGGACAGCATAGGCTTTGGTGTGTTACATCTGGAGTATTCACCAATCAAGGGACCGGAGGGAAACATCGAATATCTGATACACCTGAGGAAGGAGCGGGAGCCGGAGCCGCAGATTGGCGCGCTCACGGAGCAGGAGGCAGAGGAGGCCTTAAGGCTGCTACAGGAGGCAGGTGCGGGTCTGTCGCAGGAAGAGGAATGGAAAAAACGTATTGCCGAGGTGGTGGAGAGCTCTCATACACTGTAGAAAAGGCGGGGGAAAACGCAATGAAGCATTTTCTGATTTATACAAACAGACATAAGGATAAGCGGCTCGAAACGACAGAGCGCATCTGCCGTTATCTGGAAAGCAGAGGGCAGAGAGCGACCGTCAGAACAAACGAGGGAGACTGGAAGGAGCGTATTGTCAAGGATACGGATGATATACCGGAGGATATCCCAAAGGATATAGACTGTATGATTGTACTGGGAGGAGACGGAACGGTTTTACAGGCGGCAAGAGAAACCAAGAAGCTGCATATTCCGATTATCGGTGTAAACCTGGGTACGCTGGGATATATGACGGAGATTGAGCCGACAAATCTGGAGGAAGCGCTGGAGCGGCTGATAGCAGGGGATTATGAGCAGGAAAGCAGGATGATGCTGAACGGAAAGGCACAGCTGGCAGACGGAAACACCGAGGAGGGCTGGGCACTGAATGACATCGTCATCACAAGAAGCGGTTCGCTGCAGATTATTCAGTTTAACATTTACGTCAACGGGCAGTTCTTAAACGGCTACAAGGCAGACGGAATGATTGTGACTACCCCAACGGGTTCTACGGGCTACAACCTTTCGGCGGGAGGACCGCTGGTGGAGCCGAAGGCTAAGCTGATTGTACTGACCCCCATCTGTCCGCATTCGCTTAATCAGAGAAGTATCATTCTTTCCCCGGAGGATGTGATTGAGATTGAGATTCCGGAGGGAAGGGAGGGACGTGTACAGACGGTGGAGGCGAGCTTTGACGGAACGCACGTCATACCGCTTTGTACGGGCGACAGGATACGGATTGTTCAGTCCGAGAAAATCACGGAATTTATACAGCTTAACAGAGTGAGCTTCCTAGAGGTACTACATAAAAAGATGAGCGACTGATTTAAGGGGCGCGGGAAGTATCCGTCGGAGAGAATGGGAGCGCCTTTCGGAGAAAAGGGAAAGAGCGTATGGAGGATTATGAAAAAGACACGGCATGCCAAGATTATTGAGGTGATACAGAAATACGAGGTGGGAACCCAGGAGGAGCTTGCGGGCAGGCTGCGGGAGGCGGGCTTTCAGGTGACGCAGGCTACCGTATCGCGGGATATCAGGGAGCTGAAGCTTTCCAAGATACCTGCTGTGGGAGGCGGTCAGCGCTATATTGTCCTGAAGCAGGATGACGGACATCTGGACGGCAAGTTCCTCAGGGTGCTGACGGACGGCTTTGTGTCCATGGAACCGGCACAGAATCTTCTGGTGATGCGGACGGTATCGGGGATGGCGATGGCTGTGGCGGCAGCTCTGGATGCCTTGAGATTTGAGGAGATTGTAGGATGTATTGCAGGTGATGACACCATCTTTCTGGCGACAAGGTCTGTGGAGGATGCCGGAAAGCTTATGGGGAAAATACAGGCAATGCGGGACTGATGTCTGAAAATGTGTGCCTGATTTGTCGGAGAAGGTGCATAAGGAGAGAAAGATGCTGCAAAGTTTACGTGTGAAAAATCTGGCACTGATGGAAGAGACGGAAGTGGAATTTGCGGAGGGACTTAATATCCTGACCGGAGAAACAGGAGCGGGTAAATCGCTGCTGATAGGCAGTGTGAATCTGGCTCTGGGAGGTAAGTTCGAGAAGGAGATGCTGCGGCGGGGAGCAGAGAGTGCCATGGTGGAGCTGACCTTTTCGGCGGATGACAGGAGGGTTAGGGAAAAGCTCGCCGAGATGGAGCTGGAGGATAGCGGGGACGGAAGCGTTATCATTACCAGAAGAATGCAGCCGGGTAAGAGCGTCTGCAAAATCAACGGTGAGACGGTGACGGCAAAACAAGTGAAGGAGCTGGCAGAGGTTCTGATTGATATACACGGTCAGCACGAGCATCAGTCGCTGCTTCATAAGAAGAAGCATATGGAAATTCTCGACGACTTCTGTGGGGAGGAATTTGCATCTGCCAGCGAGAGGGTCAGGGAAGCCTACAGAGTCTGCACAGAGCTAAGCAGTGCGCTTGAGAAGGAGACTATGGATGAGACGTCAAGGACACGTGAGCAGTCGTTGGCAGAGTTTGAGTGGGAGGAGATTGAACGGGCGAAGCTTGTGCCTGGAGAGGATGAGAAGCTGGAGAAACAGTACCGCCTGATGGTAAACAGCAAAAAGATAGTGGAGAGTCTGGCGGAAAGCTACCGATACACGGGAGCTGATTTTGAGACAGGCGCAGGCGGCGCGCTGAGCAGGGCGCTGCGGGCACTCGGCGGTGTCTCGGGCTTTGACAGTCGTCTGGGGGAGCTGGAGGGACAGCTGACAGAGATTGATAATCTGCTCGCGGATTATAACCGCGAGGTGTCGGACTACATGGAAGACTGCGAGTTTGACGGTGAGGACTTTGCGAGAGTGGAGGAGCGCCTGAATCTTTTGAACCGTCTGAAGGAAAAGTACGGCAATACGCTGGAGGAGGTTATAGATTACGGAGAAGAGCGCAAGAAGCTTCTGGAGCTGCTCTCGGATTATGATGCTTATATAAGGCGGCTGGAGGGAGAATACGCGGAGGCGAAGAAGGAGCTGGACGCTGCCTGTGCCGTTTTATCGAAAATCCGGCAGAAGTACGGAAAAATCCTGCAGGAGGCTCTGCGGGAGGCACTGGTAAACTTAAATTTTCTGACGGTTCAGCTTGAGGTTGCGGTGCGACCGGAGCAAAATCGGACAGCCGGCGGATATGATGACGTGGAATTTTTGATTTCCACAAATCCGGGTGAGACGCTAAAGCCCCTCGGGCAGGTTGCAAGCGGCGGCGAACTGTCGAGGATTATGCTCGCTATTAAGACGGTGCTGGCAGGCAGGGATAACATAGATACCCTGATTTTTGACGAGATAGATGCCGGAATCAGCGGCAGGACTGCATGGAAGGTGTCTGAACAGCTGGATTTGGTCGGAAGGGAGCATCAGGTAATCTGCATTACGCATCTGCCACAGATTGCAGCTATGGCAGACAGACATTTCTGCATTGAAAAAAGTGCAACAGAGGATAATACCATTACGGATATACGTGCCCTTGATGAAGAGGAAAGTCTCGGGGAGCTGGCGAGGCTGCTCGGCAGCGATGTCCTTACGGAGGCGGCGCTTTCCAATGCCCGCGAGATGCGTGCGCAGGCATCAGAGTATAAGAATAAAAAATAATTCTTTTCACATACTATGTCCGAAAGTGAAAATCCAAAAGACTCCGAAAGGAGTCTTTTTTGTAGAAAAAAACAAGTGAGGTGCGCGCATGGATAAGGAGAAGGACATGGGGGAAGAGATGGCTGTGCTTCAGGAGACATGGAAGTGCAGGGTAAAGCGCCACAAGCTGTATCGCAGATGCCTTATGGCAGTACTGGCAGTCAGCTGCATGGCTCTGGCGGGCATGATATGCTATGCGGTGGACAGCAGTATCCCGTCGGTCATTCATGTACGGGCGGGAGACGGTGAAGCCTTTCAGCTCGGTATTCCGGCAAAGGCAGAGATTATAGGGGTAAGTGAACGCGGAGGCAGCAATATCCCGGAGGGTGCGGTGGAGATTGACTTAAGCCGTCCTGTGACGATTCAGGCAGATGCAGATACCGATTATCGGATGCAGGTCAAGCTTTTTGGCTTTCTGCCTATTAAGGAGGTTGGCGTCCGCGTAATTGAAGAGCAGAAGCTGATACCGGTCGGTATGCCGATTGGGATTTATGTGAGAACGGAAGGGGTTCTGGTGGTGGGCAGCGGAGAATTTCAGGGGAATGACGGCATTACCCATTCGCCCTGCAGGGGCATTCTAAAATCCGGAGATTATATACGGGAGATGAATGGCGAGCCCGTGGAAACGAAGGATGAGTTTATTGAGCGTGTCAGGGCAAACGGCGGAAATGATGTGGTGCTTAGCGTAGAACGGGCAGATACACTGCTGCAGCTATCCATAAAGCCCGTCATGGATGTTAACGGGGAGTACAAAATAGGGGCATGGGTCAGAGACAATGCGCAGGGCGTCGGAACGATGACTTATATTGACGAGAACGGAAACTTTGGGGCACTGGGGCATGGCATTAACGATGTGGATACCAGCACACTGATGCAGATGAACGGAGGGACACTTTATCAGACCGATATTATAGACATTAAAAAGGGAACTTCCGGAAAGCCGGGAGAGATGACAGGAATGATTATTTACTCCGACGACAGGATTCTGGGAGAGATTACGGATAACAGCTCCAGAGGAATTTTCGGAACCTGCAACGGCAGGGCGCTTGAAATGGGGTGCAGGGAAGCACTTGCGATAGGATTGAAGCAGGAAATAGAACGGGGAACGGCACAGATACTCTGCACCGTGGAAGGAAATACCAGATATTACGACGTGGAAATCACTTCCGTTCATTTGGACCATGATAATGTCAATCGTGGAATCGAGCTGAAGGTAACAGATGCTAATCTGCTGGAACTGACAGGAGGTATTGTACAGGGCATGAGCGGCAGCCCCATTATACAGAATGGAAAGATTATCGGCGCAGTAACACATGTGTGTGTTAATTTATGATACCTACGGCTATGTAGGTAACCTGATGATACCTACATAGCCTTAAATTTTTGGAAGCCGAGGATAGAGGTCTATTTCTATCTTTCCATTGGC
>CAYZAU010000034.1:13262-13827 GCA_964475665.1 uncultured Acetatifactor sp. | reverse complement strand
TGACACGGATGCCTCCTGAGCTCCGCAGTATTTGCACGTTGCCGTACCATCGTCAAGTGTGGTGATAGTGTTCCCACCACTGGTTATATTATGGTTGCACTCCCCGGTTTCCCCGGTTTCCCCAGTTTCTTCGATCTGGGCATTAAACCAGGAAAACAGCGCTTCAAAACACCCCGTTCCGGTAAGCAGCGCCTGCTGCTCCTCTGTCAGCGCCTCGCAGGCATCATAGGCTTCCTGTGCCGCATAGTAAGCAGCCTCCCTTTCTGCCTGATCCGCTGTCTTCAGACTCTCCGGCGCAGGGAGGGCGTCGATGAGCTTCTGCACAGCTTCCACCTGCTCCTGTGTGCTCTCCGGCGCATCTTCTTCATTGTCACTTACGGTTGCTGCCTCCCCTGCGGCTGCTCCTTCCGTGCTTTCCTTACTGCCGCTCTCGGTTGCTGCCCCCCCTGCGGCTGCTCCTTCCGTGCTTTCCTTACTGCCGCTTTCGGCTGCTTCCTCCCCTGCGGCTTTTCCTTCCGTGCTTTCCTTACTGCCGCTTTCGGCTGCTTCCTCCCCTGCGGCTTTT
>CAYZAU010000034.1:5124-13162 GCA_964475665.1 uncultured Acetatifactor sp. | reverse complement strand
CCTTCCTCACTTCCGCTTACCGTAGTGCCGTCATACTCTTGCGCGTGAACGCTTCCCGGCATTACGGTAGCACACAGCGCCAAACTCAGAACCAGACTTAATATCCTTCTTCTCACCGTTTATTCCTCCCGACTGCAAAAAAGTACAGAACCGCTCCTCTGCACCATGACCATTTTTTCTGTCGGTATCATAACACACCCACGCTGCAAACGCAACGGCATTTTCATACGTTTTCCGTTGTTTTCCGCACACCTCCCGCCGTGTCAGAAGGGTATGCTCTCCGCCACGCACAGTGCTCCCCAGCCTACCCGCCCGTTGGGATATTCCTCTTCTCCCCGCAGCGGCTGCGCACCCCGCCTGAGATATGCCTTGACCTTCTCCCCGTACAGAAACGGGTCATTCCCACAGACGATTCCCCACTCCATTAAAAGCGCTGCCGCGCCCGCCGCAATCGGCGTTGCAAAGGAAGTCCCCGTAAACGGAGCATACCCTCCGTACAGATTCGGAGCAAGCACCGCGACACCGGGCGCTACAATATCCGGCTTTGCAAAGCCGGAGGTCACCACGCCTATCGTCCGCTCCGGGTCGGCGTAGCCCCTTCCCGAAAAGTCAGCATAGGAAGCATATACGCTGTCATACGCCCCCACGGTTATCACCTTTGCCGCCGTGGAGGGAATGGTCAGCGTCAGCTCCGGAGTGGAGCGGTAAAAGCCCGTTCGCTCATTTCTGGCAGCTCCGGACGGCAGATAGAAATAATAATTTCCTGTCACAATCTCTCTCGGCTCCAGCCGGAAGCTCCAGATTCCGCTTCCGATGTAGGGGCGTTCTCCCGTCGGTATCATATCCAGATAGATTTCCTGCGGCGCTGCATAAGGAGTAGGCTCGCCCATATAGACCAGAATTTCCGTCTGCTCCAGCCGTAGGGTATATTTCCCCCCGTTTACGCTTCCGGGCAGCTGCACCCTGAGTCCTCCCGGAGAGCGGAGATAAATATCATACACGTCGCCGTAATTTTTCCAAAGCTGTACGCTTAGCGTACGCTCATACTCTGCCACGGCAAGCTCCACCTCCGCAGGCTCATACCGTGGCTGTCCGCCTCCCGCCGTACCGTAAGCCTGTGACCGCCCGTCTCCCACACGCTCCAGTCTGCCCGCTATGTGACCGCCGTTTATCCCCTCGTTACCGCTTCCAACGCATATAACCGTCCTGCCGATTTCCGCCGCATTATCCAAGAAGCGCTCCAGCAGGGAGCTTCCGTCGTGCGCTCCGTAATTATTTCCAAAGCTTAGGTTTATCACCAGCGGCATCTTAAGCTCCTGCGCCTTTTCCAATGCCCAGCTCACCCCGCGCATGATTTCCGTTGTTCTGGGAAAGGAAAGCTCATCCGGTGCTCCAAGCTTCACAATCAGCAGCTCTGCCCTTATTGCCACCCCTCTGTAGCCTGCACCCTCCCCGGTATAACCCGCTGCAATCCCCGCTACCGCCGTGCCGTGTCCGCTGACATCCGTCTCCGGGACAAGCTCCGTCTGTTTTTGCAAATCCTCCGCCTGCAGTGCCGCATCAATCTGCCTGCCGTCAAACTCCGCGCCCTGCAAAAACCCCTCCGGCGGTCTGCGCTGTCCGTCCGTTTCCAGCGTCTGATCCCACAGATAGCGGATGCGGGTACTTCCGTCCGCATTTCTGAACTCCGGCAGCCGATAGTCAATTCCACTGTCTAAGACGGCAATCAGCACACCCTCCCCGGACAAAGACAAATCCCGTCCGGGCAGCTGCGCGATGCAGGCATCCCCGGCGGGATTCGTCAGTTGGTAAAAATACCGTTTAGGCTTTTCCACATATTCAATTTCCTCCAGCTCCGCTACCGCCTCCACCAAAAGCTCCGGAACCGTCAGAATGGCATAGCCTGCAATCAGATATTCTACCGCCACATTCAGGCTCTCAAGCACCTCCAGACTTCCGTGGTACTTTACTATCAGCTCCCATGTACGCAGCTCTCCGTTGAATCCTACATTCAAATCCTCCGTCCGCGCTCTGGTTCCTTCCGAGGTCTGCAGGGCAAGCTGCAGCAGGTTTTCCAGCTTCTGATTCATCTTATTCCCCACTATCGAGAACGGCACAAATACGCATACCTCTTTTCGGTATGATATTCCGTCACAGCCCGAAGAGTTCCTTTTTTCCTATTCACAGTAGAAAACCTTCAGCATATCAATGGCATACTTCGTATCCTTCACCCCTGCCGTCTCCACTGCAGAATGCATGGCTAGCTGCGGCAGACCAATGTCCGCACTGGACACGGAAACATGCGCCGTTGATATATTGCCCAGAGTAGAACCGCCTGCAACATCCGATCGGTTGACATAGGTCTGGAAGGGCACTCCCGCCCGTCTGCACAGACTCTTAAGCTTTGCCGCCGATACGGCATCCGTCGTATATTTCTGAGCACCATGGTATTTGATGACGATGCCGCCGTTTAAATAAGGGCGATTCACCGGGTCAGCCTTCTCGGGATGATTGGGATGCACGGCATGGGCATTATCCGCGGAAATCAGAAAGCTTGCCGCAACCAGTCTCAGATACTCGCTCCTATCCTTTTTCAGGCTCTCGCTGATTCTAAAAAGCACATCCTCCAGAAAGGTAGAATCCGCTCCCTGCCTCGTACCGCTTCCTACCTCCTCGTTGTCAAACACTGCACACACATTGATATATTCTACAGGCATGCTCGCACAAAATGCTTCTGCGGCAGCATATACGCACTGCAAATCATCCAGTCTGGGAGCAAGCACAAACTCTCCGTCTGCCCCCAAAATGCGTCCCCGCTCTCTCGCATAAAGGAACAAATCCTGCCCTTGAATTTCCTCCGGCTCCACTCCTGCTGCCTCTGCCACCTGCCGCAAAAGGACAGGCTTCTCCTTTCCCGCCGAGCAGTCGGCGTACAGCGGGAGCATATCCGTCTGCGGATTATATTCTACGCCCTTGTTCATCTCCCGGCTCATGTGAATTGCCAGATTTGGAATCACCAGCAAATCCCTGTTTATATTGACTAATTTAGTCACTATCCTTTCTTCTTCACAGACGGCTATTCTGCCTGCTACGGATAATGCCCTGTCCAGCCAGGTGGACAGAATCATTCCGCCGTATTTCTCCGTGTTCAGCCGCACATAATGCTCCTCGACAGCAAGCTCCGGGGCTTCCTTCAGCTTAAAGGAGGGCGAATCACTGTGGGCAGCCGCGATATGAAAGCCCTTCGCCTCCTCTTTTGGCAGGCGGAAGGCAATCAGCGACGAATCATTACGCAGCACATAACAGCCCTCTCCCGGCAACAGCTGCCAGTCCTCTGTCTCCTTCAGCTCCCGAAAGCCATGCTCCTGCAATCTTTTCCTTACATTCTCAACCGCATGAAAGCAGCTTGGACTCTTCTCGACAAATTCCAGCATCCTTTCCGCGCATTCCCGATATCCGTTTTTCATTTTCCTGTCCCGTCCTTACCTTATGTCCGTCCCTTTCCCCAGCCCGACGTCTCTTAGTCTCACCCTTCCAGCCGCCTTAGCGTCTCTTACGCTTACCCTTCCCAATGCCTCTTCTGCGTTTCTTAGGTCTGACCTTCCCAACGCCGCCTTGGCGTCTCTCAGGTCTGCCCTTTCCAATGCCGCCTTAGCGCCTCTCAGGCTTATTCACCTGTCAACGCTTCCGCGTTTCTTACTCTGTGATAATTTGGGCAGGCAGCTCATATTTCACCTTGTCCTCTACGGTAATTTCCTTTCCCAGCTGTACCTCTATGAGCTTCAGCTCCGTATCCGCAAAGACAGTATGCTTACAGCCCGCCGGCATGGAAATCACATCGCCGACAGTTACCCTTCTCTCTCTGCCATCCAGCAAAGCCTTACCCGTTCCGCTCACCACCGTCCATACCTCGTCACGGTTTGCATGACTGTGATAGTGAAGGCTGTGTCCGGGTAAAAGCACCACCCTGATTGTCATGCTTGTCTCCTGCACATCGAGCACCGTAAAGCTGCCCCATGACTTCTGCGCATACATGACCGGTTCGGTCATTTTTTCCACAAAGGGCTTTATATAGCTGCTCTGCTCTTTACCCGAAATCAAAATACCGTCCCCGCTTGCCGCCACTACCATGTTTTTGCAGCCCATACACAGAATCGGTACATTCAGCTCATTGATTACGTGTGTATTCTCACAGGTCTCGTTCAGGGTTACCTTTCCCAGTGTTTTTCCCTCCATCGCCTCCGTGAAGGTGTTCCATGTTCCCAAATCCTTCCAGACACCGCTGTAGCGCAGCACCCGGATGCTCTCCTCCCTCTCCGCTACCGCATAGTCAAAGCTGATTTTCTTCTGCTCGGAATAATGCTCATAAAGCTCTCTGTAGTCGCCAAAGGGAAGCTGCTCATGCGCCTTTTCCAGAAGATACCCGAGCCGGCACGCAAAAACTCCTCCATTCCACAGTGCCCCTCTTTTCAGGTATGCCTTCGCCGTCTCCAAATCCGGCTTTTCCCGAAAGGTTTCAACCCGGCTGACCCTATCAGTGCTTTCCGGGATAATATAGCCGTACTTCTCACTCGGATAGGTCGGCGTGATTCCCAGCAGTGTCAGCCTTGCCTCCCCCTGTCCTGCCAGCTCGGAAAGCTCCCTCAGAGCCTCGAAGTAGGAAAGCTCCACATAAGGGTCAACCGGACAGATTACTACCGGCTCTTCCTCAGACACCTCTCTGACATCCTTCAGAAATGCCGCTGCAAGACAGACAGCCGGAAAGGTATCTCTTCTGTCCGGTTCTACACAGATATTCACGCTGTCTCCCAGCTGGTTTTTAATCGCACTGACCTGTCTTTTTCCGGTGGCGATTGTCACATCTGCATTCGGGATCACCCTGCGAATCTGTCGATACACCCGCATAATCATGGATTCCGGCTCTCCGTCTTCACCGGGCAGCATTCTGATAAACTGCTTGGAACGAATCTCGTTTGAGAGCGGCCACAGTCGCTTACCGCTTCCGCCCGACAATAACACAATCTGCATTTCTCACCTCTCCGCCCGTACCGTGCTGCTTAAGAAATCCTGATAGGTCAGACGAATTCCCTCCTCCAGCTCCGTCGTATAGTGATAGCCCAGTGCCTCCAGCTTGCCCACATCCAGAAGCTTTCTGGGCGTTCCGTCCGGCTTGGAGGCATCCCAGCGAATCTCTCCCTCATATCCTACTGCCTTTGCCACCAGCTCTGCGAGTTCTCTGATGGTCAGCTCCCTGCCTGTTCCCAGATTCACCGTCTCGTTTCCGCTGTAGGTATTCATCAGAAAGACACACGCATCCGCCAGGTCATCCACATACATAAACTCCCGCAGCGCATTGCCCGTCCCCCAGCAGACAACCTCCTTCGCGCCTGACAGCTTCGCTTCATGGAAGCGGCGAAGCAGCGCCGGCAGCACATGGCTGTGGGTCGGATGATAATTGTCGTTTGGTCCGTAGAGATTCGTAGGCATCACACTGATATAGTCTGTTCCGTACTGTCTATTCAAAAACTCGCAGTATTTCAGCCCTGAAATCTTTGCCAGAGCATACGCCTCGTTCGTTTTTTCCAGCTCTGAGGTCAGCAGGCAGTCCTCCTTCATGGGCTGCGGTGCCAGTCTCGGATAGATGCAGCTGCTCCCCAGAAACAGGAGCTTTTTGCAGCCGTTCTGCCATGCCGCATGAATCACATTCATCTCCAGAATCATGTTATCGTACATAAAATCCGCCAGCGCCTCACTGTTCGCCATGATACCGCCGACCTTTGCCGCAGCCAGAAACACATACTCCGGCCTCTCCTTGGCAAAAAATTCCTCCACCGCCGCCTGCCTGCCCAAATCCAGCTCCGCATGTGTCCGCGTTATGATGTTATGATAGCCGCTCTTTTCAAGGGCACGACAGATGGCGCTTCCCACCATACCCCTGTGACCTGCTACATAAATTTTTGCATTCTTCTCCATTTTCTTTGCCTCATTTTTGCATTTTTTGAGGGCGCGCAGCAGCTTCAGTGCTTCCCTGCCTCGTTTCTTGCCAGCTCAAGGTCGTGCTCTGCCATGATGCGGCACAGCTCCTGATAACTGGTTTTCTGGGGATTCCAGCCCAGAACCGTCTTCGCCTTCGTGGGGTCTCCAAGAAGATTGACCACATCCGTAGGCCGGTAGAAATCACGGCTCACCTCGACCAGCACTCTGCCCGTTGCCCGGTCGATGCCCTTTTCCTCCATGCCCTTTCCCTGCCATTCCAGCTCAATTCCTGCGTAATGGAATGCCAGCGTGGTAAACTCACGCACCGTATGCTGCTCTCCCGTCGCGATGACAAAATCCTCCGGCTTCTCCGCCTGCAGCATCAGCCACATACACTCCACGTAATCCTTTGCGTAGCCCCAATCCCGCAGGGAATCCAGATTACCCAGATACAGCTTGTCCTGAAGCCCGCAGGCAATCCTGCCTGCCGCCAGCGTAATCTTTCGGGTTACAAAATTCTCTCCTCTTCTCTCCGACTCATGATTAAACAGGATGCCGTTGACTGCAAACATATCGTAGGCGTCCCTGTACTCCTTTACAATCCAGAAGCCGTATTGCTTTGCCACCGCATACGGACTGTAGGGATGAAAGGGGGTATTCTCCGTCTGAGGTACCTCCTCAACCCTGCCGTAAAGCTCAGAGGTGGATGCCTGATAAATCCGGCATTTATCCGTCAGCCCTGCGATGCGCACCGCCTCTAAAACCCGCAGGACACCCAGCGCGTCTATGTCTCCCGAATATTCCGGCGCATCAAAGCTCACATGTACATGGCTCTGCGCCGCAAGATTGTAAATCTCATCCGGCTTCACCTCACAAACCACGCGGATAATGGAGGATGAATCCGATAAATCCCCCTCATGCAGCCTCAACGCATTTTCCGCGAGCAGATGGTCGATGCGTGAGGTATTGCTGACGGATACACGCCGCACAATGCCGTGAACCTCATACCCCTTCTCCAGCAGAAGCTCCGCCAGATAAGATCCGTCCTGTCCTGTGATTCCTGTAATTAACGCTTTTTTCATCTCTGTTCCCCCGCTGTCATTGCTTATAAATAATGTCCGCTGCCATCCCTTCTGCCTGCTCTCTGCCGCAAAAAATTTCCAGAATTGTCAGCGCAAGCTCCATCGCCGTTCCCATTCCGCGGGAGGTTACGATATTGCCCGATACCTCAACCGGCTCCTGTGTCACCTCTGCTCCCACCAGCTGTTCCTCAAAGGAGGGATAACAGCAGGCTTTTCTTCCGCGGAGCATTCCCCTGTGTCCCAGAATGCTCGGAGCTGCACAGATTGCACCGATATAGCCGCCCTTCTCGTAAAAGGCATCCAGCTGTGCCATCAGCGCTCCGCTCGCCTCCAGATTCCTCGTTCCGGGCATTCCTCCCGGCAAAAGCAGCATATCGTATTCCGAGAAATCAAGCTCCTCCAGTTTCCTGTCCATCGCCACCGAAATTCCGTGTGCACCCCTTACCGCCTCTTCTCCCGAAACGGAAACCATATCCACCGTCATTTTTCCCCGGCGGCAGACGTCTACCACGGTCAGTGCTTCAATTTCCTCATATCCTTCCGCAAAAAACACGGCCAGTCTGCTCATCCTTATCCTTCCTCCCTCTGTCAGCTTTTCACACAACCTATCCCAAGTATACACTTTACGCACATTTCTTTCAACACAAACCGCCCTCCCGTCATCTATTTGTAAAAATGAATTAAAAAATGAATCCTTCATTTCCATGACAGCTCCGCAAATATGTGGTACAATGAGCGCATAAGCGACGAACGCAGTCCACCCGATGCGACACCGTGACTGCTTGCAGGCAAAGGTGTCGCAATCCGGTGGACTATGTGAGTGCAACGGACATCATGAAAACTTCGTTTTCATGATGACGTTCGGCGCTGACGCAGAATCTGTTCGGCGCTGACGCAGAGTCTGTTCGGCGCTGACGCAGAGTCTGTTCGGCGCTGACGCAGAGTCTGTTCGGCGCTGACGCAGAACCTGTTCGGCGCTG
>CAYZAU010000034.1:0-5024 GCA_964475665.1 uncultured Acetatifactor sp. | reverse complement strand
GTTCGGCGCTGACGCAGAGTCTGTTCGGCGCTGACGCAGAACCTGTTCGGCGCTGACGCAGAGTCTGTTCGGCGCTGACGCAGAACCTGTTCGGCGCTGGCGCAGAACCTGTTCGGCTTGCGCAGCCTGACAATCGAAAGTGAGTAAAGCACAATGGAAATCGAAAGAAAATTTACGTTAAAAGAGCTTCCCGAGGATTTGGAGCAGCATCCCTTCCGCCATATTGAGCAGGCATACCTCTGCGCCTCCCCCGTCATTCGGGTTCGCAAGGAGGACGACAGCTACTACCTCACCTACAAGGGCAGCGGAATGCTGGCAAGAGAGGAGCACAATCTGACACTCACAGAGGATGCCTATTATCATCTGCGCGAAAAGGCAGACGGCAGAATCATCTCCAAAAAGCGCTACCTGATTCCGCTTCACAATCCTTCCTTTCGGGAAGGCTTTCCCGCTCCCCCCGACGACTATGAGCTGACCATCGAGTTAGATGTGTTTGATCCGCCCATAGCTCCCCTGATTATGGCAGAGGTGGAATTTGGCAGCCGTGAGGCGGCTGAAGCCTTTCTTCCGCCTGACTGGTTTGATGAGGACGTCACCTTCCGCAGCGAATACCACAATTCCAGCATGGCGCTGCAGACCTGACGCGGCCCTTTGCTTCCACAGAAGCACACCATACTCTCGCGGCTCTTTGCTGCCGCGAGAGGTATCTCAGCTCCTGCTCAAAATTCTCTCCGCATTCCCGTGGAAAATCAGCTCCCGTTCCCTCTGCCCGATTTCTTCTCCGTAGACGGCCTCCACGTACATCCTCGGATTGCAGATGGGGTAATCTGTTCCGAACATAATTCTGTCTGCTCCTATCTGCTCCACCAGGTATCTGAGCATACCGAAGCGAAACAGCCCCGTTCCGGACAAATCCAAATACAGATTCTCATGCTTTTTCATATTTTCAATATGCTCTGCCACACGCTGTCTGTCTCCGGGATGCGCCGCCACAAAGGTAAGCCCCTTATGCTCGCGCAGCATTTTATCCACGGGATAGCCAAAGGGCGTATGGTACGAGCAGACCATTCCGTATTGTGCCGCCACATCCATAATCTCCTGCCTGTTTTTTTCCGGAAATTCACCCCATTCATGCAGATACGGCACAAGCTCTCCCAGAAGCCGCACGCCTCTTTTGTGCATCCGCTCTATCTCCTCACAGGATTCCCTGACATACGCCGGATGGATATGAAAGCCCGGAGTGTAAAAGTCCCCAAGCTTTTCCTTAAGTCGCAGTGCCTCATCGTTCAGCCTGCGCAGCGTCTCAAAGCCCGTCACCTTTTTCCTGTTTAAAACACTTCCGCAAATATGAGTAATGCCCGCCTCACGCAGCTGCCTTTCCATCCCTTCCGCATCCGTCACGTCTTCGTTCGGATACATTATCATGTTGTACTCCTGCCCGTCAAAGGGGTGTACGTGGAAATCCGTGATGTTACCGCTCATCTCTCTCCTCATTTCTTTTTAGCACCAGAACCCAGTCATTTGCCCTGTCCTTTCTTGCCACCGGACTTGCAAGCCACTTTTCCCTGCCCTGTAGCGTCGTAATATAGCTGTATGTACCGTCCTGCGGGTTCATCCAATAGGCATCCATTGGCTCTTTTGCATAATCCTTAAGTGAGAGCAGAAATTCATCCCCCGAGTAGTCGTAGCACAGCACATAGTCGTCCCCTGCAAACACCGCGATTCGATGATAGCGCTCCTTCTGTCCGAAGAGAAGCATTTCCTCCTTCGGTCTTCCGTTTACAAAGTCAACACTCTCCATCAGCTCCTTTAAATAGCGCAGCTGCGAACCGCCGGGATGGTGCATGGCATCCTGCCAGCTCTCCCTGACCCCGTAAGCGCCCCTGCCCTCTGTCTCCGTATAAAACTGCATGATGGCGTTGCTGCCGTAGGTATGTCCTGCCGCGCCCGCAAAGGCAGACCAGTAGGCATATCTCCTCACATCCCACTCCTCCCAGTAAGGATTTCTGGGATTGTGCAGCCCCTGCGGGATGCCCTCGTAAGAAGGCTCACCGTCCAGTGTGGGCTTCATGCTGCCGTATCCGTGATCTCTCTCCACATACCTCCAGCTGTCCTCACCAAAAAAGGTCTCCCTTCCCGCATTATCGTCCCACTCTCCCAGCGAAGCCTGGTCATAACGGCGATGACCCGACTGATACATATTAAAGTCCAGCCACTCCTCCTCGTGAAACCAAAGAGAAGAGGAGGTTCTTCCAAAGGGATGATAGGTCATAAGCCGCTTGGGATTATACTGTTTTAAAATTTCCGCCTCCGTCCTGAATATCTCCTCACCCGCGTCACCGCGCGCGTCGCCTCCCAGAATCCAGATGATATTGGGTCTGCTCTCAAAACGGCTTCCGAGAAACTCTGCGTAGCTTTTCATGCTTTCCCGACGCAGAATACCGTCCTTCACCAGCGAACCCCACGCCGGAAGCAGCCCCAGATAGAGTCCAAGCTCCTCTGCCATGTCCAGCACCTTCTCTACAAAGCTCCAGTACTCCGCCTTTGTGACATCCTTGATTCCGGGTGCAAGGGAACAGCCGCTCTCGGAGACACCGGGGAGCGTATGTACCAGCACCGTCTGGATGACGTTAAAGCCTTTTTCCTTTCTGTTTCTTAAGTAAGTATACACGCTCTCTTCATCCAGCTTTTGCAGCATCAGCCATGCCGTATCCCCCAGCCAGAAGAAGGGCTTTTCCCCTTCCATAAAATATCTTTTGTTTTCACTGACTCTGAGAGGAGCCTTATCCCATTTGTTCATCATTCTAATCTCCATTCCGAGAACGTTCCTTTTCGTTCGAGGAAACGCATGCGTATCCGGGCTTATTTGTGACGTTCTCGGCGCAAATAGCCGTGTGAAACCCAGAAGCACTTTGCGAAACAGCCTCTTCTGTGAGCAATTAGTGCTTCCTTTTACACTTGAAAGCGATACGGCAACGCTTTTAGAAGCATTATAGCAAATTTGAGGGCACAAAAAAAGCCCCGGAAAGAAATTCAGAATTCAGAATTACTTTCCGGAGCTTTATCAAATGCGGAATAAGGGACTTGAACCCTTACGCCTCGCGGCACAAGAACCTAAATCTTGCATGTCTGCCAATTCCATCAATTCCGCATAAGGGCGCAAAAGGCAGCAACAAGAGGATTATACTTTCTTCGCCCTGCTTTGTCAAGCACAGCTTCCTTCCCTTCAGCTCTCTGCCCTGTTCTCGCCGATATGGCTGATAACCCTTTTGTTTATCCGAATCAGGAAGAATGTACTCATGCCAAGGCTTGCCAGCTCTGCGATGGGAAATGCCCACCAGATAAGATTTACGTTCCCGCTGAGCGAAAGGAGATAGGCAGCCGGCAGAAGCACACAGAGCTGTCTTGCGATGGAAACCAGCATACTGTAGATGCCGTTGCCCAGCGCCTGAAATACACTGCCTGCCACAATACAGTAGCCCGCGAAGCAAAAGCTCAGACAGATGATTCTCAACGCCGGAACGCCGATTTTGAGGAGCTCATCCGTCGCGTTGAAGAAGCCAATCAGGGTTTCCGGTATCAGCTGCATCACCGCCAGCCCTGCCAGCATGATGCAGACCGCGTACAGAATACTCTTCTTCATAGTCTGCACCACCCGTTCTCTGCTGCCCGCTCCGTAATTATAGGCAATAATGGGCACCATGCCGTTATTGAGTCCGAATACAGGCATAAAGATAAAGCTCTGCAGCTTAAAGTAAATGCCAAAGACCGTCTGAGCAGCACCGAACGCCTCCAAAATCAGGTTCATTCCGTAGGTCATGACAGAGCCGATTGCCTGCATCACAATGGACGGGATTCCCACCTTATAGATATGAAGAATCAGATTCCCGTCAGGTTTAAAGCCCTTGAAGGAAATCGTAAGCTCCCTGTTCACCTTCAGATTAAAAATAATTGCCAGAATTGCCGCCACAATCTGTCCGGCAACCGTGGCAAGCGCAGCACCCGCCACACCCATCTTCGGCATCCCGAAGAGTCCGAAAATCAGAATCGGGTCAAAAATCAGATTGATAACAGCTCCCACTCCCTGCGTAATCATGGCGTAAACGGTTCTTCCTGTAGACTGAAGCAGCCTCTCAAAGGTAGTCTGCATAAATACTCCGATGCTCGCCACGCAGCAGATTGTCAGATAGGTTGTTCCGTACTCCCTCACCTCAGGAATGGTGGTCTGGCTTGCAAAGAAGGGGGCACTTGCAAAAATGCCTATCAGTGCAAACACCACATAGCTGATTAACTCGATAAAAATACCGTTCACGGCGATGGTATTCGCCTTTTCATATTCGCGCTCACCAAGCGTTTTCGAGAGGAACGCGTTGATACCTACCGCAGTTCCCACCGACACCGCAATCATCAGTGTCTGAATCGGAAACGCCAGCGATACGGCGCGCAGTGCATATTCGTTGATTTTAGAAACAAAAATGCTGTCCACGATATTATATAATGCCTGTACAAGCATCGAAAGCATCATAGGCAGTGACATGGAAATCAACAGCTTATCCACCTGCATTACTCCCATCTTGTTCTCCGGCTGTATCGTTTTCTCCTTTGTCATAACAGAAATCCTTTCTCATCTGAATTTTGCCCACAGGCTGACACTTTTAATTTAGTTTCATTTTGTCAATGAGACTATACGCAAATTACTTTCTTCAGCTATTATATACAAAAATACCCTTCCACCGACCCAAATCAGTGAAAAGGCATTCTCCGACTGAGACATGGGGGATTCGAACCCCCGACACCTTGATTAAAAGTCAAGTGCTCTACCGACTGAGCTAATATCCCATACAACGAAAAAAGCAGGGCTAGCTGGATTCGAACCAGCGAATGCAGCAGTCAAAGTGCTGTGCCTTACCGCTTGGCGATAGCCCTGTATATGACACCAAGCGTGTCACTGCGACACATTCTTAAAACAGAAGGTGGATAAAGGGATTCGAACCCTTGGCCTCCAGAGCCACAATCTGGCGCGC
>CAYZAU010000033.1:0-16971 GCA_964475665.1 uncultured Acetatifactor sp. | reverse complement strand
CGTATACGGACATATGAGGATACAGAGCGTAGTTCTGGAATACCATCGCGATATCACGATCCTTAGGCTCTACATCATTCACTACTCTGTCACCGATCTTCAGCTCACCGGAGGAAATATCTTCCAGACCTGCAATCATACGCAGGGTGGTGGACTTACCACATCCGGAAGGACCTACAAAGATAATGAACTCCTGATCTGCAATCTCAAGGTTGAAATCCTTAACTGCTTCAAAGCCGTTAGGATATACCTTACACACGTTTGTCAAAGATAAACTTGCCATAACTGTAAACTCCTTTCATTCTCTCGCAAATTCTTATCTCTAGTTCAGCAACTTTCTGCCGCCTCACCTTATAAGCTAGTGTATCAAAAAAGCTTTTATTCTGCCATACCACTATTTCACAAAGATTTTTTGACAGATTGTATGAATTGCTTATATTCTTGGTATTTTTTTCCGGCACCCGTCACTTTGAACAAAGTCATTTCTTTTTCTTGGGCAAAATAGACAATTTTCACTCCGTCGGGGTCGCCTGCACCAGATTTTCATCCAGCTCGTCCTTAAATATCCTCTCATCCTCACCAATCTGCTCCGGCTCTTCCTCCTCGGGCGGATTCTCTGCCAGTATCTGGTCCTCCAGCCTCTGAAAGAATTTGTTATACAGCTTTGCCGAAAGCCATGCGGGCAGTGAAAGTCCGAAGAGGAACACCACCGGTATCGCCTGTGGGACATAAACAAAGACAATCGGAGGAATCACATACAGAATAATCATCAGTATCGTTTTCGGAAACTGCATGATGCTCATAAGGAAAGCATTCTTAATGGTTCTTCTCACTGTATTGTCGAACTTTGCGAGCACCGGGAACACAAAGGTCACCATAAACGCAAAGAGCAGACCGACTGCAATAATGACAATCTGAAGAAACTTCGGGAAGGAAAGTCCGGAATAGCGGATAATCACAAAATCTCCCACCAGAACCGCCACCACAAAGACAATCAGCAGCCAGATTAGCGTCGCCTGCTTAAGGTTATCCCTAAAGGACTTAAAAAAGCCCCTTGTGATATAGCACTCTTCGTTCCTCACGATTTTGAGCGCCATGTAGTTCATCGCCGTCAGAGATGCACCCGCCGTCACAATGGGAATACAGCAAATCAGCGTCAGCAGGTTCAGCCACATCAAATCCGCCATTTTCCCCAGTGCCTGCATCACCGGACTGTCCAAATTGAAAAACTTCATAGTAAATACCAAACCTTTCCGTATCTCAAAATACTTTTTCCATGGCTGTCACGCGGATACCCGAGATTTCCTCCTCCGACCTCACCTCGCAAAAGCCCAGCCTTCTGTAAAAGCCCACGGCACAGGGCGCCGCCAGCAATGACATATAGCACTCGCCCGCCTCCTCCTTCAGATAGGTGCTCAAGCCCTCCATGATGGCTCTGCCCACCCCCTGTCGGTGATGGCTTTCCTCCACAAACAGAAGCGATAGGTGATTTCCGTTGCGAAGCGTTCCCGCTCCGATTACCTGCCCTTCCTCCACTGCCACCATCATTCGATAGTCCCCCCGCAGAAATGCCGCATGGAGATTATCATCCGTTATCAGATTAAAAAAATTTCTGATGCCCTCTTTCTTGTAGTCCTTTGCATCAAACCTTAAGAAGGTACGCCATATCATCTGCATGGCAGGAGTCCATTCCGTCTCCCGCGCCCACCTGACCTCATAGGGCTGCTTTCTTTCTTCCGTTTCCATTATGCCTTTCGCTCCGGCTGCTTCAGCACAGTCCTTTCTATCCAATCACAGATGTCCCTCTGAACCTCTTCTCTGTTTGTCTCGTTCAGCAGCTCATGTCTGGCTCCCTCATACAGCTTCAGGCTGAGATTTTCCAGCCCTGCCGTTCTGAGGGAATTGTATGCCTTGTGAACACCCTTTCCATAATCACCGACAGGATCTGCATCGCCGGATACCATAAGCACCGGAAGCTTTTTCGGCATTCTCTCCAGATTCTCCGAGCGGTGCAGTCTGGAAATCAGCTCAAACAGGGTTCTAAAGCCGTTCACCGTAAACACAAAGCCGCAAAGCGAATCCTCCATGTATCTGTCAACCCTTGCCTCATCCCTTGAGAGCCAGTCGAAGGGCGTCCTGGGATTGGGAATCTCCTTATTGTAATTTCCGAATGCCATTTTATCCATCAGCCTGCTGACATGACCCGCTCCCAGAACCGCCTGCTGCAGTCTGCCAAAGCATTTTGACAGCAGCAATACGGGTCTTGACTGCATTCCCGTCCCCATGATAACAGCGGCAGAAATCCCGGTTCCGTAGCGGAACATATAGTTTCTGGTAATAAAGGAGCCCATGCTGTGTCCCAGGATAATATAGGGTATTCCCGGGAAATCTGCCTGCGTCGCCTTCTTCAGCCGATGTACATCCCGCACCAGCACCGTGGCAGGATCCTGCTCGCAGAAATACCCGAGCCTGCCGTCCTTTCCCACGGACTTGCCATGCCCCATGTGATCCTCACCCGTCACCACAAAGCCACGCTCCGTCAGAAAGTTTGCGAACTCCTCGTAGCGCTCAACATACTCCGACATACCATGGACAATCTGTACCACACCCCTGATGTCATTCAGATTTTCCGGCACATAGCGCACCGCATGCAGCCTGCTCTTTCCGTCCCGGGAATCATAATAGAATTCTTCTTTTACCATAGCTTTACCTCGCAGTTGGATTCCGTCTGTGCCTTCCCCTCGAGTATACCTCATTTCCCTCTGAATTTTAAGTAGTTTATAAAACTTTTAGCAGATTTCTGCGCCTGCCGGCATTTCCTTTTCCGGCTTCATAAGTGCCAGATTGCCCTCGGCGTCCTCCGCGCAGAGCAGCATTCCCTCAGAGAGCACTCCCGCCAGCGTCGCGGGCTTTAGGTTTACCAGCACCATAACCTTCTTTCCCACCATCTCCTCCGGGGAATAATAGGCCTTGATGCCGGAGACAATCTGCTTCACCTGATTTCCGATTCTCACCTGACTGCAGAGCAGCTTTTTCGACTTCGGGACAGCCTCACAGGCGATGATTTCGCCGACCTGAAACTGTAGTCTGGCAAAGTCGTCATAGGAAATTTCAGGCTTTGCGGCAATCTCTATTCCCTTTTCTTCCTGCTCTGCCGCATTCTCCTCTGCCGCCAGCATCGCCTGCGCAAGCTCCTCTTCCTTCTTTTCCACGTCCTTAATATCCAGTCTTGCAAACAGAATTTCCGGCTGTTGCGTTACCCTGGTTCCGCTTTCATACAGTCCGAACTGCTCCAGCTGTCCAAAATCACGCAGCTCCGTGTTCAGCTGTCGCACGATTTTTTCCGCCGTCTCGGGCATATAAGGCTCCAGAAGGGATGCTCCTATCACGATGCTTTCCACCAGATTATAGAGAACGGTGGAAAGACGGTCCGACTTCTCTTCGTCCTTTGCCAGCACCCACGGCTCCGTCTCGTCTATATACTTGTTGCAACGCTTAAATATGCCAAAAATTTCCGTCAGGGCATCCGCGACATGCAGCGTGCTCATCTTGTCCCGTACCTTTGCGCAGGCATCTGTGGCTGTCGCCTTCAATTCCGCATCCATCGCTGCGTCCACAGCTCCCTTGTCGGCTACCACGCCGCCAAAATACTTATTGCTCATGGAAATCGTACGATTCACCAGATTTCCCAGCGTGTTGGCAAGATCAGAGTTGATTCTCTCCGCTATCAGCGTCCATGTTGCCGTGCCGTCGTTCTCAAAGGGCATCTCATGAATCAGGTAGTAGCGCACGGCATCCACGCCGAAGAAATCTACCAGGTCATCCACATAGAGCACATTCCCTTTGGATTTGCTCATCTTGCCGCCACCCATCAGCAGCCAGGGATGTCCGAATACCTGCTTGGGCAGCGGCTCTCCCAGTGCCATCAGGAAAATGGGCCAATAGATGGTATGGAAACGGATGATATCCTTTCCTACCAGATGTAAATCGGCGGGCCAGTACTTCTTATACTGCTCCGTGCTATCGCCGTCTGCGTCATAGCCGATTCCCGTGATATAGTTTGTCAGCGCATCCAGCCATACATAAATTACGTGCTTATCGTCAAAGTCCACGGGAATACCCCATTTAAAGGAGCTTCTGGATACGCACAAATCCTGCAGACCGGGAAGCAGGAAATTATTCATCATCTCGTTTTTGCGGGATACGGGCTGAATGAACTCCGGATGCTCATTGATATGCCGAATCAGCTTATCGGCATACTTACTCATACGGAAGAAATATGCCTCCTCCTTTGCAGGCTTTACCTCTCCGCCGCAGTCCGGACATTTTCCGTCCTTCAGCTGGGACTCCGTCCAGAAGGACTCACAGGGTGTACAGTACATCCCCTCATATGCGCTCTTGTATATATCGCCCTGCCGGTAGAGACGCCTGAAAATTTTCTGCACCTGCTTCTCATGGTCGGCATCCGTGGTGCGGATGAATTTGTCATAAGAAACATTCAGCAAATCACATAGCCCCTTTATCTCTCCTGCCACCCTGTCGACATGCTCCTTGGGCGAAATGCCTGCCGCCTGCGCCTTGAGCTCAATCTTTTGTCCGTGCTCATCCGTTCCCGTCTGAAAGAATACGTCATAGCCTTCCTTTCTCTTGTAGCGGGCTATGCTGTCCGCCAGTACTACCTCATAGTTATTTCCGATATGCGGCTTTGCCGAGGTATAGGCAATCGCCGTTGTCAGATAATACGGTTTTCTGTTCTCCATTTCTCTTTCTCTCCCTTTCTTCACCGGAAAAATCCTGTTCCCTGTACACAGGCGTGTTTCCCATGATGCAAAAAAGACCCGTCCTCCCGCCGCTCTCCGCGTGCGAGAAGACGAGCCGCATGCCCGTGATACCACTTCTCTTCGTCCGTCCCTCACAGAACAGACCTCCTCAGGTCAGTAACCCTATCCGCTATAACAGGCGAAACCCGTCGCAGCCTTCCCAAGGCATACTCCAAAGCAATCTCCGGAGAAAGCCCATCGGCTCGGTGCGCTGCTCAGAAGTCATCTTCCATCCATCCCTTCCCGCCCCTCTCAGCCTGCGCGGTCTCCCGCCGGGACGCTCTCTGTACGGTTGCAAACGGATGTACTCTCTTCATCACTGCATTTATATTTTCTGAAATCTACCATACCACAAAGCGAGGCTGTCTGTCAACGCAATACTGCTTCCATGAGAATATACGCTTCTTCTTTGACTGCACAAAATTGATTTTTTGCCCAAAAAGCATAGCTTTGAGGATTTCCCTTGTCAACTCCCAGGCGCACCCTTTTATACCCTGATGATTTCAAGCAGGCGCAAACCTCTCCTATGATTTTTGAACCGATTCCTTTGTTTTGGTATTGCACATCTGTCATAAAAAATCCAATAAATGCAATTTCTTCAGTAGGATAAGCCAAAATCAAATCCATCATTGCAATCAAAGTCTTACCGTCAAAAAATCCAACATAATATTTATCCTCATAACCCTTTTGAGGTGGTAATGCTTTCATATCTTCTAAAATGCTTTCCCTGGTAACAAACGGTGGATGGTATTTGTAAAAGATGGTATTTTTCTTCATCAATTCGAAAATCGCATCTATATCAGCTTTATCTAATCTTCTTACAGTATAACTTCTCGACAACAAATTAAAATCCATACCCATCTCTCATTCCTTTGTGGTCAGCTGGCGGTAAGCGCCGTTTCTGTCATAGGAATCCATCAGATAGCTCTCGTCCGTCAGGATACAGTCTATCTCCTCTTCATCCCTTTTATACCTGCTGTGCTTCCGCAAATCCTCCTGTCCGTCCTTATACTTTTTATCGAGAGAGCTTCTGGTCTGCTCCCCGAAAAGCCTTCCCGGCAGATGTCCTGCAAGCTGTCCTGCTGCACTCTTAATTTTTGTGCGCACCCGCTGCAGGGGTGTCATCCGCACGGGGTCTGCCTGCTCCTGCACCCGAAAATAAGGATTCACCCGCTCCTGCGCCCCGACATAGGAATTTAGCTGTCCGTCTGTCCGCACGCAGGGCTTTGCCAGTTCCTGAGCACAAGAGTCTGACTGCCCGTCCGCCCGCGCATAGGAGCTCAGCTGTCCGTCAGTGCCGTCGACGGAGCCGGCTTCGTTTTTTGTTCCCCCCCAAAGCCTCCCTATGAGCGCCTGCCCTTTTTGCGTCAGGTTCTGCAGTCTGTCCCAAATTGTCTTCTCCCTCTGTAGCTGCTGCAGCTGTTCCTGCGCTTGTGCTGTCTGCCCTGCCGCAGCTGCGCCCTGATGAGAATGCGTATGTCCGCGCATACAGCTCGTAACCCGATGTGTCTGTGAGGTATGCTCACTCCCGATTCCGCCTAACTGCATAAAAGCCTCCCTCCTGCTTTTTTTATCGGCAGAAAAAAGGCCTTCCTTCATTCCCGGTTTACATTTTCCTCAAAAAGTGCTTAACATTGTCCTGCACACTTCCCTTAAATATCGCGGAGCCCGCCACAATTACATTTGCTCCTGCCAGAAGGGCAAGCTCTACATTGTCGTCGTTGATGCCTCCGTCCACTTCTATGTCCGTCTCCAGTCCGCGCTCCGTCACCGCACTGCGCAGCCACCTGACCTTATCGAGGCAGCTCTCAATCAGCTTCTGCCCGCCAAAGCCCGGCTCTACCGTCATCACAAGCACCATATCCACCTTCCCCAGATAGAGCAGGACAGCCTCTGCGGGTGTCCCGGGCTTGATGGTAATTCCAACTTTCTTTCCAAGGCTGCGGATTTCCTCGATGGTCTTCTCAACGTCCTTTGCCGCCTCCAGGTGAAAGTTAATCAAATCGGCTCCGGCCTCAGCAAATTCCCGGAGATAGCGCTCCGGTCTCTCTATCATCAGATGCACGTCGAAGAACATTTCCGTACACTTACGAATGGACGAAATAACCGGCATCCCATAGGAAATGGACGGTACAAAAAAACCGTCCATCACATCAATATGCAGGTACTTTGCCCCCGCGTTTTCTGCTTCCTTAATCTGTTCTCCCAATCTGCAAAAATCCGCGGACAAAATAGATGGTGACAATATGTTCATTTCTTTCCCTGCCTCTTAACTTTCTCACAGCTTTATCTTTTCCACATCCCTTTTCAGGCGCTCCCAGCTGTCCGGATTCTCAGTATAATAAAGCGGACACTTCTTTCCGCCGCAGTCATAGTGGCGCAGAATATCCTCGGTGTCCAAATCATAGACATCCGTCAGCCATGCCAGCAGGCTCACCAGTGAGTCATAGGTTTCCTGCGTAAAGGAACCGTCCTTTGCCTTATAACAGCATTCTATGGAAATGGAGTCAAAATTTCTCGTCTGCACCGCATAGCCTATTTCATCCAGCGGAAGGCACTGAAGGATTTCTCCCTCATATCCGATGATAAAATGCGCACTGACGCTTGCCTGATGCATATCCTTCTGCTGTTCAAAATAGCTTCGGTTCTGTGCGGCACTTGTTCCCGGGTTGGCGGTGTAATGCACGAAAATGCTTTTGACCTCCTCCAGTGCGTCCCCGGGGCGGGAATACTCATTTGGCGTCAGAAAATCTTCCGTCCACTCGGGGTGTCGGTCGAAGTCCTCTCTGGGAAGTCCCTGCACCTGCCCGCCGTCATCAAAGACAGCCTGCTCCTGTCGGTATTCCTGCGCTTTTCTTTCTGATACGCGGCTCTCCGCCGCAGCCGCTGACCTGTTTCTGCCGAGGAAAAACCACACGCCTGCCGCGATTGCACCCAAAAGGAAGATCCCCGCCGCAAGCCGTCTTCTGCGCGCAAGCCTTTTTCTGCGGGCTCTTTCTGCCGCGCGATGCCGCCCTGCCGCGGTTTCTCTCCCCGAAGCACCAATCGTCCTGTATACTTCCTCCGTGCCCCGTCCGGCTGCTCTCGCCCGGCTTCCTCCCGAAGCACCAATCGTCCTGTATACTTCCTCCGTGCCCCGTCCGACCGCTCTCGCCCGGCTTCCTCCCGAAGCGCCTGTCGGGCGATGTTGTCTCTCCGCTGCGTACGCAGCCAAATAGGGATTTTGCATCCTGTCACCTCACTGTATCTCCAAAAGCCCTCTTATGCTCTAACCGGGATACAGTGTAGGCTGAAAATGTATCATAGTTGTTTAAAAACTGTCAGCTAAATGAATTTTTTCTTACAGAAATTCCTTCACGGACTGATATACACCCTCTGCGTCCAGACCATATTTCTGAACCAGTGCTGCTGCGGAGCCGGATTCACCGAATACATCCTGCATACCGATTTTTTTCACTCTTGTGGGCAGCTTTGCACTCAGGGTATCACATACCGCACTGCCCAGCCCGCCGATAACGGAGTGCTCCTCCACTGTGACAACCTTTCCTGTCTTTTTAGCACTGTTGATGATGATATCCTCGTCCAGCGGCTTGATGGTGCAGATACTTACCACCTCTGCGTCTATGCCGTCTGCCGCCAGCTTTTCTGCTGCTCCCAGTGCGGAATCCACACAGATTCCGGTGGCAACAATCGTCACGTCCTTACCCTCACGTACAACGGAGCCCTTGCCGATTTCAAATTTGTAGTCCGGTCTGTCGTTAATCACAGGCACTGCCGCACGTCCGAACCGAATATAGACGGGACCGTTATACTCCAGCGCTGCCCTGACGGCAGCACGCGCCTCAACATCATCCGCAGGACACATTACCACCATCCCGGGGATGGTGCGCATCAGTGCGATGTCCTCATTGCATTGGTGAGTTGCCCCATCCTCTCCCACAGTGATACCTGCATGGGTCGCTCCTATCTTTACATTGAGATGAGGATAGCCGATGGAGTTCCTCACCTGCTCAAAGGCACGCCCTGCCGCGAACATGGCAAAGGAGCTGACAAAGGGAATTTTCCCCGTCAGGGAAAGCCCTGCTGCCACGCCCATCATGTTTGCCTCCGCAATTCCACAGTCAATGTGACGCTCCGGATATGCCTTTCTGAAAATACCCGTCTTGGTTGCAGCCGCAAGGTCAGCATCCAGCACCACCAGATTGGGGAACTCCTCCGCCAGCTCCTTCAGCGCATTGCCATAGCTTTCACGTGTTGCTATTTTCTTCACATCTGCCATTATGCTTCACCTGCTTTCTCTAATTCTGCGTCAATCCGCTCCAAATCAGCCATCGCCACCGCGTACTCCTCATCGTTCGGAGCCTTGCCGTGCCAGTCAACGCTGTTTTCCATGAAGGAAACGCCCTTGCCCTTCAGGCTGTGAAGCACGATGCAGGTAGGCATCCCCTTCGTTGCTTTTGCCTCGTTAAAGGCAGCGCGGAGCGCATCAAAGTCATGTGCATCCACATTCAGCACATGAAAATTAAACGCCTCAAACTTCTTGTCGATGGGATAAGGAGAGCATACCTTATCGATTGGGCCGTCAATCTGCAGATTGTTGTTATCCACAATCACGCAGAGATTATCAAGCTTGCGGTGTCCCGCGAACATGGCAGCCTCCCAGACCTGTCCCTCCTCCAGCTCACCGTCACCCAAGAGGGTATACACGCGGAAGTCCTTTTCGCCCAGCTTTGCACCGAGAGCCATGCCCACTGCGGCAGAAATTCCCTGTCCCAGAGAGCCCGAGGACATGTCCACACCGGGAATATGAATACAGGGATGTCCCTGCAGATATGAGCCGAGATGGCGCAGTGTCTTTAAATCCTCCACCGGGAAAAAGCCTCTGTTTGCCAGAGCGGAATACAATCCGGGTGCCGTGTGCCCCTTAGACAGCACGAAACGGTCTCTGTCCTCTTTATCCGGGTTTTCCGGGTCAATGTTCATCTCTTCAAAGTACAAAAAGGTAAATACATCCGCTGCGGAAAGGGAACCGCCCGGGTGTCCTGCCTTAGCACTGTGAACTGCCGTTACAATGCCCTTGCGCACTGCGTTTGCGTGCTTCTGCAGTTCTAAATTCTTCATGCTCTCCTCCGTTCTGCCATATTCCTATACGGCATGCTTTTATCGTCTCCTATACTAGCACAGTTCCCCTCTTTCGTCCAGTGTTTTATCTCCCGGGGAATTCAGAGTGTGCTCGCGCACATACGCACTTTATGCTTCGTCCGGCCGTACCCTTTGTCACCTTTGCCCGTAGTATGCGTTTGCTCCGTGCTTTCTGAAATAATGCTTATCCTGAAGCTCCTGCGGTGCGGGAAGGATTTCCCTGTTGATGCTCTCTGCGCGGTATGCCATCTTGGCAACCTCCTCCAGCACAACAGCATTGTGAACCGCCTCTGCGGCATCCTTTCCCCACGTGAAGGGACCATGGTTTTTGCAGAGCACTGCCGGCACCGCCACAGGGTCTTTTCCCATGCGCTTAAACTCGTTCACAATCAGATGCCCCGTATTCTCCTCATAGCCATCCGCTATTTCCTCCGCATTCAGGCATCTGACGCAGGGAACCTCCCCGTAAATATAATCCGCATGGGTTGTTCCATAACAGGGAATGCTTCTTCCCGCCTGCGCCCAGCTGGTAGCATAGGAGGAATGCGTGTGCACAATGCCGCCTATCTGTGGAAATGCCTTGTACAGCTCCACATGGGTTGCCGTATCCGAGGAGGGATTAAAGTGCCCTTCCACCTTTTTCCCGTTTAAATCCACTACCACCATATCCTCCGGGGTCAGCCTGTCATACTCAACACCGCTCGGCTTAATCACAAGCAGCCCGCTCTCCCTGTCAATGGCACTGACGTTTCCCCATGTAAAGGTCACCAGTCCGTATCTGGGCAGCTCCATATTTGCCTTATATACCGATACCTTAAGCTCTTCCAGCATCTTTTGCTTCTCCTTCCACTGTTTTGTCTGCCGCGCCTTCCCCCCGCGCAGCTTCTCTGTGCAATCCTTCCGTGCGTTTCTGTTGATTCCGACTCTCCTATCACAGTCTCCCTATCACAGTCTCCCTATCGCAGTCCCTCCACCGCTGCCCTCTCGGCAGGCAGTGTATTCTTATACCTTTCCACAAAGGCATCAAAGCCTGCAACATCCTCCGCCTTCGGTGTGATTGTCGTTCCCGTCTGTCCCGCAAACACCCTCTCTGTCAGATAATCCGGTAAGGTCTCTCCTGCTGCCCTCTTCTGCATAAAGGCTGCGAGGACAGCCATACCCCATGCGCCTCCTTCACTCGCGGTATCCATCACCGTCACCGGAGAATCAAAGGCTGCCGCCATCAGCTGCTGCCCCACCACAGGGGTCTTAAACAGCCCTCCGTGCCCCATCAGGGAATCCACCTTAACCTTCTCCTCCTTGAGCAAAATATCATTTCCTATTTTAAGCGTTGCAATGGCGCTGTAGAGATGGCTTCTCATAAAGTTGCCCAGACGAAAGGCAGCGTCTGGCGTGCGGACAAACAGCGGTCTGCCCTCCTGCATACCCGTCAGAGGTTCTCCCGAAAAGTAATTATACGACAACAGCCCGCCACAGTCTGCGTCCCCGGCAAGCGCCTCCCTGTAGAGAATTCCGTACAAATCGTTCTTATCTGTCTTCACGCCGATTTTTTCTGCAAATTCTCCAAAGAGATTTACCCAGGCATTCAGATCAGAGGTGCAGTTGTTGCAATGCACCATTGCCACAGGGTTTCCGTCCGGCGTTGTCACCATGTCAATCTCCCCGTGCACTCTTGACAGCGGCTTTTCCGTCACCACCATGGAAAAAATAGAGGTTCCTGCGGAAATATTTCCGGTTCGCACCCTGACACTGTTTGTGGCTACCATTCCGGTGCCCGCATCGCCCTCAGGCGGGCACATGGGAATTCCTGCCCGAAGCGTTCCGCTGGGGTCGAGAAGCCTTGCACCCTCCTCCGTCAGCGTCCCGGCTCTTTCCCCTGCACACAGCACACCGGGCAAAATATCCCGCAGCCGCCATGAATAGCCCTCAGCCGCCACCAGCGCATCGAACTGCTCCAGCATCCGTGCATCGTAGTCCAGACTGACGGAATCGATGGGAAACATCCCCGACGCTTCCCCGATGCCCAGCACCTTTTCCCCCGACAGTTTCCAGTGAATGTAACCGGCAAGTGTCGTAAGAAAAGCAATGTCCTTTACGTGCGCCTCCTTTGAAAGCATTGCCTGATAGAGGTGGGCGATGCTCCATCTCTGCGGAATGTTGAACCGAAACAGCGGTGTAAGCCTTTTGCATGCCTCCTCCGTCATGGTATTTCTCCAGGTGCGAAAAGGCACCAGCAGCTCTCCTCTTCGGTCAAACGGCATATAGCCGTGCATCATCCCGGAAAAGCCGATGCCCCCGATTACCGTCAGCTCCTCCCCGTACTTCTCCCTCACATCTCCTGCAAGACTCCGGTAGCAGCCCTGCAGCCCCTTCCAGATATCCTCCAACGTGTAGGTCCATATATTGTTTTCCAGACGATTCTCCCAGTCATGGGTACCCATCGCCACCGGCTGATGCCCCTCATCTGTCAGCACCGCCTTAATCCGTGTAGAGCCAAATTCTATTCCGAGAAAGGTTTTTCCCTCCCGTATTGCCGTCCTGTCCGCTGCGCTCATGTCCATACCTCCGTCCTAAAGCATTTTTCTTATTTTAACATATCTTGCTTTTAATTGTATACCTCACCTCTGCCTTTTCCTACTTTTGTTTTCTATCTTTCACGTGTCCGCATACAATGAAATAATAATAACACAAGTCAGGTGACTTATCCTTGCATAAGAAATTTTCTTTTTCCAAAAAACTGCTGCTTTCGGGAATTCTCGTTTCTGTTTTTGGCTGCCTTATTGCCCTTCTGTTTTCTTTCAGGCAGGACGAGAAATGCTTTGCAAAGCTGACCTCCCGGCTGTTTATCACCGAGATGCAGGCAAACACCCTGAATATGCACTACTCCCTTGCCGTTCCGTCCGACTTCGGCATCTGTCAGTATCGTGCAATACTTCCTGCCTATCAGCCGCAGGCTGCTCTCAGGGAACAGGCTGCCACGGAAAATACGCTTTCTGCCCTGCGCTCAATACGGTCCTCCATGCTGACTAAGGCAGATGCCTACCTCTATACCCTGCTGACACGCTATCTTGAGAGCACTCTCTCCCTCTCCGCCTTTCCCTATTACAGTGAGCCGCTCTCTCCCTCCTCCGGCATGCAGTCCCAGCTTCCGATTCTGCTGGCAGAATACACCTTTCGCTGCAAAAGAGACGTGGAGGATTACCTCTCCCTGCTGGAGCAGACAGATGAATATTTCGCTTCCCTGCTGCTCTACGAGGAGGAAAAGGCAGCCGCCGGTCTGCTGATGCCCGTCTCCTCACTACAGGCCGTCAGGAAGCAATGCGACACTATTGTCACAAGTGATGCGCTGGCAGACGGCTCCCATTTTCTACAGACTACCTTTGCTGAACGCCTGGAGAGGCTCTCCCGGGAAGGACTGATTACCCAAAAGGAGCTCTCCGGCTATCTCTCCCGAAATGACCGTCTGCTAAAGACTGTTCTGCTTCCTGCCTATGAGGCACTGGGCGACGGTCTTCTTCTTTTGGAGGATACATCCGTTCCGCTCGCCGGGCTTGCCGCCAAGCCGCGGGGAAGGGCTTACTACGAGGCGCTGCTTATCTCTGAGACCGGTTCGTACCGCTCCGTACCGGAAATCCGGGAACTGTTGAGTACCCGCTTTGCCCTTGAGTATGATGCCCTCCGCCAAATCGCCGCCGCGTATCCTGAGATTATACGGAAGGATTTCGGCGAAGACATCGCTTTCCCTCTCAACACCGCGGAGGAGATGCTGGCAGACCTTCAGAAACGCATGAAGGAGCTGTTTCCGGAAATACCGGGCAATTCCACAGAGCTTGAAGTAAAGGCTGTTTCGGAAAGTCTGCAGGATTATTGCGCACCTGCCTTTTATCTGACTACTCCGCTGGATGATACCGACAGCAATGTCATTTACATCAATCCCAAAAAAACCTCTGAGGGTCTGGAGCTTTACACCACGCTGGCACACGAGGGCTACCCCGGTCATCTCTACCAGACCGTCTACAGCAACAGGCGTGCCTTAGAGAACGATATCCGCCCTGTGCGGGAGCTTCTCTGGTACGGCGGCTATCTGGAGGGTTGGGCGCTATATGTTGAATTTCTTTCCTTCGACTACGCCTCTGAGGCTTTGCAGGAGGCACAAGCTCCCCGGGACGCGATTCTCGCGCAAATAGAAAAGCATAACCGCAGTCTGCAGCTATGCCTGTACTCTATTCTTGACATTATGATTCACTATGAGGGTGCCACCTACAGTCAGGTTGCAAAAATGCTGGAGGGCTTCGGCATCACGGATGCCTCCTCCATCAAGGCAGTCTATGCCTATATCGTGCGGGAGCCCTGTAACTACATGAAATATTATCTGGGCTATCTGGAAATCCTCTCCCTGCAGGAAAATGCAAAGGAGCTCTGGGAAGACGGCTACTCCGACTACCGCTTTCACAGCTTCCTGCTGGATAACGGTCCTGCGGATTTCCAATCCCTAAAGGAGCAGCTGGAGCGCACAACGCTCCCCTGCTCCCCGTCAGTTACTGCTCCTCCAGCATACTCTCCAGGTATCCTCTGTCCCAGAGCAGAATTTTTAACTTCTTAGCCGCCTCTACCGCCGGCTGGGTAAAGTACTGGTTTGTCAGCACCGCCCCCACCATCCGGTCATAATAATCCCTTCCGGCATATGCCTCCTGCACCGCCTTGACTCCCACCGGTGCCGCATAGCACTTACATTGGATGGCATAGGTAACTCCGTCCTTTTCCGCCAAAATGTCTATCCCGTAGTCTCCGCTCCCCTTTGTGACCTCAACCTCCTGGAAGCCGCGCCCCTTTAAAAGCTCCGCACAATAATACTCAAAGTCATGCCCTTCCATCAGGTCAATGTCACCGGGTGCCCCGCGCCTTCCACGTCGGCGCAAAAGCAGTACTCCCGCCAGCAGAAGTGCTGCCGCCGCTATGCTGCTTATAAAAATCTTAACGTAAGTGTCCATATCCGTTATTGTAGCATACCCTCCCGAAGCCTTACTCTGCCCCGTACAGCTTAAACTCGTTCACCAGGCTATCCAGCTCCGAGGCTCTTGCCGCCATCTCCTCACTGATGGCAGAGCATTCCTCAGAGGATGCCGCATTCTGTTGTGTTATCAGCGAAATCTGCTCTATTGCCTTTTCAACCTGCAGCAGCGCCTCGGACTGTGACTTGGATTTCTCGCTGTTTGACTTTGCCATCTCTGCAAAATTTTCCATGTCACTGATGATTCTGTTAAAGCCTTCCGCCGTCTTTTCCGTTGTAACGCTTCCTTTTCCTATTTCCTCTATCGTATTCCTTATCAGCTCCTTTGTGCTGACTACCGCATTTGCACTGTCCGTTGCAAGCTTTCCGATTTGGTCTGCCACTACCGCAAAGCCTCTTCCCGCCTCGCCGGCACGGGCAGCCTCAATGGATGCATTCAAAGCGAGCAGATTCGTCTGTGAGGCAATTTCCTCGATGGATGTCACGATTGCTTCTATCTCAGCGGATATCGCTTTAATATGGTTCATCTCATCCTGAAGCTCCTGCATCTGGAGCTTTTCCTGTCTTGCCTTCTCAACCGATTCCATCATGGTACGATATGCGTCTGCCGCTTCCACGGATGCCGCCTCCGCAATGCTGCTGACGGTTTCTATCGTGGCATTCATTTCTTCCACCGCGCTCGCCTGCTCAGATGTTCCTGCGGCAAGGTCTCCTGCGGCAGAGGCAACCTCCTCCGAGCCGGAATCTACCTGTCCCGAAACTCCGCGGATTTTGTTCAGGGTTGAGTTATATGTTTTCAGAATAATCCCAAAGCTCTCCTTCAGGCTCATAAAATCTCCGAGATAATCGGGAATATCCTCAATCTTTCTTGTCAGGTCACCATTTGACAGCATGGTAAAATTCTCACAGATATTCTTTACATAGCCATTCAGGATATGAATGGACTCTCTGAGCAGCTTCACCAATTCACCAAATTCATCCTGTGATTCATAGTCAAGCTCATCTGCGTGTCCCAGCTTTCCTTCTCTCAGCTGCTTGGCTGCCGTTTCAATCTGGGTCAGCGGGTCCGTAACGTTGTGGAACACCCTGATTGCCATCCATACTGCCAGATATGTAACAATGATAAGAAGGATGATTCCTATAATGATAAGGAGGGTGCAGATTAAATCCGCGGAGGCTCTGTAATCCTCTGCCGTATCCATAATGGATGCCTCCAGCTCCTCTATCATTTCCTTTACATTGTTTACTGACGGCATATAATAGGCATTGTTGTATTCCCTCGCCGCTTCATAATCGCCTTCCTTTAGCAGCCTGAACACTTCCGTTCTGTGCTGCGTGACAACCTGACTCAGCTCATCCTCTATTGCAAGCAGTCTGTTTTTATCCTCTTGGGTCAGCAGATTTCCCTTTAAAAACGAGATTGCCTCATTCATGATTGCAATATTCTCTTCCGTGGTTTCCTCCAGCTGCGGATACAGCTCATCCCGCTTTTCTTCTCCCTCCGAAAGCGTTCTGTTTAACGCCCGCTGAATGTCTATCTGCGGATAGTACAGCTCCGCCGAATACTGGATGTTCATCGTCGGACCGGTAAACAGCTTATCCAGCTTTCCGTTTACCGTCTTTAAGCTGATTAGTAAAGCTACTATCAGCACAAAGGTAAATCCTATAATGCTCCCATAGGAAGCCTTCAGCTTCCCCTGAACCGACATGTTCTTAATTTTGTCACTCAAGCCCTTCGCCATTTGCTTTTCTCCTTTTGAATATGGTTACTTTTCCTTTCCGACACCGCTCTCTTTTGCACGCCCTCCTTCAGCAGACCCTGACCAGCTCCGACAGACCGGGTCTGTTTTTACATATCTTTATAAACGCAAAAAGGTTCAGCGGCATCAGGGCTTCGCTCCAGTCCCGACATCGCCGAACCTTTCCTCTCAAAAGCATATTTTATTGTCTGTCTGTCTGTCTGTCTGTCTGTCTGTCTGTCTGTCTGTCTGTCTGTCT
>CAYZAU010000032.1:0-19093 GCA_964475665.1 uncultured Acetatifactor sp. | reverse complement strand
CCGACCCACGGCTTAGAAGGCCGTTGCTCTATCCAGCTGAGCTACGGACACACAAAGTCTGTCTGTAAACCGACGAAGCATATTTTAGCGCATTTCGTCCTGTTTGTCAACAGTTTTAGAAAAAAAGCGGTAAACCCTGATAAAGTCAGGCTTTCCGCAAAAGCAGGCACACAACAGTTCAGCCATAGTCGGGGTGACAGGATTCGAACCTGCGACCCCCTGGTCCCAAACCAGGTGCTCTAGCCAAGCTGAGCCACACCCCGAAAAAGCAATGCCGTCCATACGAAGCATTTCCCGACGGCACTCGCACATTATATGCTATTTTTGCCGTTCATGTCAAGCCTTTTCGCCCGGATACTTCAGCTCACTTCAGCCACTCATTTCAGCTCAGATACTTTAGCTCAAAGTGAAGCTCGTCCGCCTCGTCCAGCTCCATGACAACATAGGAGGGAAGTCTTCCCTCCTGTCTGGGATAAGAAAGGCTTCCCGGATTGACCACAATCACATCCCCACCCGTATCTATCACGGGACGGTGAGTATGTCCGTAGCAGACCACATCCATTCCCCGCACCATGGCTTCCCGCTTAATTTCCTCGCTGCCCATGGAAACATAGTAATTATGACCGTGAGTAACCCACACCCGGTAGGGTCCAATCTTCAGCTCCAGCTCCCGCGGCAGATAAGAAAAGAAATCATTATTGCCCAGTACAATGCTTACGGGGCAGCCGGCACTCTCCGTCAGAGCATACTCACTGCCCTCTGCATCCCCGCAATGTATCACCATATCGGGCGTCTCTCTCTCCAGCGCCGTAAAGTAATTCTCATTTCTCTTATGTGTATCACTGACAATCAGTACCTTCATAGCTTTCGTAATTCCTCTTTCATCAGCCTGAGCGCCCTTCCCCTGTGGCTCACCAGATTCTTTTCCTCCTCAGACAGTTCTGCGGTTGTCTTCCCCAAAGCCGGCACAAAAAAGATAGGGTCATATCCGAAGCCACCCTCTCCTTTTTCTCCGTATCCGATTCTTCCCTCCACCGTCGCTCTTGTAGTAAGCTCTCTTCCGTCCGGCAGCACGGCAGCAATCGCACAGACAAAGCGCGCCGTCCTCTCTTCCTCAGACACTCCCTCAAGCCTTCTGATAATGCTTGCATTCTTTATGCTGTAAGGTGTATCTTCCCCCATGTATCGCGCCGAATGCACGCCCGGCTCCTTATTCAGGCGATCCACCTCCAGTCCCGAGTCATCCGCCAGAACAAGCTCTCCCGTCACAGCTGCCACCGCTCTTGCTTTAATCAGCGCATTTTCCTCGTAAGTGCTCCCGCTTTCTTCTATCTCCAAGCTGACCCCCGCCTCCTTCATGGAGACTATCTCCATTCCGAGGTCTGCAAGAATCGACCTGATTTCCCTCATCTTTCCGGCATTACCCGTCGCAAATATGATTCTGCTCATTGCCTTCTCCTCTGTTTATCTCTCCTGTTTTTGCAGCTTGGCGCATATCTCCCCGATGGCACTGACAAGCCCCTCCGCCAGCTTCTCCTGATAGCTTTCGCGGATAAGCAGTGCTTCCTCCTTCGGGTTGGAAAGATACCCTGCCGCAACTCCGACTCCGCGAGTCCTCAGCTCCTTCAGCACGCTGTCCTCCTCTGCCGCAAAGATTCCCACCGCCCTGTTGCTGCTGGCAATCGTCACGGCCCTTGTCACAACGTCCGCCAGCTCTGCATTGCCAAACTCCGGGAAGAAATACTCCTCGTTATAGCTGCTGCGGATTCCGTAGGTCTCCGCGCTTTCCGCGTCATACTCCGCGCCGATGCGAATATAGCAATCCGCACCTACCTCCTCCGCGAGTCCGCGTCTCTCCTCCTCCGAAACATCAATATCCTCTGTTCTTGTCAGGTAGAGTCTCACGTCTGCTGCCGTAAGCTTCTTCTGTACCAGCCTTGCAAGCTGCAGGGTCAAATCCTTTTCTGTCAGGTGCTCCCCGGCGACTCCCGCATCGCTTCCACCTCCCTCAGGGTCCAGCACCAGGATAAAGTCATAAAGCTCCCTCGGCTCATAACAGGCAACTGTAAGCATGCTCCCCTCCAGGGTACTCCTATACTCCTTTACGCCCTGCATGCTGAATTTCAGCAGAACACCGTCCTCCTGCGGCTCACTGCAGCCGCCTTTTATCGGAGAGACATCCCCTGAAATTTCGTTTGCCCCGTAAAAGGAAACGTCGTCACACTGAATATAAATCCAAAGCTCCCTGTCCATATAACGGTTTTCCATCACCACATGCTCTGCCTTGACCCCCTTGGGCAGCGGTACGATAAAGCTCTCCGTGATGCCATAGGTTCGTTTCAGCATCAGTGCTGTTTCCTGCTGTGCGTGTTCGCCCGCCGCAGCATTCGCCAAAAGCCCCGTCTGTTCCTGATAGGCATCCGCTATCACTATGGTTTTATCTGCCGCAAAAAGCAGCATAACCACCATACATCCTGTACACAGTGCAGTCCACAGCCCCAGCGTCAGCCACATATTCTCTTTCTGTTTTTTCCCGTTTCCGCTCCTCATGGCTTCTGCCTGCTCTTCGGCGGTCTGGGCCCGAGAAACTGATAATAATAGGTTTTCATCATTCCGTTGTATAGTTTTCGATTTCTGTCCGCCTTTCTGCCAATGTCCTGCTCTGCGTTCTCATACGCCGTTATCAGGTACATGCTCCAGGAATCCAGCGCCCGAAAGCGCTCACCGATTGTCCGATATAGCGCCGGCATCTGCTCCTTATCCTGCAAGCGTTCCCCGTAGGGCGGGTTTGTGATAAGAAAGCCGTACTTTTTAGGGTGGCTTAACTGCTCCACGTCCCGGCGCTGAAAGTGTATCAGCTTATCCACGCCGGCGAGCCGCGCGTTTTCTCTGGCAATCGTTACCATGTCATCATCAACATCATAGCCCTGAATATCCGTCTCCACGGTCAGGTCCACTGCTTCCTGCGCCTCGTCCAGTGTATCATACCAGTTCCTTTTTCCTACTATATGAGGCCAGCTTTCCGCCGTAAAGCTTCTGTTCATGCCGGGTGCCACCCCCGCAGCCATCATCGCTGCCTCTATGGGAATGGTTCCGCTTCCGCAAAAAGGGTCTACCAGAATCCTGTTTTTGCTCCAGGGTGTCAGCAGAATCAGGGATGCTGCCAGGTTCTCCGCAATGGGCGCTTTTGCCGTAAGCTTTCGGTAGCCGCGCTTATGTAAGGATTCCCCCGTACTGTCCAGCCCGACGGTTACCTCGTCCTTCATCAGAAAAACCCGAATCGGAAAGCTCTCTCCCTCCTCGCTAAACCAGCTGATACCGTAATGCTGTCTCAGCCGTTCCACCATTGCCTTTTTCATGATGGACTGGATGTCAGACGGGCTGAACAGCTTTGACTTCACGCTTGCCGCCTTGGCAACCCAGAACTTCGCATCCTCCGGCAGATATTCCTCCCAAGGAATTGCCCTTGTACCCTGAAACAGCTCCTCAAAGGTTTCCGCGTGGAAATTTCCCACCTTAATCAGAATACGCTCCGCCGTGCGCAGAAACACATTTGCCCGGCACAGTGCCTCCTCGTCTCCAAAAAACGTCACCCTGCCGTCTGCGACCTCTGTTATGTCATATCCCAAATCGTCAATTTCTCTTTTCAGCACAGCCTCCATGCCGAAGTGGCACGGCGCAATCAGCTCAAATTTTCGCATAGCTTCCTCATTTTCTCATATTAAAATTCATCCCTGCAGCTTTTTAAGTATACAATTTTTTCCCGGATATGTAAATAGGGATGCCTTTCGGCATCCCTATCCGCAGAGCCTTAGAAATTGTTCTTCTGGTTCTTGTTCTGGTTCTTATTCTGATTCTTACTCTGATTCTGGCTGTTCTGGCTGTTCTGACAGTTCTGGTTCTGGCTGTCCTTGCCCTGACTGTCCCCACAGTTATCAGAATAGTTGCTGTTGCTGAACTTGTTGTTGTCCATCTTATAATTCCTCCTGTTGATTAGCGGTTACAGGAGTAGTATGGCAAAGATGCACAAAAAGTATACATTTCTTCCGTGGTACTTTAGCACTATTTTGTATTGTGTTTCTGTAACTTTGGTACTATAATCATATTGTAAGCGGAAGTTCCTCAGATATCTGCTTACACCCCTTATATAATATTTATACTCCCCTCTATGAGCCGCCGGTTCCCCCCGGCGGTTCATACTTTTTAAAAATCGCCGTATATTTTCCTGATAATAAACAGTGCCAGTCCGATAATCAGAATAACGGGTGCCAGCAGCTTTAATATTTTAAATATCACGCATACCAGTGCCAGCAGCACCAGAGCAAATACCATCAGCCATATCCAGCCCGGCAGCTTTGTCAGCCAGCTTCTTCCCGGCTTGGGCATCTGTCTGCCGTCCTGCCCTACTGCCGCACCGTCCTCCTCACTGCTGTAGCTCTGTCCATCTTTGGGGCTTGTCTCCACAATCGTTCTGGCAATCAGTCTCGGGTCTCCCAGCTCCTCAAGTACCTCCTCCTCGCTTTTTCCCTTGCGGATTTCCGTATTGATATACTCTTCGTAGTAATTTACATTTTCAGCAACCTGACTGCCCGACAGCTTTCCGCCAAGAGACAGTCTCAGCTTTTCCAAAAATTCCTGTTTATTCATATTTTCCCTCACATTCGCCTCCCCAGAGTTCATCCGGGCACGCGTTTCCTCTGACGGCTGCACGCAGCTCCACATAGCAGCCGCATTTCCTGCACATCCCCTGCAACAGCATATCGCACCTTTTGCACAGCTCCAGACGTGCTCTGTAAGCATCCTCCGGCGTTCTGATATCCACATCCAGATTTTCAATATAAGCTCTCAGGGAGCGGAAGATTTCTTCCGAATCCGCCAGCTCTTCCGTCAGGCAACGCCTGCATACGCGAAGCCCTTCCCTCTCAGATTTCATCTCTTTTCTCCTGATATTCCGGGCAGTTATCCGTCCATCCGCTGCCTGTATACACCGCATGGCTGCCTGCCTCGGCAAAAGAAGTCCCTCGCGAGTCCTTCCCGGAAACTCCCCCGAAAGCAAAAGGCAGCGCATATATTCCGATATGCGCCGCCCCAAAACACACTTGCACTGTTTTCGGCTTTCATGCCTTTATGCTTCCTTGGATTCCTTCCCGCTTCCGATACCATCCAGCTTCTGCAAAACCCAGACAAGCACAATAATTACGACGATGGCAACAAAGATTCCCAGCATACCGGATCCCATAATTCCAAGTGCTTTCATTACATTCTCGCTCATACGCTACCTCCTACATATACTGCGCTACCAGCTGAATAATCAGACCGCCTGCAATCGCAGAGGAAACCTGTCCGGCTACGTTGGCGCCTGCCGCCTGCATAATAATTATGTTTCCGGGATTCTCCTCCTGCGCCATTTTCTGAACTACTCTTGAAGCCATCGGGAATGCGGAAATACCTGCCGCGCCCACCATCGGATTTATCTTCTTCTTCAGGAACAGATTCAAAAACTTTGCAAACAGAACGCCGCCAAAGGTATCAAACACAAATGCCGTCAGTCCGATTACCATAACGAGCAGCGTCTTGGGATTTACAAAATCCTCTGCCTTCATGCTAAAGGAGATTGTGATTCCAAGCAGCAGGGTAATCAGATTTACCAGAGGTCCCTGTGCCGTATCGGAAAGGCTCTGCAGCACGCCGCATTCTCTAATAAGGTTTCCAAACATCAAAAAGCCTACCAGTGATGCCGCATCAGGTGAGATAAAGCCTACGATAATCGTTACAACGATGGGGAACAGAATCCTCGTGCGCTTGGATACAGAGCCGGGCTTGTACTCCATCTTAATGCTTCTTTCCTTCTTCGTGGTAACCAGCTTAATTGCTGCCGGCTGTACGATGGGTACCAGCGCCATATAGGAATACGCCGCCACGGCTATGGCTCCCGTGTAGTTAGAGTCCAGCACCTGCGAAACAAGAAGTGCCGTAGGACCGTCCGCAGCACCGATGATACCGACAGCAGCTGCATCATGCAGCTCGAAGCCGCATGCCGCTGCAATCAGCAGTGCAGCAAAGATACCAAACTGCGCTGCCGCACCAAACAAAAACATAACAGGATTCGCCAGAAGCGGACCAAAGTCAATCATCGCGCCGATACCGATGAACAGCAGAATCGGCAGCGCCTCCGACGCCTCAATTCCCACATTGTAAAGCCACTGTATAATACCATTTGTAGGAACTACTCCCTCCACCAGCTTGTCAATCGCATTAGAGCCCGGCAGATTGACAAGAATCGCACCGAATCCCATCGGCAGCAAAAGTGAAGGCTCGTATTCCTTCTTAATCGCAAGCCAGATCAGCACGGCACCTACCACATACATGACGAGCTGCTGCCATGTAACTGAGCATATGCCTTCCCATAAAAAACTCATTTTTCTTCCTCCCGTAAAATGTGATTTGAACAAAACCGCTATTATTATAAACGTTGTGCGCCGTAATGTAAAGATTCTTTTGTAGCAGCGCAGCTTTCGTACGATGACCGCAGATACAAAAAAAGAATCTGCCGCTTCGACGACAGACTCTTCGTACGCGTGTGTACTGCACACCGCTTTCCACAAACGTGCGTTAGAGGATTCGAACCCCCGACCTTTTGGTCCGTAGCCAAACGCTCTATCCAGCTGAGCTAAACGCACACTCAATGTTGTATCACCTACAACATTAGATATATTACCCGCTTCCTCCGAAAAAGTCAAGTACTAATTTTCAGTTTGACGCAGTTTTTGTGCTTCCGCATTCAGATTGGAGACAATGCAGGAAACCTCACTCACCATGGAAGCATTCCCCTCGCATGCGCTGTAGGTCTCGCTGGCATGGGCGGAAACCTCCTCCGTAATGGCTGAAATGGTCTGAATGTTCTCCACGATGTCTCGGTTTGCCGTCTCCAGCTCCTCCACAATCTGAAGCAGCTCTGCTGCCTGGCGCTCCACGCTGTCCGTTCCCTTCGACATCATGACAAAGTTCTCGGCAACCACTCTTGCCGTCTCCGTATTCTCCTGGTTGCTCTCCGTCACCTCATCGACAGAGCGCTCCACCAGCTGCACTTCCTCGTTAATATGCCCAATCAGCCCCGTAATATTTACTGTTGCCGTCTTGGTCTGATTCGCCAGCTCGGAAATCTGACCCGCAACAACTGCAAAGCCTCTTCCCGCTTCTCCTGCACGCGCCGCCTCGATGCTGGCGTTCAGTGCGAGCATACCCGTACTGTTTGCTATACTCGTTATGGTCTCAATGATGGTGTTCATCTGGTTAGTGTACTCACACAAAACCTGCATCTGGCTCATAACCCTGCCGTTTGCCTGCGTGGAACGGTCGACCTGCTCCGTCAGAACCTCCATACGGCTCTTGCCCTCCGCCACCTTCTCTGCTGCTTCCTTTACACTCTGTCCTATCTGGACGGCATTTTCCTTCACCTGTCCGATATGAGACTGTATCTGCTCCGTCCGCACAAGCTGCTTCTGAACGGATTCCGTCGTCTCGGTGACACCAGTGGAAACCTCGTTCATGGAGCTGTGCATCCGCTCCATGGAATCACCCATGATGTTCATCTTATCCGTAACCTCGGCAATCTCCGCAATCATACCGCCTGAGGTCTCCAGAATCTTTGTCGTCTGTGCCTCCGCAGCCGCAGTCTGTTCCCGAATCTGCTTCATTTTCTCCTCATTTTCCTTCTTGACCGCCCACGCAGACATCGTCATAAAGCCGCCCGTCAGCAGAATGCAGGCAACGCGGATTTCAACCCCGGCAATCTCCTCTGCCGCATATCCCGTGCTCAGTGCATACTCTGCGATGTCTATAAGGTTTCCGATGAGTGCTCCCGCAAAAATCAGTCCGCAGCAGCGCACATCCATATAAAGGATAATCACCATGAACATGGGACACGCATAGGTCCATGTATACGCATTGCTGCTTGTAAAAATACAGAAAAGATAAAAGAAGCCGTAGCTGATGCTGACCAGATGCTTGATGGCATCAGTGTCAGGGTTTCTGCGGTAAAGAATAAGCTCTGCCGCTACAGGTCCTAAGCTTAACAGGGAAAACACTGCGAGATATCCGGGTGTCCTCGCCCCCTTTAACAGCTCCACCACATAAGCAAGCACAAGCACACTGTCTATTATGGAATGCCCTGCGATGGCAATCCTGTTGATAAACGCTTTTTCATATGTTTTTCCCATAATTCTCCTCCATTTCCGGACGTAATGCGGATGCCTTCTTTTTTATAAATTTTATCACAAAACTCTCCCTCTCACAACCCCTCCAGTCCGTCAATTTTTAAAAGGCAGATGAACAAAAACGACTATTCTTCCATACGAAAAATAGTCGTTTTCTTCATTGATAAAATGTACTAATCAACAATTAGTTTTTCTTGCGCTGCTTCATAAAGGTCTGAACACCCTCAACAACCAGAATAATTGCAAGAATAGCCATTGCAGCTGCGAAAATTAACTGGAACCAGTCTCCCCATGCCGCTTCGCCCGCACCAATCAGAGAAATCTTTTTGAATACAGTGATGATCAAGCTGGTAAGAGTTGCAGCAAGCATGAAAATCATAGGGATAAAGAACATCTTGTTGTTCTTACCTACCTCACCAAGCCATGCAGCCACTGCCATCAGAGCGATACCCGCCAGCAACTGGTTTGCAGCACCAAACAGACCCCAAATCTGAGACAGGCTCAGACCGCCAAGGATACATCCGATGACTACCATGAAAAGAGTAGCAAATACAGGGTTAGCAAGCACCTTGCGAACACCCTTAGCGTCCTTCCAGCTCTCTTCGCCTTCCTTTAAGAAAAGTTCAGAGAACATAAAGCGGCTCAGACGGGTACCGGTATCCAGAGAGGTAAGTGCAAATACGGAAACTGCTAAGGTAAGCAGTGCGTAAATGGTTCCGTAAACAACAGAAGTCTCAGTACCGAACATAGTAGCGATACCGGAAGCAAATGCTGCTGGAGGAGTCAACCCGCCCTCGGAATACTTATCCCAAATCATACCGACTGCAATCAGAGAGATAATGCCCAGTGCAGATTCGATTAGCATGGAACCGTAACCGATAAACTTAGCGTTCTTTTCATTATCCAGCTGTTTGGAAGTAGTACCTGTAGAAATGAGGCTGTGGAAGCCGGAGCATGCACCACATGCAACAGTAATAAACAGTGCAGGGAACAGCGTACCAACCTTAGTCTCCCATCCTGTAAATGCAGGAATGCTAAAGGCCGCATTACCGGTGAATGCGCAAACAACGATACCGATAACTGCCAAAGCAATCATAGCATAAAGCAGGAAGCTGGACAGATAATCACGGGGCTGTAAGAGAATCCATACGGGAACCAGTGAAGCAACGCTGATGTAAGCGCCAATAAAGATAATCCATGCAGTACGGCTCATGGCGAAGCCGAAGTTCAGACCGACTACCGTAATGATTACGATACCGATAATACCCGCAATGGTAGCAGGAAGAGTCTTAACGCCCAGCTTATTGGTAGCATAACCGTAAATAACTGCAAGGACAATGAACAGCAGTGAAATCATAGCGGTTGTCTGATTACCGGTAGGGTTAGCAACAACACCAAGCTGACCTGCGTCTGCAGCGGTCAGGAAAGTACCTGCTACCACGTTTACGAAGGATGCGATAACCAAAACCAACACGAGTAAAGCAAAAATAATGAAAAGTTTTTTTGCTCTTTTTCCCATAGAAGACTGGATAATCTCACCAACAGATTTCCCTTCATGACGAATGGATGCAAAAAGTGAACCAAAGTCCTGAAGACCGCCAAAGAAAATACCACCGATGATACACCAGAGGAATACAGGAACCCAACCGAAAACGGCTGCCTGAATAGGTCCGTTGATAGGACCTGCTCCGGCGATGGATGAGAAATGATGTCCCATAAGCACTGCTGCAGGAGCTGCTACATAGTCTACACCATCTTCCATTTCATGCGCGGGAGTCTTTTTACCGGGGTCAATGCCCCACTGCTTTGCCAGCCAGGAACCATATGTAATATAGCCGATTACCAGCAAAACGATTGCCGCAAGAATAATTAGTAAAGCTGTCATATTCTTCTCCTCTCCTCATAACTGTAAAATTAAATTATATTGCTGACGAGCTTCTTCAGACTCTGCCCCTGGCGGTTGTGGGACACCCGTCCTGTAGAAAGCTCTAGTGCAATCAAACGATAGTTGCTGTAGCCCTGAAGCCCAAGCCGATAACTCTTGGAATGTTTCAGCTTCCGAATCATTTTAAATGCGTCTTCTTCAATCTGATTCGCTATGATAACCAATGCAACGTCCGTGCTGCGGTGATAATAATTGGGCTGTACATTTCCGATTCCGCGCTTCCATGCACAAATATCCAATTCCTGTAACTCCTCTGTACTTAACGAATCCGCTGTGTGAAAGTAAATGAATTCGTTGGAATTTGCTTCCGAAATCCTGGCACTCTTAAGCAAAAAATACTGTTCATTATGCGATTGAAAAACTGCCTCTGCTGCAAAAGGAGCTTCCGCCTCTCTATTGATATTGTAGTACCTCTGAAAAGACGGAAGCAGCTTTTCTAATGCTTCCTGTAACGTCATAGCCATTCATTGTCCTCCCCGTTCTTATTGGGACACTCGAAATCCGCATGAGGCATCTTTACCTTCAGTTCTTCTAATAAATTCTTTGCTGCTTCTGCTCCGGGTAGCTGAATCTGCGCCAATTCACGCTCTCCATCCGCTATCACCAGAGTCTCCAGCTTCATATTTCCATTCTCAGCACCGACAGGGATTATCATCACTCTTCTGAAGCATTTTGCTATTTCCTCATATGTGATGTAATACACTTTTAGTCCCTGTCTGAAGAAGAAAATGCTCTGTCCCGGACGAACCACTCCGATTGCCTTTGCAGCTTTATATTCCATACGCAACACTTTGCGTTCCGATATTGCCTTCTTCAGTGGGAAAAACATTGTAAATAACTCCCGTATACCTTATTCATGACTTTATAGCCATTTCATCCGTGTATCAGTTTATCACATAAAAGCGCTAAATTCAACACATTATCGAGATATAATTTCACCCCTTTTTCATTTTCCCGCCTTCCATCCTTTCAGTTTCCCATGTCTTCCCAATCCCTTCCCAATCTTTTGGCAGAAAAAAGTATAGTTTTTCCTCATTCTGTGTTATACTGTCTAAGGCAGCCGACAACAGCTGCGTTCACGATACAGAACCGCTCTTTGCGGTTTCGGGAGGAAATTTATGCTAGAGCTACAGAATCTCTCTTTTCAGGTATCCGACGAATCTGCCGGGTCAAAAGAGATTATCAAAAATCTGAACCTGACCTTTCAGGACCATACCTTTGTTGCCATCACCGGGCCAAACGGCGGCGGAAAATCAACTCTTGCCCGACTGATTATGGGAATTGAACAGCCCACCTCCGGGAAAATCCTTTTCAACGGCACCGACATCACACGGATGAGCATTACCGAGCGTGCAAGGCTTGGAATCAGCTTTGCCTTTCAGCAGCCTGTCCGCTTTAAGGGTGTCAGGGTAAGGGATTTGATTACCCTTGCCGCAGGCGACCACATCCAGCTTTCCTCTGCCTGCGACTACCTCTCAAGGGTCGGTCTGTGTGCGAGGGACTATATCAACCGGGATGTGGATGCAAGTCTTTCCGGCGGAGAGCTAAAAAGGATTGAAATTGCCACCATCATCGCCCGCAACACGCCTCTCTCCGTCTTTGATGAGCCGGAGGCAGGCATCGACCTCTGGAGCTTTAATAACCTGATTAAGGTGTTTGAGGAAATGCACCGTTTAAGTGACAATTCCCTGATTATCATTTCTCATCAGGAGCGCATTCTGAATATCGCTGATGAGATTATCGTGCTGGCGAACGGAACCGTGCAGGCAAGGGGAAAACGCGAGGATATTCTCCCTGAGCTGCTCAAGGGCACTGAGGGCTGCAGATATTACAAACAGGACTGACAAAAAGAGGAACGGACTTATGGATCAGATACAGAAAAATCTATTGGAGCAGATAGCCGGACTGCACGAAATGCCCTCCGGTGCTTACAACATCCGCACAAACGGCAAGAGCACGGAGCGGGCCACGACGGCAAACATTGACATTGTAACAAAGACGGACAGGCAGGGCATTGACATTGTCATCAAGCCCGGCACTAAGAAGGAAAGCGTACACATTCCCGTTATCTTAAGCCAGAGCGGTTTGACCGAAATGGTTTACAACGACTTTTATGTGGGCGATGACTGCGACGTGACGATTGTCGCAGGCTGCGGCATCCATAACGGCGGGGACAGCGACAGCCGTCATGACGGCATCCACGCTTTCTTCATCGGTAGAAATTCCCATGTGAAATACGTGGAAAAGCACTACGGCAGCGGCGACGGCAGCGGCTCCCGCATCATGAATCCCGAGACGAGGGTTGAGCTGGGCGAAAACAGCTTTATGGAGATGGAAACCGTGCAGATTAAGGGTGTGGATTCCACCAGGCGTCTGACCTCTGCCAGACTGGCTGACGGCGCCAAAATCACCGTCACGGAAAAGCTGATGACCCACGGCACCCAGACGGCAGAGACCACCTTCCTCGTCGATATGGACGGTGCCGGCTCCAGTGCAAACATCATTTCCCGCTCCGTGGCAAGGGATTCCTCGAAACAGGTTTTCCTCTCCAAAATCAACGGGAACAACCGCTGCGCGGGACATTCCGAATGTGACGGCATCATCATGGATAGTGCAAAAATCAGTGCCATACCGGAAATCACGGCAAATCATCTGGATGCCGAGCTGATTCATGAGGCTGCCATCGGCAAAATCGCCGGAGAGCAGCTGACAAAGCTGATGACCCTCGGTCTCACAGAGGCAGAGGCAGAAGCTCAGATAGTAAACGGTTTTCTGAAATAGAATACGCATAATCCGACTGCTTCCGGACAAAATAAGTACAAAATTCTTATTTTGCCGGAGGTTTTTTTATGTCTGAAACACAAACTATGGACGGAAATCAGGCTGCTGCCCACGTGGCATATGCCTACAGTGAGGCTGCCGCCATCTATCCCATCACGCCATCCTCCCCCATGGCAGAGCTCTGTGACAGATGGGCAGGAGTAGGGCGAAAAAATATATATGGTGCTCCTCTTGTTATCTCGCAGCTTCAGTCGGAGGCAGGTGTCGCCGGAGCAGTTCACGGCGCACTTCTTGCAGGTGCGCTTGCCACCACCTTTACCTCCTCTCAGGGACTCCTTCTGATGCTGCCAAACCTTTACCGCATGGCAGGAGAGCTGCTTCCCGGAGTGATTCATGTCGCCGCCCGCTCCATCGCGACCCATGCGCTCTCCATCTTCGGCGACCACTCGGACATCTATGCCTGCCGTCAGTCCGGTGCTGCCATCTTTGCCTCAGGCAGCGTGCAGGAGGTGATGGATCTTTCTCCCGTCTCCCATCTTGCTGCTCTGAAGGGACGCATTCCCTTTTTGAACTTTTTCGACGGCTTTCGCACCTCGCATGAGCTTCAGAAAATCCGTGTGTGGAACTACGCCGACCTCAGGGCACTCTCTGACCCGGCTGCCCTGCAGCGCTTCCGCGAGCTTTCCCTGCATCCTCACCATGCCAGAAATCGCGGCTCTGCCCAGAACCCTGATATTTTCTTCCAGACCCGCGAAGCCGCAAATCCCTATTACGAAAAGCTGCCTGAAATTGTTCAAAGGCAGCTGCAGCGCATTAATCTTCTGCTCAACACAAATTATGGGCTTTTTGACTACTACGGTCATCCACAGGCAGAGCATGTCTTAGTTGCCATGGGCAGCATCTGTGAAACCATACGGGAATATCTGGACAGTGTCCCTGAGAAAAAATACGGTCTGATTTGTGTGCATCTGTATCGCCCCTTCAGCGTCCGGCACTTTACAAAAATGCTTCCTGCCTCCGTGCGGCAGCTTTCCGTTTTAAGCCGTACGAAGGAGCCCGGTGCTCCCGGCGAACCGCTCTATCTGGATGTCGTTTCCGCTCTGGAGGAGGCTGGTCTCTTCGCCTCCGGGCTGCAGGTCTTTTCCGGGCGCTACGGCTTAAGCTCCAAGGACACCACCCCCGCTCAGATTGCCGCTGTTTATGCAAATACACAGAAAAAGCATTTTACCGTGGGAATTGAGGATGATGTCACCATGCTTTCCCTGAAGGTCAATCCCATTGCGGACACCGTACCTGAGGAGGTCATTTCCTGCAAATTCTGGGGACTGGGAGGGGACGGAACTGTCAGTGCCACCAAAAATGCGGTCAAAATCATAGGCGACCACACGGATATGACCGTACAGGGCTATTTTGAATACGATTCCAAAAAGTCCCGCGGGCTCACCATCTCCCATCTGCGCTTTGGCAAATCACCCATCCGCAGTGCCTATCTGGTTCACAGGGCAGACCTCGTCGCCTGTCACAACCCGGTCTACCTCCACAAGTACCGCATGGCGGAGGAGTTAAAGGACGGCGGCACTTTTCTGCTGAATTGTCCGCAGCGGGGCAGCAGTCTGGAAGCCTATCTTCCTGCCTCCTTCAAGCAATACGTTGCAAAGCATCATATCCGCCTCTTTCTCATTGATGCAGTCAGTATCGGAAAAGAAATAGGGCTGAACGGCAAAATCAATACCCTGCTGCAGGCTGCCTTCTTTGCCGTCTCCGGTCTTCTTCCCGCCCAGAGTGCCATGGAGCTTATGAAGGCGGCTGCCGCAGCAAGCTATGGCAGAAGCGGAGAAAAGATTCTTAAGATGAACGAGACTGCCATCGAGAGGGGCTTTGCGGAGGTAGTGGAAGTTCCTGTTCCCGCAGGCTGGGCACAGGCAGTCAGCGAGTCCGCAGACTCTACGCCGTCAGAGGCTGCCTCCTCCCTTGACAATTCTCTCTTGCCTGATCACCCTGCCACTCTCGACTACGTCAAAAACGTGCAGCAGCCCACAGTCGACCAGAGAGGAAACGAGCTTCCTGTCTCCACGTTTCTCCCCTACGCCGACGGCTATACTCCATCCGGCACAACCGCTCACGAGCGCAGGGACGTGGCTACCGAGCTGCCGCAATGGATTCCTGAAAACTGCATCCAGTGCAACCGCTGCTCCTTTGTCTGTCCTCATGCCGTGATTCGCCCTGCTCTTTCAGACAGCAGCCGGCTTTCCTCTGCACCCCCTTCCCTTCGCAGCATTCCCGCCATCGGGGCAGAGGGAAAGAGCTTTTCCATTGTGATTTCTCCCGTGGACTGTACCGGCTGCGGCTCCTGCGCCGGCATCTGTCCGGGCAGGCAGGGTAAAAAGGCTCTGGAGATGAAGCCTGTCTCGGAGACGGATTCTTTCTCCCGCAAAGAACAGCAGGATTGCTTTGATTACTGCAAGAGTCTTCTTCCCGATATTGCCGCCGTTAAAAAATTCGGAAGTCACACGGTAAAGGGAAGTCAGTTCCTTCGTCCTCTCATGGAATTTTCCGGTGCCTGCGCAGGCTGCGGTGAAACTCCCTATGTCAAGCTCCTGACCCAGCTTTTTGGCCCGAGAATGTATCTTGCCAACGCCACGGGCTGCAGCTCCATCTGGGGGAATTCCGCACCCTCCTGTGCTTACGCGGCGGATGAAAGCGGGCATGGACCAGCCTGGTCAAACTCGCTGTTTGAGGATGCCGCCGAATTCGGCTACGGTATGCTCATGGCACAGGAAGCAGCCGCGCTGCGCCCTCACGGCAGCTCTGAAAACCAGAGTACAGAGCCTCACACGCAGGATGTCCTTAAAGAAGAAAAAACCATCCAGTGGGTAGTCGGAGGGGACGGCTGGGCTTATGACATCGGCTTTGGCGGTCTCGACCATATACTCGCCAGCGGCAAGAACATCAACATTCTCGTTCTGGACACCGAGGTTTACTCCAACACCGGTGGGCAGGCATCCAAGGCTACGCCCCTCGGCTCTACGGCAGCCTTTGTCTCCGGCGGCAAGCAAACCGCCAAAAAGGATCTTGCCTCCATTGCCATGACCTACGGAAATGTGTATGTCGCCCAGATTGCCATGGGCGCTGACCTAAATCAGACCGTCAAGGCTCTCACTGAGGCAGCTGCCTATCCCGGTCCCTCGCTGGTGATTGCCTATGCCACCTGCATCGCCCACGGAATACGCTCCGGTCTTGGCTCCACACCGCATGAAGAAAAAAAGGCTGTGGACTGCGGCTACTTCCATCTGTTCCGCTTCCATCCGTCGCTTAAGGAGCAGGGAAAAAATCCCTTCTGTCTCGACAGCGGCGAACCCCGCCTGGACTACCGGACCTTTCTGGAGGGAGAAATACGGTATGATGCACTCAAAAGGCAGAAGCCAGAGGAGGCTGCACGCCTGTTTGCCGAGGCATCGAAGAGGGCTGCTGAGCGTTACCGGTATCTAAAAAGACTGGAAGCGCTCTACGCTCCCAGTCCCTCTGAATAACTGCCGTTTATCATTTCTGCTTGGTGCTTATCTTTTCCCTGTACGCTGCAACGCTTTCCTGAAGGCGTTGCAGTCCGTCCATGAGACGCTCTCTGGGGCAGGCTGTATTCATACGGATAAAGCTTTTCCCACATGCACCATATTCCTCCCCCTCCGTAAGATACAGTCCGGAATGCTCTCTTATAAAATGAGTCAGCTCTGTGGCATCCTCTGTCAGGGCAGTACAATCCAGCCACAGCAGATAGGTTGCATGGGAGGGTACTACTACAATCTCCGGTATCTTCTCCGCAATGTACTCCCGCACCTGATGCTTATTTTCACACAGATATTCCCTCGCCTCATCCAGCCATGCAGCCCCCTTCTTGAAAGCTGCCACAGCCGCACCTACCGCAAAAACATTAGGCTCTGCGACTTCATCGGTATTCAGCCCACGGTTTACCTTATGACGCAGCACCGGATTGGGCACCATCACTGCCGCCGTCTGTATTCCCGGAATACTAAACGTCTTGGTCGGTGCCATACATGTAATGCTGTTGTCTCTGCACACCTCGGATGCGGACGCAAAAGGCACGTATTCATACCCCGGATCCGTCAGATCACAGTGAATCTCATCAGATACAACAAGCACATGATGTCTGGCACAAAGCTCCCCGATTCTTGCAAGGCATTCCCTGTCCCAAAGCTTCCCCACCGGGTTGTGCGGATTACAGAGAAGCATCAGCGTTGTCTGCGGATCCGCAAGCTTTTTTTCCAAATCGTCAAAATCAATCTGATACCCGCCGTTCTCGTAGACTAGGGAGCTTTCCAGAATGTTCCTCCCGTTATTGCGGATAGAGTTAAAGAAAATATTGTATACGGGTGTCTGTACCAGCACATTCTCCCCAGGCGTAGTCAGCTTCCGCACAATGCTGGAAATGGCGGGCACTACACCGGTACAGAAAAGAAACCATTCCCCTTCCGCCTTTAGTCCGTGCCGCCCTGCCCACCATGTCTGATATGCCTCATACCATTCCGCGGGTACTATAGAATAGCCGAAAATGCCATGCTCCACACGCTCCCGCAGATACTCCGTAATCTCAGGGGCAGTCTCGAAATCCATATCCGCCACCCACATGGGCAGCTCCCTCTCAGGCACATCCCATTTCAGTGAGCCTGTATTCCTTCGGTTTGTCATCCTGTCAAAATTATACTTCATGCTGTCGCCTCTTATCTCTCCCACTCAGGCTTTTCATAGGTTTTCTCGATTTCGGCAGCCTCGATTTTTGTCTGGTCAAGCTTCACCCGGCTTCCGTCCATAATCAGTTCGCCGATTTTGTCCGCCCTGATAACTCCGCCCTTCGGATTAAAAACACTGTCCACGTTTCCGATAATCTCCACATCTGCCTGCGAATATTCAAACGCAAGATTCGTATTCAGAAGCCGGCAGTTCTTCACGACGAGATTATCAATGTAGCACATTCCCTGCAGGCTCTCGATGGTGCAGTTAATCAGAGTGATATTCTTAGAATTCCACCCCAGATATTCTCCCGAAATAAAGGAATCATATACCGTCACATTCTCCGCATTCCAAAAGGAATCCTTGGAAAGCATGGTTGCGTTATGAATCTCTACGTTACGGCAGCCGTCAAAGCTGTAATTTCCCACCAGCTTAAAATCGCGCGCAGTAATATTACTGCTGTTCATCGCAAAATAATCACCTCTGGCAGTCACCCTCTCCATCTCAATATTCTCGCAGCTCCAGAGTGTCTCTGCCGCATTTGGCATGTCCACATTGAAAAGCTTCACGCCCTTCGCGCGGCGGAAATTTTTGGGCGCTTCTATCACCGTATCCGAAACTGAAATATTATCCACATACCAGATGCCGGCTCTCGCCATATCAAACAATGTTGAATTTTTAAGGACAATGTTCTTTGTATACCAAAGAGGGTATTTCCACTTAAAGAGGCAGGTATCAATCTCCAGATTGCTGCACTCCTTCAAGGGCGACTCTCCATCAGCAAAGGTTGAATAACTGATTTTTACATCGCTGATTCCATACAGTGCTCTTTCTCCCTTAAGCATTTGCCTGCTTATCTCTCTCATAACAATCCTCCATTTCAAGAACGTTTTTCTACACTACCTGCGCTGCTTCCTGTCTGCTTTTCGCTTTCCGCACTGCCTCCTGTTTTCGGGCAGCCTTCCTGCCTCCAGTTAGCTTTTTGCTTCTCTTGCCGCTCTTCCTTTTCGGGCAGCCTTCCTGCGCGCTTTCCGCGCTGCTTCCTGTTTTCGAGCCGTCTGCCGCAAAGAGCCGCATCGAAAAAAAGAAACCAGGTCAAACCCCAGTTTCTTTTCATTTTAGATAAGATAATGGGGCCTATAGGGCTCGAACCTATGACCCTCTGCTTGTAAGGCAGATGCTCTCCCAGCTGAGCTAAGACCCCATAAAACTGTATCTATGGTAACAGCTTACCACAGAACGACCCAGATCGGACTCGAACCGACGACCTTCGCCGTGACAGGGCGACGCTCTAACCAACTGAGCCACTGGGCCATATCATTTCTTATTTTGCGGAGAGAAATTACTCTCAGTGGACCTTCGGGGACTCGAACCCAGGACCGACCGGTTATGAGCCGGTTGCTCT
>CAYZAU010000031.1:0-19824 GCA_964475665.1 uncultured Acetatifactor sp. | reverse complement strand
CTAAAGCAGGAACTCTCTGCGACTCTCCAACTGACAGTAAGTTTACGCTATCGAATATAGGCGAAAGTCTTGACAAACTTAAGAATTTATGTATAATTAGCTTTGTTGTACGTGTGTAGCAGACAATTGTATTTATTGCAGCTTGCGTTGAACAATGAGGTTCAAGGCGCTTTTTTTGTTATAGGGCGTATTTTAGCGAGGTGAAGCGACAGCGCAACAGAGATAATTGCCGTACACTGACAAACGATAATGAGAGGAGAAAGAATTATGAAGAAGAAGGTTCTTAGTTTGGTTCTTGCGTCTGCAATGGTTCTGAGCATGGCAGCCTGCGGCGGCTCTGATGCTCCGGCGGCTGACGGCTCTGCTGCTTCAGGCAGTGCTGCTTCAGGAAACGCAGGCGCGGCTGCATCCTCCGATGCAGCAGGTGAAGAAGCAGTCTCTGTCGCAGCAGCGATTGAGGGAATGTCCTACGATGAAAGCTCATCCTATCTGTATGAGAAGAACATCGGAGATTTTCTGGCGCTCTACGAGGAGGCAAAGGAGATTGTTGACGACAACGATTTGCGTTTCGCAAAGATGGCACAGGCAGAGGCAAAGCTGATGGCAGATGCCATCCTGATGCCTACTCAGTGTAAAGGTGGAAACTACGCCATCAGCAGAGTGGCACCTTATACGGTTTCCAGCACTCTCTGGGGAAATGACTCCGACAGATTCCATCAGGCAGTCATCGCCACCGAGCCCATCAAGTCCGAGGACATTGAGGCAATGAGAGCAAAGTGGGCAGAGGTAAAGGGTACCGGAACCTACGAGCAGTGGGCAAAGGATTACCTGACCGAAAAGGGATATGAGCTCAAGGACAACTATAACTACTTTGATTACAGTGAGGACCCTCAGAACTGGGACGTTCTCGCAACAGACAGAGCTGTTGACAGCGAGGTGCTGGTAAACACCTTCGACGGACTGATGGAGTATGATATTGAGAACGTTCAGCAGCCCGCACTGGCAGAGAGCTACACGGTGTCTGATGACGGACTGGTATATACCTTCAAGATTCGCAAGGGCGTTTCATGGGTTGATTCTCAGGGCAGAAAGATTGCTGACGTGGTTGCTGACGACTTCGTTGCGGCAATGCAGCACATGCTTGACGCTCAGGGAGGCCTGGAGTGGCTGGTAGAGGGTATCATCGTGAATGCAAGCGAGTATATCTCCGGCGAGATTACCGACTTCTCACAGGTTGGCGTAAAGGCGCTGGATGATTACACACTGGAGTATACCCTTGAGGGCGTTACCCCTTACTTTATGTCCATGTTAGGCTACAGCATTTTTGCTCCCATGAGCAGAACCTACTATGAGTCTCAGGGCGGTAAGTTCGGCGCAGAGTTTGATTCCTCTAAGGACAGCTATACCTACGGCAAGGGACCTGACTCCATCGCATACTGCGGTCCTTATCTGATTACCAACTGGACTCAGAAGAACACTATCGTGTTCAAGGCGAATGAGAACTACTGGAATGCAGACAATATCAACATCAAGACTCTGACCTGGATTTGGGAGGACGGAACGGACGCAACCAAGATTTACAACGACATCAAGTCCGGCGTTATCGACGGAGCAGGTCTGAATGCTTCCGCTCTGGAGGTTGCTAAGGCAGACGGCTGGTTCGACCAGTATTCCTACATCTCCCTGACGGATGCAACCAGCTACTGCGGTTTCCTGAACCTGCATCGTCAGTCATATGCAAACTTCAACGACCCGACGGTAGCAGTATCTGAGAAGACGGATGAGCAGAACGCGGCAAGCTTTGAGGCACTCAACAACGTTCACTTCCGCCGTGCACTGCTGACCTCTATGGACAGAGGCGCTTACATGGCTTGTATCGTCGGCGAGGAGCTGAAATACAACCGTATCAGAAACTCCTATACGCCCGGCACCTTCGTGGCTCTGGAGAATGAAGTAACCATTGACATCAACGGAACGGCAACCACCTTCCCTGCAGGAACCGCATATGGTAAGATTATGCAGGCACAGCTGGATGCAGACGGGATGCCGATTAAGGTGTGGGATGAGAAGACCGCTCAGGGTGACGGCTTCGACGGATGGTACAATCCTGAGTATGCCGCTTCCGAGCTGGCAATCGCAATCGAAGAGCTGGCAGCAATCGGCGTGACCGTTGATGAGAACAACCCTATCGTGATTGACTGGCCTTACAATGCCAGCGTTGAGACGACCGTAAACCGTGTCAATGCGATTAAGCAGTCTGTAGAGAAGGCTCTGGGCGGCAAGGTAATCATGAATCTGGTTGCATGTGCGGATTCCAATCAGGTAAACAATACCCAGTATTTCGCAGAGGTTGGTTCTGACATGAACTATGACTTCTCTGACGGCTCCGGCTGGGGACCTGACTTCGGTGACCCCTGCTCTTATCTGGATACCATTCTTCCTGACGGCGCAGGCGCAATCACCAAGAACATGGGTATCTTCTAAACAGAATAGGATTTAAAAACTAATCAGATTGCAGGAGAGCGGAAGTGTTCTGCTCTCCTGCAATAATAATGAGAGAACAATTATGGCAAAATATTTATTGAAGCGCATCCTGTATGGTATCTTTTCGATTGTCGCAGTAGTGGCATGTGTTATGGTTATGATTTACGCTTTGCTGGACCGTAATCTTGTCTTTGCGGGCGACCCTGTTTTTAATCATCAGAATAACAACCAGAGAACCACCTACAAGTACTCAAAATGGGAGGAGTATGGATATCTGGATTATGTGACGTACGCAGATTTCCTGCTGGATTTAACCAAGAGCGGTGAGATTGACGAGGAGACGAGGTCTGCGGCGGTAGCCATCGGCAGAACCGTGGAGAAGGATTCCGAGCTGGCGCAGGAGTATACTGCAAGGTTTCGCGAGTATTACGAGTCCAAGGGATATACGGTAGAGCGGCTGGATGCTGTCATGATGAGCAAGAAGAAGCTTGCCCAGGGCGGACAGCAGCAGCTTTTTGCATATAAGGATATTTCGCTGGCAAGCCGTCTTTGGCAGTATTTTACCGGAATATTCAAATTTGATAACATTCATTCCATCGAAAACGACGTAGGGGAAAGAGGGCTTTCCTTTACTTTATATGACCCTGTTTACGGCGGGGATAAATTTTCACCGGCAATTACCGGGAATGGCACGAAGCACAAGTATCTGTTGTATTGCGATTCGAGATTTCCCTTTGTACACCAGAACTTTCTGACCATCAATCTGGGAACCTCCTACACGGTCAACACGGGTGTAGATGTGTTTACCACCATGACGAGGTCACAGGGCTCTTATGTCAAGTCGACCGTTACCTATCCGACAGGACTTGTGGAGGAGAGCGCGGACGATTTGCATTCTGCAACCTATGCGGCGGATTCCCTGAATACCAGCCTGGTGTACACGGAGCGCTATACGGATGATTACACAAGGGTGGATACGGTGAAGGCGGGACTGTCCAAGATGGGCTATTCCTTCGTTATCGGTCTGATTGCAACCTGTATGGCGTATCTGATAGGAATTCCTCTGGGCATTCTGATGGCGAGAAGAAAGGATAAGCTGGTGGACAAGCTGGGGACGCTCTACATTGTATTCCTGATTGCGGTTCCCTCACTTGCTTACATTTTCCTGTTTAAGGCAATCGGCGGCAAGCTCGGTATGCCCACCACCTTTGATATGGAATCGACCAGCAAGCTGATGTTCGTGATGCCCATCGTTTCTCTGGCACTGCCTTCCGTGGCAAACCTGATGAAGTGGCTGCGCCGCTATATGATTGACCAGATGAACTCTGACTATGTAAAGTTTGCCCGTTCCGGCGGTCTGACCGAGGGAGAAATCTTTACAAGGCATATATTAAAGAACGCAGTGATTCCCATTGTACACGGTATTCCGGCTTCCGTGCTGGGCGCATTGACCGGTGCCATCATCACGGAGCGTGTGTATGTGGTTCCCGGTGCCGGTAATCTGTTGACGGAGGCTATCAGCAAGTATGATAACGGTGTTATTGTGGGCGTGACGATGTTCTATGCACTGTTGTCCGTGGTATCCATTATCCTTGGAGATATCCTGATGTCCATGGTAGACCCCAGAATTTCATTCTCAACGAAGGCAAGGTAAGGAAGTATGGCAATTAATTTAGAGGTAAATGTAGGAGAGGAAAAACAGGCAGAGCTTATCCACAACAGGATGGAGGGCATGACGGATGAGGAGCTTTTTTCCATGGTTGATCACAGCGAGCTGGAGTCCGAGAAGATTACAGCTCCCAGATATTCCTACTGGCATTCCGTGTTCCGCGTGTTCTTCAAAAAGAAGATAAACATCGTGATTCTGTCCGTGCTGGCGGCATTGATTCTGTTTACCTATGTGTATCCCATGTTTGTGGAGTATGATAAGTTCATGAATCTGCTGGATTCCACGACGAAGCACTTAAGCCCTGCTGCAGCTGTAAAACAGCTGGGTATGAGCATCCACTGGATTCTGGGTACGGGTGCGGCAGGCAACTCTACCTTTGATGCCATCTGGTTTGGCTCCCGCATTTCAGTGACGCTGGCATTTGTCTGCGCGCTGATTAACCTGACACTGGGCATCCTGATTGGCTCTGTGTGGGGCTTTTCCAAGAAGGTGGACATGGTGATGACCAACGTTTACAACATCGTTGCCAACGTTCCCTATATTCTGCTGATTTCCGTAGTCGTTATGATTTTTACCGCCAGCTTCTGGTCCATGGTATTTGCACTGACGGTCACGGGCTGGCTCGGCATAGCGTATTTTATCCGTACGCAGGTTATCATCATTCGTGACAGGGAGTACAATCTGGCATCAAAGTGCCTTGGAACCTCCACGGTGAAGATTGCGCTGAAGAATATTCTTCCCTTTATGACATCGGTTATCGTAACCCTTGCGGCGACGGAAATTCCCTCCTATATTTCTTACGAGGTTTTCCTTGCCTATATCGGAATGGGGCTTTCCGATATGTCTCTGGGACGTCTGATATATGAGGCGGAGAGTGCCATGCTGACACCCGGCTGGGAGTTTGAATTTTGGAGCCCTGTAGCGGTTTCTGCGATTATTTCAGTGGTATTGTACGTGGTCGGACAGAATCTGGGTGATGCTTCCGACCCGAGAACACATATGTAGTAGAGAATGAGGGTTGCTATGAAAGACAGAAAAGTATTGCTATCAATTAAGGATTTGAGAGTGCGTTTCCGTGTCCGCGGAAGAAAGCTCACGGCAATCCGGGGAGTGTCTCTGGACATTTACGAGGATGAGTCTATCGCCATTGTGGGTGAGTCCGGCTCCGGTAAATCCGTATTTACAAAGACCTTTGCAGGAATGCTGGATAGTAACGGATACATTGACAAGGGCAGGATTATCTTCAATGATGAAGAGCTGGCAGACACAAGGGTATCGCTGAAGGGCTCTGCGAAGCGCGTGATTGCAGATACGGAGCACCAGCTGAATAAGGCGGCAAGGTATGAGCTGGGCAGGGAGCTGTATCTGGAGATGGAAGCGTTAAAGAAGGAGTTTGCCGAGAAGAGCTCACCGGATGCGGCAGAGGAGAAGAAGCTGGAGGATGCGATTGCCGAGCTTGGCATGAAGCGCACGGATGCCTTTAACCTGAAGCAGACTCTTGACCCCAAGGCAGACAAGGCACAGATTGAGAAGCTCGCCGGGGAAATTCGGGATATGGATAAGCAGATAGCTGCCATGACAAAGGAAATCGCAGCGCAGTCCGTGCAGGCAGCAAAGGCGGTGAAAGAGGATGCTGCCTATATGGAGCAGTATAACGGGAAGATGTCCGGGCTGCGCACTGAATACGAGAAGGCGCTGCAGGGGGAAATTTCCGAGGAAACCCGCAAGAGAAATGCGGTTCTGGCGAAGGAGGTTTATCTTTCGGTAGGACGCTACGGCTATGCGAAACGTATGAAGCTGGTGCGGGCACTTGTAAAGGCGCTGTCTGAGGCAATGCGGACAGGGAAGGACTTAAATGATGAAGAGATACGCAACGAGGTCTTTGACGAGGTTGCCTTCCGTGTGAGATTCCTGGATGAGACACCGGAGCAGCTGCACGGAGTATGCGTGCTGAATCTGGCGAATGTGAAATACGCGAAGGACTGGGGACAGATTCGTGGAAGAAAGATTGCGACCGTATTTCAGGACCCAATGACCTCCTTAAACCCGATTATCACCATAGGAAAGCAGATTACCTCCATCATCATGAAGCATCAGAGGTGCTCCGAGGTGGAGGCACGTGCAAAAGCGCTGGAGCTGATGCACAAGGTGGGAATCCCCAACGCGGAGAAGCGCTTTGACGATTACCCCTTCCAGTATTCCGGCGGTATGAGACAGAGAATCGTTATCGCCATCGCACTGTCCTGTCAGCCTAAGATTCTGATATGTGACGAGCCGACGACGGCTTTGGATGTTACCATTCAGGCACAGATTCTGAAGCTGATTAAGGATTTACAGAAGGAGTTCCACTACACCATTGTGTTTATCACCCACGACCTTGGCGTCGTCGCCAACATTGCGGACCGTGTGGCGGTGCTGTATGCCGGACAGGTGGTGGAGCTGGGAACGGTCGAGGAGGTTTTTTACGACCCCAGACATCCCTATACGTGGGCGTTACTTTCCTCGCTGCCGCAGCTGGCACAGCGCAACACAACGCTTTATTCCATCACGGGAACGCCTCCCTCTCTGTACAACAGCATTGTGGGAGATGCCTTTGCCCCCAGAAATCCTTACTGTATGAAGATTGATACGCTGGAGGAGCCGCCGATGTTTCAGGTGAGCGAGACGCACTATGCAAAGACATGGCTGCTTGACCCGAGGTCACCGAAGGTGGAAAAGCCTGAGATTATCAGGAACATTCATGAAAAGCTGATGGAAGCATTTAATATTTAAGATACTTTTTTAAAGGAGATTTAGAACGTGTCAAAAGCTAAATCGGAAAAAGGACAAAAAGGTTCCTATCTGCCGGAACATGGTCCTGTTGATGAAAACGGCAGAGAGATTTTATTGTCGGTAAAGAATATAGACATCACCTTCGGTAAGGGTGACAGCGTGGTGAAGGCGGTCAGGAATGCGTCCTTTGACATCTACAAGGGCGAGACCTTTTCGCTGGTGGGAGAGTCCGGTTCCGGTAAGACTACAATCGGCCGCGCGGTGATTCGTGTCAACCCCTGCTCTGCGGGCGAGATTCTGTATAAGGGTGTACGGATTTCCGGGAAGATTCCCAGAAAGCTGGACAGGGAGGTTATCCGTAATATCCAGATGGTATTTCAGGACCCGGCGGCATCTCTGAATGAGCGCGCGACTGTGGATTATATCGTTTCAGAGGGATTGTATAACTTTCATCTGTTTGAAAATGAGGCAGACCGCGTGAAGAAGGTGGAGGAGATGATTCATGAGGTGGGGCTGCTGCCTGAGCATCTGACCCGTTATCCCCATGAATTTTCGGGCGGACAGCGGCAGAGAATCGGTCTGGCGCGGGCTATGGTAATGGAGCCTGAGCTGGTGGTGGCAGACGAGCCGATTTCGGCTTTGGATGTCTCCATCCGTGCGCAGGTGCTGAATCTGCTGAAGAAGTTCCAGCGGGAGAAGAACCTTACCTATCTGTTCATTGCACACGACCTTTCCATTGTGCGCTTTATATCGGACAGAATCGGTGTTATCTACAAGGGAAATATTGTGGAGGTGGCAGAGGCGGAGGAGCTGTTTGATTTCCCGCTGCATCCCTACACCCATTCCCTGATTTCGGCGATTCCGATTCCGGATCCGAAGCTGGAGAAAAACAAGGTACTGTATACCTATGATCCTTCCATCCATGACTACAGCGAAGACAAGCCGGAGTTTGTATGCATCGGACATGATCACTGGGTTTACGGAAACAAAAAGGAAATTGAGGAATACAAGGCAATCAGGGAAAAGAACGTCCCCTTAAAGTCGATTACCATTCTTGATGGTGAGACTGCAACGCAGGACGAAAAGACAGCTGCAGAAAATGAGCATTCAGCGGCGGAAAATGAGTTTTTGAGTGCACCGTTGCACGATACAGGCAACATCATGCTGGCAATTCTTTCCTTCCTGTTACCTGTGATTGGACTGATTGCCGGGGGTGTATTTAAGCATTTCAGATATTATCGGAACTATAAGGCATGCAAGAAGGGCGCAATCATCGGCTTTGTCTGTATCGGAGCTGTTGCACTGCTCTTTTTGCTGATGCTGCTTATGGCGGTGATTTAGTTGAAGCGGGCAGCGAGGGACAATAGGGATTTGCCGCATCCAAAGCCCGTGGAGAAGATAGAGCTTTCCGATAAAAGTACGAGACTGCGTCTGGTGCTGGTTATAATACTCATACTGGTTGCCGTAGCCGCCTTTGTACGCGGGGTTGTGTCGATGCTGGGAGCGGAGGATGGCTGGACGACCATCAAGGCAGAGTCTTCTGCGGACTTAAACTGCGCATCTGAGTTTGTATTTCAGTATCGACTGGGAGAAGGAAAGCTTTCCGCGACCGCAGAGAATAAGGCAGTGACGACACTCTACACGGAGGCTATGGTGAAGGCATACCGGCTCTTTAGTAATGATGCAGGTGAAAATGCTGCTGATGGTGGAAATGCTGTTGATGGCGGTGATGCTGCCGATGGCAGTAATGCTGTCGACAGTGACAATGCCGTTTGGGAACACAATGTGCGCTATATTAACGCACATCCGAATGAAGAGATTTTAGTGGACGAGGCGCTTTACCGGGCTTTTGCGCTTTGTGAGGAATACGGAAACAGAAATCTTTATCTGGCACCTGTTTACGAGCAGTATGACAGCCTGTTTTACTGTGCGGAGGACTGGGAGACGGAGAGCTTTGACCCGCTGCAGAACGAGGAGCTTGCTGCTGATTTTAAGGAGCTTGCCGCTTATGCACGGGATGAAGAAAAGGTACGGGTGGAGCTTTTAGGCAGCAACGCGGTCAGACTGTATGTCTCTGAGGACTATTTGCAGTATGCAGACAGAGAAGCTGTTACAAGCTTTATAGATTTCTATTGGATGAAGAATGCCTTTATCGTTGATTATGTGACAGAGCTTATGACGGAGAGCGGCTTTACCCGAGGATGTCTTTCCAGCTATGACGGCTTTCACAGAAATCTGGATGAAAGTGAAACAGAGTATTCTCTCGGTATATATGACCGGGTGGGTAATACGGTGTATCAGGCGGCAGTTATGCGCTACAGCGGTCAAAGAAGCATTGTCTGTCTCAGGGACTTCGGTATGAACAGTCTTGATTTTCAGCATTATTATGAGCTGGGAAACGGTCAGATAAGGACGGCATATCTGGATGTGTCGGACGGACTTTGCAGGGAAGCTGTGGCGAGTCTGGTCTGTTATGCGGACAGGCAGGGCTGTGCCGAGCTGCTTATGCAGATGATTCCGGTATATATTGCGGATACCCTTTGTGAAGAAAAGCTGCCGGAGTGTTCGGTTTACTGTGCGGACGACGTGGTTTGTCATAGTGACCCGCAGCTTTTGCTGACGGATTTATACGCGGATGAAATGGTGCAGTATAAAAGCTCTTGTGTTTTGAAGTGAAGTGTGTTAAAATGTAGCTTATTCGAGCCGGAGATGCGGCGGAGCTTGGTGCCAGGAGGTGTGAAATGGGAGCATTGAGATTGATACTTACGATTGTTTTTATATTGGTGTGCGTGGCACTTGTAGTGCTTGTTCTGATGCAGGAGGGTAAGTCCGCAGGACTTGGCTCAATCAGTGGAGCGGCTGAGACATACTGGGGGAAGAATAAGGGACGTTCCATGGAGGGACAGCTGGTGAAAATCACCAAGATTCTTGCGGTATCGTTTATGGTCATTGCAGCAATACTGAATTTGAGTACGAACGTTTTTTAGGCGAAGGCTTATTAGGACACCCTTGTGTATACCACAAGGGTGTTTTGCTGCTTTTATGGAAATGAAGTGAATGGCAGGCTGCAGGCGGAACGTGGAAACGGCGGACTGGAAAGCTGTGCAGAGTGGCGGCAGGCTGCAGGCGGAACGTGGGACTGCACGACTGAATTCGGGATAAAGACAGGATTCCGGGAGGAATATGAGCGAAGAAATAAGAGATAAGCGAAAAAAGATAATATGTGACCTGATGGAGGATGCGGCTTACGTTCCGATGAAGGAGAAGGAACTGGCAGCTTTTTTGCAGGTGGCAAAAAATGAGCGGGAAACGCTTAAGGCAATTTTGCAGGAGCTTCTGGCAGAGGGAAAAATTTCCCTGACGGAGAAGGGAAAGTACAAAAAGGCAGACGGAAAAACGCTGACGGGAATTTTTATCGGGAATGCCAAGGGCTTTGGCTTTGTGGAGATTGAGGGGCAGGAGGATTTGTTTATCCCTGAGGCATTGACAAATGGCGCCTTTCACAGGGATTTGGTACAGGTTGCACTGTTGTCGGGAAAGGACGGGAGACGGCAGGAAGCGCAGGTGGTGAGAATTATTGCCAGAGGGATAACGCAGATAGTGGGAACCTATCAGCGAGCCCGCGATAATTATGGCTTTGTTTTACCGGATAATACGAAGCTGCCGCAGGATATTTTTGTACCGAAGGAAAAGTCCGAGGGGGCTGTGAACGGTCACAAGGTAGTGGTGGAGCTGACAGATTACGGAACGAACCGACGAAGCCCTGAGGGAAGGGTTGTAGAGATTCTGGGGCATATCAATGACCCGGGCGTGGATATTATGTCAATCGTGCGAGGATATGAGCTTCCACTGGAATTTTCGGAGAAGGTGTTAAATCAGGCAGAACGCGTTGCAAGGGAAGTCTCGGAGGCAGACCGGGCAGGAAGAAAGGATTTGCGCGGGGTTCGGATGGTGACGATTGACGGTGAGGATGCCAGGGATTTGGATGATGCGGTCAGTGTTTCCTTTGACGGAGAAAGTTATCATCTGGGAGTGCACATAGCGGATGTGACGAACTATGTGCAAGAAAATTCTGCCCTGGATAAGGAGGCACTGAAGCGCGGCACCAGCGTCTATCTGGCGGACAGGGTTATTCCCATGCTGCCGCATACGCTCTCCAATGGAATCTGCTCCCTGAATGAGGGACAGGACAGGCTTGCCTTAAGCTGCCTGATGACGGTGAATCAGAAGGGAGAGATATCGGATTACGAAATTTGTGAATCGGTTATCTGTGTGGACAGGAGGCTGTCCTATACGATAGTGAAGGAGCTGCTGGAAACGTCAGAGAAAGAGGCGGTCGGGGCGGAAAGGGCAGACTGCCTCGGACAGAACAATCGGGCAGTCGATGCCGGCATGGGGGAATATGCAAGTCTCCTTCCCATGCTGCGTCAGATGAAGGAGCTTGCCGAAATTCTGCGGGCAAAGCGGAAGAAACGCGGCTCCATAGATTTTGATTTTCCTGAATGCAAAATTTTGCTTGACAGTGAGGGAAGACCGACGGAGATTCATCCCTATGAGCGCAATGTGGCGACGGACATCATCGAGGACTTTATGCTGGCTGCCAACGAAACGGTGGCACAGCACTGCTACTGGCTGGAGCTTCCCTTTGTCTATCGGATTCATGAGGTGCCGGATGCGGACCGCATTCAAAAGCTGGCAATGCTGATTCAGAGCTTCGGCTATTATATGAAATCGGTGGGAAGAACAGGCGCAAAGGCAAACAGGGGGGAGATTCATCCGAAGGAAATCCAGAGGCTTCTTGCGAAGGCGGCGGGAACCCCGGAGGAGGCGATGATTAGCAGATTGGCACTGCGCAGCATGAAGCGTGCAAAATACAGCGTGGAGTGCGGTGGACACTTTGGACTGGCATGTCCTTTTTATTGTCACTTTACGTCACCCATCCGCAGATATCCCGATTTGCAGATTCACCGTATCATCAAAGAGCAACTTAGAGGGAGACTCCGGGAGGAACGTATAGAGCATTATCGAAGCATATTGACGGAAGTGTGCAGACATTCTTCCGAGGCGGAGCGCCGTGCAGATGAGGCAGAGCGGGAGACCGATAAGCTAAAAAAGGTTGAATACATGGAAAGCAGGATTGGCGAGACCTATGACGGTGTAATTTCCGGCGTGACGGGCTGGGGGATTTACGTGGAGCTGCCCAATACGGTAGAGGGGCTTGTGCACATTTCGAAGCTGCGGGGGGATTATTACTACTACAATGAGAATACCTGTGAGCTGGTGGGAGAGGCTACGGGACGGGCTTATAAGCTGGGAATGCCGGTTCGCGTGTGCATAGATGAGTGCGACCGCTTCAACCGTACCATAGATATGTCACTGACGCAGGAGTAGGTGGAAGCTGGAAACGATAGTACCGCCAGCAGGAAGCCTATGAAGCAAAATACCTCCCATGGCAGGCGGGCGGCCTGAGAACAACGGTGCATAGCGGAGCAGGCGGGAGGCGTGGAAGAACAGGAGCATAACAGGCAAGACAGAATAGATAGCGGGAGGAAAGAAGAGAGATGGCGCAGAAAAAGGAAATGCAAAAGCTGATTGCCAACAACAAAAAGGCATATCACGACTACTTTATAGATGAGACCTATGAGGCAGGTGTTGCGCTGCACGGCACGGAGGTAAAGTCGATGCGGATGGGAAAATGCAGCATCAAAGAGGCGTTTGTCCGTATAGAAAACGGCGAAGTGTTTGTGTACGGAATGCACGTCAGTCCTTACGAAAAGGGAAATATTTTTAACAAAGACCCGCTCAGGGTAAAAAAACTGCTGATGCATCGGTATGAAATCAATAAGCTCTCGGGAAAAGTGGCAGAAAAAGGGTATACCTTAGTGCCCTTGCAGGTATACTTTAAAGAGGGAAAGGTCAAGGCTGAGATTGGTCTGGCAAGGGGAAAAAAGCTGTACGATAAGCGGGAAGCCATTGCCAAAAAGGATCAGAGACGCGAAACCGAGCGGGAATTTAAGGTGAAGAATCTGTAGAGGCAGGAAAGGACGCTGCTGGCAGGAAAGGACGCTGCTGGCAGAAAAGGACGCTGCTGGCAGAAAAGGACGCTGCTGGCAGGAAAGGATACTGTCGGCAGAAAAGGACGCTGTCGATAGGAGAAGGCATTGTGGAAACAGAGGATAAAAAGTGAGAAGGAAAGGGGGAGGAGAAAGCAGTTGTCAGCATAATGGTTGACAGAAGGGGATTCATCAGATATACTTACAATCATTCGGGGCAGTAAAGGTTTCGACAGGGGTCTTGCAGCTGGAGAAGCTATCCGTTGCGACACGTTAATCGCACAATTAAACTAAACGCTGAAGATAATAATCAGTTAGCATTTGCAGCGTAAGTCGGTTCCCGACTCGCTGTAAATGACGCCGCTTTTGCGGCTCGTCCGCTTCGGGGCACTCACACTCTGAAATCCGGGCGTCATCCTTGTGAGAAACGACACGCGTTAAGCTTTGCGCGCGCGGGCGTATCATGAAGCTACCTTATGTATCAGGTTGTTCGTTTCCTGATGCGGTAGGGAACAGACCGGGGCAAGCCCGGTCGGGATAACGGACTATGATAGTAGAAGGACAGGGAATGGGCTTTTGGACACGGGTTCGACTCCCGTCTGCTCCATAAGAACAAAGGAAGAAGGACAGGAGCCGAATCCGTTGGGTTCAGACTCCTGTCTTTTTTGGCACGAAAATCCGAACACAGTGATGTGTTCGGATTTTGTATATTTAGGTATATGATGACAATACACACTATCATGCATGGACTGAGTACACACGGTCACATTAGCCTATGATGCCAGATGATGAAGCATATATCTGTCGGAAAAAGCTGCCGCGGAATCAGTTCAGGGCATAGATACCATAATTCAGACAGGCGGCAAACAGACACCAGAGAAGGTATGGAATCTGCAAATAGGCGGCAGGCGGACTGATTTGGTAAAAACGGTATATCATGATTAGAATCAGCACAATCAGAATCAGCAGCCACAAAAAGGCAACAAGGTATTGCGAAAAGCCAAAGAAGAGAATGCTCCAGAAGAAGTTGAAGGCAAGCTGCAGGGCATAGGCGCGCAGCGCCCTGTCACGCCCTGTGTGTCCGGAGCTGTAAATCAGGTAGGAAGAGATGCCCATCAGCGTGTAAAGGATAACCCATACGATGGGGAAGAGGATACCGGGCGGGCTAAAGGCGGGCTTCCTTATGGTGCTGTAGAGCTTCATGCTTCCGCTAAAGAAAGAGGACAAAAGACCGACGGCAATCGGGATGAGGATGGAGATGGTGAGAGCGCTTTTTGATTTAATTTTCATAAAAACCTCATTTTGATTTTTGAATCATTCAGTGCTGTTATCTGATGATATGTGGAAAAGGCGGCAAGTATGCGAACAGGGGCTGCCTAGGGTGTTTTGCCTGTTGAAATCTAAGCAGGCAGATGCTACAATATTTCATGGCTGGAGGAAGGCGGGCTGTTTGTGCTGAGAACGTCACAGATGCGCCCGATATGGCAGCGGAAAGAGGCTGTGCTGATTTCCGGCGTGAGTTTTTTGATGAAAAGTACGTTCTCGGAATGGGGATTATTTATGACAGAAAAGCTGGAATTGTCCGTGGGAGGATATACCTTTCTGACGGAGAAGGATGCACAGCTGGCAAGGGCGGAAGAAAAGAGAATAGAATATCTGGAGGGGCATATTGATTATTCCAGACCTGAGGAGATACGCTATGTTTACGAGAAGACGATTCGTGAGCGTATGTTTAAAACGCCTGTCGGACTGGAATATCTTAAAAGGATGAGGAGCTATCTGCTGGCGCAGGCGGAAATAAATCCGACAGCCGTGCCGGACATTCCACTGTATGGCAGCTTCGACGGAGAGATAAGAGAACAGCCGAACCCGGCAAGAACAAGAATTAAGCCTTCGGCTAAAAAGGAGGAAAAGAAAAGGTTTAGGTTTACTGTTTCGGTGATACTGAATATCGTACTTGCGCTTGTGATAATTTCCATGTTTTCCATTTCCCTAAACAGCGAGAACCCGAATATCCTCAATTATGAGAAAAATCTGGTGAACAGATATGCGGCATGGGAGGAAGAGCTGACGCAGAGAGAGCAGGCTGTCAGAGAGAAGGAAAGAGAATTGACATTCACGGAATAGACACATTTCCAGAGTAAAATGGAACGGACACGTTATCTTTTGAAAAAGGAAAGAAAGAGGGCAGTGGCGGAAATGGAAAAGCTGAAAATTCTTGTGGTGGATGACGAAAGCAGGATGCGAAAGCTGGTCAGGGATTTTTTGACTAAAGCAGGCTACGATGTACTGGAGGCCGGGGACGGAGAGGAAGCGGTGGATACCTTTTTTTCGCAGAAGGAGATAGCCCTGATTGTCCTCGACGTGATGATGCCTAAAATGGACGGGTGGCAGGTATGCCGGGAGGTGAGAAATTATTCCGGGGTACCGATTATTATGCTGACGGCAAGGGCTGATGAGAGGGACGAGCTTCAGGGCTTTCAGCTGGGAGTGGACGAATATATTTCTAAGCCCTTCAGCCCCAAAATACTGGTGGCGCGTATTGAGGCAATTTTGCGCCGCACAAATCAGCTGGGCGGCGGGGAAACCATCAGCTGCGGTGGAATTGTGGTGGATAAATCGGCACATCAGGTTACGATTGACGGAAAGGTTATTGATTTAAGCTATAAGGAATTTGAACTCCTTACCTACTTCGTGGAAAATCAGGGAATTGCGCTGTCAAGGGAAAAGATACTGAACAATGTTTGGAACTATGATTACTTTGGAGACAGCCGCACCATCGACACCCATGTGAAAAAGCTTCGCAGTAAAATGGGCGAGAAGGGTGACCTGATAAAGACAATCTGGGGAATGGGGTATAAGCTGGAGGAATGAACCGCATGATCAGGCATTCCATTAAGAGACAATTTGCGCTGATTTTCATAGGGCTGATGGCAGGCACCATCCTGATGTGCTGGCTCATCAATAATATTTTTCTGGAGGAATACTACGTCCGAAGCAAGACGGAGATTATTTGCGATGCTTACGAGACCATCAGTCAGGCGGCAAACAGTGATGCCTACGGAACAGACGAGTTTTCCGAGCAGCTTAACAATGTGTGCAGTATCGCCAATATTACCGTCTGCATTATGGATGCCAATTCACAGATGAAGTATGAGTCAGTCAACGGCGGCAGGGAGCTGGAAAATCAGCTGATAGGTTATATCTTTGGCTTTCAGCAGCCGCCGGTGAAGATAATCCGTGAGGGGAAAGACTACAGCATCCATATGATACAGCTGGGCGAGGATGAGTTCCTGGTGATGTACGGCAGGCTCAGCTCCGGTATTTCGTTTATTTTACGGACACCGTTAGAGAGTATTCGGGAAAGCGTGAAGGTGGCAAACCGTTTTTTTGCGTATGTGGGTATTATAGGGGCGGCGGCAGGCGGAGTTATTATCTGGTTCGTGTCAAAGAAGATGACAAAGCCTATTCTGGAGCTGAACCATATTTCAGAGCAGATGGTACGGCTTGACTTTGAAGCGAAATACAGAGGAACAAGCCGGAATGAGATAGGACTTCTGGGAGAAAATATCAATAAGCTGTCAGCCTCTCTCGAGGAGGCAATCTCAGAGCTGAAAACGGCGAATAATGAGCTGCAGAAGGACATTGAGCGAAAGGAAGAGATTGATGAGATGCGTAAAGAGTTCATTGCCAACGTATCTCATGAGCTTAAAACGCCCATTGCCCTGATTCAGGGATATGCGGAAGGACTCTGTGAAGGAATCGGGGAGGACGAAGAAAGCAGGAATTTTTACTGCGAGGTTATCATGGACGAGGCGGCAAAAATGAATCGCATGGTGCAGAAGCTGCTGACGTTAAACCAGCTGGAATTCGGAAACGATATCGTGGAGATGGAACGGTTTGACATAACCGAGCTGATAAGCAATTACATTCAGGCGTCGGAGATTATTACAAAGCAAAACGGGATTCAGGTGAGAGTGGAAAAATATCCTCCCATATATGTCTGGGCAGACGAGTACAAGACTGAGGAGGTCTTTGCAAACTATTTTTCCAATGCAGTGAATCATTGTGAGGGGGATAAGAATATCGTTGTCTCGCTGGAGCAGAGAGAGGGGAAAATAAGAGTTTCCGTGTTTAACACGGGGAAAGCCATCCCGGAGGAGGCACTGCCGCATATCTGGGAGAAGTTTTACAAGGTGGACAAGGCGCGCACGAGAGAATATGGCGGCAGCGGGGTGGGGTTGTCCATCGTGAAGATTATTATGGATTCCATGAATCGTGAATACGGTGTGCAAAATTTCAAAAACGGCGTGCAGTTCTGGTTTGAATTGGAAACGGTTCAGGGACAGATACGACAGGGAGAAGTATGAGGGACGAGAAAAACGTTAATACGCGGGTATTACTTGTCGGTGTCGACACCGGCGAGGAGCAGGACTTTGAGCATTCGATGGAGGAGCTGAAAAGCCTTGCAGAAGCGGCATATAAGACAGTGGCAGGAGTGATTGTGCAGAATATGGAGACCCCTAATAAGGCTTTCTATATCGGAACAGGAAAGGTCAGAGAGGTGAGGGAATTTGCCGGGCAGTGTGAGGCGGAGGAGATTGTGTTTGACAATACACTTTCGCCCAGTCAGATTAGGAATCTTGCCAAAGAACTGGAGCTGCCAATTCTTGATCGGACAAATCTGATTCTGGACATTTTTGCAATCCGGGCGCGGACGGGAGAGGCAAAGCTGCAGGTCGAAACGGCAAAGCTGCAATATCTGTTGCCGCGTCTCGTAGGAATGAGGGAAAATCTGAGCAGGCAGGGCGGAACAGGCGGCAGCATGAGCAATAAGGGTGCCGGTGAGACGGCGCTGGAGCTGGACCGCAGAAGGATAGAGCACAGAATCAGTGAACTGAAGCGTGAACTGACGGCAGTATCAAAGACGCGCGAAACCATGCGAAAGCAGAGAAGCAGCTCGCGAATCCCAAAGGTAGCGCTGGTGGGCTATACCAATGCAGGGAAATCAACCATTATGAATCGGATGGTAGAACGGTACGGAGAAGGAGAAGAGAAGGGCGTTCTGGAAAAGGATATGCTCTTTGCGACGCTGGATACGGCTGTGCGCAGTATTGATACCGGGAATCACAAGCCCTTCTTTCTGTCGGATACAGTGGGATTTATTCATAAGCTGCCTCATGGGCTGGTGAAGGCGTTTCAGTCGACACTGGAGGAGGTGCGGTATGCGGATTTGCTGGTGCAGGTGGTGGATTTTTCGGATGAGCATTACCGGATGCAGATGGAGGTTACGGAAGAGACACTGCGCGAGCTGGACGCCGGCAGCATTCCGCAGCTGATTGTCTATAATAAAGCTGATTTGTGTCAGCTGGAGGGACTGCCGAAAAGGAAGAATAATCAGATTTATATGGCGGCATCCTCCGGCTGCGGCATCGGGGAGCTGGCAGAAATGATTCAGGAGACTGTGTATGCGGGACGTGTGCGGGCAAGCTTTCTGATTCCATATAATGAGGGCGGTATTTTTTCCCATTTTATGGAAAATTCTACAGTAGAGAGTGTGGAGTACTGCGAAGAGGGAATCAGGCTGGAGACGGATTGCCATCCGGCAGATGCGGAAAAGTACGCGGTTTACAGACAGTAGGGAAAAGCCAGACAGGAAAATTCCGGAAATTTCGGACAGGAAAATTTTGCCACTGTCAGAGTTGCTTTATTTGACAGAATTGGTATAATAGTCTGTAAGGATGGTTTTAGTCAAAACGACAGTATGTCGGGCGAGGAAAGCACATGACGATGACAAGAAAAAAAGGGCTGGCTCTTATTTTGGCAATTTCAACATTAGCAGGACTTTCGGCGTGCGGAGAAAACGCAATTCCGGAAATGAATCAGGCAGAGCTGCAGAAGGTTGGGGAGTATGCGGCGCTTACCCTGATGAAATATGATGCGGCAAACAGAAGCCGTCTGGTGGATATTTCCCTGCTGGAAGAGGAGACCCCGGTGGTATCTGTTCCGATACAGGATACAGAGCCGATGAAGATGAAGCCGACAGAGGATATCCCGATTATCAGTCAGACAGAGAGAAAAAATGCTTACAGCATGGAGGAGGTCATGGGACTGCCGGAGGGTATGACTGTAACCTTTCAGGGATGGGAGGTGTGTGAGAAATATCCCAATGAAGGAACGGATAACTATTTTGTACTGACGGCGACGGAGGGGAATGAGCTTCTGGTGCTGCGGTTTTTGCTGACAAACGATTCGGGACTGGCTGCCAACGTGGATACTATGACGGGGAGCTGCAGCTTTTATGTGACACTGAACGATGCTGATACAGAAAGAGCGCTTACTACGGTGCTGCTGGAGGATATGTCAACGTACGCGGGAACATTTCAGCCGGGTGAGGGCAGGGAGCTGGTTCTGATGGTAGAGGCAAGCGAGCAGGTGCTGGAAAATATCAGCTCAGTGGTGCTTGAACTGAAAAATGAGTTAAAAACCTATACAATTCGGCTTCTTTAAGACGGCAAAGCGTTAAAAACGTATGCCAATAAATGATGAGAGACTTTAAAACGCCCAAAAACAGGGCGTTTTTTGCTGATAAAGATAATTGTACAAAAAATTGCAAAAAAATGTAATTTTAGTGTTGACAAGTCGAAATCAGGATGCTATACTCAATTTCGTCGCTGCGGAACAAGCGCAGTGACGGGGGAAGCAGACAGATACTTCTCAGAAAGATGAAAAAGTTGTTGACAAAGCGAAAACAGTGTGCTATTGTAAATAAGCTGTCGCTGAGACAACGGATTGTACCTTGACAAATAAACAGTAATGCAACCCTGAAAATTCCAAGTGAAGGTT
>CAYZAU010000030.1:0-19986 GCA_964475665.1 uncultured Acetatifactor sp. | reverse complement strand
AGGTCTGGACAAATCTAAAGCAGGAACTCTCTGCGACTCTCCAACTGACAGTAAGGTTACGCTATCGGACGTGATAAAAAAGATACGCAAAAGTCGGAATATAGTGTATAATGACTCTATATGGACACAGGAAGGAACATACAACCATGAATATATTTTTGCAGACGGGAATAGGTCTGATTGCCTCGACTGTGGCAGTCTGGCTGATAATGATAAAGCGCCGGGCATTCCGGCTTCGGAGAGTGGTGTCAGCAGCGGTGCTTACCCTGCTGTGCGGCGGGCTGATTGCGATGGGGATTCTGCGGCAGGCAGAGACTCCGAGTCAGCCAAGGACGATGTCCGCAAAGAAGCTGGTTGCTTACAGTAATGCCCTGCTGGCAGCGGGCGAGTGCGAGGAGGCGCTGCAGGCGGTAGAGGAGTACAGCGCCTGCTACGGCTATGACGATACATGCAGCTATCTGGTGGCAAAGGGTAAGGCGCTGGCTGGAAATTATGCGGAGGCATATGGAATTTATGCGCGTCTGGCGCAGGCTGATGCATTTAAAAAGAAGGCAGGAGAGGAGTTTGAGGAGGAGCTTATAACGCTGGAAAAGCTTGTGTATGCGGATGCCTCCTGCCTGCCCGTGCTTTCCTATCTGGAAGAGCAGGGGCTGAATCCGGCGGATTACGGTTATACCGATGAGTACATAGCGCAGCAGAAGGAGGCACTGCAGATTACGGACGGGCAGCTGGAGGAGCTCCTTTTGGAGCATATCGAGGAAGACTATGACATTGCCCGATACGAGGATTATCTGGAGGCGGCAGCGGGTGTGAGCCGGCTGTCTGAGAATCGCAGCAATCCGGAGGGCAGTCTGAGTGCGGCGGAGCTGGAGATTCTGGAGGAGTATGCGGATGACTTTGAGGACGCACTGAAGGAAACCCCTGAGCTGGAGACGGCAGCGCTGACGGCGCAGACAAGAAGGCGGACAGCCCTGATGCAGGGCGATTACGGGGCACTGGCGAAGAACCTGGGTGAAAATGCCACCGAGGAGGAGCTTCTGGTAGTATCAAAGCTGTACATGGAGGGGCATCTGAAAGAGAAAGACTTTGCGGATGAGCTTACGGCAGGCTACGGCGACGGGCTTGAAGAGGTGACAAAGCAGCTGGAGCGTGTGCTGGAGAAGTACGAGGATGAGCTGACGCCGGATGAGGGTCTGAAATTAGAGGCGATGTGCGACGGCATGAAAAGGGCGGAGAAGGCACCGGCGCTGTATGTCATAAAGGAACAGCTGGTGAGCTGCATAGAGGAGGGGAGCGGGGAGGAATCCAAGCTGCAGCTTGCTGTCTCTGAAATAGAATATTTTTACGAGAATGAATCCCGCTCAAAGTCGTATTTTTCTGAAGCGGTGACGACGGGAAGGAACAGCGGGGACTATGAGTACTCGCAGGCAATGTGCGGACTGGAGGCCATTATCAATAGTCAGGATGCGGGAGAAATCAGGAATGTCGGCATGTATGTGCAGCAGGCAATCGAGCATTCCGTGCCGACGGACAGCTATGGACTGATGCCGGAGACGACAGGCGGAAAGACTACAGAGCAGACCGCAGGCAGGGACGACGCAGGACAGGACGGCTTTGAAAAACAGTACGCGCAGCTTCTGACGGATCATGTCAGTGAAATCAAGAGCAGTGTAACCATCGGGCAGATTGACGTATCGGATTTCGAGACGGTTCGGGCGAGTGTGACAATCTCCGGAAAATATGCCACGGACAGCAGAAGGCTGAAGGAAATTCTCTCGGTGAGCGACTGCGGAACAGACATAACGGATTTTGAAATAGAAAAGATAGAGTATGATTCCCAGAGGACAATGCTCATCTGTGATGTCTCGGGGAGCATGAACATCTGCATTGAGGATTTGCGCGCGGCGGTGAATGCCTATGTGCAGAACATGGGAAAATCCGAAAAAATTAACATTGTCAGCTTCGCGGACAGCGTGAGGGGTACTACCGGCTTTTCGTCGAAAGAATCCGAGCTGACTGCTTTCGCAGACAGTATGAGTGCAGGAGGGGGAACCTGCCTGTATAGCGTGCTGTACGAATGTATGCAGGGCTTTGAAACCACCTTAAAGAGCAATGATGTCATCATCATCATGACAGACGGTCAGGACGGCTCGGCGCGGGATGAGAAAACAATGCGAGAGGAAATCGGCTCGCTTGCCGACCAAAAGGGGATTACCGTCTACACGGTAGGACTGGGAGAGGTGGACACGGCTTATCTGGAGAAGCTGGCAGAAAGCGGAAACGGTGAGTTTGTCTATGTGTCGGACAGCGGCAGCCTCAGTGCCTTTTATGAGATGCTGCAGGGACAGGTGAATAACCAGTATCTTCTTACCTTCAAGGCGAAGGATACACTTCGCACCTCCCACAGGCAGCTTGAGGTGAGGGTACGGGAGGATAACGCCTTTGATTGCAGGGAATACAGTCTCTTTGCGGCGGAGGGCACTGAAAAAGAGGAGGAAGGCGGCCTGCAGGCGGGTGAGCTGTCCGTTTCAGGGCTGAACATCCGCAGTGCCTGCAAGAGCCGGGAAAATATCAGCGCGAAGCTGTTCGGGGAAGGGTTTGCGGAGAATATGTCCGCGTCCATGAAGCTTGTTGGTGATATGGAGTATGAGGCGCAGCTGGAATATCTGGATGAAAATACCTATAGTGTGGTGATTCCGGCAGCCGTGGCAGTGGGCAATTATGATTTGAAGATTACCGTAAATGATAAATCAGCGTATATAGAAAACGGCTTTACGATGTACTCGGACAAGTCAACGCAGGTCACCAAATATGGTTCGTATTCGTTTACCTCACAGGATAAAAAGATAAGCGGCAGCAGGACGGTGCTGTCGGGAAATGTGACGATGAACGGCTGGCTGGTATTTTACGGGGAGGTCGTACTGGATGGAAACCTTAAGACGGACGGGCAGATAACCGTAACGGACAATAACGGCTCTTATGTGATGTTTGACTCTTCCACGGCAGAGGGTGTCGCAGCGTTTTTTGCACAAAGGGGCACTGTATTTAAGATGCCTGCGCTGGGAACCTTCAGCCTGTATAATGACATGGAAAACAGGTATGACTATGACACTTACAGGGTGGATTCCATTCGGACGGCTTCGCTGGAAATCTGTAATCTGGTGTATCTGTCGTCACCCGTCATAAAGCTCTATCCGGATAACATCCGGCTGGAATATACGCAGGGAACCACGATTCTGCCGTTCCAGGATGCTGTCTTTGCGGCGCTTGACTTTAAGAATCCGTTTTCCTTTGAGCTGGAGGGAGCTGCCGTCGTGACGGACAGGAAGCTGGGAATGGTTCTGAAATTCGATGGCAAGGATGAGAGGGAAAATTACCGGCAGTTTAATGTATTCAATGCGCCGGTTTATCTGGACTTGAATAAGCTGAAGCTCTCCATTGATACGCTCAAGCACAAATACAGCTTTGGCGGGATGATAAAGATTGCGTTTCTGGATTTCGGGCTGGGAGCGGAGCTCAGCCTTGACGGCTTTACTCCGGACAGCTTCCTGCTGACCATAGACAAGGACAAGTCCATTATGATAGGAGAGGTTCCGGTTACCTTCAGCAAGGCGAGAATCGGAGCGGAGGACATCGCGGAGGCAGTGAAAAACAGAAGCTTTGGAAATGTCACGCTGGTGGGACAGCTGGATATTGCCGTGGCGAAGGTCGGGGCTTACTTCCCGAAGCTGAAGAAGTATGTGGGAGATATGAGTATTGCATCTTTAGAGGATGCAACCTTTAAATTCCGCTGGAATCCGTTTACCATCAGCACCAGTGCGGAAATGAAGATTTTCGATGAGTTTACGCTGGCAAAGTCTGACTTTACAATGGGGCATTACGAATTCACCAACGTGCTTCTGGGACTGAAGGAGCGGGAGGTGGTAGGCTTTACAAGCGCCATGACGCAGGGCTTTATGTGGGATATTTCCAACTGCCACATTGATATCTCCGGAACCGGAACGCTGACGGGAAATAACCGCTTTATGGGAATAGAATATAAGGGCGTGGCAGAGCTTGACGTGAAATGGTGGGTTTTCTCGAAGTCCTTTGACAAATCAGGAACGGTTCTGACGGGAATTTACTTTACGGAGGCAGGTGACCCGCAGTTTACGCTGGCGCTTTCCTATCAGGATATGTTCGGTACCAACAAGAAATTGTATTACTATATAGATAAGAACGGAAAAACAGGTGACAAAAATGGCAGATTGTAAGGCAGGAAAAGAAAAATGCGGGATGAGGGGAAGACTGTGGCTGCTGCTGGCGCTGGCTCTGTGTCTTGCGGTTAGGGGACGCGTGTCTGCCGCGGCGCTGCAGGGCGCGGAGAATAAGCAGCTTGTGGAGATGGAGCTGGTCAGACTGGAGACCAGGCAGGATTTGACGGTTATGTTTACCTATGAAGGTGAAAAACCGCAGATTACCCTGCTTGCACCCTCCGGCAGAGAATATGCGGAGGGAGCTTCGGAAGAGACGGAGCTTCTTACCGCCCACGGAGAGGGCTGGAGCACCTATAAAATTCCCGAGGCAGAGCCGGGGGTCTGGTCTGTCCGCTGTGACAAAAAGAACAATGAGTTTGTGGATTACAGTATCGTGGATGCGGTGGACGGCCTCTGCATCCGCTCCTTCGAGGTGCTTGGTGTTGAGGAGGGGAAGGCAGAGCTTTCCTTTGATGTCGGCATGGGAGAGAACGAGCAAATCAGCTATCGCTATCGGATTACGGTAATCGCGGGAGAGGATACGAGTGCCGGGAAAGAGGTGGCATCAGGAAGCGCATACACCAAGACGCCGACGCAGATAACCGTTTCGCTTGCACTGTCTGACTATGAGGACTATCGGTTTCTTCTGGAGGTTACGGCTGTTGACGGGCTGGAGATGTATGACAGTATGCTGAGTGAGCCATTTGCCTATGCCAATCCCGGCACGCCGGACAGAATGGAGGATTTTGCCGTGCAGATTGACAGTCGTGCGGGCAGCTGTCGGGTGAACTGGGCGGAATTTTCAAAAAACTGGTCGACAGAATATTATCTGATTGCAACGGCAGACATGGATGCGGAAAATCCTATCTACACGGAGAACACCAGGAATCAGGAGAGTGTATTCTATTATCCTGCGGAGGCAGAAACACTGACCGTTGAGCTGTACTACAGATGGAACGATATTCTCTCGGCGGCGGTGGCAAAGGAAATAGATCTGCAGGAGGAGCTGCTTGAATTGGTGACGGAAGAGCAGACGTCGGCAGCGCAGCTGGAGCTGGCGTACAGGACGGCAGAGCCGACGCAGCTGCAAGTGACGGTCAACGGGCAGAGTGGGACATATTCCGTTCAGGATGCGGGGACGATCTATTTTCCCCTACAGGAGGGAAGCAACAGTGTGGAGGCTTCCTTTCAGGGAAGAAACGGAGTGACCTACTGCATAAGCGCTGCTGTGTACAGAGACAATATGCCGCCCGTGCTGACCATTTACGAGGACTATGACGGGATGACCTTCAGACAGGCGGGTGCCATAATTTCGGGCAGGGTGAAAAATGCGGCAAAGCTTTCTGTAAATGATGAGGAGGTTGTGTTACAGGAGGACGGAGCCTTTTCCCATACGGTGACGCTCGCCGAGGGAATAAACAGTGTCACCGTACTGGCAGAAAGTCCCTCGGGTCTTAGGAATTCCAGAACCATGCAGCTTTTGTACGAAAAGAACGGCTCGGCAGCGGGCACGGGAATTGGCTGGAAGCCCCTGCTGATTGCGTTGGGCGTCAGCGTGGTAATCATCCTCTATACGCTTATCTTTGTCCGCAGAACCGAAGAGGCAGGACAGGCACGGCGCGGCATGGGGCTTCATGGCTTTGCAATCACGTTTGCCGTCTTCGTGGGGGGACTGGACGCGGCTGCCATCGCGGCATATGTTTTCCTGTACCGCTTTAATAACAGCAGGGAGTATGTGGAGCTGGTGCGCGAATCCCTGGAAAAGGCTGAGAGGTATCTTGGATATCAGGAGCTTGCCATGAAGGCGGTGCTGCTTCTGTCGTGCGTGTTGTTTCTGTATCTGCTTTTGCTCCTGCTTATCAGGCATTTTGGAAAGAAGCGCAAAAACGCCGTGAATCAGAATGGCGTATTGACGAATGAAGAAGAGAAGCAGTAAAATGAAGGCAGAAGCTGTCCGAAAAACAAAGGCTGAGACGAGTAGGAACAGAGGGGGAAAAAAGGATGGAGTACGGAGTTCAGGTGATGGCGTTAGCCATACTGTTGTCAATACTGTTCAGTTATTTCCAAAATGAGCGGATGCCGCTTCTGTCGACAAAAATCTTTACGGGATTTCTGTTGCTGGCATTTTTCAATAATCTGGCAGAGTTCTCCACACTTTATGCCCTGGAGCATTACGGGGAGATTTCCATGGTGCTTTTGCGCTTTACGCATCAGCTTTTTATCGGCTCGATGGATTTGATGGTGCTGTTTCTCTTTCTCTATGTGGACATAAAATCGCGCAGAAAGAAAAAGTACGGAGTGTGGGAATGGTGTGTAAGGCTGCTCCCTGCCGTCGTCTCGGTTGCCATGGTTGTATTCGGACGACTGGATTATCATATCAGTGAGCAGGGCAGCTATTCCTATGGTCCCATGGCGATGACGATTTACGTCTCTGTGGTTATTTACCTGCTGCTGACGATTCTGTGTATTGAAAGGCGGAGCGGGAGCTTTTCCGGCAAGGCAAAGAGGAATCTGTATTACGGTATTGCCTGCTGGTCGGGGGTGGCTCTGTTTCAGTATTTCTTCCCCGCGTTCCTGCTTTCTTCCATGGCATCGGTGCTGATGGTGCAGTTTGTATACATTTCCTTCGAGAATCCGAGGGAGATGCAGGACGGCGAGCTGGAGGATGTTTTCAGCGGTTATGCCATGAAGCAGGTACTGGCAGAGCATGAGAGAAGAAAGGAAACCATCTATATTCTTACCCTGGTGCTGTCGGATGCAGGTATCCTGCAGAAGGCGGTCCGGCTGAGAGAGCTTCCCGCTGCAATGAAGGCGGCTGCCGGATATATGCAGGGGCTGTGCAGAGGCAGGCTTTACCGTCCGGAGAATAATGTTCTCTGTATGATACTGGAATCAGAGGATGTAATGCTCGAAGCGCTGCAGAACAATTCAAGCTGCCTCCGGAATCAGAAGGGGCTTGTCTATAAGACGGATGGAGGAAGCACGACGCAGCTGAGCTTTTTTATGACGGTGCTGGAATGCCCGGAGTACGTCGCCACGGTGGAGGAGATTATGGAGACCGTGGAATATGTCGGACATAAGGGGAAAAGGCAGCAGCTGGAGGGCGTTGTGATTGCCGACCGTGAGTTTATCGAAAAAAAGAACTACCGGGTCAGGGTGGAACAGGTAGTGAGGGAGGCGGTTGCAAACGACGGCTTCGAGGTGTACTTCCAGCCGATTTTTTCATCCGAAACCGGGTGCTTTGCATCGGCTGAGGCGCTGGTGCGCCTGAAGGATACGGCTACGCTTGGTTATATATCTCCCGAGGTGTTTATTCCCGTTGCGGAGGAGCGCGGGATGATTGAAGAGCTGGGAAACATCGTGTTTGAAAAGGTATGTAAGGCAATTTCGGGAAACAGGCTGTGGGAGCTCGGGGTGGAGTATGTCGAGGTAAATGTTTCCGGTATTCAGATTGCAAACGAAAAGCTTTCGGATGTGCTGATGGGCTACATGAAAAAGTATGAAATCGCCCCGGAGTTTATCAATCTGGAGATAACCGAGACAGCGGCAGTGGAGGTGGAGAATAACCTCTTCCATAATATGCTGAAGCTGCGAAAGGTAGGCTTTCACTTCTCCATGGATGATTTCGGAACAGGCTATTCCAACTTCTCCCAGATGGCGGAGAGAAGGTTTGAGCTTATAAAGCTGGATAAGAGCCTGATTTGGCCCTGCTTCGGCGAGAACGCCGAGAAGGCAGTTGTTATTCTCGAGGGCTGCATCACCATGATAAAGAAGCTGGGGCTTTCCATTGTGGCTGAGGGAGTGGAAACAAGGGAGCAGGCGGATTACCTGATTGAAAAGGGAGTGGAGTATCTGCAGGGCTATTACTTCTCAAGACCGCTGCCAGAGCAGGACTATATTGCCTTTCTAAATAAAAACAACAAGGAAGACAGATTATGATAAAGCTGCAAATAGGTGAGCTCTTTACGCTGTTATTTATCATGCTGGTTTACTTTTCCACGAAGCGTGAGAAGACCAGAAACCACGTGGTGTTTTCAAGGATTCTTGTGACATCTGCCGTCTATATGGTGTTTGACATGCTGACGGTGTACACGGTAAACCATATGGACACGGTGCCGAATGCCGTAAATTTTGCTGCACATAAGGTTTTTATGTGCAGCGCTGTGATTTTTGCCTATCTGTCCGCAAACTACGTCATTCAGCTGATTGATGAGGAGAAGACGCCAAACCAAAGGATGGCGGTGCTGGTCGTACTTTTGCTGATTGTGGCACCGATTACCTATGTGGAGGATGAGAGGGGCAACTATTCCTTCGGCGCATCGGCAGTGCTGGTCTATCTGACATTGTATGTGTATCTTATCCTGTGCGGCTACTATCTGATACGTTACTGGAAAACCATTAACAGAAAGAAGCGCTACCCGATTATCCTGTCGCTGGGAAGCCTGTTCGTCATCGGCATCTACGGCGTGACGCATCCGTATCTCTACCTCACCAGTATAGGCTTTATACTGGTGAATCTGGCATTTTTCCTGACGGTGGAGTCACCGGACGTCCTGCTGATTGAGCAGCTGCAGAAGGAGAAGAAGCGGGCGGATGAGGCGAATGAGGCGAAATCCTCCTTTCTGGCGCGAATGTCTCATGAAATCAGAACACCCATCCATGTGATAGCGGGTATGGATGAGATGATTCTGCGCGAGAGCCGCGAGGAGGCGGTAAGAGGCTACGCTGCGGATATTCAGGCGGCGACGCAGTCTCTGCTGGGACTGGTGAATGACATTCTGGATTTATCTAAGATAGAGTCCGGGAAAATGACGATAATTTCTGCGGAATATGAGATTACAAAGGTGATCCGGGAGCTGGTAAACAGCGTGTCGGAGACGGCGGAAAAGAAAAATCTGGAGCTAAAGCTGGACATCTGGCCGGGGCTTCCCACGACACTTTACGGAGACGGCGGAAGACTGCGTCAGGTGATTACGAATCTCCTCACAAATGCGGTGAAATATACACATGAGGGAACGGTTACCTTTCGGGTAAACGGCAGGCAGGAGGGAGACAGCCTGTATCTTCGCGTGGAGGTTGCCGACACGGGAATAGGTATCCGCGAGGAAGACAGGGAAAAGCTCTTCGAGGCATTTGAGAGAATCGAGGAGAAACGTAACAGGAATATAGAGGGCACGGGGCTTGGAATCAACATTACCAATGAGCTTCTGCACATGATGGGCAGCAGGCTGGAGGTGGAGAGCACCTACGGGGAAGGCTCCGTATTTTCCTTTGAACTAAAGCAGAAGATTGTCGATGCCGAGCCAATCGGCAACATAGAGGATTATCTCAGAAGAAAGGACAGGGAGTATAAGTATCAGGCATCCTTTTCGGCGAGTCAGGCGCGGGTTCTGGTGGTGGATGACAACCCCATGAACAGGAAGGTATTCAGAGCACTACTGAAGGAGACGGGAGTACAGATTGAAGAGGCGGAAAGCGGAAAGGAATGCCTGAAAAAGGTAAAGGAGCAGTTCTTCCATGTGATTTTCATGGATCACATGATGCCTGACATGGACGGAGTGGAAACCTTTCACTGCCTGCGGGAGGGAGAAGAAAACCTTTGCAGCACTACGCCTGTTGTGATTCTGACGGCAAATGCAGTGGAGGGTGCAAAGGAAAAATATCTGTCGGAGGGCTTTGACGGCTTTTTGAAGAAGCCCATTGTGCCCTACAAGCTGGAGCGGATGCTGCAGAAGCTGTTGCCGGCAGCACTGCTGGAGGAGGGAACGCAGCAGCGCTACGGCGACAACCGCAGCGAGGCGCTTCTGCCTGATATTGAAGGAGTCAATTATCAGTATGCCGGACTCTTCACAAAGGATGAGAGCATGATTATGGATGCGATGAAGGTATTCTATGAGTCCATAGACCAGACGAAGCAGGATTTGCAGCTTTTCTATTCCCACATTGAGGAGCCGGAGTCGTGCAGCCAGTTTAGAATCCGCGTTCACAGTCTTAAGAGCAACGCGGCACTGGTGGGCATTTTATCCGTCTCGGAGCAGGCGAGGCTTTTAGAGAACGCGGCCAGGGAGGAAAACCTCGAGAGGCTGCATAAGCTGATGCCTGTTCTGATGGAGGAGCTGGAGCTTTACAGGCAGCGTCTGTCGGTGCTGTTTTCGGTGAAAAAGGAGGAGAAGCCGCTTCTGACGGATAAGGGAGAATTTTTGGCATGGCTGGAAATGATTCGCGTCAGTATGCTTACCATGGATATGGATACGGCTGATATGCTGGCAGAAAAGCTGCGGGAGTACCGCTATGAGGCTGCCCTGACAGAGGAGGTTGAGAGGCTGTTAAGCTGCATTAAGGTTATGGATGCGGAGCAGGCAGCGCTGGTCGCAGGAGGACTGATAGAGAGGCTGACCGGGCAAGAGAAGGGAGACGAAGGATGAAGAAGATATTGTTTATTACCAAGATAAACGGTATAGCAAAGGACATCAATGACTATCTCAGCCGATTTTTTCAGATACAGATTTGCTCGGAGAATGTGGAAGTGGTAAAGAGCATGATAAAGATGTGCAATCCGCCGCTGATACTGATATGCCTGACCGGATTTACGGAGAATGAGAAGAATCTGTTTAACAATATCGGCATCCATTACGCGGATATTCCCACGGTGGTAATAGGAACGGAGGCGGAGCTGGCTAAGTACAAGGACTATTATCTGGAGGATCAGTTTTTTACACTGATTCGTCCCACCAGCAATTCAGCACTGTTAGAGCTAATCTGCGATAAGCTGATGCTGGACTACAACGGGATTGTCAACGCGGCGAATGAGGAAAAGGATGAGAAGCTGCATCTGCTTTTTGTGGACGATGATGTGATGGAGCTGCGCAGAATCCGAAAAATGCTGGAGGAGGACTATAAGGTGTCCGTGGCTGCCTCCGGCGCGCAGGCGATGACGTTTCTGGGAAAGTGTAAGCCTGATATGATTTTTCTGGATTATGAGATGCCGGTGTGCGACGGCAGGATGACTCTGGAAATGATACGTTCGGAGGAGGAGCTTCGGGGGATACCTGTGGTATTTCTGACGGGAATGGCGGAGCGGAAGTACATTGAGGCAGTGCTTTCGCTAAATCCGGCAGCATACCTTTTGAAGCCGACCTCAAGGGAAAAAATTGTGCTGTGTATCCGGGACTGGGAGTCGAAGCAGCATAAGAAATAGAGACGAAAGAGGTCAGACAGGATGAAAGTAATCAAGGGGATTTTGTATTCGATAGCGGCAATTCTGGTTCTGTGCTGTGTCGCTGTGCTAATCTGCGCGACGAATCCGAAGCTGACGGCGGCGCTGGCTGAGAGGGTAGGGCAGCTGCAGCCTGAGACTGCGGGCGATGTGCAGTCAGTCGCAGGACTTCGCCCGGACTGGAGACAGGAGGGCGCTGACAGCTATGTGGTGCCGGAGAATGATTCCGTTGAAGCACCGAAGGCTGTGGAAGGACTTGCGGGCTATCAGCCTGTGACGGACAGGCGGGAGGAGCTTGCCGGAGAGGAGGCTGATAATCTAAGCAGCATTCTCTCCGTCGGAAATACGGGGAGCGATTTAAGCTTTTCGGAGGAGCTGTATCCGTATTACGGGATGCTGTCCGAGCAGCTTAAGCCTGTTTATCTGCAAATATATGCCAATGCGTGTGAGCTGCTGACATCCTTTGCACCGGTGGCTGAGGTGGATGTCAACAGTCTTAAGAGTGTGTTTGAGGCCGTGTGTAATGACCACCCGGAGCTGTTCTGGCTGGAGACGGGCTACACCTGCAAATACGCCGGAAACGGAAGATGCGTCGAGATTGTGCTGAAGTACAACGATACGGCGGACAGACTGGAAAATGCAAGGGCGAAATGGGAGAGCAGCGCGGAGGACATCCTCTCCGTGGCGGGGACTCTTTCATCAGACCTGGAGAAGGAGCAGTATGTGCATGACGTGCTGCTGCGGCTGGTGAAGTATAATGCTTCCGCCGAGCTGGGGCAGAGCGCCTACAGTGCTCTGGTGGAGGGAGAGAGCGTTTGCGCCGGATATGCGAGAGCCTTTCAGTATCTGCTGCAGCAGCTGGGAATCCCCTGCTACTATTGTACGGGATATTCGGGTCAGAACCATGCATGGAACATCGTGAAGCTGGATGGTGTCTGTCGGAATGTGGATGTCACATGGGACGATACAGAGCCGGCAACACAGGATTACTTTAACAGGACGGATGCAGAGTTTGCCAAAACACATATGCGGACGGGACTTTCCGTGTACCTTCCGGCCTGCGGGGGAACGCAGACAGGGAGCGGACTAAGCGGAGACAGCGCAGCCGCCACGCCGAAGCCTACACCGATGACATGGACGGGAAAGCCGAATGGAAATAAGGGTGATGGCGATAAGGACGCGGATAAGAAGGAAGCAGGGGTCAGTGATGAGGAAATCATGGAGACCATGGCTGAATACTATAAAAACTGTGAGGAGCAGCTGGTAAAGAAGGGCGCAGGACAGGTGCAGTTTCAGAATGTAGTGCCGGAGGAGCTGTGGAGCACGGTGGAGAAGGCATACTCCGACGGAAGCTATCGGAAGGGGTATGTGGAAGCCGTTTTAGAGAAGCTGAAGGCAGAGGACTTTGCCATTCAGCTGCAGGTACAGCGGCTGGGAGGCGGGTATTACCGCCTGTATCACAATGTCTATACGGGAAAGCTGGAGGAAACAGTTAATTAGTTTTATTGAGAGGATTGAAAAAGCCGTTCACTTTTGAAAAGTGAGCGGCTTTTTTGTGTAAGGGCACAAGCGGAAAGGCGGGGCGGACGGGGTAAGAAAGCGTAAAGAAAATTGGAATATCTTCTCCGGAGGCTCATATATTGGAGAGAGGAGGACATGCAGGTGGAAAGAACATTGCTTCAGCTTTTTCCCGCAGATACCAGAGGCTTCTGGGAATATACTGCCGGACAGCAGCAGAGGATACAGGAAATCCGGCTGAGAGTCATGCAGCCTGTCTTGGTACAGTGCGGGGGAAAAGAGCTTTTCTTAAAAAAGGATGGTCACTTTACGGAGAAGCCCATGGAGGGTGTCAGGATACCCCCGGAGGAGCTGGAGAGGCTGCTGCAGCATATCTGTCGGTATTCGGTCTATGCCTATGAGGAGGAGCTGCGTCAGGGGTACATCACCTCGGAGGGAGGACACCGGATTGGAGTGTCGGGGCAGGCAGTATGCGGTGAGGACGGCAGGGTGCATACCCTGAAAAATATCTCGTCCTTAAATATCAGGCTCGCACATGAAATCAGGGGAGCGGCAGACAGCATCATGGAAGGAATGTACCAAAACGGCAGACTGAGAAGCACGCTGATTATCTCTCCGCCGGGCTGCGGAAAGACGACGCTTCTGCGGGATATGGTAAGACAGATTTCAGACGGAAACCGCTATGGAAGCGGAAGGACGGTAGGGGTTGTGGATGAGAGGTCAGAGCTGGCAGGCTGCCATCTGGGGGTTCCGCAGCTGGATATCGGTATGCGGACGGATGTGATGGATGCCTGTCCGAAGCTGTACGGCATGATGATGCTGCTCCGCTCCATGAGTCCAAAGGTGCTTGCCATTGACGAGCTGGGAAGTCAGGAGGAATTTGCCTGCCTGAAGAGTGCTGCCTCCTGCGGCTGTGAAATTCTGGCGACGGTGCACGGGGAGAGTATGAAGGATGCGGAGAGGAGATTTGGCGTGGAAGGACAGGAATGGGGGAAGCTTTTTGACAGATGCCTGCTGCTTGAGAGGAAGACAGAAGGCTTGCGGATACGGGAGGAAAGGCTGGAGTGTGAACCGTTTTCGGAACGGAGTGCCGGATGCTTAGGATAGTCGGGAGTGTGATGATTATGGGCGGCTGCTTTGGAATGGGTATTCTATACCGGGAAAGAATGAGAGTGAGAAAAAAGACGCTGCAGCAGCTTCTGGACATGCTGGAGCTGTTTGAGAGCGAGGTGCGCTACGGGAGGTCGGTGCTGCCGGAATGCTGTCGCAGGGTGGGTGAGCAGATGGGAGCTCCTTTTGGGGCTGCGCTGAAGAGGGCGGCAGCATGCGGACAGACGGGGGAGGAAAGAGCCTTCCCGGAGGTCTTTGCCAGGGAGCTGGGTGAAATTATGGATCAGCTGCCTTTGTCTGAGGAGGATAAGGAAAATTTCTTTCAGTTTTTGTCTCCGGTCGGGTATCGGGATGAAAAAATGCAGCTGCGTGCCATGGAACAAAGCAGGGAACGGCTGGGAAGGACAAGGGAAAGACTGGAGCGGGAGAATGCGGAAAAGGGCAGAATAGCCTTGGGGCTGGGAGCCATGAGCGGAGTGCTGCTCATTCTGATTTTGTGGTAGACAGCAGCCTTGGCGGAATGCGAGGGAGTATGGGAGTAAGTCTGATTTTCAAGATAGCGGCGGTGGGAATCCTTGTGACGATTCTCGGCCAGGTATTAAAGCACAGCGGCCGGGAGGAGCACGCCTTTCTGCTGAGTCTGGCAGGACTGATACTGGTGCTGACCTGGGTAATCCCGTACATATATGAGCTGTTTGAGACCATACAGACACTGTTTTCATTCTGAATGGAGATTAGTGTGAAAAGAATTTCTAAGCTTCACACGTAACGCAAAAGCGGCGTTTTTCATAATGATTTGAGTCGCCTGAGGCGACATGGGAGATTGGTATGCAGGAGCTTATTAAGGTTGCCTTTCTGGGGATGGCGGGAGTGCTGCTGGCGGTGCAGCTTAAGAGCAGCCGGGCAGAATACGGAATCATCATTATCATGGTAATAGGCATTGTGATTTTCTGCTATGCGCTAAGACAGATGGAGGTCGTGATTGCACAGTTTGACAGGCTGAAAGGATATCTGAAGGGGACAGAAGGGTATCTTAGTATTTTGCTTAAGGTGGTGGGAATTACCTATATCTGCGAATTCAGTGCAGGCATCTGCAGGGACGCCGGATACCAGTCGGTTGCGGGACAGATTGAGATACTCGGGAAGCTGTCAGTGCTCTTTGTGGGGCTGCCCGTGCTGTTTGCCGTGATAGAGCAGATACAGAGCTTTTTGTAAGGGGGCAGGGGAGATGGAGTTGTCGGCTATCCGGCAGGAATATGGTCTGGACAGGCTGGAGGAGGGAATCAAAGCCCTGTTTCCGGAGCGCACGATAGCGTTGGACGAGCTGCTTTCCAAGGTGATTGGCGGTGATGTCTTCGGAGCTCTGGCAGAGCTCTTTACGGGAACCATAACGGACTTTGTAGCGCAGCTTACGGGGCTGAAAAACATTTTTGTATGGCTGCTGGTGCTGGGGATTGTCTCTTCCCTGATGACGCATTTTGTGGAGATATTTGACAGGCATCAGGTGGCTGACATCGGCTTTTATTTCATGTATCTGCTGTTTACGGTCATTCTGCTGAAATGCTTTGGACGGGTGGCAGAGACGGCAGCAGAGGCGTTGGATAATATCATTCTTTTCATCAGACTTATGATGCCTGCCTATCTGATGACGGTGGGAGTGGCCACAGGGGGAATGACGGCGGGCGCTGCCTGCCAGCTGATGCTGCTAATCGTATATGGCGCGGAGACGATTCTTGCACAGGGAATTATCCCGCTGGTTTACAGCTTCGTTATGCTGGTGGTGGTAAACGGTATCTGGGCAGAGGAAAAGCTTGGGCTTTTGATTGAGCTGCTGGAGAAGGGCATCAGATGGGTGCTGAAGGGAGCGGTCGGGGTGGTGACGGGCTTCAGTGTCTTTCAGTCACTGATAACGCCGGTGCTGGACTCTGCCAGAACGGCGGGGCTGCAGAAGGTGGTGGCGGCGATTCCCGGAGTGGGCAATGCGGCAGACGGAGTGGTGGAGCTGGTGCTGGGAAGCGCGATGGTTATCCGCAACAGCGTGGGAGTGGTGGTGATGCTTTTGATGCTGTTGCTCTGTGCGATGCCGCTTCTGAAAATAGCGGTATTGTCCGGAGTGCTGAAGCTGGCTGCCGCTTTTGTTGGAATCGTCAGCGATAAAAGAATTACTGCCTGTGCCGACAGAACGGGCGATGCGGGAATGCTTCTGCTGCGCACGGTAGGAACGGCAATGGTTCTGTTTCTAATTTCGGTGGCAGTGCTGACAGCGGCGGGAGGCAGGTGAGAGAATGGCAGACGCATTGTTTCGGGCAATCTGCCGGACGGGCGTGTTTATGATATGTGCCCAGGCGATTGTACATTTCAGACCCAAAGAGGCATACGAAAAGTATCTGAAGCTGATTGTAAGCGTAATGATACTGCTTCAGCTGTTTCAGCCGTTTGGCGGGCTGTTTACGGGAGGAGAGGGAGCAGACGGAAGGCCCGGCAGCATGGTGCAGGGGCTTAAGAAAGAGCTGGAGGAGGCGGGAGAGCAGGCGAAGGAGGCAGACAGACTTCTGGAGGAGATGACGCTTGAGGAGGTGCGCCGCAGAATGCAGGAGGAGCAGATGAGAGAAAATCTGACGGAGGGTCTGGAGGAAGAACAGACACAAAATTCCGAGAATAAGGAAGGCGGACAGACCGTACGGGAGGTAGAGTCTGTTCAGATAGAGGTATCGGCGGGAGGAGCACATGAAAAGCAGCATAAGTAGCATAAGTCAATGGGCGGAGCAAAAGGGAATCAAAAAACTGCTCCGAAAAGAGAATCTGGTGGTATTGATACTGTCCGGAGTGCTTCTGTTTATTATTGCCCTTCCCACGAAGGAGACAGGAGGAACAGAAAGTACGGAGGATAACTCGTGGAATGCAGTCGGGCAGCAGATGCAGACAAAAATTTTCGGCGCAGAGGTCTTGCAGGAGGAAAAGGCGCAGAAGCAATACGGGAGCGCGGAAAGCGGACAGACAGCTACACAGGAGACATATACAGAGATAATGGAGCAGAAGCTGACCGATATTCTCTCGGACATGGCGGACGCCGGCAGGGTCAGGGTGATGATTACCCTGAAATCATCAGAGGAGCTGGTTCTTGAGAAGGAAGAGCCCGTAAACCGTTCTGCAACCAATGAGAATGACGCACAGGGAGGCAGCAGAATCATAAATCAGCTGGAGACGGGAGACACCACGGTTTACAGGACGGACGGAAGCAGCAGTGAGCCTTATGTGGTAAAAACTCTCACCCCACAGATAGAGGGAGTGCTGATTGTGGCGGAGGGCGCAGGGAAAGGAAATGTCAATCAGGCAATGACGGAGATTGCACAGGCGCTGTTCGGTGTGGAAGCCCACAAGGTAAAGGTGGTTAAAATGGCGCCCCAAACACAGGGGGAGAGGTAGCATATATCTTTTTCGGGGCTCATACAATAAAGTAGTAAAACGCAGGAGAGGGAGATTACAGTGAAAAGCCTAATCAAAAAGAATCAGCTTATGATAACCGCACTTGCAATTATGATTGCGATTGCTGGATATTTGCAGTTTGCAGGGGAGGATTTGGAGGAGGAATATCTCACGGTAGGAGACAACAGCACCTATAACGAGGAGAACAGTACGGTGGATTCGGACGGTGTGATTTCGGGGAATTATACCGCAGAGGGTCTGTTGGATTTGTCCGAGGAGGATTTGCTGACAACAGGCGTATCAGAGATAGAAAGCATGGATTCTGACCTGGAGGCTGAGGAAGTGGGAAACTATCTGGACGGTGAGCTGCAGCTTACGGCTACAGATTCCGAACAGGTGACACCGGGAGAAGGAGAGATACCCGGAGAGGCGGTCTTTACCTCGACAGACGGTATCGCGGTGCTCTCCGAGGCGAAGCTTTTGAAGGAGCAGACAAGAGCGAGAAATAAGGAGACTCTGCTGGAAATCATCAACAGCACGGGACTGAGCGACACACAGAAGCAGGAAGCGGTAGACAGCATGGTAAAGATGACAGCCATCGCAGAAAAGGAAGCGGCAGCAGAGATTCTTCTGGAGGCAAAGGGTTTCTCTGATGTTGTAGTCAGCATCAACGGAGATGCGGTTGACGTTGTGGTGAACGCCGGCATCCTGGACGATGCCATGCGTGCCCAGATTGAAGACATTGTAACCCGAAAAACCGACATCACACCTGAAAACATTATCATCAGCACAGTCGACTGACATGAAAAATGATACACATAACGATTAACGTAAAGATACATACACAGTCGACGAAATAACTATACTAATTCCTACAAAAAGGTGATATAATGAGCGCATAAGCGACGAACGCAGTCCTTCCGCCGAAAGCGGCCGGGCTGCTTGCAGACCGGGAAGCATTCGACGGAAGGACTATGTGAGTGCAACGGACACCGGGCAAACTCTGTTTGCCCGGTGAGCGTTCGTCGCGAAGAAAGGCGAAGTCCGCCGCGAGGGAAGCGGCGGAGCGTACGTCGCGAAGGAGGAGCATGAGACGCGTTTTTTTGATTGTACTGGACAGCTTTGGCATCGGAGAGATGGAGGATGCGCCGCTCTATGGCGATGTCAACGTTAATACCTTAAGAAGTGTGGCGGCGAGTCCGCACTTTTTGCTGCCAAATATGCAGAAGCTGGGACTTTTCAACATAGACGGAGTGACCGTTGGCGCAAGAGAGGAAAATTTTAAGGCTGTGATTGCGAGAATGACCGAGGCATCCAGGGGAAAGGATACCACGATAGGACATTGGGAAATCTCCGGCATCTATTCGCCAAGACCGCTGCCTACCTACCCGAACGGGTTTCCGGAGGAGGTGCTGGAAGCATTCTCTAAAAAGACGGGAAGAGGTGTTTTGTGCAACCGCCCCTATTCCGGTACGGCGGCTATCATGGATTACGGGGATGAGCATATGCGGACGGGAGACCTGATTGTCTATACCTCGGCAGACAGTGTATTTCAGGTTGCGGCTCATGAGGACAAGATTCCAGTGGAGCAGCTCTATGAATACTGCCGCATGGCGCGGGAAATCCTTCAGGGAGAGCACGGTGTGGGAAGAGTGATTGCCCGCCCCTTTGTGGGAGAAAGCGGCGCTTACACCAGAACGTCCCGGAGACATGACTTTTCCATTCAGCCGCCGTCAGTGAATATGCTTGACCAGCTTAAGGCAGCCGGAAAGGCTGTGATAGGTGTGGGAAAAATAAAGGACATTTTTGCCGGAAAGGGAATCACGGAATCGGTATACACCGCGGGCAATGCAGAGGGAATTGAGAGGACGTTAGACTATCTGGACAAGGATTTTGAAGGACTCTGCTTCATCAATCTTGTGGACTATGATATGCTTTACGGACACAGAAGGGATGTGGACGGCTATGCTGCAGCACTGACTGACTTTGATGCGAAGCTGCCGGAAATCATGGGGAAAATGCGGGATGAGGATATCCTGATGATTACCGCAGACCATGGCTGTGATCCCGCTTATACCGCAACAACGGATCACACGAGAGAATACACCCCTTTCCTTATGTATGGGAAGCAGCTGATACCGAAAAACATGGGAACGAGGAAAACCTTTGCAGATATAGGTGTAACTGTGTTACAATACTTTGGTATTATGCCCGAGTTCGAGGGAGAGGGACTGCTCTTAGGGCAAGGGCACTGAGCATGGAGGATTCAGGAAATGGGTAACTATACGGAAGAAATTAACCGCCGCCGCACCTTTGCGATTATTTCGCACCCGGATGCCGGTAAGACGACGCTCACGGAGAAGTTTCTGCTCTATGGAGGAGCAATCAATCTGGCGGGCAGCGTAAAGGGAAAGGCAACGGCCAGGCACGCGGTTTCGGACTGGATGGAGATAGAGAAGGAGAGAGGTATTTCTGTCACCT
>CAYZAU010000029.1:4116-25646 GCA_964475665.1 uncultured Acetatifactor sp. | reverse complement strand
CCTGCAACCTGTTTGTAGCAGGCTTCATGGGTTCTCCTCAGATGAACTTCCTGGATGCAACCGTTAAGGTTACCGGCGATGTTGCTAATCTGGAGATTGCAGGACGCTCTATTCCTCTTCCTCCCGCAAAGTCCAAGAAGCTGATTGAGGGCGGCTATGACGGAAAGGTTGTTACCTTCGGTATTCGTCCTGAGGATGTATACGATTCCGAAATGTTTATTGAGACCTCTCCTCAGAGCGTATTTGAGTCTTCCGTAAAGGTATACGAGCTGCTTGGTGCAGAAGTTTATCTGTATTTTGATTTGGAGGAGTTCTCCATCACTGCAAGAGTGGATTCCCGTACAACTGCAAGACCTGGCGACAACATCAAGTTTGCATTTGACATTGAGAAAATCCATGTATTTGATAAGGATACCGAGCAGGTTATCACAAACTAATGTAAGACAGCTAGAGAGGGGTGCTGGTAACAGCACCCCTTATCATTTTGAAAGGCGTGGGTAAGAAGTATGATTTCAAGTCAGACAATTCAGACAAGCATAGATGAATTGAAGACAATCACCAAGGTGGATTTGTGCGTGTATGATCTCACGGGAATGTTGGTTGCGTCCACCACAAGCCAGACGGATATTACCGGTGATTTAATCAGTGGCTTTGCCGGCTCACCTGCGGATAGTCAGGTAATTGGGCAGCATCATCTGCTTAAGATTCTTGATGAGGGAGAACTGTTGTATGTGCTGGTGGCAAAGGGGATGAGCGATGATGTCTATATGGTAGGAAAAATCGCAGTATGCCAGATTCAGAACCTTGCCATAGCTTACAAAGAGAAATTTGACCGAAATAATTTTTTCCAGAATCTGTTGCTGGATAATCTGCTCCTTGTGGATATTTATAACAGAGCCAAAAAGCTTCATGTGGAGGTATCTGTGCCCAGAGCGGTCTTTCTGGTGGAAGCAAGGCTGGAGAAGGACGGTATTGTCTCGGAGCTTTTGAAGGGAATGTTTTCGGCTCAGGCAGGAGACTATATCACTGCGGTGGATGAGAGTAATGTGATACTGATTAAGGCTTTGGAGCAGAGCAGTACCCATGAGGATTTGATATCCATAGCAGATACCATAGTAGACATGATGAATACAGAGGCGATGCTGAATGTGCGTGTGTCCTTCGGTACGGTGGTGCAGGAGCTGAAGGATGTCTCCAAGTCCTACAAGGAGGCAAAAATGGCGCTTGATGTGGGAAAGATTTTTTATGCAGAGAGAAGTGTGGCAGCGTACAGCACTCTCGGCATCGGTCGTCTGATATACCAGCTGCCGGTCAATCTCTGCAAGATTTTCATAGAGGAAATTTTTGGGGAGAATGTGCCGAGTGATTTGGACGACGAAACGCTGACAACCATCAACAAATTCTTTGAGAATAACCTGAATGTCTCAGAGACCTCCAGACAGCTGTTTGTACATAGAAATACACTTGTCTACCGAATAGAGAAAATCCAGAAGAGTACAGGGCTGGATTTGCGGAATTTCGATGATGCCCTGACCTTTAAGATTGCCCTGATGGTGGTAAATTACATGAAATATCTGGACGGGCTGGAGTATTAAGGCATAAAAGGACAATCCCCCGAATATGTTTAACGTGTAGCGGTTAAACACATTCGGGGGTATTTTTATGTTCTATGACAGAAAAGTCAGATATTTCAGCTATTATGAGGCGGGTGAACGCATCAAAGGAAGCGGATTTGTGAAGCTGGAGGCGAGGGACGGGCACTTAAGGCTGGAGTTGGCAATCAGAGGGCTCGGGAATACGGAAGGGAGCTTTTTAGTACTGCTGGTACAGGCAGATAAAGAAAGAACGCTGGGAGAAATCTCATTGCGCGAAGGAAGCGGCAGCTTGCGACACGAGTGTCATATGGAGTTTCCCTATGAGGAGCTGACTGCAATACGCATTCCAATAGCTAATGAGAAGGAGGTTTTATGCAGGCTGGAGGAGCCCTTGCAGAGCGTGGCAAAGCGACGGGAGAAGAATGAGCAGGTACAGGAAGAAGCAGTGAAGGAGGACGGGAGGAAAGCAGCGCAGGAGAGGGAAGAGCCGCGTGCAGCGAGTGTGCGGGAGAGGACCTGGCAGGAGCAGCACAGGGAAGAAGCAGTGAAGGAGGACGGGGGGAAAGCAGCGCAGGAGAGGGAAGAGCCACGTGCAGCGAGTGTGCGGGAGAGGGCTTGGCAGGAGCAGCACAGGGAAGAAGCAGTGAAGGAGGACGGGAGGAAAGCAGCGCAGGAGAGGGAAGAGCCACGTGCAGTGAGTGTGCAGGAAGCGCCCCGCATGGCGCAATGTGCCGCAGACACTGCAAGAGGAGACAGGCTTCCTGTCGTCAGACTTCAGGAGGACAAGTGGTCGCAGCTGTGCGCGATATATCCCCACATTTTTCCTTTTCGGGATGAGCGCGATTATCTGTCCATCACACCGTCTGACTTTGTGCTGCTTCCGTCAGCTGACTATACCGCTGCCCATAACAGCTTTCTGCTTCATGGATATTACAATTACCAGCATCTGATTCTGACCAGGGTAGAACGCAGGGGAGAGAGCTTTTATTATCTGGGTGTGCCGGGAAGATATTATGAGAAAGAAAAGCAGGTTGCCGTTATGTTTAATTTTGAGAGCTTTGAGTGTGCAGAAGAGCCGGCAGAGCAGGGGGATTTCGGATATTACATGATGCGGGTGAAGCTGTGAAGGAGTAGAGCTGAGAAAGAGTGAATCCTTTAAAGTCCTTCGCCGTCGAAGGACGGAATAAAGCTCTCGCGTGCGACCTCGCCCTCCTGATAGAAGCCGTTTTCGATGCCGATTTTGTCCGCAAAGGCGAGAATGCTTTCGTATTCCCTTTCTGTAATGACTCGATTGAGCTCCGGAATATCTGCTACTTGGGAAAGCGGAGTGTACTGACTGAGTATGCTGACATATATGTCATCTCCGTAAGTGCTGTGCAGATAGCGGAGAATGCGCTTGGAATCCGCCGCCTGACCGGGAAGAAGCAGATGACGGACAAGCACTCCGCGCTTCATCATGCCGGTATGAGGGTCAAAAAGGGGAGTGCCTGTCTGACGGAACATTTCGGCGATTGCCGCCGAGGCGACTTCAAAATAGTCTGCGGCACGGGAGTATTTGAGAGAAAGCTCCGAAGAGCGATATTTCAGGTCGGGCATATATATGTCTACCAGTCCCTCGAGAAGGCGCAGCGAGGAAACCCTTTCATAGCTTCCGGTATTGTATACGACGGGTATGGAAAGCCCTTTGCTTTTTGCCAGCTCAAGGCTGTAGGCAATCTGGGGAATGTAATGGCTTCCTGTGACAAGATTGATGTTGGCAGCGCCCTTTGCCTGCAGCTCAAGGTAGATTTCAGATAATCTGTCGAGCGTAAGCACACGTCCTGTCCGACCGATGGCTATGCTGTGATTCTGGCAGAATACGCATTGCAGATTGCAGCCGGAAAAGAAAACGGTGCCGGAGCCACAGATGCCGGAAATACATGGCTCTTCCCAGAAATGCAGGGCAGCTCTGGCGCAGACAACTTCAGCACCCTGAGCGCAGAAGCCCGTCTGGCCGGCTTTGCGGTCGGCGTGGCACTCTCTGGGACACAGGGTACAGTCGGACATAGATGCAGTTATCTGTACAAGGCGGTCTTTGGTTGGCATAAGCAGTACTCCGTCCGATTTATCGGTTATGAGAGGTGATGAAGCGGATTGCAAATATCCGCTAACAAAGACCGCACACCCGTAAGAGGCAACTCCACCCGGTTGCCTTGCGGCACATGAGAGATTCCGTTTAGTGCTGCTTTGTTCCCAACCTGACACGGTTCACGGATTCCCATTGCGCAAGACCGAATTTCATCATTGCAACTACACGAATGTGCGGCTTTATAAGTGTAGCGGTTTCAAAATGTTTTGTCAAGGGGCAAACATTATCTTCCAGAAGCGAAAAGGATATGGTAAAATGAACTGTAATGTTAATTTTCTATGAGGGTGGAAATACGTGAAGATAAAAGTAAAAGAGAAGAGCTACGGGGATGTGCTTGCCATACACACAGGCAGGCATCAGAAGCCTCTGCGCCCCGGGATGCCGTTTAGGGTACTGATGAAGGCGCTGTCGTCTTTGGAGCTGAAGGCAACGAATTTTACCTATCGGGAGATAGGAATGGAAAAGCTTGGAAGGAAAGAGCCGTGTCTGGTTTTAATGAATCATTCCAGCTTTATTGATTTGAAAATTGCGTCCTCCCTGTTTTTTCCGCGACCGCTAAATATTGTCTGCACTTCAGACGGCTTTGTGGGAAAGAAGTGGCTGATGCGTGCCATAGGCTGCATTTCCACAAAAAAGTTTGTGACGGACACGGTTCTGGTACGGGATATGCTTTATGCCCTGAAAAATCTAAAAAGCTCAGTCCTGCTGTTTCCGGAGGCGAGCTACAGCTTTGACGGGACGGCGACACCACTGCCGGAGAGCCTGGGAAAGTGTCTGAAGATAATGAAGGCTCCGGTGGTTATGATTCGCACTTACGGAGCATTTTCCAGAAATCCGCTCTATAACAATTTAAAGCTTCGCCGGGTCAATGTGTCGGCGGATGTGGAGTATCTGTTATCGCCGGAGGAAATTGAGGAAAAGTCAGTGGAAGAGCTGAATGCCGTATTGAGAGATGCCTTCACCTTCGACAATTTCCGTTGGCAGCAGGAAAATAAGATTTGTATTTCGGAGGCATTTCGCGCAGACTGCCTTAACCGGGTTCTCTATAAGTGCCCGCATTGCCAGACAGAGGGGAAGATGCAGGGAACGGGAACCAGAATTTTCTGCCAAAGCTGTGGAGCCGGCTATCAGCTGACTGAGTACGGATATCTGGAAGCAGAGGCGGGAGAAGGAAGCTTTTCCCATATCCCGGACTGGTACCGCTGGGAGAGGGACTGCGTCCGACGCGAACTGGAGCAGGGAACCTACAGGCTGGACGTGCCCGTCGATATCTGTATGATGGTGGATACAAAAAGCATTTACAGGGTGGGAACAGGACGACTGGTGCATACGATGGACGGTTTTCATCTCACGGGCTGCGACGGGCAGCTTGACTATATCCAAAAGCCCTCTGCGTCCTATAGTCTGTATTCGGATTATTACTGGTATGAGCTTGGAGATATGATTTGTATTGGCAATACGGATGTTCTTTACTACTGTTTCCCGAGAGAGAACGGCGATGTAGTGGCGAAAACCAGACTGGCGACAGAAGAGCTTTACCGCATGAGCCGTGAGGGACGAAGGCGCAGGCTGCAGGCGGCACAGTAGGAAGGCAACCTTAGTCCGAAGCCCGGAAGCGGGGAGGGGCTTTGGAACGGACAGGCTTCTCAAGCAGATTCAGCTTTGCAATCGGCAGAGCTTCTCTGCCTTGTTCCGCACGCGAAGCTCAGAAAAGAAGGTTTTCAGCATATTGCTGCAAGCCTCCTCCAGAATACCGCGGGTGACGGAGACCTGATGATTAAATTCCGGCATCTCCAGAATGTTCAGGACAGAACCTGCACAGCCTGCCTTGGGATTCATACAGCCCATTACAACCTCGGGAATCCTTGCCTGTACAATGGCTCCGGCGCACATCTGGCAGGGCTCCAGCGTGACATACAGAGTGCAATCTTCAAGACGCCAGTCGCCGATAAAGCGGCTGGCTTTTTTGATGGCGGTAATCTCGGCATGGGAAAGAGTGTTTTTGTCCGTGTTCCGACGGTTGTAGCCTCTGCCGATAATTTTTCCCTGATAGACAATGACACAGCCGATGGGAACTTCGCCGAGGACATATGCCTTTTTTGCCTGACGGAGTGCTTCCTTCATGTACTTTTCCTGAACCGTGGTAATGACTGCCATCTTTTTCTCCAAAATGCCGCAATGTTTTTTGCTTTACGTTGTCAGGCGGCGAAAGCCGCAGGGATTCTGCGTTAGCAGAATTATTGTTATTGTACCCTGTAAAGCGCACTCTGTCAAAAAAATTCGACGGAGGTTGAAACGCCGTCAGCGAGTATTGTATAATTATCTGTGACGAGGGCAGAACTTAAACAAAAGAACATCAGAAGAAAGTGCCGGCAGGAAAGGGCGTCGGCAGAAAAGGGGAGCGACATGGTTTCCATAAAAGAGGTAGCAAGGCACGCAGGGGTGGCAATTTCCACGGTGTCGAAGGTTCTAAACGGTTATCCGAATATCAGCGATGCCACAAGGGAAAAGGTACAGAGAGCGATTCAGGAGCTGAACTATATCCCGAACTCTATTGCATCGGCGCTCTCGTCGAAGCAATTTGGGCGGATTGCACTGATTCTTGATCCAAAGCGCCAGACCCAGGCAATCGACCAGATTTTTATGCAATACCTGATGGGCGCACTGGACAAGGCGAAGGAGCTAAACCTTGAGGTCGTCACCGTTTTTGCGGAAATGATTACCGGAATGGACGCGGACGCGCTCACCCGCTATTTCCTTTCCCAGAGCGTTGTCGGTGTGGTGATATACGGTATGTCCAGAGAAGATGAGGTGCTGCACAGACTGATTGAGGAACAGCATTTTGCGTGCGTGACAGTGGATGCACCCTTAGTCAATGCAAGAACGACGGTAGTGAGCGTGAACCATGAGCAGGCACAATATGATGTGGCGAAGAAAACGGTTCAGGATGACGGCTGTAGGAGTGTTCTTTATATAGCAGGACGACAGGACGGCTATGTCACGGAGGAAAGACTGCGGGGCATACGGCGGCTGGCGGAGGAGCTGAAGCTGGAGGTAATGGTACAACAGGGAGATTTCAGTGAGCTGACGGCGAGAAACATTGCCCTGAAACATGCGGAGCATACGGATTGTATCGTCTGCGCCTCAGACCTGATGGCAATCGGTGCCATGAACGCGCTGATTGACATGGACATTTTCCGCCCCGTCTGCGGCTATGACGGAATTGCACTTATGGGCTATGTGGGCAAGCAGATGAATACGGTCAGGCAGGACTTTTATGCCATATCCAGCAGGGCGATAGAGGAGGTGAAGCTTTTGCTGGACGGAGAAGACGGACATCGCGTGACTATGCCGCACAGTATCGTAAAAATGCACTATAAGGATATTATCCGTTAGGATATTTTCGGAAAAGTGAAAAAACAGTTGCGGAAAACGTTTTCCTATGCTATTCTTAGGGCGTATAAGAATGTATATGACGGAGGTTATTCTCTATGAGGCTTGAACAGAAATTGAATGAAATGACAGAAAAAATGTATGGAAGCTCCATTGCGGCATGCACGGATGAACAGCTGTATAACTGCGTACTGCGCCTGACGAAGGAGGAGCTGGAGGGGAAACCCGTAATCGCCGGAGAGAAGAAGGTGTATTACATCTCAATGGAATTTCTGATTGGCAGACTGCTGGCAAATAATCTTCTGAATCTTGGCATTTACGATGAGCTGAACGAGCTTCTGCAAAAGCACGGGAAGGCTTTGTCGGCTCTTGAGGAGCTGGAGCCGGAGCCGTCGCTGGGAAACGGCGGGCTGGGAAGGCTTGCAGCGTGCTTTCTGGATTCCATTGCAACGCTCGGACTGCCCGGAGACGGTATCGGCTTGAATTATCATTACGGGCTGTTCCGCCAGGTTTTTCAAGACCGGCTGCAGGGAGCAGAGAAGAATGACTGGATTCAGGAGTATTCCTGGCTGAAGGATACGGGTGTGAAATTCGAGGTCTGCTTTGGCGAGCGCAGGGTGACCTCCGTGCTTTATGACATTGATGTCATTGGATACGGGAACGGAGTCAACAGACTGCACCTTTTTGATGTAGCATCAGTGGATGAGAGTCTGGTTCAGGAGGGCATCAGCTTCGACAAGACTGCCATCGAGAAGAATCTGACCCTTTTCCTGTATCCGGACGATTCGGACGAGGAGGGAAATCTGCTGCGTATCTATCAGGAGTATTTCATGGTCAGCAATGCGGCGCAGCTCATTATTAAGGAGCTGAAAGAAAAGGGCTGTGACCTGTATCACATGGAGGATTACGCAGTCATCCAGATTAATGATACGCATCCGACCATGGTCATCCCGGAGCTCATTCGGATTCTGACATGGGAGGAGGGCTTTACCATAGAGGATGCCGTGAATGTGGTAAGCAAAACCTGTGCGTACACAAATCACACCATTTTAGCGGAGGCGCTGGAAAAATGGCCGCTTGCCTATATTGAAAAGGTGGTTCCCCAGCTGGTTCCCATTATCAGGGAGCTGAGCGCCCGTGTTGCAAAGCAGTATGCCGATTCGAGAGTGCAGATTATCGACAAAGACAAGCGTGTTCACATGGCACACATTGACATTCATTACGGCTTCAGCGTCAACGGGGTGGCTGCCATCCACACGGACATTCTGAAGCAGACGGAGCTGAATCATTTTTATCGTATCTATCCGGAGAAATTTAACAACAAGACAAACGGAATTACCTTCCGCCGCTGGCTGCTCTCCTGCAACAGAGAGCTTGCCGATTTGCTGACGCAGACAATCGGAGAAGGCTACAAAAAGGATGCGGGCGAGCTGCAGAAGCTGTTGGAAAAGCGGGAGGACGAGCAGGTGCTGGATGCCATTGAGCGTATCAAGCGCCGGAAAAAGGAAGAGCTGGCTGCCTATGTACAGGAAAAGGAGGGTATTACGCTGAATGCCGATTCCATCTTTGACATTCAGATTAAGCGGCTTCACGAGTACAAGAGACAGCAGATGAATGCCCTGTATATTATTCATAAATATCTGGAAATAAAGGGCGGTAAAAAGCCGGTTCGTCCGCTGACCTTTCTCTTTGGGGCGAAGGCGGCACCTGCGTATGTGATTGCGCAGGATATTATCCATCTTCTGCTGGTGCTGTCGGAAATCGTGAACAACGACCCGGAGGTTAGCCCTTACATGAAGGTTGTCATGGTGGAGAACTACAATGTAAGCTATGCGGAAAAGCTGATTCCCGCGTGCGACATTTCCGAGCAGATTTCGCTGGCGTCAAAGGAGGCATCCGGCACCGGCAATATGAAGTTTATGCTGAACGGGGCAGTGACGCTGGGAACCAGTGACGGAGCGAATGTAGAGATTCATCAGCTGGTGGGCGATGATAATATCTACATCTTCGGCAAGGACAGTGACACGGTTATAGGGCATTATGCCAGGGCGGATTACGTCTCCAGAGACTTTTATGAGAAGAGCCCGGTGATTCGGGAGGCGGTGGACTTTATTGTCGGCAGGGAAACGATGGCAGTGGGACACCGGGAGAATCTGGAGCGTCTGTATCAGGAATTGCTGAATAAGGACTGGTTCATGACCCTGCTTGATTTAGAGGAGTATATCGCCGTGAAGGATAAGGCGATTGCAGATTATGAGGACAGGGAGAGATGGAAGAGAATGATGCTGACAAACATCGCGATGGCGGGCTTTTTCTCCTCTGACAGAACCATCGCAGAGTACAACAGGGATATCTGGAAGCTGAGTAAGGACACACAGGAGAGAAAATGAAAATGAGAGCAAGTGGCGTTTTACTGCCGGTAACGGGTTTGCCGTCAGACTATGGAATCGGATGTCTTTCAAAGGAGGCGTATGAGTTTGTCGACAGACTCAGCGAGGCGGGGCAGACCTATTGGCAGCTTCTGCCGCTGGGACCGACAGGCTACGGTGATTCACCCTATCAGTCCTTTTCTACCTTTGCCGGCAATCCCTATCTGATTGACCCGGCAGACCTCGTTGCGAGAGGCTACCTGACAAAGCAGCAATGTGAAACGTATGATTTTGGAGCGGATGCGGAGTCGGTTGATTATGAAAAGATTTACAGGAATCGCTTTCAGATGCTCCGGGAGGCATGGAAAAACAGCCGGATTGCAGAAAAGAGTGACTTTAAGGAGTTCGTGCGGGAAAACGGCAGCTGGCTGGACGATTATTGCCTCTATATGGCGGTAAAGGCTTCCTTTGACAATGTCTGCTGGGTGGAGTGGGATGAGGATATCAAAACCCGCAGACCGGAAGCGTTGAAAAGCTATAGGGAACGCTTCGCCCCGGAGATAGAGTTCTATCAGTTTCAGCAGTATCTGTTCCGTATGCAGTGGGAGAAGCTGAAGAGCTATGCAAACAGCCGGGGCATCAGGATTATCGGAGATATTCCTATTTATGTGGCGTTTGACAGCGCGGACGCATGGGCAAGACCGGAGCTGTTTCAGTTTGATGAGAATTGCAATCCTACGGCAGTGGCAGGCTGTCCGCCGGATGCGTTTGCGGTGACGGGACAGCTTTGGGGGAATCCGCTTTATGCATGGGATTATCATAAAAAAACAGGATATGACTGGTGGATTCGGCGGCTTGAGGCGAGCTTTTGCCTGTATGATGTTGTGAGGATAGACCATTTCCGCGCCTTTGACGAATATTATTCCATCCCAGCAGGCAGGAAGACAGCGGAGGTCGGAACCTGGGAGCCGGGTCCCGGGAGAGAGCTGTTTGAGGCGATGAAGGCAAGGCTGGGAGAGCGTGAAGTGATTGCGGAGGATTTAGGGTTTCTGACGCCAACGGTGATAGAGCTGGTAAAAGCAACCGGCTATCCGGGGATGAAGGTGCTGCAGTTTGCCTTTGATTCCAGAGAAGAAAATGACTATCTGCCCCATAATTATGAGCGCAACTGCGTTGTGTATACGGGAACGCATGATAATGACACTACACCTGGCTGGTTTGAAAAGCTGAACCCTGCAGATAAGGCATTTTGTGAGCGATATCTGAATCTGAAGGGAAGAGACGGGGAGGAGATACAGTGGAGCTTTATCCGTGCGGCGCTGGGAAGCGTGGCGGATACGGCGATAATTCCCATGCAGGACTATCTGGGACTCGGCTCAGAGGCGCGGATGAATACGCCCTCCACATTGGGAAATAACTGGAAATGGCGCATGAAAAAGGGTGCATTTACCAAAGAGCTGGCAGAGCAGATGTGCGAGATGACGACGCTTTATGGCAGAGCGCGAAAGAGCCAGTAAAGGAAGCACGGCATGGAGATTTACGGATTTAATAAGACAACCCTGCTCGATTATCCGGGGCATGTGGCTGCTACTATATTTACGGGCGGCTGCAATTTCCGCTGCCCCTTTTGTCATAATGCGCCGCTTGTGCTGCGGCCGGAGAGCCTGTCATGCATACCGCAGGCAGAAGTGTTTTCCTGCCTGGAAAAAAGAAGCAGTGTGTTAGAGGGAGTGTGTATTACCGGAGGAGAGCCGACGCTGCAGAGGGATTTGGAGGAATTTATTGTCAGGGTCAGGCGGCTGGGGTATCTGGTCAAGCTGGATACAAACGGCTCCAGACCTGATGTGCTCAGGCGGCTGCTGGAGAGGCAGCTTTTGGATTATGTGGCGATGGACGTGAAGGCAGCTCCCGACAATTATGCGCGGGCGTGCGGCTGCGCCGATGCGGTTTTGCCGCAGATAAGGGAAAGCATTGCAATTCTGAAGGAATGCACAATCCCCTGCGAATTTCGGACGACCGTGGTGAAGGGGATTCACACGGAGGAGGAATTTGAAAAGATAGGAAAGCTGTTAGAGGGCAGCAGGGCTTATTATCTTCAGGCATATAGGGATGATGAAAATGTACTTTTCGGAAATTTTGACACATTTTCCGTGCAGGAGATGCAGGCTATGGCGGACAGAGCAAAAAAATATATAGACAAAGTGGAGCTTCGGGGAGTAGAATAGGTGGCGTTGCGCGAAGGATACGGATAAAAGGTACGGGAGAAGAAAATGAATTTGAGAAAGAAGCTGTTTGGAAATAAGGCGTTTTATGCGATGGTGCTGGGAGTGGTGCTTCCCATTCTGGTGCAGAACACCTTCTCCAATTTTGTGAGTCTGCTGGATAATATCATGGTGGGGCGTGTCGGTACGGAGGAAATGTCCGGCATTGCCATTGTAAACCAGCTGCTGCTGGTGTTTAATCTCGCCATTTTTGGGGCGGTGTCCGGTGCCGGGATTTTCGGTGCACAGTTTTACGGCTGCAGGGATTACAGGGGAGTTCAGCAGACCTTTCGGTTTAAGCTCTATATTTGTGCCGCGATTGTGCTGCTTGGTATTCTGATTCTTCTTTTTTGGGGGGAACGTCTGATTCTGCTTTATCTGAACGGGGAAGGAAATGATGCGGCGCTGCAGGAAACTCTGCAGTACGGAAAGCAGTATCTTGCCGTGATGCTGGTGGGACTTCCTCCCTTTGCCCTGGAGGAGGCTTATGCCGGAACCCTCAGGGAGTGCGGCGAGACAAAGGTTCCCATGATAGCGGGTGTAACTGCCGTTTTGGTGAATCTGGTATTAAATTATCTTTTAATTTTCGGAAGCTTTGGCTTTCCGAAGTGGGGCGTTGCCGGTGCTGCGGTTGCAACGGTTATCTCCCGATATGTACAGGCACTGATGGTGGTTATATGGACACATACACATACGGAAAAAATGCTGTTTGCGGCAGGTGTTTACCGCGAATTTGGAATTTCAGGACAGCTTGCCGGAAAGATTGTCAGAAAGGGCGCACCGCTTATGGTGAACGAAATCATGTGGTCTGCCGGTATGGCAGTGCTGAATCAGTGCTATTCCATGCGAGGGCTGGATGCGGTGGCAGCACAGAATATTTCGGGTACAATTTCCAATCTGTTTAACGTAGTTTTTGTGGCGATGGGAAGTGCTATCTCGATTATTGTCGGACAGCTTCTGGGAGCAGGAAAGATGGAGGAGGCAAAGGATACGGACACCAAGCTGATTGCCTTTGCGGTGATGTCCTGTCTGGTGATGGGAAGCGTCCTGTTTTTGACAGCACCTCTTTTTCCGCTGATATACAACACTACGGACACGGTGAGAAATCTGGCAACCCTGCTGCTGCGCGTGGCAGCCTGCTGTATGCCGGTCTGGGCGTTTATGCATGCAGCCTATTTTACGCTTAGAACCGGTGGAAAGACAGTGGTTACCTTTTTGTTTGACAGTGTATTTCTGTGGGTGATAACGACGCCTGTGGCATATCTGCTGAGCCGTTATACCTCTCTGCCTATCGTGCCGTTATACCTTTGCTGCCAGCTGCTTGATTTAATTAAGTGCGTTCTGGGCTTCATTCTGGTGAGAAAGGGCGTATGGCTGCACAACATCGTGACGGACACAGCATCCGCACAGACGGCCTGAAGCGATACGGGAAAGAAAGCTGCTTTCCTGCATTGAAATGAAAGGAAAATGTGGTATAATGAGCGTATAAGCGACGAACGCGAAGCAGGCATACAATCATGTGCAAAAAGCAGGAGGTGGCGATATGATTAAAGGTTTTAAGATGAAGCTTTATCCCGGACAGGAAGCAGAATATGAGAAGCGGCATAACGAGCTGTGGCCCGAGATGCAGGATATGATTCATGAGCACGGCGGAAAGAATTATACCATCTTTCTGGATAAGGAGACGCTGACCCTGTTTGGATATATCGAAATTGAGGATGAGGAGCTGTGGGCAAAGGGTGCCGACACGGCAATCAACCGTAAATGGTGGGACTTTATGGCAGACATCATGGAGACCAACCCCGACAACAGCCCTGTCAGCGTTGATCTGCAAACCGTGTTCCACCTGGACTAGACACAAAAAGCCCCGGACGGGGGTGGCTGTGATACAAAAAGGAGCAGTCCTGCTTCGCGGGATTGCTCCTTTTTACTCCATGGGAATTTCCTCCTGGCTGTAGCGGAGACGGCGGGATTCGAACCCGCGTGCCCCGGAGGGCAAACGCATTTCGAGTGCGCCCCGTTATGACCGCTTCGATACGTCTCCGTAATGACTGTTCCTATTCGGAACTGCTTTTCTATTTTATAGCATTCCTGACCGTTTGGCAAGAGAAAGCGCAGAAAATTTGCGGTGCGGCATTGAAGAGATTGCCTTATCAGGCATTTCCGTGAAAATCCAACAACAGACGAACGTCGATTTCCAGAGCGTCAGCGATGTGAAAAAGCAGGTCGAGGGAAACCGGACGAATGATGTTTGGAGCTTCAATGGCCCCCAGATGCTGTCTGGAAATATTCAGCCTCTCGGCAAGCTGCTCCTGCGTATAGCCTTTATGCTTGCGGTAGTAGGCTATGTTATAGCCGATTTCGATATAACGCTTGTCGTTGATGGTAAGGGTTGTATTCCGAAACATGTACATCGCCTCCTGCTTCTTTATTGTAAGTGCATCCACAGATGAATAAAATTAGACCGCAGGCGACACTTGATATTTATAATGCGACAAAGTATAATTGTAAAGAATGATGTGTTATATAAAATGGGACAAGACAGCTTTTGAATGAAGAAAGGAAGCTATATGGTTCAACTGACACAGATAGCAACGGCAAACGCGTCGGCGTTCCTACTGCTGCTGATATTGAAACTTCATATGAACGGCAGGAAAAGAAAGAATTTTCTGCCGGAGGTGAGACTCCTGACAACCATGATTAATCTTACAATGTTCCAGTGCCTTTTTGACACACTGGTATTCTGGATTGACGGCAGAAGCTTTCCGCTGGCAAGGGGGCTGAATTATGTCGGAAACATTGTATACTATACGCTGAATCTCACGATTGCGTATGTCTGGACACTGTTCACGGAGTATAAGCTAAGCAACAGCGAGAAGAAGGTAAAACAGGTGGCGGTCGGAATGGGCGTGCCGCTGGCAGCCGCGGTGCTGATGGTGGCGCTGGCTCCGCTCAACGGCTTTGTGTTCACTGTGACAGAAGACAACCGATACTGCAGAACGGGCTGGCATTTCTTTATTCCAACGCTTCTGATGCTTTTTTATGCACTGTATGGCACGGTAAAAATTTATATTTACCGAAAGGCAAAGGGAAAGTACATGATTTTCCCGGCGCTGTATTTTATTGTGCCGATTGTGCTTGCAGTGCTTACCCAGACGTTTATATACGGCATATCACTGATTTTTATCGGGATAGCGATAGGACTGACGGGAGTATATCTGAGCACGCAGAGCGAATCCGCGTATCTTGACCAGCTGTGCGGGGTCTACAACAGGCGCTATTACAATGATTATATGCGTACCTTCTGCAATTCCCAAAGGGCCGGGACGCTCACCGGGGTGCTGATTGACATGGATAATTTCAAGTCCATCAATGATTCCTTTGGACATGTCGTGGGAGATGCGGCACTGATGCAGTTTGGAGATGTCCTGCGGGAAGCTTTGCGCGAACCGGACTTTGCCGTGCGCTTCGGAGGGGATGAGTTTATTCTCATTGCAGAGAAGCCGGCGGCAGAGATGGAAAAGATTCTGGATGAGATACAGGAAAAAATTGAGGAGATAAACGCCTCGGGAAGAAACAAATTTAATATGGCGTTTTCTTACGGAATTGCGGAAATACCGGCAGGCAGCCGGGCGGAGGATTTCCTCAAAACCATGGACGGACATATGTATGAAATGAAAAAGCAGAGGAAAAACGCGAGGACGAATGTCGAACAGACGTAGCGGAGTCTGTGACAACCGGCGTTACATATGCCTGCTGCAGGGATGATGTTGAAATAAACGGACAAATCGGGGATTTCCGTGGTGGAAAGCAAGATGAGACAAAGGAGTCTCGCTTAATACAGGACACTGCTCGCTTTGTGTCCTGTATTTTTTATGCTTTCGTATGTACCATGTCTGTGAAGGAGGTCAAAAATGAATCAGATTAAGGTTGGAGAATTTCTAAAGGAACTCCGTAAGGAAAAGGGACTTACTCAAGAACAGCTGGCAGAACAGTTCGCTGTGTCCCGCAGGTCTGTATCAAGATGGGAAACGGGAAGTAATCTTCCGGATATAGATATTCTTGTCGAGATGGCAGACTATTATGACGTTGATTTGAGAGATGTAATTGACGGAGAAAGGAAGAGCGAGAAAATGAATGAGGAATTGAAGGAAACGGTATTGAAGGTTGCGGAATATAGCGAGAAAGACAAGCTGAAAGTAACAAGAAGAATGAACAGGCTTTTTGTGGGTGGATTAGTGGCAGCTGTAGTTTATGGGATACTATTCCTTACGGATAATGCTGATAATTTTTTGGGCGGCTTATGCCAGGGCATAGTATTCGGGATGATGATTGTCGGTGTTATCATAACAAGCCGAAGTGCGTCCACAATCAGAGAAGGCAAAATGAGATTATTTCATAAGCTGAAGAATTTTTTGCGACAGGACAGAATTGAGTAAATGTCTGTGTCCAGAGGTTGCAAATTTGAGCCGGACAGGGTAATATTACATATGTAGAAAGTATGCCGAACAGGGGACAAAAGTAATGTCGTACACTGCGTTATACAGAAAATTCCGCCCGAATACCTTTGCAGACGTAAAGGGGCAGGAGCATATTGTAACGACCCTGAAGAACCAGCTGAGGGCAAACCGAATCGGTCACGCGTATCTGTTCACGGGAACGCGGGGAACGGGAAAGACGACGGTGGCAAAAATTTTTGCAAGAACCGTGAACTGCGAGAATCCCACGGAGGACGGCCCCTGCGGGGAGTGCCGCATTTGTCGTGCCATTGCGGCGGGAGCCAGCATGAATGTCATTGAGATTGACGCGGCATCCAACAACGGAGTGGACAATATCAGGGAGATTGTCGAGGAGGTTTCCTATTCTCCGGCGGAAGGGAAATACAAGGTTTATATCATTGATGAGGTGCATATGCTTTCCATAGGCGCCTTCAACGCGCTGTTAAAGACGTTGGAGGAGCCTCCTTCGTATGTCATCTTCATTCTGGCAACAACGGAGGTGCATAAGCTGCCCATCACAATTCTCTCCCGATGCCAGCGATATGACTTTAAGCGGATTTCCATCGACACAATCACAGGAAGACTGCAGGAGCTGGCTGCTGCGGAACAGATGCAGGTGGAGGAGAGGGCTCTCCGTTATATTGCTAAGACGGCGGATGGATCCATGCGTGACGCGCTCAGCCTTCTTGACCAGTGCATTGCGTTTCATCTGGGAGCAGAGCTTACTTATGATAAGGTTCTGGACGTGCTGGGAGCAGTGGATACGGAGGTGTTCAGCCGCCTGCTGCGCAGTGTTCTGGAGAGGGATGCGCTGGGCTGTGTCCGGCTTCTCGAGGAGATTGTTATGCAGGGACGCGAGCTGACGCAGTTTGTCACGGATTTTACGTGGTATCTGCGCAACCTGATGCTTGTGCAGGCATCGGACAATCTGGAGGATGTTATAGATATGTCCACGGACAACTTAAGGCGTCTGAAGGAAGAATCCTGCATGGCAGATATGGAACAGATAGTGCGTTACATCAGAATTTTTTCAGAGCTGTCGGGGCAGATACGCTATGCGGCACAGAAACGCATTCTGGTGGAGATAGCGTTGATTAAGCTCTGCAAGCCGGAGATGGAGAGCAATCAGGATGCCATTTTGGACAGACTCCGACAGGTGGAGGAGAAGGTGGAAAATGGAGTGACGGTTGTCACACCTTCAGGACAGGCCGAGGGAGAGAAGCCGGCTTTAAAGAAAAAGCCGGAGCTTCCGAAAGCAATTCCTGAGGAGGTCAGGGCAATTGTCGGAAAATGGTCGGTGATTGCAGGCATGGCAGAAAACCCTATGAAGACTTACCTAAAGTCGGCGGATTTAAGTCTGGGCGGAGACAATAAGCTGATGGTGGTTTTGCAGGACGGTATGCCATCGGATTATTTTACGCAGCATCCGGAAAACAAAACCCGTCTGGAGGAAATTCTTTCTGATTTCAGCGGAAAAGAAATCGAGGTTACGATACAGGCGGTGAAGGAGAAGAGAGAGTTCACGGATAATTATCCGAACTTGAAGCAACTGGTGCAGACAGAGATTGAAGAGGAAGACGAAGAAACAGAAATCTGACAGGAGGAGAAGAAATGGCAAAGAGAGGTGGCTTCCCGGGAGGAGCAATGCCCGGAAACATGAGCAATCTGATGAAGCAGGCGCAGCGGATGCAGCGCCAGATGGAGGAAGGACAAAAGGAGCTGGAAACCAGAGAATTTGTGGCAACCACCGGAGGCGGCGCGGTGGAGGTGGCAGTCAACGGAAAGAAAGAGGTTTTGAGAATCCGGCTGTCTGAGGAGATTGTGGATCCGGAGGATATAGAAACCCTACAGGATGCGGTGATGGCAGCAGTCAATGAGGCGATGCGTCAGGCAGATGCCGCAGGCTCTGAACTGATGGGGAAAATGACCGGAGGTTTGGGAGGCTTGCCCTTCTGATGGAGCTTTATAGCGGACATATCAACAAATTAATAGAAGAACTGGCGGCATTGCCGGGAATTGGGAATAAATCAGCCCAGAGACTGGCATTTCATCTGATTAATATGCCGCAGGATAAGGTGAGCCGTCTGGCGAATGCCATATTGGATGCAAAGGAAAACGTGCGATATTGCGGGGAATGCTATACGCTGACGGACAGGGAAATCTGCCCTGTCTGCGCCAATGCAAACAGAAATCACAGGCTGATTATGGTGGTGGAGAATGCAAGAGATTTGGCGGCATATGAAAAAACGGGGAGATATGAAGGCGTGTATCATGTGCTGCATGGTGCCATTTCCCCCATGCTGGGCATCGGTCCCGGCGACATCAGACTCAAGGAGCTGATGGCACGCCTGCAAGGGGATGTCGAGGAGGTTATCATCGCGACGAATTCCAGTCTGGAGGGCGAAACGACCGCCATGTACATCAGCAAGATGATAAAGCCGACGGGCATACGCGTGACGAGGATTGCCAGCGGAGTGCCGGTGGGGGGCGACCTGGAATATATCGACGAGGTAACCCTGCTCAGGGCACTGGAAGGAAGAGTAGAGCTTTGAGCCATCGGGAGGAAAGCGATGCCATAGGAAACCGGAAGGACAGAGCTTTGAGTCATCGGGAGGCAGAGCCCTGAGGGGAGAACAAAGGCGGAGAAATTAGAATCGGGAGGATAAGAAAATGGCAGTGAGCGCAGAGATTTTCGGGAAATATCCGGATGGACGTGACATTATGCTGTACACCATCTCCAACACAAAGGGTGTGCAGGCAGCAGTGACGAACCTGGGGGCTATTTTGGTAAAACTGCTGGTGCCGGACAAAAAGGGACAGGCCGCGGACATTGTGCTTGGCTTTGACAGAGGAGAGGACTATCTGGATAATGACAGTTTCTTTGGGGCAATCATCGGTCCCAGCGCAAACCGCATTGCCAATGCAGCGTTTGTGATCGACGGAGTAAATTACACTATTGATGTCAACGACGGGAAAAATAACCTGCACAGTCACAAGGAGAAGGGCTATCATAAGCGGCTCTGGAGGACGGAAATGGGTGACAACAGTGTCATATTTTCGCTGAGCGACGGAGACGGCAGCATGGGATTCCCGGGAAACAAGGAAATTTCCGTAACCTATACGCTTGGAGAGGACAATGCCCTCAGGCTGCACTACCATGCAATCAGCGACAGAAGAACGGTGCTGAATCTTACAAATCATTCCTACTTCAATCTGGCAGGTCAGGGAAACGGAAGGATAGAAGGACATGAGCTTTGGCTCGGAGCATCCCACTATACGCCCTCCGACGCGGGCTCTATTCCTACCGGCGAGATTGCCGCCGTGGTGGACACTCCCATGGATTTTACCACCTCTAAAATGGTAGGGAAAGAGATAGGAGCAGATTTCCTGCAACTGAAGCAGGCGAAGGGCTACGACCATAACTGGGTGATTGATGGCTGGGACGGCAGCCTGCGCCACTTTGCGACTGTGAAAGAGCCTGAAAGCGGGAGGGTGATGAAGGCATATACTACCCTGCCGGGTGTTCAGCTTTATGCAGGAAACTGTATTGGAGAGCAAAAAGGCAAGAGCGGAATCGTGTATGGCCCCCGCATGGGACTTTGTCTGGAAACACAGTATTTTCCTAATTCAGTGAATCAGCCGGAGTTTCCCTCCTGTGTATTCGGAGAGGGACGGGAGTATGATTCCGTGACAGAGTATCGCTTTGAGTTTTAAGGAAGCTCACTTTATGACGCAGAATAAAAATTGTCGAACACTTCTCTGAGGAATACGACAAGGAATGCTAAAATACCTCGCACGCCAATGCTATCATGTTGAAATAGTCAGATTATGCGACATGAACGGAGTGGGAGGTGTTTTTATGGAATTGCCGAAAAATGTAACACAGATAGGAGAAAGCGACAGGAGCTGTAAAATCTATGTGGAGGATTATGTAATTTCCTATATCAGGCAGCTGAACCGCCATGCCTGTGACAAAGAGCTCGCTGTGGCATTATATGGTGCGCGCAGGGAGGAAGGCGGAATTACATATCTGTTTCTCTATGGTGCCGGAAAAGTGAATTTTCTGCAGCGGGAGTGCAGACATCTGTCTCAGATGCAGCTGCAGGAAATGGAAAAGCTCAGGCGGAAATATTTTGCAGAGTATGTATTCCTTGGGTATTGCCTTTTAAACGGAGAGATGGTAGAGGGCTTTCACGTCTACGAGCAGGAGACCAGCAGATACATAACAGGATATGCGCAGTTCTATGAGAAAAATGACAGTATGCTTGCATATATGCTGGAGGAACGTCTGGAGGAAGCGAAGCCGGAGGAGGTAGACCGTGAAAAATACGAGACGGTCAGAAGGCGACAGGAGGGAAAGAAGTCGCAGGTTATTCCGTATCGGGCAAAGCGAAAGAGGAAGCAAGGTATGGGCGGACACGGGCAGGGACTCGTGGTGGCGGCTGCGTTTGCAGCAGTGTGTGCGGCGGGGCTGCTGACGCTGAAGAAAGAGGGAACACTTGACGAGTTGCAGGTGACGGCCAGGCAAATGCTGGAGGAAATGTCCAAGCAGCAGCTGCCTGATGCGGTACCGGCGGGAGCGGAGACCGCGGTAGTGGGGACTATTGTTGCAGAGGACAAGCTGACAGATGCTATAAGGGAGGAAAATGCAGCGGCACTCGAGGCGGCTTCGGCATCGGAAACGGTGTCCGTGGAGAGCAGTGTCCAAGAGCCCTCCGGGGTAGCTTCAGCACCGGAAACAGTGCCCGTGGAGAGCACTGTCCAAGAGCCCTCCGGGGCAGCTTCAGCACCGGAAACAGTGCCCGTGGAGAGCACTGTTCAAGAGCCCTCCGAGACAGCTTCAGCACCGGAAACGGCGTCCGTGGAGAGCGCTGCCGAGGAGACGTTCGTGGCAGCTCCCGCGTCCTATACGATTAAGCGCGGTGATACCCTGATAGGAATAAGTATTCACAGATACGGAACCGATAAAAGGGTTGGAGAAATCTGCGCACTGAATGACATTGAGAACCCTGACGACATCAAGGTAGGACAGAAAATTTTTTTGCCATAGTCACAAAAGAACGCGTGTGGTATAATGAGCGTATAAGCGACGAACGCAGTCCACCTGATGCGACACCGTGTCTGCTTGCAGACAAAGGTGACGGAATCAGGCGGACTATGTGAGTGCAACGGACATCATGAAAACGAAGTTTTCATGATGTCGTTCGTCGCGGAAGAAGCCGCGGAAGAAGCGGAAGAAGCCGCGGAAGAAGCGGAAGAAGCCGCGGAAGAAGCGGAAGAAGCCG
>CAYZAU010000029.1:0-4016 GCA_964475665.1 uncultured Acetatifactor sp. | reverse complement strand
CGGAAGAAGCGGGGAGCCGGATAATATGGCAGATATCAGAAGCTATATGCGGGAAAAAGAAAAGCGAGAGAAAAAGCAGGCGGGTTATAAGGCGAAGATTCGACGGCACAAGCTGGCAACGGTTTACCGTATCCTGCTGGTGGCGGCGGCAGCCGTGGCACTGGCTGCTCTTGTCTCTGTCCAGTACAGGAGGCATGTTTATACGGCATATGATGTGGTGGCAACCATACAGCGGGAGAGCGTAAGCGATGCGGTTGATATCCGGTTGGGAGATGCCATCCTAACCTATAGCAAGGATGGCGCACACTGCACGGATGCCAAAGGTACGGTGACATGGAATCAGACATATGAGATGCAGGATGAGCGACTGGCTGTTTGCGGTGATACGGTCGCGATTGGTGATTACAACGGAAGAAGCATTTATGTTCAAAACGCAGAGAAACAGCTGGGGGAAATTACCACTACCATGCCAATCCGAAGCATGGCGGTTTCTGATGAAGGAAATGTAACGGCAGTGCTGGCTGACACGGACGTGACATGGGTGAATACCTATAACGCAAAGGGAGAAATGCTCTATGAGGGGCAGACACATATGAGCGATGCCGGGTATCCGGGCTCAGTCAGCCTTTCACCTAACGGCGAACTGCTATGCGTGGCATATGTATATGTAGATGCAGGAGTGCTGAAGACGAACAATGTGTTTTACAATTTTGGTCCGGTGGGAGCGAATAACAGCGACTACATTGTCAGCGCATATGCTTATACGGATATGCTGGTGCCGTATGTGCAGTTTATGAATGACACGACAGCGTTTGCTGTGGGTGACAGCTGTCTGATGATTTATGCGGGCGGACAGAAGCCTGTTGAAAAGGCACAGTATCATTTCGATGAGGAAGTGCAATCCGTCTATTACAGCGACAGCTACATAGGAATGATTTTCCGGTCGGAGCAGGAGAATGCCAGATACAGGATGGATGTCTACAACGCGGAAGCATTAAAGGTGGGCAGCTATTATATAAATATAGAATATACGGATGTCTTCTTTGAACAGGACAGCTTTGTGGCATACAATGATAAGGAGTGCCTGATTATGAATCTGGAGGGAGTTGAAAAATTCAGCGGGACTTTTTCAAAGCAGGTGAGGCTGATGCTGCCGGCGAAAGGAGCCTACCGCTATGTGCTTGTTACGGACAGCTCCATAGACACAATACAGCTGAAATAAGAAGGAAGCAGGGCGTTTTTTCAGGGGAAGACCGTGCGACAAATGAGAAGAGAGGGAAAAGAATGGATTTTAATGTGATGCTGCTTGCGGCAATTCTGGTTGCCGCCTATAAGGTGATGAACGGATTTAAAAGAGGTATGGTGAAGGAAATCATTTCACTGGTATCGCTGGTAATTCTTTGCGGTGTGGTTTCCCTGCTGGCGAACGGAATCGGAAACTATCAGCAGGGTAATGTCCTCAACGTTGTGGCGGTTGTGATTCTGCTGGCACTGCTGGGAATTGTGCATCATCTGTTAGGGGTAGTGTTTTTTTCAGCAAAGCTGATTGCGAAGCTGCCCGTTGTGAATATCGTCGATAAGCTGCTGGGAGCTGTGTTCGGAGTGCTGGAGGTGGTGCTCTTCCTCTGGACAATTTACATATTTACCATGGTTTTCGAGATGGGAATCGTTGGAGAGAAGATATTGTCTCTGACAGGCGACAGCACAATACTGACATGGATATATGATAACAACGGACTTCTTCACGGAATAGGATACCTGTTGGAAACGCTGCAGCTGCCTGCTTTACCGACAGTATGAACATAGGAATCGCAGGCATGGAAGAACGGGTCTTTTATGTCGGGAATTGTCGCGATTTTTGAGCTTCGCAGCAGCCCGAATTTGTGATAAGGATAACAGGCAACAGGGGTATCTGAATGATTTGATTCACTTCCTGCATGCCTGACTTTCTGCTCATATTCTCGGAGAGGACAGGAAAATCGAGAATATATTCGGGCAAATCAGGAATAATTTTTGACCAGGGGAGCATTGCGTGAGAAAGAAAGTTATTTTAACAATAGCCGTTATGGTTGTCTTGATGGCATCGTTTCTGATAGGCACGGGCTTCGAGAAGAGAACGGATGTTATATTATTTGACTATGCGGTCGCAGAAGACGGTTCCGCCATAAGCCTTGGCGTACAGGTAGCTTCCTCTATGGGATATGTCAGAGGCTTTAAGGATAATGGCGGCGGTGTAAAACCACATTACCTTACATTTTACTCTACATTCGGCGGTCTGAATAGTTCCTTCGGAACTGTAAATTCATTTGTGCTTGAGCTTGATAAGGACGATACAGAGATTTATTTTAACCGTCCGGAGGGCGGATATGAGCTTGTGTTAATCAAGAACGCCGATACCGGCGAATGGGAAAGACCTGCCAAATGAATCCCGGCTGTGCTTCGTTAACCCTTAATTGGCGTAATAGGCAGGACGATAAAACGCATACACGCATATGTGTGTGAGAAGGGATTGAAACTTGCAATCGGGGCTAGGCTAATCGTATATCGGGATGTATATTCAGGCAAACAGGAGGATTTTGTGTGTTGATTGTAACGGAGAAAACTATAAAATAGATATTGCAACATGTATGTCTTTTCGGAGCTATTATTAGCATGGCGGTATGGTCATGCTATTTTATTTTGCGGAAATCCTGTCCTGCTTTTTGGAAAAATATGGAATACGTTTATCCTATCTCCCCAAATCCCCCAAAAAAGCTTGATTTTTTTCGGGGGGTATAATGATAATCAGCCATGGGAAAATTGGAATGCCGTCGCTTTGGGGCGGCGCTGTGGCGCGAATGATAAGCGAGAAGGAGGACTTTGCATGAAGAGGATGAGGAGAGTAGTGGGAGGTGCTTTGGCGGCAGTGATGCTTGTCGGCAGCTCGGCGAGCGTAAATGCGGCGAACCTGAAGGACGTTTTTGATGCGGAGTATTACGCAGAGCAGTATCCGGATTTGAAAGCGGCTTTCGGAAATGACGAAAAGGCACTGTATCAGCACTTCCTGAAATATGGGCTGAAGGAAGGCAGGGTGATGAACCCGATTATTGATGTTGTAAAATACCGGGAGCAGTATGGAGATTTACAGACGGCTTTTGGAGATAACTGGGATGCGTATATAGAGCATTTCTTCACATTCGGCGTCAACGAAAAGCGCGATAGCGGAACCGTTTTGCAAAACCAGCTACCCCTCAACTGCTCAAAGAATCTTCTAAAACCGACTCATTGCAGGGTGGCGGCTATTGTGCTATGATTAACATGGAGGTGACAAACCATGGCGAATGAGGACGGAAAAGATTTTAATGCCATGCTGCAGGACAGCAAGGATATGCCTAAGGTTCAGATAATAACGGATAAAAAGAGCATTGAAAGATATGGCGGAAACAGAATGTATTTTGCGCCGCCCGTTGACTATGACAGGGTGATGCGACTTGTCCCTTACGGAAAGCTGCTCACGGTAGGGATGATAAGAGGGTATTTTGCGAAACAGAGCGGTGCTGATTTTACAGAGCCGATTACGGCGGGCATTTTTGTTTCCATAGCCGCGTGGGCAAGCTATCAGCGTGCCGAGGATAAAATTCCCTATTGGAGAACATTAAAGACAAACGGCGAGCTGAACGCAAAGTATCCGGGCGGCGTGGAAATGCAAAAAGAGATGCTTGAAAAGGAAGGGCATATTGTCATACAAAAGGGCAGAACTAATATTAAGTATTATGTGAAGGATTACGAAAAGAAGCTTTACACGCTGCAATGAAGCAGCGTGCATCGTGATGGCTGGAAAGCATATTGTCAGCTGTTTTGACTGTGGAATCGGAAAAGGCATAGAAACCCAATAATTTTGTACGAAAAAGCGGAATTTTTGAGACATGACACATTTCCGGATTTTGTCGAAAAAATGTCGATAAAATTTCCTAAAATTTTATTGACAAAGCGAAAACAGTGTGCTATTGTAAATAAGCTGTCGCTGAGACAACGGA
>CAYZAU010000028.1:0-26558 GCA_964475665.1 uncultured Acetatifactor sp. | reverse complement strand
GAAATTTATCAGATATTGCAAAATATATATTGATATGAAAAAGGCACATGCCAGAAAGTTAAGAGAAACAGGACATATTCAGTACAACAAGGTGAACCAATCAAACCAAACCGATCAATCAGAACAAAGACAGGATATTAGTATTAGTGATTTGGAAAATAAGATAATGGAATTATTGAAGGTGAGTCCTGATGCTACTACAAAGGAAATTGCGAAAAAACTGGAAATTACAGATAATCAGGTAAAGTATTATATCAAGAAATTGAAAGATGATGGTAAAATTGAGAGAATTGGGACCAATAGAAAAGGTTCGTGGAGAGTAAAGTGATTTCTGAGAACGTTAAGACTTTTTGTGGGATTAATCATTAGTGCCACAAGAGAAGTATTTGTTGACGAAGCGGGCGGGGAATATTATAATTTTAGAAAAAATGCAGCTGCAAATTCTAACAATGCCGTAAACGGCCGGCGGATGAGTGCTGTGTGAAACCAATACGAAGGATGCGGTGCGCAGAAGCGAGGACTGCGGCGAAAGAGTATCCTGGGAATGGAGATAGAGATGAAATTGTCAAAGCTGGGAGCTTGTGGGATTATCAGCCTGTTATCGTATACGGCGATGGTGGTGTTTTCTCCACTGGCATATCCGGGATATGATTGGAAGACCATGGCGGTGAGCGACCTTACTGCCGTCGGCGCGCCTTCGGCGGCGCTGGCAGGACAGCTGAATGCCCTGTTCGGTCCCTGCGCGCTGGTTTCCATTATGGCAGTCTGCGTGGCGGCTGAGGGAATCCGCTCCCGCCTGTTTCGCTGGGGAATCTGGGCATTTGCAGTGATGGAATGGCTGTGTAATGTGGGTTATACCTGTTTCCCGTGGGTGAGCGGTGCGGACATTGGAAATCTGCAGAATATCCTGCATCTGGCTGTGACGGTGCTGGTGGTGATTTTCTCGCTGGCAGGGCTTATCCTGATTTGCCTGGGAGCGCGTCGTGAGATGAAATCGTTGAGCAGATGGGCGCTGGCATGTCTGATTGCCATGCTGCTTGGCCCGATGGGAACTGGGCTGCTGCCTAAGTCTGTCTTTGGTATTTTCGAGAGGTTCAGCACCTTTTCGGCAGTCATATTCAACGCGGTACTTGGAGCTTATCTGCTGCGGGGCAAATTTGAGGCAGGGCGTGCCGGGATTTCGGAGAAGCCCGGGCATCCAACCGAAGGGAGAGAATGATGAAGGCGACGGTTTTGGTGGATAACATCGGCTTTAACGGCTTGAAGGGGGAGTGGGGACTAAGCATCTACATAGAGGCGGAGGATTGCAGAATCCTGCTGGATACGGGAGCTTCGGAGCTGTTTTTGCAAAATGCCGAGGCGCTGAACCTGGATATTGCGGATGTTGATTACGCGGTTCTGTCGCATGCACACTGTGACCATGCGGATGGGATGCGCCCCTTCTTTGGGAAGAACGCGAAGGCAAGGTTTTATCTGAGAAAGCCCTCGGAAGAGAACTGCTACTTTAAAAAGTGGTTTGTGCGCAAATATGTCGGGCTGCCGAAAAACATTCTGAGCGATTTTTCGGAAAGAATAGAGCGGGTGGAAGGAAAGTACAGGCTGGCAGAGCATATCTATCTTTTGCCGCACAGTACGCCGGGGCTGGCGGAGGTCGGCAGGGCGAACAATATGTATATTCGGGATGGAAAAAGCTGGAGAGCGGATGACTTTTCACATGAGCAGAGTCTGGTTTTTGATACAAAAGCGGGACTTGTCGTGTTCAACAGCTGCTGTCATGCCGGGGCGGACACGATTGTCCGGGAAGCGTCCGAAGCATTCGGCAGACAGGCTGTGACACTGGTAGGCGGCTTTCATATTTTCGGCAAAAGCGAGAGGGAGATTGTGGCGCTCTCGAACAAGCTTCGGGAGACGGGTGTGAAGGAAATTTATACAGGGCACTGTACGGGAGCAAAGTCCTACCGCATCATGAAGGATGAGCTGGGAGACATGGTAAAACGTCTCAGAGTAGGGCTGACGATCGCATTTTAAACGTGAGGCTGACAATTGTATTTTAAGGCTGAGCCGTCGGGAGAACTGTCGGCAGTCTGAAAAAAGGAAGGAGAACGGATTATGCCGCCGAAACCAAAATTTACTAAGGAAGAAATTGTCCAAACTGCGCTGGGGGTTGTGGCGAAAAAGGGAGCAGAGGGGCTTACTGCCAGAGAGCTGGGCGATGCGCTGGGCAGCTCTGCCCGTCCCATCTTTACGGTGTTTCGGAATATGGAGGAGGTACAGACGGAGGTTCGCAGGGCTGCCATGCGGCGCTTTGAGAGCTATGCGGAGCAGCTGCTGCCGGGTATGCCCAGATTTAAGCAGATTGGTATGCAGATGGTGCTTTTCGGGGTGCGCGAGCCGAAGCTGTATCAGCTTTTGTTTATGCAGGAGCACAAGAACGCCGTTACCTTTGATGACGTGTTTGGCGAGCTTGGCGGAACAGCCGGTGTCTGCATCGAGGCAATCCGAAAGGATTACGGGCTGAACGCCGACGAGGCGAGGAGGCTGTTTGAAAATGTCTGGATTTATACCTTTGGCGTAGGAGCGCTGTGCGCTACCGGTATGTGCCGCTTTTCGGAGAAGACGCTGGGAGAAATGCTTTCCGGTCAGTTTCAGGCGATGCTGCTTGCAATTAAAAACTAAGGGAAGCCATGCAAAAAAACTGAATCATCCATAAGAAAAAGACACCGGCTGCTCAGTTGAAGCAGCGGTGTCCTTTTTGACACGGAAGAAACGGAATCAGCCCATTGTTACGACAACCTCGTAGTGTTCCTTTCCCTTTTCGTAGGGGATAACGCAGCCGGAAATTTCCCTGCCGTCAACTAAGATGCTGCGGACGCCCTTTTCCACGCCGTCAGGATGGACAACCTGAATGTGATATACACCCTCACGGAAGGAGCGGGTCAGCTCGAAGTTGCCAAAATCCTTGGGCACACAGGGGTTGATGCACAGTCCTTCATGGGTAGGCTGCACGCCGAGGATGTATTGGGAGATATTGACAAAGGTCCAGGCGGCAGTTCCCGTCAGCCAGCTGTTCTTTGCTTCTCCGTGGAACTTCGCGTCGCGCCCTGCAATCATCTGCGAGTACACATACGGCTCCGTCCGGTGGATTTCGCTGAATTCCTCACAGTAAGCAGGACAGGTTTTGCGGTAAATTTCAAAGGCTCTGTCGCCTCGTCCGATGACAGTTTCCGCGATGGAAACCCAGGGGTTGTTGTGGCAGAAAATGCCGGCATTCTCTTTATATCCGGGCGGATAGGAGGAGATCTCCCCCAGCTCCAGATGATACCGCGTATAAGCGGGCTGGAGAATCATCACGCCGTAATCGGTATCAAGCCTCTTCCTGACGGAATCAAGAGCCTTTTCTGCCAGCCCCTCCCTGACACCAATTCCGGCGAGGGGACAGAAGCCGTTTGTCTCGATATAAATCTGCCCCTCCTCGCATTCGGCGGAACCGACTTTCTGCCCGTAAGCGTCATAAGCGCGCAGAAACCAGTCTCCGTCCCAGCCGGCGGTCAGAACCGTATCGTACATCTTAGCCACCTCGGCTCTCGCATATGCCGCCTCGTCGGCATCCTTAAGCAGCTCACACAGCTGTGCGTACTCTTCTCCGTATTTTACAAACATTCCGGCGATAAAGACGGATTCGGCTACAGGACCCTCGCTGGGTCCGAAGGTCTGGAAGGACTCGCCGGGATGCTCGGAAAAGCAGTTGAGATTCAGACAGTCGTTCCAGTCGGCGCGACCAATCAGCGGCAGCCCGTGAGGCCCCTTGTGGGTGACAATGTAGTTGAAGCTTCTTTTCAGGTGCTCCATGAGCGGGGTCGCAACGGACATATCGTTGTCGTAGGGAACGTTTTCCTGCAGGATGGACAGGTCTCCGGTCTCCTTTACATAGGCGGAGGTTCCGGCAATCAGCCACAGCGGGTCGTCGTTGAAGCCGGAGCCGATGTCGGAATTGCCCTTCTTGGTCAGGGGCTGATACTGGTGGTAGGCACTGCCATCCTGAAACTGTGTGGACGCAATGTCGATAATTCTCTCTCTCGCGCGGTCGGGAATCAGGTGGACAAAGCCAAGCAAATCCTGGCAGGAATCGCGGAAGCCCATGCCGCGACCGATACCGGACTCGTAGTAGGAGGCGGAGCGCGACATATTAAAGGTAACCCTACACTGATACTGATTCCAGATGTTTACCATGCGGTCAACCCGGGCGTTGGACGACTTCACGGAATACTTGGACAGCAGACGGCTCCAGTAGTCGTTCAGCTCGCGAAACGCTTTTTCAACGTCGGCATCTGTCTGATAACGCTCAAGCATGGCGTATGCGGGCTTCTTATTGATGATGCCCTTTGACTCCCACTTTTCTTCCTCGGGATTCTCTATGTACCCCAGCACAAAGACAAAGGATTTTGTTTCGCCGGGCTTTAGTGTGAGGTTCAGCTGATGCGAGGCGATGGGCTGCCAGCCGCTTGCCAGAGAGCCGGTGCAGGCACCGTTTCGCACAGCCTCAGGTGCGTCGGGACCGTTGTAAGCGCCAAGGAAGGCATCGCGGATGGTATCGAAGCCGTCGATGGGAGCGTTGACGGAATAAATCGCATAATGGTTGCGGCGCTCCCTGTACTCGGTCTTGTGGAAGACGGTTGAGCCGACAACCTCAACCTCGCCGGTACTGAAATTACGCTGGAAATTCTTCATGTCATCATCGGCATTCCACAGACACCACTCCACATAGGAGAACAGAGAAATGCTTTTTGCGACAGAGGAATTGTTTGTCAGCCTCAGCTGATTGATTTCGCAGGTATCGTTCATGGGAACGAAGGCAAGGAGAGAAGCCTCCAGCTGATTCTTGGAGGAGGTAAAGCGGCTGTAGCCGATACCGTGACGGCATTCGTAGGAATCGAGGTCACACCTTATGGGCTTCCAGCCGGGATTCCAAACGGTGTCTCCGTCCTTGATATAGAAGTATTTCCCGTTTACGTCAATAGGAGCCTCATTGTAGCGGTAGCGGGTCAGCCTGAGCAGCTTGGCATCCTTATAGAAGGAATAGCCGCCGCAGGTATTGGATACCAGACTGAAGAAATCGTTGCAGCCCAGATAGTTAATCCAGGGCAGCGGAGTCTTGGGAGTTGTAATCACATACTCGCGCCTGTCATCATCGAAAAAACCAAATTTCATAATGTGTTCTCCTTTTCTAAACTGTGTAGCGACAGAAAACGATTAAGTATCGGTTATATTCCGAATTATACATAAAAGGTATCCGTATTGCAACACAAAAATTGTGCATTTTTGGGAATAATTGTGCGACAAACGGGAAAAAGGATGCCTGTTTTTTGCTCGAAAGGATAAAAACAAAGGAAAGAATACTTAAAATTAAGCCCAGAACAGTAAAATGGAAGAGAGGAATTGTAAAAAGTGGCAAAAAATGAACGGACAAAACTGTGTAAAACTGACAAAAATGTAAAAAATGCATAACAAAAACATAAAAAAGTATTGCGGAACTGTCAAAAATGTAATACACTGTGATTACGAAAACGATTAAGCAATGCGGGGCGCGGCAAATGGTATCCATGAAGGACATCTCAGTGGCCTGTGGGGTGTCGGTGGCGACGGTTAGCAAGGCACTGAACGACCATAAGGACATAGGAGAAGAGACAAAACTGCATATCAAGCAGGTTGCCAAGGAAATGGGATATTCTCCCAACTCCGCTGCCAAGGCACTGAAGACGAACCGTTCCTATAACATTGGCGTTCTGTTTGTGGATGACAACAACAGCGGACTGACCCATGACTATTTCGCCCGGGTGCTGGAGAGCTTTAAGAGCACAGCGGAGAAGAGGGGCTACGACATTACCTTCATCAACTGCTCGAAGGAGAGCCCGAGGAGGATGTCGTATCTGGAGAACAGCCGTTACCGTGGATTTGACGGAGTGGTGATAGCCTGTATCGATTTCTATGATCCTGAGGTGGAGGAGCTGGTTCGAAGTGACATCCCGATTGTCACAATCGACTATGCGTTTCATAACCGACTGTCCATTATGTCGGACAACGTGAGAGGCATGAAGGAGCTGCTGACTTACATATACGAGATGGGACACCGCAGGATAGCTTATATACACGGAGCACCCTCAGCGGTTACACGGGCAAGGGTGACCAGCTTTTACGCGACGGCGGAGCAGCTGGGGATCTGGGTGCCGGATGAATATGTCCTGGAGGCTGCCTACCGCGACACGACGGAGACCTATCGGATGACCGAGAAGCTGCTTGACTTAAAGGAGCCGCCCACCTGTATCTGTTATCCGGATGATTTCGCAGCCTTCGGGGGCATCAATGCAATCAAGGCGCGGGGACTCTCCATTCCAGAGGATATATCCGTGGCGGGTTATGACGGAATCCGAATCAGCCGCCACATTGAACCGAAACTGACGACTGTAAAGCAGGATGCGGGACGAATCGGAGCTGAGGCTGCCGAACACCTGATTCACCTGATAGAAAAACCAAAGACGACCCTGATGGAGCAGATAGTTATCACGGGAGAGGTTGACCGCGGCAGAACGGTTAAGGACTTAAGGGAAAGGAAATAGTCTATGAAAAATTTCGCGCAGAACTTATGGAAGCACAGGGCACACGTGGTGATGGCACTTCCGGCATTCCTGATTTTGTTCTTTATCATGTATGTGCCTATGACTGGACTTGTGGTGGCGTTTAAGACCTACGAAACGCCGAAGGGCATCTGGGGAAGCCCGTGGTGCGGGCTGCAGAACTTTAAATTCCTGCTTGCCTCCAAGAAAACCTTCTTTAATATGCTGGGGAACACCCTGATGTATTATGCCATCTTTACGGCGCTGGGAACCTTCCTCAACATAGTGCTTGCGATTGCCATTGACCAGTTTGTGTTTAAGAAGGCGGCGAAGGTGATGCAGACGATTATGATTATCCCTGTTTTCATCTCCTATGCAGCGGTTCAGTTTATCGTATACGCCTTCATCAGCACGGATACGGGTATCCTGAACAATACCTTCAACATGGGAGTGCGCTTTTATTCAACGGCCTCTCTGTGGCCGATTATTCTGACCATCGTTAAAATCTGGAACAGTGTCGGCTACGGCTCTGTCCTGTATATGTCGGTGCTGGCGGGAATTGACACGGAGCTGTACGAGGCGGCAGAAATAGACGGCGCAGGAAAATGGAAGAAAATCTGGCATATAACACTTCCCTCCCTGATTCCGATGATAACGGTAATGCTGCTTCTGTCGGTGGGGAATATTATGAGGTCCGAGACGGGTCTGTTCTATCAGGTTACCAGAAACAGCGGACAGCTGTATTCTACCACACAGGTTATTGATTCCTATGTGCTGAACGCGATTTTTAAAGACCCCAACTACGGCTTTGTCGGAGCGACAAGCTTTATCCAGTCTGTTGTGGGACTGCTGCTGATGCTGTTTTCCAACGCCCTGGTGAAGAAGATATCACCGGAAAATGCGTTGTTCTAAGGGAGGGTGAAAAATGAGTAGAAAAGGTAATTCCGCGGATTTGGCACCGTCCAGAAAGGACAAAAAGGGTATCAGTCAGTACATACTGGGATTTTTTCTCCTGTTATACACGCTGTTCTGCGCGCTGCCCGTTGTGCTTGTTTTCATCGCGGCGTTTACGGATGAGAAGGCGATTGCCCAGAACGGCTTCAGCTTCTTTCCGGAGAAGTGGTCGATGGCGGGCATGAATTCCGTACTCCGTTACGGTAAGCAGCTGATGACTTCCTACGGGGTGACGATTTTTATCACGGTTGCGGGAACGTTTCTGGGACTGCTGGTGATGAGTATGTTTGCATATGCCATCAGCCGGAAGGGCTTTCCACTGGCGAAGTTTCTGTCCGTGTATCTGCTGATTCCCATGCTGTTTAACGGCGGTCAGCTTTCCGGTTACATTGTTTTCACCAGCTGGTACGGTATGAAGGACAGCCTGTGGCTGCTGATACTGCCGCTTTGTGTCACGACGATGAACGTGATTATCTTAAGAACCTACATTGTAAACAGTATTCCCGCAGAGCTGATGGAGGCGGCGAAGATTGATGGCGCAGGAGAGTACCGCACCTTCTTCCAGATTACGCTTCCCCTGATGAAGCCCTCGCTTGCGGCGGTCGGCTTCATGATGGCTACCTCGTATTGGAATGACTGGCAGAATGCACTGCTGTATATCACTTCTGACAACAAGAAGCCCCTGCAGCTGCTTCTGGTAAACATCCAGAAGAGTCTGGAGTATCTGCTGAACAATGCAAACGTGCCCGCTTCGGTAAGGGCGGCAATGGGAGGCAGCATCCCGCAGTACTCTTCCACGATGTCGACGGTTCTTGTTGTTATCGGACCTATCATGATAGTGTACCCGTTCTTCCAGAAATATTTTGTGAAGGGTCTTACCGTAGGCTCCGTAAAGGGTTAAATTTGATTTCAGGCCGGCGCAATGATGCAAAGGCTTAGAAATAGAAAAAGATGGGAGGATTTAAGAATGAAGAACAAAAAAGTTTTGGCTCTGGCTCTGGTTGGCGCCATGTCAGCAGCGATGCTTGCGGGCTGTGGCGGCGATGCGGCATCCGGCTCTGCATCAGGAAAAGGGGGGGCATCAGGTGACGTGGTTACCATCGACATCACCAGAAACTCCTTCAATGTTGCAAATCCTGATTCCGCACAGGTAAAGAAGGTTGAGGATGCCATCAATGCGTACATTAAGGATAAGATTAACGTGCAGATTACACTGACGGATATCGGCTCCGGTGAGTTCGCAGACAAGGCAAACCTTGCACTGCAGGGCGGAGAGGTTGACCTGATGTGGACGGCTTCCTGGCAGTCCGGCGTGGGAACAAACGACCTTGTTTCCTCTAAGGCAGCTTATGACATCACAGATTTGCTTCCCGGGACAGCTCTCTATGCTTCCATGGATGCGGGACAGTGGGAAGCTACCAAGTATGACGGAAAGAACTACTTTATTCCTGTATACAAGGACAATGTAGAAGGCTATGACCTTATGTTCCGTCAGGATTTGATTGATAAGTACAACTGGGATATTACCTCCGTTAAGACGCTGGCAGACATCGAGCCCATGCTGGCTGATGCAAAGGCAGAAGGGCTGAAGTATCCCTGGCTGACCCAGAAGACGGCGATGTTCTACAGATTCTATCTGGATAAGTTTGATTTCTTCACCGCTGACGCTACTGCAAACTGGGTAGCAGTTGACAGGGCAAGCGATAAGGTTGTCAACATCGTTGAGACACCTGAGTACCTTGAGTTCTGTACCCTGATGGGCAAGTGGGCTGATGCAGGCTACATCTCTGAGGATGATGCAACCAAGACAACAACCGATACCACGACTCAGACACAGGATTGGGCAATTTCATGGTGGACGGACATCCCTGTAAATGACGAGGCAGATTCCCGTTACAATCAGGATGTTACCATGCAGTCCATTACCGGAAGATGGGCACACTCCACTTCCGCACTCGGCTCCTGCTATGTAATTGCAGCAACCTGTACACCTGAAGAGGCAAAGGCATGTATCGACTTCATGGGTCTGCTCTACACAGACAGCAAGCTGGCTGATATTTATACCTTTGGTATCGAGGGCGAGGACTTTACCTATGAGAACGGTCATGTAAACCAGACCAGTGACAAGTACAACCACTCCATGTGGGAGTCTGCTTCCGCAACCATCGTAACTCCTCTTGTAAACGAGCCCGACAACAAGGCTGACCTTTACAAGCAGTTTAACGGCGGCGCTTCCACCTCCTGTGCAGCAGGCTTCCGTTTCGACAAGAGCCCTGTAGAGGCAGAGCACGCAGCATGTCAGAACGTATTTGAGGAGTATGGCTTCCCTCTTGAGAACGGTGGCGTTGCAGAGAAGGATGTTGCAGCAACCATCGCAAATTACCAGAAGGCTCTGGACGAGGCCGGCTTTCAGAAGGTTCTTACGGAGTACAGCAACCAGTACGAGGCATGGAAGGCTGCAAAGTAAGCGCAAGCTGAGACTTTGTACAAAAAACTTATAAGATGATATAAGACGAGTGCGGCGGGTGCTGCTCTGACAGGAGCGGTGCCCGCCGTCTGCGCCTTCTGTCTGTGCCTTCTGCCTGTCTGCGCCGGCATCTGCCTGCCGATGCCCGGCTCTGCCTGCCTGAGTGATGCCGGCATCGCGCACCCGACTGTCGAAGAAATTGTCATTTCCTGTTGATTTTTCGGACAGCATTTGGTAGAATTACAAATAATACGTCCGTGTAGAAAATTTATAAAAACGCAGACGGAAAAAGTAAACATATCGGAAATATAACAGATAGAAAACATATGAAAAAGGAGATGTTGCTATGGCATTGCTGGATGTCGTGCGCTTTGACGGCTTGAAGAGCCGTGACTGGCTGATATTTAAGTACCCTTCGGATTCCCTGAAGACGGGTGCACATCTGATTGTACAGGAGGGACAGGTGGCGCTTTTCGTGAAGGGCGGTGCACTGTGTGATGTGTTCTATCCCGGAACGCACCTTCTGTCTACGGAGAACCTTCCGCTGCTAAGCAAGCTGGTGAATCTGCCTTACGGCGGACAGACCCCTTTCAGTGCAGAGGTTTACTTCGTTAATACTACGGTGCGCCTGGACATTAACTGGGGGACGACAGACCCGATACAGCTGATTGACCCCAAGTACTATGTGCGTCTGCGGATACGTGCTTTCGGGCAGATGGGACTTAAGGTTAAGGATGCGGCAGTCCTTTTCAAGGAAGTCATCGGCGGAATGCAGCAGGCTGATGTCGTAAAATTTGATAAGGTAAAGGAATACTTCCGCGGTATTCTGGTGATTAAGGCAAAGTCGGCGATTGCAGATGCCATTATCACAAGGAAGATATCTGCCCTTGAGATTGCCACGCAGCTGGATGAGCTCTCGGAGAGTGTAAAGGGTGAAATCGCAGACGAATTTGAGAGCTACGGCTTTAGCATTGCGAACTTCTTTATCCAGTCCATCAACTTCCCGGATGAGGATTTTGAACAGATCAATAAGATTCTGGAGGATAAAGCAGCGTTTGAAATCATGGGCGACGGCAGATACGCGACCAAGCGCTCCTTCGACGTTTACGAGGGTGCGGCGAATAACCAGAGCGGCGTTGCGGGTGCTTTCGCGGCAGGAGGAATCGGCGTGGGAGCTGCCATGGGTATGGGAGTTGCCATGAATCAGACGGTAGGCAATCCGATGGCGAACAACGCAGCACAGCGGGAAGAAACGAAGGAGTGCCCTTCCTGCCATGCGAGGATATCGGCGCAGTCCAAGTTCTGTCCGGAGTGCGGATTTGACTATCGGAAGCTGCAGTGCGAGTGCGGCAATATGCTTGAGCCGGGAGCAAAGTTCTGCTCTGAGTGCGGAAAGAGGGTGGAATAATGGGAAATAAGAAGACGACAGCCTTTGCCTTGAGCCTGTTTTTACTGGCGTTCTATATCCTGATTATCATGTATCTGTTTTTCGGAGTATTGGAGATTAATGAGCTTGAGAACTGCTTTGCGGGCATGCTGTTCCAGTGTATAGGCTTTCTGGTATTGTGCGTGCTTGTGCTGGGTCAGATTGTTGCGAAGCCAATCAAGGCGGGGTACTTTGCGCCGGTTGTGCTGATAACGGCGTTCTACACCCTGATTCTGGATTTGTTAAACTGCTGGGCAATCAGACTGATGCCTGCGCCATTGTTCTTTTTTGTACATCTGTTGCTGCTTTTTGTTTACTGTATTGTTACTGTTCCCATGTACCTGATGGGCAGAAAATAAACGAATGCTTTTATGTAGGAGGGAAAATAGAAATGAGTCAGAATGTATGTCCTCAGTGTGGTGCTCCCATTGATCCCGGAGCAAGCGAATGTAAGTACTGCGGTGAGAAGCTGGCTGCCCGGCAGGCGGCACAGCAGATGAATCAGCAGGCGGCACAGCAGGCAGCTCCGCAGCCTCAGACGGTTTATGTGCAGCAGCCTGTCTATGTGCAGCAGCCTCAGTATGTAACGGCAATCAATCCCGCATGGCCCATCAAGAGCAAGGTGGTAGCAGGGATTCTGGCAATCTTGCTCGGCGGCATCGGTGTGCATAAGTTTTATCTCGGACAGATTGGTTCGGGGATTCTCTACCTTCTGTTCTGCTGGACGGGTATTCCTGCGATTGTCGGTTTTATTCAGGGAATCATGTACCTTTGCTCCAACGATGAGAACTTCCAGCTGAAGCACCATGTAAGGCTTGGCTGATGAGACGGGCGGTCGGGCTTATCTGCCGGCCGGCAATGCCTGCGCTGTTTGTACTTTTGCTGATACGGGAGCAACGGATAAGCCGGTTGAAGCATATTGAGGTATAAGCGCTTAAAAGATGCGGCGAACCCTGCCTTGCGGGGCTGCGCCGCATTTTCTGTGTGTCGGTAGCCGCACCCTGCGCGCCGCGACAGTAAGGGCATCGGCAGCCGCATCCTGCGCGATAGCGTTTGACATTTGCGGCGGGAAAGAGTAAGATAAAACACATATTATCAGGGCTTATCTTAAAGGAGAATGACTTTATGGAACGGGTATATAATCCGAGAGAAATTGAGAAAAAATGGCAGTCCTATTGGGCGGAGCATGAAACGTTTAAAACCGACGTGTGGGATTTTAGCAAGCCGAAGTACTACGTGCTGGATATGTTTCCCTACCCCTCGGGGGTAGGACTGCATGCCGGACACCCGGAGGGCTATACGGCAACGGACATTATGTCCCGTATGAAGAGGATGCAGGGCTATAATGTTCTTCATCCCATGGGATATGATTCCTTTGGCCTTCCGGCAGAGCAGTACGCCGTCAGCACGGGAAATCATCCGAACGGCTTTACACAGGCGAATATAGAGACCTTTTCCGCACAGCTTAGAGAGCTTGGCTTTGATTATGACTGGTCGAAGCAGCTTGCGACCAGCGACCCCGGCTTTTACAAGTGGACACAGTGGATTTTTAAGCAGCTGTATCTCGACGGCTATGCAAAATATATTGATATGCCGGTAAACTGGTGCGAGGAGCTGGGCACGGTGCTGTCCAACGATGAGGTCATTGACGGTAAATCGGAGCGCGGCGGCTATCCGGTGGTGCGCAGGAATATGAAGCAGTGGGTTATCAATCAGCCTGCCTTTGCGGAAAAGCTGCTGGAAGGTCTGGAGAAGATTGACTGGCCGGAATCCACCAAGGATATACAGAGACACTGGATTGGAAAGTCCGAGGGCGTTGAGGTGGATTTCCGGATTGAGGGCGGCGGAAGCTTTTCCATCTTTACCACCTGTATAGAAACTATTTACGGCATTACCTTTATGGTGCTGGCACCGGACGGGCAGGTCGTAAAGGAGCTGATGCCCAGAGTGGAAAATCCGGCGGAGGTACAGGCGTATATAGATGAAACCGTGAAGAAAAACGATATGGATCGCACGGAGCTGAACAAGACGAAGTCCGGCTGTATGCTGAAGGGGCTGTATGCGATAAACCCGGTAAACGGAAGGAAGGTTCCACTGTTCATCGGCGACTTTGTTCTGGCGAGCTACGGAACGGGCGCGGTTATGGCGGTTCCCTCTCACGACCAGCGTGATTTTGAGTATGCAATCGCTCATAACCTTCCCATGGTTCAGGTTATTGACGGAGGAGATGTCACCGAGAAGGCGTTTGAAAAGGGAGAGTACCTCGGCAAGGGCTGCAGGCTGATAAATTCGGAGGAATTTACGGGGCTGACGGTCGAGGAGGCGAAGAAGGCGATTACGGACAAGCTGGTAGGCCGGGGAGTTGCCCGCAGAACGGTGAACTATCATTTCCGTGAGTGGATTTTTGCGAGACAGCGCTACTGGGGCGAGCCGGTTCCTGTGGTGCACACGGAGGACGGAGAAATCCATGTGCTGGAGGACGAGGAGCTGCCGCTGATACTTCCGGAGCTGGCGGATTACAAGGGAAAGAACGGCAAGGCACCGCTGGAAAATGCAACGGAGTGGAAAAGGTATGACCGCAACGGGATAAAGGGTGTCCGTGAGACCTCTACCATGCCGGGAAGCGCAGGCTCCAGCTGGTACTATATGCGATATATAGACCCGGATAATCAGGAGGAATTTGCCAATCAGGAGCTTTTGAAGCACTGGCTGCCGGTAGACCTCTACATCGGAGGACCGGAGCATGCGGTGGGGCATCTGATGTATGCCAGAATCTGGAACCGCTATCTCTATGACAAGGGGCTTTCGCCCGTGGCTGAGCCTTTTCAGAAGCTGGTACATCAGGGCATGATTCTGGGCAGCAACGGTATCAAGATGGGAAAGCGTTTCCCTGAGTTTGTGGTAAATCCCAGTGATGTGGTACAGGACTACGGAGCAGATACCCTGCGGCTCTACGAGATGTTCATGGGGCCGCTGGAGGTGTCCAAGCCATGGAGCAATCAGGGAGTAGAGGGCGCAAGAAGATTTATCAACCGTGTCTGGACCTTCTTTACCAACGGGGAAAATATCGTCGACGGACAGGAGGACGGACTGAAAAAGGTCTACCATCAGACGGTCAGAAAGGTGACGGGAGACTTTGAACAGCTTGGCTTCAATACCGCCATCAGTCAGATGATGATTTTTGTCAACGCGGTATACAAGGCGGGAAAGTGCCCGAGGGAGTATGCGGAGGGCTTTGTGAAGATGTTCTCCTGCATCTGCCCGCACGTGGGAGAGGAAATATGGCAGCTTCTGGGGCATGAGGGAACGATTGCCTTTGAGAAATGGCCTGTGTTTGACGAGACTGCGGTGGCAGAGGAGACTGTTACCATCGGCGTTCAGGTCAACGGAAAGGTACGGGGTACCGTAGAGCTGGCAGTGGACGAGGAGAGCGACGCGGCACTTGCAAAGGCAAAGGAGATAGCAGCCGTTAAGGCGGCGATTGACGAAAAGACCATTGTCAAGGAGATTTACGTCAAGGGAAAGATTGTCAATATAGTGGTAAAATAGGAATATGACGGCTGCTGCGCGGGGCTGTCGCACGGATTACCCGATGCGGCGTCCCGCGTTTGTGCACGCCCGCGAAGCACGTGAATTGGCGCTCTGAGCTGACAAGACCGCTGTGTAAGCAGCTTTCCCGCGCGGCGGGCATAAAAAGCACGGTGGCTTTGCAGCTGTCAACCTGATAGTCAAAGAGAAGAGGAGGTCGGTGAAAAGAGTATGGAAAAGCGCGACGGGGAAAACAAAATCTGGATTGCAAGGAGGGCAGATCCGTATGTCTGCCGGCATACGGACGGCACCTATTACTTTACGGCGAGCGTGCCTGAGTACGACCGCATTGTGCTCAGAAGTGCGCTGACGCTGGAGGAGCTTGCAAAAGCGCAGGAGGCTACCATCTGGACAAAGCATGAGAGCGGAAGCATGGGCAACCATATCTGGGCACCGGAGCTTCACTATCTGTTTGGGAAATGGTATATCTACTTTGCTGCGGGTGATGCGGAGGATAAGTGGCATATCCGCCCTTATGTGCTGGAATGCACGGGGCAGAACCCTATACAGGACGCATGGACGGAACGGGGCATGATGCAGTGCGCGAAGGAGGACGAATTTTCCTTCCGCTCCTTTTCACTGGATGCTACCGTGTTTGAAAACCGCGGTGAGTATTATTATGTCTGGGCGGAAAAGGTGGGAGTGGGCAGGATGATTTCCAACCTCTATATCGCCAGAATGGAAAGCCCGTATAAGCTTGCGACGGTGCAGGTGCTGCTCAGCACACCTGATTACGACTGGGAGCGGAGGGGCTTCTGGGTCAACGAGGGCCCGGCAGTGGTAAAGCACGGCGGCAGGATTTACCTCACCTATTCCGCGAGCGACACCGGGGTCAATTACTGCATGGGAATGCTGAGTATTGACGAGAAGGCGGATATGCTTGACCCCGCCGCATGGACGAAGAGACGCTGTCCGGTGCTTGCCACTGAGGAGGAAAAGGGAATCTACGGACCGGGGCACAATTCCTTCACCGTGGACGGGGAGGGAAATCCGGTCATTGTGTTTCACGCAAGGACGGAACGGGAGATAACGGGTGACCCGCTCTACAATCCCAACAGACACGCCATGCTGCGCAGGATTCTCTGGGCAAAGAACGGGGAGCCGGAGTTCAAATTGTGAAAAAAGGACTAAAGTATTTGATGCCCCTGCCGATAAAGATAGTAGAAAGCAATGGAGGAGGAGACTTGGATGCGTATTGAAGCATATACTCAGGTACAGCAGGTGTATCAGAGCCAGAAGGCTGGTAAGACGCAGCAGTCAGGCAGCTCGTCACGCACCGACAAGGTACAGATAAGCAGTCTCGGAAAGGATATCCAGACGGCGAAGGCGGCTGTGGCAGCAGCTCCTGACATACGGGAGGATGTAGTTGCTCCCATCAGGGCGAAGGTACAGGACGGCACCTATAGCGTGGCAACAGGCAGCTTTGCAGAGAAGCTCCTGCAGAAGTACGAAGAAATGAGGTAAGAAGTTCCGTGGCTAGTTTGATGGAAAACCTGATAGAAGTGCTGGAACAGGAAAGCAGCGAATATGAGGGACTTCTTGCCTTATCTCAGAAAAAGACGCCGATTATCGTGAACGGCAGTCTGGAACAATTACAGAAAATCACGGATGATGAACAGGAGCTGGTCAGCAGAATCGGTAATCTGGAAAAGAAACGGACTGAGGTTACCGCTGACATGGCGAGTGTCCTAAACAGGGATGTTAACACTCTGAAGCTTGCGGCGCTGATTGATATGCTTGCGACAAGACCCGCGGAGCAGGCGCGGCTTGCAGCGGCTCACGACAGCTTACAGCGGTCTGTGCGGGAGCTGAAGCGGGTCAATGAGCATAACAGGGAGCTTCTGGCAAATGCCTTGGAGATGGTGGAGTTCGAGATGAACCTTTTGCAGGCATCCAAGGTTGCGCCGGAGACGGCGAATTATACCAGAGGCGCCTATAGCACCGGCGATACCATGGGCGTAGCCGGCGGTGGATTTGACATGAAACAGTAGTTGAGGTGATTGACATGCCGTTGATGGGTAGTTTATATATAGGAGCATCCGGATTACAGACCAGTCAAAATGCGCTGAATACCACAGCGCATAATCTTTCTAATATCGACACTGTCGGCTACACCAGACAGCAGGTACAGCAGTCTGACAGAAGCTATCTGACACTTTCTGTGGACATTCATTCCGTGAGCAATAAGCAGACGGGACTGGGTGTCATTTATTCACGGGTAAAACAGGTAAGAGACTATTTTCTGGATAAGACATACCGCAAGGAATCCGGGCGCAGTATGTTTTATGAGGTATCCACCGAGGTGCTCGAGGAGGTGGAGAGCCAGCTTGGCGAGATGAACGGAGAGGCGTTCCAGACCACCATCACGGATTTCTGGACGGCTGTTCAGGAGCTGGCGAAGGATCCCTCCAGCTCCGTGACACAGGGGCTTTTAGTGCGGAAGGCATCAGAGCTTGTGGAGCGGGCATCCGCGGTGTATGAGGGGCTTGCCTCCTATCAGGATAACCTAAACCGTCAGGTGATGCAGCAGGTGGAGAAGATAAATGATTACGGGCAGCAGCTTCTTACCCTGAACGACAGCATACGGGCAATCGAGGCGGGAGGCGTGGAAAGCGCAAACGATTTGAGAGATGCGAGAAACCAGATACTGGATGAGCTTTCGGAGCTTGCCGACATTACCTACGGTGAGGATTTATACGGAAATGTGTATGTGCGGATAGAGGGCGAGGACTTTGTTAAGGGAGGCACCTGCTATGAGATAGGGCTTGACGTGGATTCAACGACCGGCTTCTATACTCCCTTCTGGCCGCAGAATGCAAGCTATACCATACAGGCGGACGGTACGAGAAAGTACAATATAGAGAACGCCAGAGTGTTCAACCTGAACAGGGAGATTTCCTCCGATATGAACACGGACATCGGCGGCTTAAAGTCGATGCTTCTGGCGAGGGGCGACCATAGAGCGGATTACACGGATATGGAGGCGGGCAGCTACGACGCCGTTTCCCAGTCAGTGGTGATGAACATTCAGGCAGAATTTGACCAGCTGATACACAACATGGTGACGAAGGTAAATTCCATCCTTGCGGATGCCTCAGGTGTGGAAAGCGGAAGTCTGAAGCTGGCAGACGGTACGGTATTGCAGAATGCAAGCTTTTGCGAGGTGGAGAAGGACGGCTATTTAAGACTGGAGGACGGCAGCCCCATCCAGCTCTTTTCCAAGGCGACGACGGACGGCTACAAAAAGGTGACGGCGCAGAGAGAGATTCTGGATGCGAACGGAAACGGAACCGGAACCTACGGGGCAGCCGAAGAGTACTGGGTGTATGTGCAGGAGGATGCGTCGGTATCAGATTCCCTCTACAGCATCCGCAATCTGGACATCAACCAGGAGCTGATGCAGAGCCCCTCTAAGCTGGGCTTTATTCTGGAGGACGGCTCGGTGGACATCAGGACGGCAGAGGCACTGAAGGCAGCCTTTACGGAGGAGGCGTACACCTTAAATCCCAACGTGAGAAAGCAGACCAGCTTTGTGGACTACTATAAGGATTTGGTGTCACAGGTAGCAAACTCCGGCTCCGTATACAGGAGCATTTATACCAATCAGGAAAATACGGTGGAAGCCACGGGCAGCGCAAGGGAGCAGGTCATCGGCGTTTCCTCTGACGAGGAGCTTTCCAATATGATTAAGCTTCAGAATGCGTATAACGCTTCCAGCCGCTATATCAATGTAATCAGTGAGATGCTGGAGCACATTATCAGTACACTGGCAGTTTAAGGAGGTAACCCATGCCCTCACAATTTTTTGGCTTGAACATTGCATATACGGGGCTTCTGGCGAGCAACGCGGCGCTGAATACCACCTCCAACAACATCGCGAACGCGCAGACGGAAGGGTACAGCAGGCAGCAGGTATCCCAGCAGGCGGCGAGCGCCCTGAGGGTATTTCAGACCTATGGCTGCGCCGGAGCGGGCGTGGAAACACTCGCGATAGAGCGCGTCAGGGACGAGTTTTACGACGGGAGATACTGGGATAATAACGCAAGGGTCGGAGAATACAGCCAGAAGCAGTATTACATGACCCAGATAGAAAACTACTTTGACGACAACGGGAAGAATGCAGGCTTTAAGACGGTGTTCGACCAGATGATGATTACCGGTATGCAGGCGCTTTTGAACTCACCGGATGACGCTACGGCGAAGTCCCAGTTTGTAGGCTACGCGGGTGCTCTGGCAGAGTATTTCAACGGCGTGGCAGGAAATATGGAAAAGCTCCAGAAGGACGTCAACGAGGAGATTAAGCTGAAGGTGGATGAAATCAATTCCCTCGCGGGCGAGATTGCCACCCTGAATAAGCAGATTAACACTATCGAGCTGGCAGGTGTTAAGGCAAACGAGCTTAGGGACAGAAGGACGCTTCTCTTCGACCAGCTCTCGGAGATTGTGGATGTGGAAGTGACGGAAATCCCCATCGTGGATACAAACAATCCGGACAGGGAGACGGGCGGTAACCGCTGCATCGTGAAGATTGCAGGCGGACAGATTCTGGTGGACGGCAGCGAATACAGCGGCTTGAACTGTGTGGCGCGTGAGCCTTACGAGAAGGTCAATCAGTCGGATATTGACGGTCTGTATGATGTTTACTGGGACAACGGACAGAAGTTTAACCTGTACAATGCGGCAATGGGCGGTGCGCTTAAAGGGCTTGTGGAGATGCGCGACGGCAATAACGGCGAGAACTTCACGGGTGAAGTGACGGATACGGGGACAAAGACGGATGTGGACGGCACGGTGCATGACATGGTCACCATCCGGGTGGAGAAGGACTACCTGACGGATTTAAACAAGAGCAATCTTTCTGACCAGGGCGGTATCATCCGGCTGGGAAACAGAGAGTTTTATTACGATTCATGGGAGTATGACATCAGCTATGATGCGTCGGGAGAGCCGGTATATTCCTATACCTTTACCCTGTCGGATTCCCAGAAGAACGGTACGCGTCTTACCAACGACCGCGTGGGTATGACGGCAGGCATCGGCACGGCGCTGAACTATCAGGGAGTGCCTTACTATATGAAGCAGATGAACGAGTGGGTGAGAACCTTCTCGCAGAAGCTGAATGACATTCTTACATCCGGCTATGCCTCGGATAATGAGGCGGGCATCAAGCTTTTTACCGGAAACGAGAAGCTGGATGATGACCAGTACGATTTCCCCGACGCAAACCGCTATGATACCTTTACTCTGGAGAAATTTCAAAACGGCGGGGCGTTTAAGCTGGATGTGTCGGCGGACAGCTACTATCAGCTGACAGCCTCAAACTTCAGCGTTCTTGCCGCCATGGAGCTAGACCCGGGCAGACTGGCAAACCGCTATGACGAGGCAGACGGCGTGGAGCAGAATGATCTGCTGGAGGATGTGCGGGATTTGGCGACGGATGTGGAAAGGATGAGCTTCAGGGGCTGCTCCGCGTCAGAGTTTTTGCAGTGTGTGCTCTCGGATGTGGCATTGAACGCGCAGCGGGCAAATACCTTCCAGCAGAGCTTCAAGGACATTGCGACAACCATTGATACCCAGCGGATTTCCATCTCCGGGGTGGATGAGGATGAGGAGGCAATCAGCCTTGTAAAATATAAAAACGGCTATAATCTGGCATCAAAAATGATTCAGACACTTACGGAAATCTATGACAGACTGATACTGGAAACGGGAGTATAAGAGCAGCGGCAGGCCGCTTGGAGGTGAGGATTGGCATGAGAATCACGAACAAAATCATTCAGAATAACAATCTGGCGAACATCAACACAAATAAAATTTATCAGAATAATCTGAGCAACCAGATGTCTACGCAGAAGAAGATAAACCGCCCCTCGGACGACCCGGTGGTTGCCATCCGTGCCCTGCGCCTCAGAAGCAGTGTGACGGAGATTACTCAGTACTACAGCAAGAATATCCCTGATGCGGAGAGCTGGCTGAGCGTGACGGAGGATGCGCTGAAAAATCTCTCCCAGATTATGACGAATATGATTACGCAGTGTACGAAAGGCTCTAACGGAGACCTGACCACGGAGGACCGCCAGATTATACTGGAGCAGCTGCAGGCGCTCGGGGAGGAGGTCTACTCCACGGGTGATGCGGACTATGCCGGGAGATATGTGTTTACGGGCTACCGTACCAACACCTCCTTAAGCTTTGAGAAGCAGGAGGATACTCCCTACATGATTACGGAGCAGCTGGACAGCAGCGCCATTGACAGCGTGACAAATGTGTACACGGACAAGCTGCTTTACCTCAATGAGACAAATTATACCGCAGCAGATATGAAGAGCCTGACGGAGCAGGAAATCTCAGCCGTTGAGGTTCACCGCATCAGACTGGCATACGACAGCTGCAGCAGCGGCATGATTCCGGAAATCAGCTTTAAGGAGAGGGTGGCATACGGCTATACCCAGAACACGATAACCTGGTCCGGTGCGGACATCACCACCCTGCATTCCTATGAGAATCCCTATATTTACACGGCGGAGCATGATAATGCAATCGTCTATGTGCCGGAGACCGGTGAGCTGCTCCTTGGAAAGAACCGTTACGACAAGCTGATGCAGACAAGGGATGATGAGTCTACCGTCGCCAACGAGGCGGAAATCCGGGTGACCTACCGGAAGGACAGCTGGCAGAAGGGAGATTTGCGCCCGGAGCATTACTTTGCCTGTAAATCCAACCCCGGAACGACGGAGGAAGTCTCCTATAACAGCTCTTACCTGACGGATAATGCAGAACGTCAGGACATAGAATATGATGTAGGCTTTAACCAGACGATTCGCGTCAACTCGACCGCAGACGAGTGCTTTCAGCACGGTATCGGCAGAGAGGTGGATGACCTTGTGAGCGCGATGCAGAATGTGCTGGATTTGGAGACAATCCAGAAGACCATAAAGGGGCTGTATGAAAAAGCAGACGAGGGGAGCGAGGAGCAGACCATCCTGAGAAATCAGCTGGAGGCGGCGGACAAGGCACTGACGCTGGCAAAGGATAAGGAGCAGAAGATGTTTGAAAATGGCATCACTGCCTTTCAGGGGTATCTGGATGATGCGAATCTTTGTATTACCAACTGCGGTACGAGGAGCAGCAAGCTGGAGCTGATTCAAAACCGGATGCAGAACCAGAAGACAACCTTCGAGACGCTCAAGAGTGAGAATGAGGATATTGATATTACCGAGGTTGCCATCCAGCTGACGAGTGCGGAGCTGACCTATCAGGCGGCGCTGATGGCTACGGGAAAGGTGACCCAGACCACGCTGCTGAATTACATTTGAGAAAAGAGGAGGTACTGACAATGAAGGTCGCTACAAGAATTTTCGGGGAAATTGAAATCGAGGATGCAAAAATCATCGTCTTTGAGAACGGTATCATCGGTTTTCCTGATATGAAGCGCTTTGCGCTGATACATGATGAGGACAGGGGAACGGATGCGGGTATCCGCTTTTTGCAGTCACTGGATGAGCCGGGCTTTGCCATGCCGGTGATGGACCCGCTGGTGGTGAAGCCGGATTATGACCCGGAGGTCAATGACGAGCATTTAAAGGGCGCGGGAAATGTAACGCCGGATAACATTCTGGTGCTGGTGACGGTTTCCATTCCCGGCGACCTGACGAAAATGAGCGTCAACCTGCAGGGTCCCATCGTCATCAACGTGGAGGAGCACAGGGCGTGCCAGATTATCGTGGAGGAGGGAGAGTATCCCGTAAAGTTCCCCATCTACGATATCTTAAAGTCGGGAAAGGCAGGTGCATAGGATGCTGGCATTATCAAGAAAAAAGAATGAGGCAATCGTGATTAACAACAATGTCGAGGTCACGGTTTTAGAGGTAAAGGGAGACCAGGTGAAGCTTGGTATCAGCGCACCTAAGGAGGTGCCCGTCTACCGAAGGGAGGTCTATCTGCAGATACAGGAGGCAAACCGAGAGGCAGTAAATGCAGAGGGAATCGAGGCGCTGAAGAACCTTCTCGGAAGCTGAGGGAAGCCTTTTGCCTTTTAAAAAGACGTAAAGACGGAAACACCGCGGGGGAGCGCAAATTTTTTATGCCTCCCTCTTAATTTTCCGGGAGTAAAAACCGATAAACGAATTAGAAAAGAGGAACTGACAGGAGCGGTAAAGCGACTGAGAGTATGAACGGATTTCACACGGAGGTGACGGCGGGTGCGGCACAGGCTGTATCGCCACTTCGCGTCAGGTCAGAGAAATGGAGGGTAATATGGGAATTGAACCGATTTCGAGCATGATGACGATGCAGGCACAGGGAAGTGCTGTCCAGAGAACACAGACAGTGACAACGGGCGAAAGACCGGAGGATGCTGCGAGCAGCGTCCGACTTGCGGAGCAGGTGGATAAAACGACGACGGTTGTGGAGAATGCAAGGGAAAAGGGACAGCCCGGCGGGGAACAGCCCGGCAGGGAGCAGCAGGCAACCAATGAGCAGATTCGCAAGGCGGTGGAGCAGATTAACAAGAATATGAGCAACTCCGAGGCGGTATTTGGAATCCATGAGGACACGAACCGTGTGACGATTAAAATCGTGGACAAAAAAACCAAGGAGGTCATAAAGGAGCTTCCCCCCGAGAAAACCCTTGACATGATTGCAAAGGTCTGGGATTTGGCTGGCATTCTGGTTGACGAGAGACGTTAGGAGGGAAAAAGATGGCAATGAGACTGAGCGGACTGATGTCCGGTATGGATACGGAAACCATCGTCCAGCAGCTGGTGGAAGCCAGAAGGACGAAGGTTGATACAGCCGTAAAGGCACAGACAAAGCTGGAGTGGAAGCAGGATGCATGGAAAGAGCTGAATACAAAGCTGAAGAATCTGCAGTCCAAATATCTCTCGAATATGCGCTTCTCCACGGCTTACTCCAAGAAGGTGACGAAGGTATCCGATGAGAGTGCGGTGAGCGTTATCACCGGAGAGAATGCCGTGAACGGCGTACAGGAGCTGAGTGTGGATAAGCTGGCAAAGACGGCTTATCTGACCGGCGGCGTTGTATCAAAGAGAAGCGGAGAGAATGTCAGCGCGGATGAGCTGAGCGCGTTGACCAAGCTGGGCGACCTGATGCAGTTTGGCGGAACGGATGCAGAAGGGAATGCACTTCCGGAATCCAGAAGCCTGACGCTGACGAAGGCGGACGGGACGACTAAGATAATCAGCCTGACGGCAGAGACCACCATCTCTGATGTGCTGACGAGCCTGAAGGACGAGGGACTTAATGCCAGCTTTGATGCGAAGCAGAAGAGATTCTTCATCAGCGCAAAGGAGTCCGGCGCTTCCGGCAACTTTATGCTGACGGCGGACAGCTCAGAGACAGCTTCTGCTCTGGGACTGAATATGGCAGCGGAGGGCTCGGAGGAAAACGGAGCTCACTACATCACGGGACAGAGCGCGGAGATTACCTTAAACGGCGCTAAGTTCACCAGCGAGAATAATGTATTTGAAATCAACGGGCTGACCTTTACCGCCCTGAGCGAGACAAACGGGAAAAAGGTGACGGTCACCACACAGCAGGATACTGACGGTATCTACGACATGATTAAGGAATTCCTTAAGGAGTACAACTCGGTTATCAATGAGCTGGATAAGGTGTATAACGCTGATTCCGCCAAGGACTACGAGCCGCTCACCGATGACGAGAAGGAGGCTATGTCCGATGCGGACATCGAAAAGTACGAGAAGAAGATTAAGGATGCACTTCTCCGCCGTGACAGCTCCGTGAGCAGCGTCAGCTCTGCCCTGAAGGAGACCATGATGGGAACCATCTCGATAAACGGCAAGAACTATTCTCTGGCGAGCTTCGGCATCGAGACGTTGAGCTACTTTACGGCTGCCGAAAACGAGAAGAATGCTTACCATATCGCCGGTGACCCGGACGATTCCAATACATCCGGCAATGAGGATAAGCTTAAGAGCATGATTGCCTCCGACCCGGACACGGTTATCAGCTTCTTTACGGAGCTGTCCAGAAATCTTTACACGGAGATGGACAGACTCTCAAAGCCGGTTGAGGGCTACAGAAGCTATGGAAGCTTCTTCGACGATAAGAAGATGAAGAGCGATTACGATGACTATACCACGAAGATTGCCGAGCTGGAGGATAAGCTGGCGGATTATGAGGACAAGTGGTATGCAAAATTCGCGGATATGGAGACGGCAATGGCAAAGATGCAGAACAATGCCAGTGCTGTAACCAGTCTGCTGGGAGGCTCATAATAAAGCAAAGCCTCATATCTGAGCGACTTGTCGCAGAGGGGCGGAGAGAAATTCGTACAGCGTTTTCTCATCCGTTAATCCGGCAATCGGAGAAAGGCAGGACGAAAAGCATGGCGTTACCGAATGCGTATGCACAGTATAATAACAGCAGGATTATGACGGCGTCTCCTGCGGAGCTGACCCTGATGCTCTACGAGGGAGCGATTAAATTCTGCAATATCGCGATACTGGCGATAGAACAGAAGGATATCTCCAAGGCACACATAAACATTACCAAGACGGAGCGGATTATTGATTATTTCCGTCAGACACTGGATATGAAGTATGAGGTGGCGAAGGATTTTGACCGGGTGTACGAGTATCTGGGACAAAGGCTGATAGAGGCAAACCTGAAGAAGGAGCGGGAGATTCTGGAGGAAGTAAAAGGACACCTTTCTGCCATGCGTGATACATGGAAGGAAGTAATGCGCACCAACAGGGAGAAAGGAAGTCTTTGATGGAAAGTCATCTTGGTATTTTATCGGAGAGCCTGGATAAAAAGCTGGAGCTGCTGCGGAAGATTCAGGACTACAATAAAAGGCAGGAGGAATGCTTTACTGCCGGGAATGCTGACATAAGCGGCTTTGATGCCGCCATCGAGGAAAAGGGACGTCTGATAGAGGAGGTGAGACGTCTGGATGCCGGCTTTGAGGCGCTCTACGCGGAGCTGGCAAAGGAGCTTGAGACGAACAGGGGGCAGTATGCCGGAGAAATCCGCCTGTTGCAGGAAAAGGTCGCCGCGGTGACGGATATGAGTGTGACCGTTCAGGCGCAGGAAGCACGCAATAAGAAGCTGATAGAACAGTACTTTGCCGGACAGCGCCGGGAAATCCGAAACGGCAGGGTGGCATCAAGGGCAGCACTTGACTATTATAAGAGCATGAACAATACAAACCATGTGCCTCCGCAGTTTATGGACAGCAAGCAATGACAAAAAAGCAATGATAAAAAGCAATGATAAAAAATTGCAAAAGCCCTAAAGTATTTTGGAATTACTCCGATATTTAAGGTAAGTAAAGCAGGTAAGTGCTTTGCATAGCCCCGAAGCGGTAGGAATCGCACACTGAAGGCGGAGGGGACAGGGCAGTGAAAGGAATGGGAAGTGCGATCCCGGAACGGACATTGCCGTTGTAAACTATTATGACCGCAAGGATGCGGCAACATATTCAAGGAGGAATAAAATATGGTAGTACAACACAATCTTACAGCAATGA
>CAYZAU010000027.1:0-27419 GCA_964475665.1 uncultured Acetatifactor sp. | reverse complement strand
AAGTGATTTCCGAAGAATTAAGCGACTATCTCATCAAAGAGCTGGATAAAGAATTAAAGAAAAAATAGACATCAAAAAAACCTTACCGATATTCAGTTTTCAATCTGAAAATCAGTAAGGTTTTATTCATATAACTAAGATATTTTATTTTTTGAATAAGTATCAAATGTTGCCAAATCGTTGCCAGTACTTAAACAAATTTGCTTGCAACCCTTGATTTTACTGGGTTTCTTTTTGGTCATTCCCTTATTCAAACTCAATCGTCGCCACTGGTTTCTTGGTCACTTCGTAGCAAACCCGGTTGACGCTCGGCACCTCTGCGGTAATTCTGTCCGCAATTTTCTCCAGAATATCATAATCTATTCTTTCAATGGTTGCCGTCATTGCATCGACAGTATTTACGGCACGGATTACTACCATATACCCCATGCTTCTGGCATTATCGCGGACGCCCACTGCCTTAAAATCGGGAATCACGGTGAAGTATTGCCAGACCTTCTTGTCAAGACCCGCTTTGGCAAACTCTTCGCGTAAGATTGCATCTGCCTCACGAAGTGCCTCCAGACGTTCACGCGTAATAGCTCCCAGGCAGCGCACCCCAAGTCCCGGTCCCGGGAACGGCTGACGGTATACCATCTCAGCAGGCAGCCCCAGTTCAATACCGCAGGCACGAACCTCGTCCTTAAAGAGCTGTTTTAGCGGTTCCACCAGCTCAAACTTCAAGTCGTCCGGCAGTCCGCCCACGTTATGATGGGATTTCACGCACTTTGCTGTCTTTGTGCCGGACTCAATGATATCCGGATAGATGGTTCCCTGTCCCAGAAAGTCAATGTTTTCCAGCTTTCTCGCTTCTTCCTCGAACACACGGATAAACTCGCTCCCTATAATCTTACGCTTCTTTTCGGGGTCTGCCACATTTTCCAGCTTTCCGAGGAATCTGTCCGTTGCATCCACATAAATCAGATTTGCATTCAGCTGATTCCTGAATACCTCCACAACATTTTCGGATTCATTCTTACGCATAAGTCCATGATTCACATGTACGCAGGTCAACTGGTTACCGATTGCTTTTAGCAATAGTGCCGCCACAACAGAAGAATCCACTCCTCCGGACAGTGCCAGCAGCACCTTTTTGCTTCCTACCTGACGTCGCACCAGCTCTATCTGGTCTTCTATAAAGTTCTTCATATTCCAGTTAGCTTCCGCTCCACACTCCTCAAACACAAACTGTCGGAGGGTTTCATCGGAGGGCAGCTGCGTCAGCTGCTTTTCGCACCTCGCCGAAGGGTGGCTGATAGAAAACATCGGCAGTCCGCAGTCATAAAGCTCCTGCCGTACATCAATCTCTGCCCCGTCTACCACCCTGTTTTCTCCACCATTGAGAATTATTCCCTTTACGTTGCTGAGGGAACGCAGCTCCTCCAGCGTAATGTCATGGGGATGAATCTCACTGTAAACACCCAGTCCGCGAATCTGTCTCGCCAGCACAGTGTTTTCGGTACTTCCAAGGTCCAAAATCACAATCATGTCTTGTCTCATCCGTACATTCTCCTCGCTATACTTTTTTCGTCATCCGCCGCCACATATGTCCTTCTCAGCTCTCCTGCAGGTCCATCGTTTCCGCCGCAGACCCGCCTGCTTCCGCCGCAGGTCCTTCGTTTCCGGCTCTGACCCGCCTGCTTCCGCCGCAGATTCGCCGTTTCCGTTTCAGACCCGCCTGCTTCCGCCGCAGGTCCTTCGTTTCCGTCTCAGACATTGTCGCAGCCGCCATCTATATTCTAGTATACTTTTCCTCTCATGGAAAGCACTTTTTATCTGAAATGGCTGGTGCAGAATCAGTCCGAAAAAGCTAAGCAGCAGGATATCGTCTCAGCCCTCCGTCATCATCTTCAGTCATGCGCTGGGAGACATTTGGGTATATTTCTTAAATATCTGGCTGAAATACTGCGGGTTATTGCCAAAGCCGACCTTCTCTGCCACCTCATAGGGAGATTCCGGGTTTTCCTCCAGCAGCAGCTTTTTCGCCTGTTGAATCCGCAGCTTGGTCAGAAAAGCGGAAAATTTGCTCCCCGTCTGGCGCACAAACTGTCTGCTGACATAGTCAGCGTTCATAAACAGGACATTTTCCGAAAGCCATTTCAGGGACAGATTGCTGTCGCTTAAATTCTCTTCCACATATTCCAGCACCTTTTCCACACAGTCAATATATTTGTGCTGGGGAGCGGCAGAAAAAATCCGTGTCATAAGCATTTCGGCACAGGGCAGCGGCTCCTCCATGTCCTCGCACTCATTTATCGCCACAATGTCCTCTGTCATCTGCACCCTGTTCAGCGCATACTTCTCCCTTTTTGTCGCCTCCATCGGCATTTTTATCATCTGCGTTTTCGCCATGGATACATCCGACTGATTGGACAGCTGGGTAAAGAATCTGCGCTGCGCGTTCTTTTCCTCGCCTTCCTCTGCCGTAAACAGCTCCTCCAGCAGTCCCTCCAGCCTTGTCGCAATTTTCTCCTGGCAGGTCACGGTGCACGCCTGCATGACCTGAATGATTTCCTCCTCATTGGAAGGCTTCAAAAGATAGTGCTTGACCCCGTATTTCATTGCAGTCTGCGCAAATTCAAATTCGACGTAGCCGGACAGAATGACAAACTCTATCGCCAGCTCCGCTTCCTGCACCTTTGCAATCAGCTCCAGTCCGGAAGTCCCCGGCATCTTGATGTCCGTCATGACGATGTCGGGATATTCGTCCAGAATTGCGTCAAAGGCTTCAATCCCGTCCTTACAGACCGCCACCACCTCAATCCCCAGCGCATTCCAGTCAATAATGGAATGTATCGTTTCCCGGATATTTTTTCGTCGTCCACGATGATCATCTTAAGCATCGGCTTCTCCTTCTCTCACGGGAACGTAGGGAATTTCCATTCTCACCACCGCGCAGTTCTGTTCATTATAGGAGCGAAGCCCGTACTGCTCCCCGAAGAGCAGCTGAATCCTCTCCTGTATGTTCAGAAGAGCGATTCCCAGTCCCTTTCCCTTTATCTCCTCGTTTTTCAGTTTGTCCAGCAAATCCTCCTGAAATTCCGAGCCTGTATTTTTGACATATATTCGCATCAGGTTTTCCATCCTGACACAGCTTAAGCTGATTTCACAGGTATCTGCCACCTGCTCCAGCGCATAGTGCACGGCATTCTCCAGAAGAGGCCGGATGGAAAGCTTCGGCATCATCGCATCGCGGTACTCCTCCGGCACATTCACGGAAAAATCCAGTCGGTTATCGAAGCGAAGCTGCTGAATCGTCATATAGTACCCGATGATTTCCAGTTCCTCACTGAGCGTGAAATTGTCGCTCCTTCTGCTTAACGTCATCCTCAAAAAGTGCCCGAGCGACTCCGCAATCCTTGAAATTTCCTGTTCGCCGACTGCCTTGGTCCGCCGGTTCACGGCGTCCAGCGTATTGTACAGAAAATGCGGATTCATCTGAGCCTCCAGACTTTTTAACTGGGCATCCTTCATAAGAAGCTGCTGTCTGTAGTTTTCCACCAGCGCCGCCATCAAATTCGGCACGGAAAGCGAAGCCCCTTTCGTAACATCAGTGTCTCCGACTGCAGCATCAGCCGCACCAACCGTGCCATCTCCCTGCAGCTTCAGGATAAGAGGTGCATGGAAAACCTTATTTTTTCCAGCCTCAATATCGAGACGCGTATGTTTTCCAAGAAATACTGGTGGGGCGAGGCAGAGCCGATTGCCATCACCGCGGTGCGGCGCAGAAGCGACACCTCTGTCGGCTATATCCGCAATGTTCGTTTCCAGAACATCAACTGTTCGGGAGAAAACGGCATCCTGATTTACGGTGATGCTTCCATGAACATTCAAAGTATTCTGTTCGATGGCGTCCACGTCCGCTTAAGGCGCGTCACAAACCATCCCACCGGCTATCACGATTTGCGTCCCAACGAGGGCAACGTGATTCTGGAGGACTCACTGCACGGCGTTTATGCGCGGAATGCGAAGGATATCTGCTTCCACAATTTCTCTCTGGAGGCAGAGTCTGAAATGCAGAAGGAGATGACTGAGCCTGTTTCCATCGAAAACTGCGAGAATGTACGGATGAACCCTTAGCATTCCTCCCTACATATCTGCCAGCTCTGTCTCTGTTTCCATCATCCGCTCCAGCAGGCTCTCCTGTTTACGCTCTTCCTCGTCCAGCCTGTTCTGCAGCTCCATCAGCTTCTGATAGTCCGATGCCAGAGACGGCTCCAGCAGCTGCAGCTTCAGCTCTGCCGCCCGTTCCTCGCTCTCGCCAAGCTGCTGCTCATACTTTTCCAGCTGGCGCTGCAGACGGGACTTCACCTTACCGGGATTATAATAATTCTTTTTGTCAAACACATCCTCCAGTGAGGGCGCGGCCTTTTCCTTCTTTACTGCCGCCGCACTGCGGGCAGAATTGTCCTCCCGTATGATGCCCTCCTCCCGCTTTCTCTTTTCCTCCAGATACTCCTCATAGCCGACGCGGTAATGCCTGACAGAGTTTCCGTCAAATTCCAGCACGCCCGTGGCAATGCGCCTGATAAAATATCTGTCATGTGAGACGAACAGTACCGTCCCCGGGAAGTCCGCCAGCATATGCTCCAGCGCCTCCTTCCCGACCATGTCCATATGGTTGGTCGGCTCGTCCAGAATCAGGAGATTCGGCTTTGTATAAAAAACCTTGCACAGAGCGAGGCGCACCTTTTCGCCGCCGGAAAGCTGTCCCATCTTCTTTTCCACTTCCTCACCGGAAAACAGGAATGCCCCCAGTGCACTTCTCACCTCTTCCCGTAAAAGCGTCGGATATTCCTCCCAGAAGTTTTCCATAATCGTCTGATCCGGGTCGGCATCATCCACAACCGCCTTCTGCTGGTCAAAGTAGCCCCACTCCACATTATGCCCGAAGGAAAAGCTGCCTCCCAGCGGCTCAAGAAGCCCGATAAGTGTTTTCAGCAGCGTGGACTTCCCCTTACCGTTTTCGCCCAGAACCGCCAGCTTTTCGCCCTTCTGCAGCCGGAAGGTTACCTCCGCAAGCTCACTGTCATAGCCGATTTTGAGCTTTTGCGCACTGATGACCTCCGTATAGCTTTCAATACGGGGAGTAAACATGGCTCTGAAAGCCCTTGTGTCAAATCTTCTCGGCTTCTCAATCTTCACCATGTGCTCGATTGCCATCTTCTTGGAATGGGCTGACGCCACCTTGGTAGGTGTGTTTTTCCACTTTTCAATCCACTCCGTTAAGCGTTTTATCTCTTTCTGCTGTGCCTCGTAGTCCTTTTCCTGCTTCTGAAGCTCCTGCTCCTTGCGCTCCATAAATGCCGAGTAGTTCCCGGGATAGCGCTTTATGCGGTGATATTCAATCTCGTAGGTCACATCTATGACCCTGTCCAGAAACATTCTGTCGTGTGAGACAATCACAACCGCCTTATCGTACTTTTTCAGGTAGCCCTCCAGCCATTCAATGGAAGGCAGGTCCATATGGTTTGTAGGCTCGTCCAGCAGCATAATATCCGGTCTGCTCAGCAAAAGCTTCATAAACGCCACCTTGGTCTGCTGACCTCCCGAAAAGCTTCCGATGGGGCGCTTTAAATCCTCCAGCGGAAAACCAAACTGCTGGAACATGACCTCCATGTCCCGCTTCCAGGTATACCCCTTAAGCGCCTCCATCCTTCTCTGCAGGGCATCGTACTCGCGAAACAGTTCCGGGGTCTCCCCGCCCTGCATCTGCTCCTCCAGCTCCTTCATCCGCTCCTCACAGGCGAAAACCGGCGCAAAAACCTTCTTAATCTCATCCTCCACCGTAATATCACCGTCCGTGAAGCTAATCTGGCGCAGGAATCCAATCTCCTGCTTCCCCGCCATCACAATGCCGCACTCCTCGTCGCTGTCCGGGTTATTCATCTCGATGTCCCCCGCAATCAGCTTCAGCAGGGTCGTTTTTCCACAGCCGTTACGCCCTACCACGGCAATTTTTTCCCTGTCGTGAATCTCAAAATTCACATCCTGCAAAACTGTTTTATCCGCATACTGTACCAGCGCATGCTTTATCTGATACCTCATCCTAATCCCCGTTCCGAGAATATTCTCTAATTCTTTTCATACTGCTCCCGCAAAAGTGCCATCACTTCTGCCTTGTTTTCCTTCGTCACCCTGACGCCAAAGCCCTGTGTCAGCAGCGTCTCATCGGTTTTCCCGCCGTATACCACATCCATCATCAGCCTCGTCACCTGAGGCGTAAAATGACTGGTCTCAAAGTAGTTGGCATCGTTGGTCGTGACATCCGAATAGCCGCTGAAATTGTAAAACTCCGTCACATCTGCCAGCGCCTCCAAGAAATCCAGATAACCGTTCTCCACTCCGCGGGCATATGTCTTGTAATAGGTGGGATTCGTGACAACCCTCAGCCGTATATCGTACTCCTTACACAAATCAACCAGCTCCTGCAGCTCCGCAATGCTCTCCTCCAGACGAAGCTCATAGTAATCCGACCAGTACCCCTCCTGATTGCTTCCGTCAAAGTGTGAAACCCCGTCCAACCGCTCAGAGCCGCTCTCGCGAAAACGCTCCGCATACTCCGGGTCATCGTCCTCATGCTCCCTGATAACGCTCAAGGACTCCAGATTGGTGACAAGGTCGCAATATTTCAGGTAAAATCTCATCTCGTCCAGCAGACCGCCAACAGGATAAGGCACACGGTAGAGCAGCTCATCATGTCCTGCCGGATCCACAAAGCAGCTGATGTCATCCACCATAATCAGGATGTTTTTCGGGATAAATCCCTCCTCAATCAGCTCCCTTATGAGCCTAAGGTGCTCTGCCGGAACAGCCTCCGAGGAGCACATATTGTAATAGCGCCCATCCTCCAGCTGCGTAACATCCACAAAGCCCGCGCGGGAAGAGCCGAAAACCAGGGAATCGAACTTGTCCTTGTTGGCAAGCACGTGCTTCATCTTAATAAAATTTTTGTTTGCCTCAACGCCGTTATTCACCGGGTTTTCATAGTGAAATACATTGTACGGGTCGATAATCACGCTCACCGACAGCAGAATACCAAACACCAGCACCGCGAATACCGTCATCTTCAACAGATATTTCTTCATACACACCCCTAAAAGTTGAAATAAATAAACTGCTGCGACTGTCCGCCGTGCAGTACCAGAACCGCCGCTGCCGCATACAGCAGCCAGCGCACCACAATGGGAAGTCTGCTCATCCGGCTCAGCACATCGCACCGCTCATTCGCGTAATCGAATATCATCAGAAAAGCCACTGCCGCCAAAAGCTTCCATAGGGTAATCACTCTCAGCGACATCTGTGTCAGTGCTGTTGTCAGGGAAAGCCCGCTAAACATATGCCCGGCTATATAGAGTGCCTCCGAAATCGAGTTCGCCCTAAAAAACATCCATGCGTAGCTCACCACGCAGAAGGTCAGGATACCGGAAAGAATTTTTGTCATCCTCCGTTCCCCGTGCTTTCTTCGCGAATCAAAGAGCTCCTTCACGGTCTTTTCCACCACCTGACAGACGCCGTGAATCCCGCCCCAAAGCACAAAGGTCCAGTCTGCTCCATGCCACAGACCGCTTGTCAGAAAGGTAATCATCAGGTTTATATTTCGTCTTGCCCTGGAAACCCTGTTCCCTCCCAGCGGAATATACAAGTAATCCCGCAGCCATGTAGAGAGGGAAATATGCCATCTGCTCCAGAAATCCGTAATGGACGTAGCAAAATAAGGGCTTTTGAAATTGACGGGAAGCTCAAAGCCCAGCATCCTCCCCAGTCCGATTGCCATATCGGAATATGCCGAAAAATCGCAGTAAATCTGAAAGGTATAAAGCAGCGTTGCCAGCACAAGGCTTAGTCCGTCAAACGCATAGACGTTGTTAAAGACCAAATCGGCATACTTTGCAAGCTTGTCCGCAAATACCGTTTTCTTAAGCATTCCCCACAAAAGCTGTCTGGAGCCGTATACCACCTGCTCGTAATCAAAGCTCTTTTTTTCCTCCAGCTGCGGCAGGAAATGCCCCGCTCTCTCAATCGGGCCGCAGGAAATGTTCGGGAAAAAGGACACGAATACGGCGTATTTCCCCAGATGGTGCTCCGCCCTTATCCTCCCCCGATACACATCAGCCAGATAGCCTGCCATCTGGAAGGAATAGAAGGAAATTCCCGCCGGCATCAGCAGCTTGAGTGTACTTTCCCGCACGGGAACCGCAAACAGCTTCAGCACTCTTGCCACCGTGTCCATGGCAAAGCCAAGATACTTAAATACAAACAAAAAGACCAGAACGGACAAAATTCCGGCTACAAAAAGAACCCTTCTTCTTTTCTCCTGCTCCTGCCTCTCCATGGCAATTCCGGCAAAATACGATGTCAGAATCGTTATCGGAAGCACTATCCACGCGGCAGAGTCAAAGGACAGATAAAAGCAGCCGTTTGCCGCTAACAGAAGCAGCCAACGGAGCTTATGCGGCAAAAGCCAGTATAGCAAAAATACCACCGCCATAAAAACAGCGAAGGAAAGCGATTGAAACAGCATAACGTCACTCCAGTTCTATTGTTCCGGGGGGCTTGCTCGTCAAATCGTAGAATACCCTGTTCACGCCCCGAACCTCGTTGATAATACGGCTCATCACCTTCTGCAGTACTCCAAATGGAATCTCTGCTGCCTCGGCCGTCATAAAGTCAATGGTGTTGACCGCCCTGAGTGCCACGGCATAATCGTAGGTTCGCTCATCACCCATCACACCCACGGAGCGCATATTGGTGAGTGCGGCGAAGTACTGTCCGATGCTTCTGTCCAGTCCTGCCCTTGCAATCTCCTCACGGTAAATGGCATCCGCATCCTGTACGATGCGAACCTTGTCAGCGGTCACCTCTCCCACAATACGGACTCCCAGTCCGGGCCCCGGAAACGGCTGCCTGTAAACCAGCTTCTCAGGGATGCCAAGCTCCAGTCCGGCTTTTCTGACCTCATCCTTGAACAGGTTTCTCAAAGGCTCAATAATCTCCTTAAAGTCCACGCAGTCGGGAAGTCCTCCCACATTGTGATGCGACTTGATGACAGCCGATTCGCCGCCGAGCCCGCTCTCCACAATATCAGGATAAATCGTTCCCTGCACAAGAAAATCAACCGCACCGACCTTCTTTGCCTCTTCCTCAAACACGCGGATAAACTCCTCGCCGATAATCTTCCGCTTTTGTTCAGGCTCCGTCACGCCTGCCAGCCGCGTATAAAAGCGCTCCCTTGCATTCACGCGGATAAAATTCAGCCTGTAGGCACCATTTTCCCCGAATACCTCTTCGACCTCATCCCCCTCATTCTTGCGCAGCAGACCATGATCTACAAACACGCAGGTCAGCTGGTCTCCGATTGCCTTCGCCAGCATAACCGCCGCAACCGAAGAATCCACTCCTCCGGACAGCGCGCAGAGCACCCTGCCGTTTCCAACCTTCTCGCGGATTGCCTTCACGGACTCCTCCACAAAGGAATCCATCCTCCAGTCACCCGCGCAGCCGCATATGCCCCTCACAAAATTATAGAGCATTTTCGAGCCTTCTGCCGTATGCAGCACCTCCGGATGAAACTGAATGGCGTAGAGTCCCTTTTCCTCACATTCCGCTGCCGCTACGGGACAGCTCGCCGTGGCAGCCGTCACCCGAAAGCCTGGTGCCGTCTCTGCGATATAATCAAAATGGCTCATCCAGCAGACGGTATGCGGTGTCACACCGGCAAAAAGGCGCGAGGTATTGTCCACCTCTACCTCTGTCTTTCCGTACTCCCTCGCTGCCGCCCTATCGACTCTTCCCCCGAGCACATGGGACATCAGCTGGGCGCCATAGCATAGCCCCAGCACGGGAACTCCCAGCTCAAACAGCTCCGGCGAACAGGTCGCCGCACCCTCCTCATAACAGCTGCTTGGCCCGCCCGTCAGGATAATGCCTTTTGGCTGCATCGCTTTGATTTTTTCCAAATCCGTCCTGTACGAATAAATTTCGCAGTATACATTACATTCCCGGACACGCCTCGCCACCAGCTGGTTATACTGTCCGCCAAAATCAATGACAATCACCAATTCCTTATCCATGCCAGTCCTCCTCACACAGAATCCAAAGATTATTATATGTCAGGAGTATCCTTAAAGTCAAAGTATTTATTCAGCATCCGATAGAGCCATTTCCCCGATTCCGTCAGGTCAGCCTCCGTAAAGCCTGATGTTTTCTGACAGTCCGGAAGAAGGATTGCCGAGCTCTCGTTCTTATTGGAAAGATTCCACGCCACATAGCTGATTCCGTACTCGTTCATGGTACTCACCCAGAGGTCAGCCTGCCCGATGTCCAGCGCTCCGTTTCCGCTGGCATCGCAGATTCCGTACTCCGTCACAAAAACAGGCAGCCCTGCCTCTACTGCAGACACCATGGTATTTCTCAGCTCCTGCTTGTGGGTTGCTGCATAAAAATGCAGCACATACATCAGATTATCATAGCCCTCTATCGGGTCTGCCACCGCCCGGTCAAGGTACTGTGACCAGTTAGGTGTACCCACAAGGATGACGCTGCCCGGTACATTCTCCCGGATAACGGGAATCACCTCCTCCGCATAGGACTTAATCTCCTGCCAGTCCGTTCCCCCGTTAGGCTCGTTGCAAATCTCATACAGCACATTGTCGCAATCTGCAAACTCAGCAGACATCTCTCCGAAAAAGGCTTTTGCCTCCTCTATATGTGTATTGGGATTACAATCCGAGAGAATATGCCAGTCAATTATGACGTACATGTCATTTTCCGTGGCATATCTCACGCCATCCTTCACCAGCTGACGCTGCTCCTCCTGGTTGCCGCCACTGCAATTCCCGTTTTCTTCTGCCGTGTACATGGCGAGGCGGATGACATTCGCATTCCACTCCTGCCGCAGCTGCCTGAAACACTCCGTGTTGATATAGCCTGGAAACCACGCAATCCCATGGGTACTGATGCCCTTCAGCTGTATCGGATTTCCGTGACTGTCTGTCAGCTGTGTTCCCTCCACGTGCAGTGCTCCCGCCACTGACGGCACCGTCCTGTCCGCTGTCTCCCATCCTGCTTCCCCTGCTTTTTCTCTCTGGTTCATCCTCTCATCCTGTTCCCTTTCCGTCTGCGCTGCCGCAGACTGCTTTTCATCTGATTTTGCGCTTTCCCCGACCTTTGCCTGCCCGTGCTCCTTCTCAGCGTCCTTCTTCCCGCTCTCCTCTGCCTCTGGTCGCCCGTGCTCCTCCACAGTGTCCCGTCTGTCAGCCTCCTGCTCACACTCACAGCCCTGCAGGAAGGTTGCCCCGCAGATCAGAAGCACCGCAGATACCGCGATACAAATCCGTCTCCCCGTTTGCCGTCCTCTCATGTGTCCTCTCCTGTCCGCTCAGACTCGGTTCGGCATTCCCTCATCCGGCTGTATATTCATATCCGCCTGTCCCGTAAAATCCGAAAGAGGTCTGAAGGTATAGCCCATGTTCTCCCATTCCGTCAGCAGCTCATCCAGAATTTCCCCGTTTGTTTTGGAGGTACTGTGCAGCAGCACAATCGCGCCGGGATGCACCCGGGTGGTAAGCTTTTTCATTGCCTCCTCATGGCTCGGCTGGGCATCCTGATTCCAGTCCACATACGCAAGACTCCAGAAAAAGGTAGCATACCCCAGTTCCTTTGCCATCCGCAGATTATCAGTGCTGTACTTCCCCTGCGGCGGACGGTAATACATGGAAAGCTCCTCTCCCGTCACTTTCCGAAACAGCTCCGACACATCCGACATCTCCTTTTCAAAGGCTGCCCCGTCAGAGATTTTCGACATATCGTAATGATGATATGTATGATTTCCCACCGTGTGTCCGTCCTCCACCATCCGCTGCACCAGCTCCGGTGCAGATTCCAGAAAGTGCCCTACCACAAAGAAGGTAGCAGGCGCTTCGTGCTTTTTCAAGGCATCCAAAATAGGCTTCGTGTTGCCGTTTTCATATCCGCAGTCAAAGGTCAGGTATAAAACCTTCTCCTCCCCCTGTGCCATAAAGTAAGCGTCGTACTTCTTCAGCTCCTCCGCGGTAGCATTCCCCGTCGGTTTTTCTCCCGCCCTTTTGCCAAAGCCAAGTCCCCAGTTTTCCGCCTCCGCTGTATGCGCAAAAGCCGTTCCCGCAGTTTCATGCGGCTCGGCATACAGCTTGGCAGTCGCTCTTCCCAGCAAAAACATCGCCGCCAGGAACAGTGCCGTCGGCAGCACCCTTGTGTATCGCTTCTTTCCGCCCGCCTTCTCTGCAAGCATTCCGGCAAGCTCCTTCACATAAATTGTTTTCATTGCAACCACACTTTGCTTTTTCGTTACAATATATGTGCCGCCTGCCGCGCAAAGTACTTTCCTTTTTCATTCCCGTTTTTCTTCCGTTTGCAGAATCCACTCTACCTCCTGCACATAGACCCTGTAGTCGCAAACGCCCATCTGCTCCAGCTGTTTTGCTATTTCCCGATAATAGTAGCTGCAGATAATCAGATGCCTCTTTCCCTCCGCAACCTCTAAAATTGCCTCCGGCTTTCGGATTTCAATTCCCCTCCGCCTTCTGCCCCATTTACTCTCATCGTTGTCCACAAGAAACGCAGGACGATACTTATCTCCGCACTTTTTCATGTAATCTTCAAACATCATGCCGGCACCAAACAGAATAATCTGCCTTCCCTCCGCTCCGGCAAAAATATCACATAATTGCTTCGTATAACAGGTATAAGGCTTCTCCGGGTCAAACACTCCCCTGTGCTTCGGTTTCCTCTCTTCCTCGGGAGGATATTTCATATAATCCCCTCCCAGTTCGGCAAACAGATAATTCTTCCACCCCTTCGGCGCAGGCAGCCTTCTCCCCTCAAACTCCACCATGGCAGTATCTGCAAAATCTGCTGCATTTAGGATGCGGTGTCTTTCATACCCTGTAAAAAATGCCACATCCCTTGACTCTTCATCTGTATACATACGCTGCGCCTTCTCCAGTCTTCTGCAAAGAGCCGCATGGCTATGTACTCCCGCCCGCAGGCGATAGCACATCCATCGAAGTCTCCCCATATCCGCATACGCCGCATAATCCCTGCCATATATCTTTGCCAGAAGCAGACGGTGGCAGCTGCGGATATACTTTTCCTTCTTCGCAAATTGCTTTTCATCCTGCGTGCACACATCCAGAGGCAGCACATCCACCCAGATACCGAGATTTCCTTGATGCCCCAGCTCCCGTGCTTCTATTGCGGTAGTCTGTTCATTTCTGATTCTGGCATACCCTCCCCAGAACAAATCCTGCTCCGATGCCGGAGTATGGAGAGAAAGCGGCGCAGACAGCTCCGCCGCGGCTACGGCCACAAAGCGGTCAAAGTCTCCCCTCGGCATTGCGACGTCCAAATCATCATCCCACGGAATAAAGCCTCCATGCCGCACTGCTCCCAGAAGAGTCCCGTGTACGAGGAAATACTTTAGCCCATGCTTTCTGCAGATACGGTCAATTTCGTCCAGCATTTCCAGTTCAATCCGCCATACCCGTTTCATTCTGTCAGAAACCTGATAATCAGCGGTAGACCTTTTCGGTTCAAAGCATGCCGCTTTATTCCTTTTTCCGCCTCCCGAATAAATCCGATAATCCGTAATGCCCATTCCCACCAGCTGTCTGCCTATGTCCTGCACATACCGGCTGCATATGATGACATACAGCTCCCGGCCGTCCTCCTTTAACGCTTCCGGCGAATACACTTTTATTCCCAGCTTCTCCGTTCCCCATTTTTTCGGATTATTGTCCACCAGAAATGCCGGACGGGCACTGTCCCCATAAGTACACAGATAATCCTCCGCCAAATCACCGGCCCCGAACAGCACCAGCTTCGTTTCCTGAAATTCTCCCATATATTTGCGGAATACATAATCCCGCTCCAGCGTATGCCGGATTTGTGTTGAGCTGGTACTCTGCGTATACGGGAAAAACTCCAAAAATGCCCCTACACTGCGCAGGCGCTCCTCCAGCTCCGGCCAGTCTCCTTCATGGTCAGAACCGGCAAAATGGCAGTCGTAATGCAGCTCTTCCCATGCTTTCCATTTATCCTGAAGCTCCATGGTCACTCCGATTGCCCTGTCTACATACTTGCACTGTGATACAATTTCTAATCGTTCTTCAAACGGAATAACGGGAGGACGCAGCTTGTAGCTCATGTAGACCTCATCCGTTACCACTCCGGCTATAAGATACTCACAGCGCGACTTTGCGTTTCTCAGCAGATTCAGATGTCCTATATGAAACATATCAAAAGAGCCCGGACAATACCCCGTCTTGTGCTTTTTCACCTGATTCTCCATCTGCTCCCTCCTCCTGACAGCTTTTTGTCGTCCGGCGTTCTAAATCGTCACTTCCCTCACGCCATAATTTCCGAATATGCCCAAAACTCACTCACACCCATTTCCTTCAGCTGGCTTTCTATTTCTGCCGTATGTCGGCAGCAGATAAGTACCCGACGCTTTTCCCTGGGTATTTCCAGTAAAGCCTCCGGCGGACGGATTTCCACCCCACATTCCGTCATTCCCCATTTTTCACTATCATTATCTACCGCAAATACGGGGAAATCTCTCTTTCCCGTCCGTCGCATATAATCTCCGAACAGTTTTCCGGCGCCGAACAGAACAGTCTGCCTGCCTTCCTGACTTTTCCAGTCGAGCTGCCTCAGCTTTTTTTTCGCGTTTTCCCAGTCAGGTACAGTCCATTTGAGAAACTGTCGATAGCATTCTCTGCAACGTACCTCATTCAGAAAAAGCTGCTCCTCGCATTCGTAGAACTCCCACACCCGATTCAGATCAAATTCATCCTTCACGCGCTGCAACGGCAGATAGACTTCCATCTGTGGAATATAGTTATAACTGATTGCCACTGTTCTGTACAACACATATCCTGCCGGATAGTTTTCTCTTACATATTCCTGGTCAAAGAAAAGACAGGTTTCGTTTACCTCATCAAAGAAACAATTCAGCGGCACCATTTCAACATACGCCTTCGCCACAATCGGTCCCCACTCTGCCCCGGCAAGGCGTTCCAGCTTCTCCGGCTGACCCTTAAGCTGCTCCCGCATCCTTGGCAGCAGGGCATTTCTTTCCGCTCCGACCTCTTCTGAGGCTTTCAGAATCAGTTGATACAATTTTCTTAGCACCTTCAGAAAAGTCTCAGGTTCCTCCGGTATCTGCTTTCTCAGATAGTCACTCAGGATCGGCAGCTTTACAAACGGCATTTCCAATCCGCTTTTTCCGTAAGTATGCGGAACAATCGGAATCTGCCGCTTATCCAGCTCCTGCAGGTTGTCATAAAGCTTCTGTGCACTTTTTCTGCCCTCCATGTACAGCGGTCGCTTACAGACCACCCCCGTCTGATGAATCACTGTCGCAAAAGCTCCCTCTCTGCCTCTGTCAAAGGAAAGCGTCGCAGAGGAAATATCGCTGAGTGCACCCTCCCGCAAGCATTCCACTAAAAACGAATTTGCCAGAAACGGAAACACACCCTGCGAAATCGCATCTCCATACAGCTTTTCCTCGTTGCACATCAGCGTATCGTCTGACTCATAATAGGGAATCAGCCTCTCTGCGACGTTCTTTTCCGGCAGTCTGTCATCTGTATAAATCAGTTGCGGCAGTCTGTCATCCGGAAGCGGATAATAAAATTTGTACTTCCGAAACACCGACCTCACTAACGCCTCACATATTTCTCCCCTGCTAAATGAATATCTTTCTTTCTCTCCGGCATATCCTCTTATTCCGCCAAACATTTTGCCGGTTTTCCACTCCGGCACTCCGCAAATATATTTCATCCCGAAACAGTTTTCATAGCTGATAAGCAGTCTGCCGTCCGGCTTCAAGAAGCCCGCAAGTCGATTCAAAAAAGCAGCTTCGCACTTCTCCGCCTCCAAACAAATCACGTAATCAAACTGCTTTCCTGCCACTGACTGCTGCCAGTCAGCGCCAAGAACTCGCAGATTGCCATGACCTGCATGACGCATTTTCAGCAATTCCGCTCTTCTCCCGTTTGTTTCCACACTCGTCACCGCAGCACAGCGCTCGCAAAATAATCCTGTCAGGGCACCGTAGCCACCGCCCAGCTCCAGCAGCTCCCCCTCCGGTCGGAAATCATACCAGCTTAAAATTCCCCTCCGCAAAGAGCTCAGATGATAATGCACCTCAAAATCCTCTTCCCCGGCTATTGCGTCATCGTAATAGGCTGTCGGAGACAGCTGCTCAATATAATCCCGTATTCTCCCTTCCGACACATCTTCCATTTGCATATTTTTCCCGCTTTCTATATACACGCTTCCTGCGCTTCAGACTATTTAAATCCCCATAAGCTTCAAGGCTGCCTCTCCATAATGTCGTAGTTTCTCCCGCCAAACTCATCAAAAAGCCTAATCTTTCTGATAATCGCCGCCGCTCCGACATAATCCGTCTCAGGGCACATTGCAAGCAGCCGCTCCGGAATTTCCCTTTTCACTTCGCTCCCACTCAAATACAGTACAGTAAAATATTCCGACGCAAAGTCTTCTATCCCTCGCTGCATTTCCCTCATTGCTTCAATCTGCTCTGTCGTACGCTTTTCCTGCTCATATATCAGCTCCAAGTTCCCACTCATATCCCGTATGGAAGCTTCCTCAGCCGAAAAAATGATTTCGAGGAAATTATGCAGTCCGTATATCGGACTTTTCATGTCCTGATAGACGCTTTCAACAGCAATCCCCGGCAGATTTCTTTCTCCATAATCCATCACGAAAAATCCCTGCAGGGGTGCTTCAAAAATATGATTCAGCGCATATAGCACCGTTCCCCGTGAAGCCAAATCAAAGAACAGATTTCTTCCTGCTATATCAATCCGCTTCGTTTCCAGATAGCGCAGATATTTCTTTCTGGTTTCCGAAGTTTTTTCCTCTACTGCCTCACGATACAGCAAAAAGAAGTCTCGGAGACTCTGATGCTTTTCTTCTTCGTAGCGCTCTACCCTTTCTTTCGACAATCCCAGCATATCCGTCAACACTCTTGTCGGATTTTCGTTTTCCACATAGCCGGCCAGAATATCAAGGTCTCTTTCCACGGAAATAGAACAGCGGGAGCACAGCTTTCTTGACACCGGCAGATAAATCCCCTCCGGCATTTTTTCTCCCTGCCATAGGCTATTCCGCAGGTTCTCATACACCCGTTGAAAGAGATAACCATCCCTTGCACCAAAAAAAATCTTATCAAAGCTCCCATTTTTCTGTATATAAGCCCGCAGCTCCAGCATATACTTTATCACCAGCGACGCTCCAAACAATTTCCCCACTGCCGACAGGTTGTCCAGCGTAAGAATCCCCGCGCTTCCATGCAGGGCAAACGGATTATTCAATATGTCCGCCAGCAGCAGCCCCATGATGCATCTCTCATTGTAGGTATTGCAATACGAAAGTACATAACGGTAATTTGTTATCTGAAATAGCTCCAGTGCGCTCTTAATTCCGTAGGAAGCAATTCCATACTGCAGGGGCGCCTTCACATCCGCCTGTTCATTATCTCCTATATGCAGACACTTACTTCCCTGTACATCCTTCAGGTAATATTCAAACAGCCCGTCACTCTTTCCCACGCCATAATCACAGGAAACATAAATCTTGTCATATCCTGAGATATTCATTCCTTTCAACAGCCCGTCCAGGATATCTGCGCTTAAATACATATCCGAAATAATACTGACTTTCTTTCCCAGTTCAGAAGCGTAACGAAGCATTTCTATCATTTTTATTCTGGGAAGCAGGACGCTTTTTTCGAGTTCAAGCTCTGTCTGCAGGGCACGCTGTGTCTGCCCGTCGTTCCATCCGAATTTCCTTCCCATCTTTTCATAAATATGGTATATCGTGCCGCCCTCTTCGATTTCCACCGCTCTGCGCTGCTCCTTAAAGCCCGGGCAGGGTATCTGAAAAGCCCGAAGTCTGTTCTCGACCATGTCAAAAACATCCGTCGGAAGCAAGGTTTTGCGCATAATCAGTGTATCGAATAAGTCAAAGCTGACGGCATCATACTGCTCAATCAGCTTTTTCAATTCTTCTTCACTTTTTCTGCAATAAACAGTCTCCGACAGATAAAAGGGATTCCAGCCGAATTGCTCCCGCAGATTTTGCCCGTTTATGCCGAAAACGTCTATTCCGAGTGCGAGACACTTGTCCAAAAGCCTTCGGTAAATTGACTGATACTCCGTCTCAGGCGCTACAACAATAACCATGTCACACATTTCTTTAGAAATCTCGGTCCATTGCACGATAGGCTTCCCCGCAATCTCGCCCGTCAGATAGGTGTCGCTCACAATGCCCATAAGCGGAAGCTTTTGCAGAAGCTTTTTGATTTCAAGCCGTATGCCGCCCTCGCTGTATATCCATATTCTTCTATCAGGCATACCCGCAAAACACAGCTTCACCTCATCCGCATAAAGCTCTGCCTGAACCTCTCTCGCTATTTCCCTGAAGAAACGGATATTCTTTCCTTCCACAAACCCCATGTCATACAACTGACTCAAAATTTCTTTCTTCCAGTTACCGTTAAATATCAAAATAAGATTCTCTGACTTATCACCGGTCAACAACACCTTCGGTGACTCTATCGTAATCCCACATAGTTTCGTTCCCCAGAGAGCCTCATTGTTATCAACACATCCGGCATAAATTCCTGCCTCCCTAAAAATCCGCAGACAGCTCCTGCCTCCCTTCCCCGCACCAAAAACAAACAGGCGTCTTCTGCCGTTATCCGTCAGTTCTTCAATTGTTTTCTTCCAGACTTGGTTTTCTGTCATCATTTTCTTCTTTCTCAGGCTTCCGCATCATACTATTTTTCTTCCTTCAATGCCCATTTCAATTAGTTCTGCACGAATCGTCAGGCGCATGTCCGCATCCGCCACACATATCACAACACAATCATATTCCTGTTGCAATATATCTTTAGGATTCGAAACAGGATAACCTTCTGCCGTATACTTAGAATATTGCTTGTCCACCCAAAGTACAATTTTGCATTTACGCGAACGTCGACATTCCTCATACACTCTTTTCCCAACTTTTCCAGCTCCATATAAAATGGCGTTGCCCTCCAACCACGTTTCACTTTGCTTTTTCTTCGTCTGGCACAGCCTTGAATATAGCTTTCCCAGTTTCCTATAAAGCGCAACTTGCTCTCCATACAGTTCACGGGTTCGTGCCATGGATAATAGCATATCCACGCCACGGTAATTTCCCTCCGACAGGGTTTTGTTCCCGTATGTCAATATTTCCCTAAGCTGCTTTCTGCTGAGCACCGGCGCATAACGCCTTTTATCTCCCGTGCATCCGGTGGCAGAAAAAGACATATCCCCCAGATAGTCTCCCTCCTCCTTACGCGGTGACTCATACATAAGCTGAAACGTATCGTATAGCATTGCTTCCATGTCCTTATCCGGCATATACGGAAGAATATCTTCTACGAACTGCAACACGCTCTTCTCATACTGTTCCTGTTCCTCATCTCCCTCGGTATCGTTATCCAAAACAGGATGCCATTTGTCCTGCCTTTTCTCATAGCCCAAAGTCTGACCATGCGGCGCACGGGCTAAAACTTCAAGAATGCTTGGGCTGTCCATCCTGCGATAGCAATACTTTAAGAAAAGGATATTGTCTTCCTTTTCAATATCTATATCATTCAAATAGTAATAAAAGTTAATGGTAGTTCCCTCGTAAACTTCTCTTAAAATTTCTCTTAAGCTTCGCTGCGTATAACCCGTACCATTCAGTTCTACAAAACCAATACGCTCTTCCGTCAAATCTATTTCCTGTGTCAAATATTGAATTACTTTCTCTCTTTCACGTCTTCCTGTTTCAAGCACCTCTTCCAGTACACCGCTTGTCAGTACAGCCTCCCGCGCTGTACGCGCCTGAGTATAGGAAAGCCCTCCGTCTGCACATCTGATAATAGATGGTAAAAATTCTTCGAATTCCTCTGGGTTTATCCTAAGCTTATCAGCCAACTCGCATAAGGTCGAAAATCCACACTTCGTCCTAAACCATTTTTTAAGACTCTCCATATCCCGACATGCACCCGGCAGTCTCCATGCTTTTCTTGAGCCATATAAATAACCGGTACGTAACTGCAAATTCCTTTTTGAAATAATAATATCAGCTATCTTCTTCAATAGGTATCCGTCGCGTGCAACAAAATAGAGTGTATTAATCCCCTTCCGTTCCGCCTCGGATAGAACCCACTCAACATATGCATACAACGAAGGTCCCCCAATGCGTTGTCCCACCTGCCATGCCGCATTTCCAGCCTTCCAGTTTTTTCTGACAATCCCGTAAACCACCTGAAAAGCTTTTGTCATTCCGTATTTGTCAATCAGCCCTTCGCCTAAAATTTTCGCCGTTGTTGCCTCATACAGCTCACATCGTCCGCCTTTCGCTTCTACGGATTTCCCGTCCGAATTCGGATTGTCTCCTACATGCAGCCACTTATCACAATCCACATGGTATGTCTCAATAAAATAGTCGTACAGTGTACCCGTATGTTTGGTTTTTCCTAATTCACAGGAAACCAGTAACGGAATTGTTTCAAAAACACAATCCACCTTCACCAGCAACCGCCGAATCACATTCTCCGGCAGATACATATCCGAAATCAAAAAAACCTTTCCGTCTTCCATGCACTGTTTCAGGCGGGCAATATTTCCCTCAATCGGCAATACATTTGAAAGTTCCAGACTCAATTCCAGTCTTTGCAATTCCGTTCTCTCTGTCTGCGTAATTCCGGCCTGTGCCTCCATCGCATCATATATTTCATCCAGCGTAACCTCCTCGTGCATGTTTCGCGCAGCATATCCTCGTGCTGCCTCTTCTGAATTTATTCTTATCTCCGCAAAATGCTCCTTTAAATGGTTGGGGAATTCCTCGTATTGTTTATTCTGTTCCAGCTCGTCCTGCACCAGCACAAAAATCCCTCTGGGTTCTGCAGTTTTTCTGGTGATAAGTGTATCAAACACATCAAAAGAATATGTCATAGATTCCCCCCGCTTAGTTAAATCGTCAAGCTTTGTCGCTTATTGTTAGTTGACTACAGCTCACGTGCTGTAACATTATTCCGCATGCTTTCCCGCTGCATTGTTTCGCTCATTAGCTGTTCCCTTCGAAGCACGTACTCTTTTGCGCCCTCTCCCAACCAAGAGCCATCATAATGATGAATAGACTTTGTGTATGGCATTAGCTTAACTCTCCGTGTAGCCAGGCTTTTCCCACAAAGAACCTTTTCCGGATAAATTGTTAAATCCTCAACCTGCTGATATTCCCCATTACTAACCATTCCCCTGCTTTGCAGAAATGCCGTTTGAATTGCCGGACTGGATGTCATATTCAAGGTTCCGTCTTCACGCACAAAGCGCATATCATTGTAGCTGTCTCTCATTTCTTTTATTATCTTCAATTTTGGAATTGCGCCAAATCCCAGGCCAAATGCGACATGGTCTTTATCTTCAAATCCCGCATATCCTTTCTGATACAACAAGTCGTCAAGGCTCGCCACTAACTCAACGTCCGTATCAAGATAGATACCTCCGTGCTCATATATAATATCAAGCCTTGCGTAATCCGGAACAAACCCCCATTTTTTTTGTTCATATGCCTGAAGCATATACTTATTCTTTGTTACATCATAATTAGATTCGTTCCATTCGATTATCCTGTAATCCGGGCAGAATTTATGCCAGCTTTCCATCCAATACTTATATCTGTCCGGTAAAGGCTTCCCTCCAAACCAGCAGTAGTGAATCGTCTTGGGAATAATAGGTTTTTCTTCCAGTTTCAGGTTTTTCGGAATCTTCTTTTGCATGGCATTTTCTTCCATTTCAAATAGCTCAAAATGTCTCATGCAATAGTAATCATATTTTTTCAACAGTTCATCATTCTCAAAAAAGGAGATAATATCTATCTCCTGTGCACACGTAATCAGAATGATATACAAATCCGCACTGTATTTATCAAGTATATCCATTGAGCAAATCTTTACTGTTCTGTTCCCCAGTTCAACGCTTTTCCCTTGCTTTTTGTAATCATTATCAATAACACAGACAATCTTGTCCATCGCTGCCGTACCTTTTAGCCTATCGGCAGCTTTTACCAGCCTTTTACCCGCTCCAAAACAAATAATACCAGCCGCCCTGTCCATGGCTTCAAGAAATTGTTGAAAGGTTTCTATTTTGAGCATTTTCTCTTACACCCTTTCCCTGCTTCACAGTCCAAAACATGGCTTGTTTTTAAACACAATACTGCTTTCGTCTACTCCCATTTCCAGCAGCTCCGACCTTATCTCTATCGCAACTGCTTCCGACCTTACAGCTATTACCAGCATATCAAATTCTTTCACCTTCAGGCTTGATACCGGTTCCACTTCTCTAAAATCATAATGATATCTTTCGTAATTCTTGTCTACCCAGGCAACAATGGAAATCGCACTATACTGTCCCAACTGCATGACATAGTCTTTCCCCACGCTGCCGGCTCCATATATCACGATTCGTTTATGTTTTAATTCCTGTGGATTTGAAAAAACATTTTTAATCAAATATCCACCCTTACCGGCAATGGCATTGTTCAACATGGCGGCACTTCTGTTTAGCACCCATGCATTCACTGTCTCCTGCGGAAGTGTCGGAAAAAATTCCTCACACTTCTCCACTATGTACTCGGTTAGGATATTTTCCCTTCGAAACAACGTTATACCATTCCACGCATGAGACATTGAATCCCCTCTCACACGGTAATGGTATAACGCTTCTCCCATGCCTGACACTCTGTCGGAATATTTCAAGCAATACATAAAGCTGACGCAATCCTCTCCCATATTCATATTGTCAGGAACTTCGAAATAGCATCGTTTGAAGAATGGAGTTTTAAACAGCTTTGTCCAAATCTGATTCCCTATCTCCGCCTGCTTTTCCATCCAGCACTTAACAAGTCGCACCTTATCACTATCCTTTAAGTCTTTGGTAAAATCAGGAAAACAAACCCTTCTGCATCCTCCGCCCTCCTCTAAATACCCGCACTGTACAAAATCCGAATCTGTCACCAGCATCCTGTCAAGCAGCTTTTCAATCATTTCTGCATCAATATAATCATCTCCGTCAACATTTATCAGATACTTACCGGAAGCCATTTCCGCTCCGGCTTTTCGTGCGGTAACCAGTCCTCCATTTTTCTTATGCAGTACTCGGATTCTATCGTCTAAAGCCGCATATTTGTCACATATATCCCCGCTTCGGTCAGTAGAGCCGTCATCAACCAGTATAATTTCAAGATTTCTATAGGTTTGAGCAATAATACTCTCTATACAGTCCGCCACATACAAGGATACATTGTATATCGGCACCACCACACTCACCAGTTCTTTATCCAACCCTTTATCCGGCTCTTCATTCATCCCTTTTTCCATTCCGCTATATTTTCCTCTTCCCTGACTATTCTGCTTCCGGCACTGTAAAAAGAAAAATCAGACTACACCCTTGTAATCTGATTTCCATTTTCCTTTTCAGCATCCGACTGTTTCATGGCTCCATCCATCCTCTGTCACAATTCATGGCATCCCTGCCTATGATATATGTCGACTGGAATCGCCGAATACTTTACAATTCTCAATCAAAAGTTATTGCCCCTGTCCATACTGCGGTATGCAGGGTCATTCTGAATCAGCCTCTCAGCTGTATGAAATCAGAATTATATGCAATATCCAAGCGTAACACCCACATAAGGCTCAGTCGATTGTCATGTAATTTTTGTATCCATGCTTTTCAAGCGTCGCAATCACGGCATCGCGGTATATCTTCGTCACTCCGAGTACGACAACTGCTTTCTCCTTCTCATCTGTCAGTTCCTGTATTTCCACTATCGGTATCTCTCCAATTCCCCTCATGCTCCCATTTCGTTTTGTAACTGCAAGAGCACGGACTTCTATTTCTTTCCTGTGCAGGCGCTCTACAACCTCTGCTGCATAATTTCCTGCGCCATAGACAATTACCTCGTCATAGCTTCTGATTGTCCTGACATCCTGCTCGTCCATATAGTTCAGCTTCTGTTCAAACTCCTGCACCAGCAGCACGTCAAACAAATGCCTCTCCCTTCCTGCTTCAAAAGCATCCGCAGCCATCTCTTTGCCGAAACGCAGATAATTCTTTTTTATTGTAGTCAAAAGTTCTCTTAAGTACTTATCCAGTCCTTCATCCGTATATGCTTCAAACTGATTCTGTATCCAAAACTCCAGCAGCAGGCAGTAGCTTTTAAATAGAGCTATTACTTTCCCGGCATTCCAGATAGTTGAAAGTGAATTATCATGCCGTCTGTAATAGTGCAGACTTTGATTCAGCACCAGCATCCGCTTTCCTAACAGAATGCTCTTTATACCAAACACGGCATCCTCCCCGGTCAGCAGTTTCGGAAATTCTATACCGTTCCCTTTCAGATAATCAACCAAAAAAAATCTTCTGCATACAGAATTCGCATACACACCTTTTTCAGACATGATTCCAAACAGGAAAGCTCCATCATACACCTTCCCCTCACATTTCTGCAGCTGATATCTGTAGTCAGGTCTTTGAAGCTCCGCCTGTTCTGCTGCGCAAATGCTGTCAAAAAAAACACAGTCTGTTTGGTACTTTTCCGCCATTCCGCACAGCAGCTCAATCGTATTCTTTTTAATATAGTCATCGCTGTCCAAAAAATAAACGTACTTTCCTTCGGCAAGTCGCAGTCCGTGATTTCTTGCCAGCGCAGCACCGCCCTTCTTCTCATTATACGCAACCCTGACTCTGTTGTCTCTTGTCCTATATTTTTCTAAGACTTTTACCGTGCCATCCGTAGACATATCATCCACACATACCACTTCAATATTTGAGTATGTCTGATTCAGTACGCTCAAAAGACAGTCTTCCACATACGCTTCTACATTGTAAGTCGGAATCACTATCGACACCAGTGGCTGCTTCATAAAAATTCTCCTCTCCCGTTCCCGTCACTTGCTCAACACTGATAGCAGCCTGCTCCGGTTTGCACAGGAAATGTTCCACAGTCTTTCCTGTTCCGCCCGCAGATATGCATCCGTTTCTTTCGGCTTCTTTATCTCTATTTCCGTAAATATTCCGACAATCTGTTCGGCAATTTCAGCTATGTTCTCATTTAAATCCACATAGCACTTTTTCAGATTTACATCCTCCAGAAACCATTTCATTTTATCATGCGTCCCCAGCGAAATAATCTTCGTTCCCACTCCGAAGGGTATCATTTGAGCATGTCCCCGCATTCCGATTGCAACGTCAACATTCCGATAAAACCGTATCACCTCATCCGGCAGACTTTTTTCCAGATTTACAAAGGGTAAAAACATATTTTTTTCATTCATATGCAGAAGAAATTTTAAGTCCTTATCACTGTGCGCCACATAAACCACTTCGTAGCCAAATCTGTGAATAGCCAGTATCGCCTGATAGATTTGTTCAAATATCTGTTCCTGTCTTCCCTCAAACCTTTGTTCTTCTCTGTCAAATGCCATGTTTAGCGCAACCCGCTTTGCTTTTTTCTTCGCCGGCAATTCATACATTTTTCGGATAAGAGTTGTTGTACATGGCTGATATACGACCTTTTCTCTCAATTCAGCATCCAAAAGCCCTTTGACTGTTTCTACACTGCCCATATTTCGCAAACCAAAAAAAACTGATTTTTTTGCCACACAGTTTAAAGAATTCAAAAAGCGCGCTGTTGGTATCTGATGTCTGAAATAATTATACCCAACCGAAAAGAGAATAAGCGGCACATTCAGCTCTTCTATCTGCCTGTCACTGATTGCCCACTGCCAACCGCTTATGCTGTTTGGGTTCGTATCCGGCAAAAACAGCCCTCCCCCTCCAACAATAACTGCATCTGTCCTGTTAAAATCACGGATTTCTCTTTCCGAAACCGCATCACTGACTGACCTTATATTCCATCCGCCAAAGCCTAAAAATTGTCTGACTGCCCATGACAGCACGGTATCTCCTGCGTTACACACATAGCTGTATGTGATGTGCGTAGCTGTCATTCCTTTAAAAAAGAGGGAATTTCCTTCATTCTGCTCTCTTAAATAGGTCTGAACCTCCTCTTTCCCTGTCTCTTCGTTCAACCGTTCATTCGTTAACAGACACGTATATGGCGAGGACATTTTACGATAATTTCTAATTTTCAGTTCTTCCACAACCATGCAGATTTCCGGCATAAGCTTTTCACCCACCGCGAGTAAAAAAATCGCACTTTGATAAAAATCGGTCAATGCGTATACGGATTTTACCTCTACTCCTGCGACACAATAAGGCCCAAAATTCTTATCCGTCCTTGCAAAACAGCGGACTTTTTCACGTAGTCCCAGTCGGCTTAGGGCAGACAGCAGCCCTGTTCCTATTTTTCCTGCACCGTATATGATAATGTCTTCATAATTCATCAAAAGCTCCAAGCCTGCTCCGTCCGATACACCCATCTTGTCCATGTGCAATTCCCTACTCCTGCAAAATCAAATCTGCCATCTCCCTTACTGCCCCCTTGCCGCCTGCACTCTTTGTTATATAGTCTGCCATTTCACGAATAGGGGGATATGCATCTGCCGTACAGCAGCCAAAGCCGACTGCGCGTATGACATCCGCATCGTTTATGTCATCTCCTATATATGCTACATTTTCAAGTGCAACGCCGCACTGTTCACACAGTTTTTTTACCACGGAAAGCTTGTCCTTCACACCTCCCTCATAAAAATCCACCTGCAGCTTCTCAAATCTTCGCCTGTTCAGCTCCCTGCTCTCGCCCGTAATAACCCCGGTAATGATGCCTTTCTCCTGTAGCAGTCTCAGTCCCATGCCATCCCTCGTATGAAATTTCTTAAGCTCATCACCATTTTCGGAATAGTACATTCCGCCATCCGTGAGGACACCGTCACAGTCCGTGAGAAACATTTTTATCCCTGAAAGCCGCTCTGCCAAAGTTCTCTCATTCTCCTTTGTCGTCCTTCTTTTTAGCTGTTCCTCTATCACAATCCAGTCGGAAGGTTCATCTATCTCAAAATACGTTGCCTCATCCATTTCAAACGCACGGATATTTCCCGATATTCTGCAGCCCGTACTAAGCAGCCTGTCCCTGCCCGTAATGTAAAAGGCACCATTCTCCACCAGATATCCGTCAAATTCCTGTCTTCTCGGGCGGTGAAGAATATCATAGTTATCCGGCACGACCGTTCCCCCATCCTCCGTCCTCCAGCAGAAGCGCTTCTGCCGCACCACAGAAAGGACACTGTCCGTATTGTCCGTCTGAAAAAGCTGAAAACCGCCTTCCAGCTC
>CAYZAU010000026.1:0-28985 GCA_964475665.1 uncultured Acetatifactor sp. | reverse complement strand
ATCTAAAGCAGGAACTCTCTGCGACTCTCCAACTGACAGTAAGTTTACGCTATCGGCAAATAAAACAGTGGTTTTCAAACGGAAGAATATGTGGTATGATGTTCGCGCCCCCTTTTTTAACACAATCGGCATAAAAGTGTATGCCACGGTTGGTAGACGTGAGGAGCTGCCGGAGCTATCATTATGTTAAAACAGATAGCAAAGGTGGTAAAAGTATGAGAAAAGCCTACATCGACAATATCAGATGGATGACAGTGGTGCTGGTGGTGATATACCATGTGATTTATATGTTCAACGGTATTGAGGTACAGGGGGTGTTAGGACCGTTTAAGGCGGTACAGTATCAGGATGCCTATCAGTACATAGTCTACCCGTGGTTTATGCTTCTTTTGTTTGTGATTTCGGGAATGTGTGCAAGATTTTCACTCAGGCAGCACGGCGCGGGAGAATTTTTAAAGGGCAGGACACTAAAGCTGCTGATACCCTCCACCGTGGGACTGTTCGTTTTCTGGTGGATTCTTGGCTGCTATAATCTGCGAATCAGCAGGCTGGCAGGACTGGAGCTGATGCCAAAGCCTGTCCTGTTTCTTGTCATGGTACTGAGCGGTATCGGACCGTTGTGGTACATTCAGCTGCTCTGGCTCTTTTCAGTGCTGCTGCTTGCAGTGCGCAGAGTGGAGAAAAACAGGCTGGACAGCGCCTGTAAAAGGGCGAGTGTTCCCTTCCTGCTGGGGCTTTTCTTTCCGGTGTGGGCAGCTGCGCAGATTCTGAACACGCCGATGGTGGTAGTGTACCGTTTCGGAATATACGGTCTGGGATTTTTCCTCGGCTACTTTCTGTTTGCCCACGATGAGGTTATGGAGCGGCTTGAGAGGTGGTGGCATATCCTGCTGGCTGCTGCTGTGGTGCTGGGAGCGATATTCGTGCTTTCCTTCTGGGGGGAGCCTTATGCGGAGCACAGCGTGCTGGATACCTTTTTGTGCAATCTGTACGCCTGGATTGCCACGCTGGCAGTTCTCGCGGTGATGAAGCATTGGGGGAACTGCCAAAATGCCTTTACCGGGTTTATGGGCAGGAAGGCGTGGGGGCTTTATTTATTTCATTATCTGCCTCTGGCGGCAGCCGCCTGGCATCTGCACGAGGCCGCGACGCTGCCACCGTCGGTGATGTATCTGTGTACGGGTATCTCGGCGTTTGCGGGAGCATTGATATTATATGAGCTGATAAGCAGGATACCGGTTTTGCGCTGCTTAGTCTGCGGCATCGGAGGGAAAAGCTGATGTTTTGGGAAAACCTGACAGAATTGCGAAAGTATCACGGCTGGTCGCAGGAGGCGCTTGCCGGGAAAATCGGGGTGTCGCGGCAGACACTCTCTAAATATGAGACGGGTGAGTCTCTGCCCGACATTGAGAAATGCAAGGCACTGGCAGATGTGTTTGAGGTTTCCGTGGATGATTTAATCTGCTTTCGGAAATCCGATGCCATGGGGCTTAGAGTGCCGCCACGGGGGAAGCATATCTTCGGAACGGTCAGAGTCGGGGATAAGGGTCAGATTGTCATCCCGGCGAAGGCAAGAGAAATCTTCGACATCCGACCGGGGGATAATCTGATTGTTCTGGGGGACGAGGCACAGGGACTTGCCCTGATAAAGGAAGAGGAGCTGCTTGGGCTGCTTGGGGCAATAAAGGAATCAGGAAGTGAAAGCCTATAAGGCATAACGAAAGGGAAAGCGAAAATGCGAGAAGAAAAGAAGAACCGAAATGCAATGGCAGTCTGTCTGTGCCTCTTTGCGGTACTGCTTGCGGTACATACCTTCGAGGCGCTGTGTCTGCGCATGGATGAGACGGTGCTGGGAGAGAATTTTATCAATAAGCTCTTCGGCATTGCCCTGCTCGCGGTGCTGCTGCGCCGCCTTGAATGGAAATGGCGGGATATTGGCTTTGCGCGCGAGGCAGCTTTAAAGTCGGCAGGCATCGGGCTTGGGCTGGCAACGGGAACCTTTTTTGTGGCATACGCAGCGGAGCTTCTGATATTACAGGGGCAGGGGCATCAGGTAGCCCTCGGTCTGTTTACCTCCGGCTTTTCCCTGACGGGCGGAGCACAGACACATACGGGTATCGGCTTTATCGCGCTTTGTGTACTGCTTAATGTAATTAATGTCATCATGGAGGAGGGTATCTTCAGGGGACTCTTTTTCGGGCTGGTGAGCAGACAGCATCCGATGCGGACGGCAATCCTGTATCAGGCGCTTCTGTTCGGAGTATGGCATATCGTGACACCGCTTAGAAGCCTGCTGGATGGCGAGATGGGGGCGGGAGAATTCCTGGCGCTGAGCGCAGGGTATGTGATTCTTGCCGGAATGATGGGAATTAAGTGGAGTCTGCTCTATCGAATGAACGGAAATCTCTATGCGGGGATGTCGGATCACTTTTTCAACAACTGCATTGCTTCCAATCTGTTGCACGTTGTTACGGAAAGCGGCACGGATGAGCTGATGATTGTCAGAATAGCGACGGCACAGCTTCTTTCCTTCGCAATCGTTCTTCTGCGATGGAGAAAATATGTCTCCATCGCGGAGAACGGCTGAAATTATTCTTCGTCGGAGCTTGCTGCCCAGGGACCGCGACGATAGGCGAGAAGGGACAGCACGGTTGCAACACACCAGCCGACAGGCCATGCGCACCAGATGCCCGTCGACCCGAGGACAGTCTTGGAAAGGCAGAAGGCAAGGAGGACACGCAGAACCAAATCCGTGAAGGTTGCGACCATAAACTGCTTCATTTTCCCGGCACCGCGCAGGATGCCGTCTGCCACAAGCTTTGCGGAGACCACAAAGTAAAAGGGAGAGAGAAGCCTAAGGTAGAGGACGCCCGTCTGCATGGCAAGCGCTGTCGGCTCTTCCATAAAGAGACGCAGCGCAAGGCTGCCGAAAAAGAAATAGAGGAGCGAGAGAGGAAGACTCAGTGTCCATACCATGCGGATGCCGGCATGAAATCCCTGCCTGATTCGCGGCAGCCTGTTCGCACCGATATTCTGGGCGGTATAATTGGAGATACCGTTTGCCAGTGTGGTGAAGGAGGTAATCACCAGATTGTTGAGCTTTACGGCTGCGGAGTAGCCCGCCATAACGGGAGCGCCGAAGCCGTTGATGATGCCCTGAATGATAATATTTCCGAAGGAAATGAAGCTCTGCTGCAGGGTGCTGGGAATTGCGATGACAACAAGCTGCTTTAAAAGCTGCGGGTCAAACAGGGGAGCCCTTTGTCCGGCCTCCATCCTGTGCAAACGACCAAATACCACGAGCATGGCGAGGATGCAGCTGATGCCCTGACAGAGAAAGGTTGCCCATGCAACTCCGGCAACACCCATCTGAAAGGAGGTCACAAACCAGATATCCACTGCGATATTGGATAGGGAGGAAACCGCCAGAAAGTAAAAGGGAGTTTTGGAATCGCCCAGTGCCGAAAAGATACCGGTTGCAATATTGTAAAAGAAGACGAAGGGAAGTCCCCAGATGTATATGTCCAGATACAGCTTGGAATCGGTGAATACCTCGTCCGGCGTCCGTATGAGACGCAGCAGACAGTCAGAGCCTGCGATGCCGATGAGCATCAGCAGAAGGCATACTGCCGCGCTGAAGATGCAGGCGGTGGAAACTGCCGTCTTCATCCGCTTAAAGTCCTTTGCACCGAACAGTCGGGATACCACAACGGAGCATCCCATGTTGCAGCCGAAGGCGAAGGCTATGAAAATCAGTGTGATTTCGTAGCTGTTGCCAACCGCTGCGAGGGCGTTTTCCCCGACGAATTTTCCTGCGACCAGACTGTCTGCGATGTTGTAGAGCTGCTGGAAAATAATGCTGCCAAATAAGGGCATACAGAACTTCCAGAGTACGGTCTGAGGCTTTCCCACGGTCAAATCCTGATTCATTTTTTTGCATCTCCGTTTCTGCCGTCTCGGGCGGCAATCCTGCTTTACTTTTTTCATCCGATGTATTATAGTTCGTTGTAAGACAGCTGTAAAGCACTTTTTTGATAATTTTCCCAAGGTGATTTTCATAAGGGGCGGCGGGTGCGTGCAGGATAAGTCAGGCCGGGCTGACAGGGGAAAAGAGTAATAGGGAGAAAAGAGAATGTTAAAAAGAATGCTAAATGGGAGAATGCTAAGCAGGAGCAGGAGCGGTCTTTTGATTTTCTGCGTCGGCCTGACGCTGACAGTGTGCGGTGAGGGGCAGCCGTCCGAGACACAGCTACTGCAAAGCGCGGAGACAATACAGGAAGAGCAGCTGAAGCAGGAAGAACAGCTGCGGCAGGAGACCGGGATGCAGGAGGAAAAGGAAGCCACACAGTCTGCGGGAATATCGGATAAAGCGGGCGGAGCAGGCGACGAAGAGAAGGAGACTCCGACGAAGGAGGAGGTTCTTTCCGTGCGCAGGCTGGTGCTGGAGGGAATGTCGGAGGAGGAGCAGGAGCGCCTGAAAGAAAACATAAAGGTCGCAAATCTGTGCATGGAGAGAGCTTACCTGAGGGATGATTTGTTTGGAAAACTCTCCGACAAGGAGAGCCTGTACTGGAATTACTACGACCAGTCGGGAGAGATACAGATTGGATGGGCGTATGACGGAAGCGTCTTGGAGATGAAGGAAGTCATGGAAAGAGAGGGGCTTACCACTGAGCAGCTGCAGGAAAAGTACGGTGAACCCGTCATGGCGTATAACCGTTTTGATGCGAAGAATTTTGTGGAGCTGATACAGGAGATGCAGGAAACGGTGCAAAATGAGCTTCTGGCAGCAGACCTACAGCAGCTGATAGAGCTGACAGAGCTTGCGGCAGAGACGCACGAGATGGAATATGCCAGTGAAACCTACAAAATTCTGCATGACATGGATTACTACCTTTTTAGGTATGGTCCGGAGGATGTGGGAAGGTATACGCAGGATGCAGGTGTGGTTACAAAGTATTATGGTGTGCTGAAGGTTTACGGACAGGAGTAGCGCCTGAGGGGTGAGGAGAAAAATGCGGATACAGATTATTGAGGATGACGGGGCGATACGTGCAGAGCTTGGGGCACTGCTTCTTGCCAACGGTTATCAGCCGGTGGAGGAGGGGGACTGTGACCTGATACTGATGGATGTGAATCTCCCGGGAGAAAACGGCTTTTCACGCTGCCGCAGACTGCGTGAGACGTCGGATACGCCGGTGATTTTTCTGACGGCAAGGGATACACCCGAGGATGAGCTGCTGGCGTTTGGCGTGGGAGCGGACGATTTTATCCGCAAGCCGTACCATTCCTCCGTGCTGCTGGCGAGAATTGCAAGGATGCTGCGGGAAACGGGGAAGGATGTCGTCAGTGTACGCGACCTGACGCTTGAGCCGGCAAAGCTGCGCGTCAGCTACCGGGGAGACAGTGCGGAGCTGACAAGGAACGAGGCAAGAATTCTGGGATGCCTGATGAAGCGGGAACTTTGCACCAGAGAGGAACTGATCGAGGAGCTTTGGAACGACGGGATGTATATTGACGGGAATACCCTGTATGTCAATATCGGCAGACTGCGGGAAAAGCTGAAAAGCATCGGCGCGGACAGCTTTATAAACACTGTCCGCGGTGTGGGGTATCGTCTGTGAGACGCATAAAGGATGCGTAAAGGACGCGTGAAGGCTGCGTGAGGAACGCACGAAGAGCACATGAAGAACGCACGGAAGACACGTGAAGGATACACGGAAGCCGCTCGGGCGGGAGCGTGGAAAGGAAGGACTGCGAAAGGCATGACATTTCCGGAATTTGTAAAAGCGAAGGCAGCATTACTTGAAGGAATCGGCATCGGAGGGCTTTATCTGCTTCTGGTGTCTTTTCTTTGCAAAATTCCGGGTCAGGTGCTGCTTGTTCTGCTTATAAGCCTGGTGCTTGCGGTGGCAGCAGGGCTGCTGCTTGCATGGCGCAGGACGGACAGGCGCTTAAGAATGCTCAGGAAGAGTCTGGAGGCACTGCCTGAGAAGTACCTGATAGGGGAGGTTATCGGGAAGCCGCAGGGCTGTGTGGAGCGTGAGTACTATTATCTGATGAAGGAAATTTCGCGCTCGGCCATTGGAAGGGTGGAGCAGGAACGGGCGGAAAAGCAGGACTATTATGAGTATGTGGAGGCGTGGGTGCATGAGATGAAAACGCCGCTCACAGCCTGCTCCCTGCTTCTTGCCAACGGAGGGGATGTGACGAAGCTGCGAAGAGAGCTGCGACGGGCGGATAACCTGACGGAGGCAATTCTGACCTATGCGAAGCTGCGAACCATGGAAAGGGATACAAGAATTACAAGGGCAGCCCTGCGTACCATCTGCGAAAGGGCAGTCAGAGAGGAGATGGAGCTGTTAATCGCAGCGGGAATTTCCGTTTCCTTAGAGGGCGACGGTGAGGCTTATACCGACCCGCAGCTGCTTGTGTTCATTTTAAAGCAGCTTTTGATAAACTGTGCAAAATACTGTCCGGGCTGCCGGGTGCGGCTTGCCCTGTCGCAGGGGTTGTTACGGCTGGAGGACAACGGCATCGGCATTCCGTCCTGCGAATTACCCAGAGTGACGGAAAGAGGCTTTACGGGCGCGGCGGGAAGGGAGCGAGGACAAAGTACGGGAATGGGACTGTATCTGGCGGACAGGCTCTGTGAAAAAATGAATATTGACCTGAAAATCACCTCGCAGGAGGGGAAGGGTACACGCTTTACCCTTCACTTTCCTGCGTAAACCTTACAAAACTGTAAGAAAAGAGCAGGATGGCGTTAGAAAAGATGGAGCTCTCCTATGGTAGAATCATTCTGCCGACATAAGAACGCAATCAGGTGAAGGAGAGGTAAAAATAGAATGAATTCGCTACTGGAGCTTAAAAATGTCACAAAATACTACGGCAGCGGCGAAACGGTTTCCAAGGCGCTTGACAATGTCAGCTTCTCTATGGAAAAAGGTGAGTTTACCGCCGTTATGGGAGCTTCCGGCTCAGGCAAGAGCACGCTGTTAAACGTCATCGCAACCATCGACCGCCCGAGCAGCGGCAGCATTCTGCTGGAGGGAAGGGATGTGGCGTGTGAGCGGGAGGAGAAGCTTGCGGCGTTTCGCCGGGATAGGATGGGCTTTATTTTTCAGGAGTACAATCTGTTAGATACCCTGACAGTCGCCGAAAATATTGTCTTACCCTTAAATCTGCAGAGAAAATCAGAAGCAGAGACGGCGAGTCGGCTGCGGGAGACGGCGGCAGCCATGGAGATAACAAACCAGCTGGAGAAGCTGCCGAGACAGCTTTCAGGAGGGCAAAGGCAGCGTGCTGCCTGTGCAAGAGCCCTGATTACAGAGCCTGCGCTCGTGCTGGCGGATGAGCCGACGGGAGCGCTGGACAGCGCAAATTCCAAGAGTCTGATGCGTACCTTTACGCGGATGAACCGCGAGCTTGGCTCGACAATTCTGATGGTGACCCACGATGCCGTTGTAGGCTCTTATGCCTCCCGCGTTCTGTTTTTAAAGGATGGAAAAATCTGGAACGAACTGTATCGGGGGGACAGACAGCGACAGGAGATGTATCGTGAAATCCTGAATGTCATGGCTGTGCTGGGAGGTGAGACGGATGTTTGCTAGGCTGGCATTTCGCAATATGCGCAGACAGATAAGAAACTATCTGATTTACTTTGTCACGGTGGCGTTGAGCGTGGCGCTGCTCTTTGCCGTCAGCTGCTTAAGCTGCTGCGACAGTGTGCGGCAGCTGATGGAGATTGCCGATGATATGTCGGCAATGCTTATCATGGTGATGGTGCTTGCCTCTGTGGTGACAGCACTGGTGCTCGGATATGCGACGGGCTTTCTGCTGCGGCTTAGGAAGCGGGAGTTCGGAATGTATCTGACGCTGGGAATGACGCGAAGGAACATCCGTACAATCTTTGCCTGTGAGATGGGAATTTTATTTCTCGGGGCAATCGGTGTGGGACTGGCGGCAGGACTGGTGCTGTTTCAGCTGCTTCTGGCGCTTTTTTCCTTTATCATGGAGTTTACCTTTGAGATTTCTGCCTGCTCCGCGGAAGCGGTTTTGCTCACGGTGCTTGTCTGTGCCGGAATGTTTCTGCTCTCCATGCTTGCTTCCCTGCGTTATCTGCGAAGAGTGGAGGTGACGGAGCTCTTGAAGGAGGAGGAAGCAGAGGTGGAGAGACATCCCGGACGCTGGTGCGCTCTGGCACTGCTTACGGCAGCCGGACTTGCGGTATCCCTGGTGATGACTTACAGGAGTTTGCTTGCAACCTTCACCAATCAGTCCACTGAGTTGCTCATCTGGCTTCCTCTGGATTTGGTGATGATTTATCTGGCGCATTTTGCGCTGACGAGAGCACTTGCGGGCACGCTGCTGCACGTGGGACGCTTAAAGGGGCGCGGCACCAACACGGTGGTGCTTCGCGGCATCGGCGCAAGAATCAGCATGAATTCAGCGCTGATTGGGGCAATCGCCACACTGCTGGCGTTTGCCGTAGTCATGTGTAACGTAGCCTTCGGCGAAAAGATTTACGCGGAGTATGCCATCTGGAAGGACTGTCCTTATGATGTACTGGCGCTGCTTCCTGCGGATGAGACACCCGGTATCAGCATGGAGGAGGGAGAGGCACTGATTGAAAAATACAGTCCCATCACCTCCCGGCTTTTCTTCCAGCTCTACTCTGCCGGAGAGACGACGTTAAGCAGCAGCATTCTCGGGTATGATGAGCTGGAAATAACGGATAAATTCATGACCTTAAGCCAGTTTAACGAGCTTCTTGAAGGCTGTGGAAGGGAGAAAATCACGCTGGGAGAGGAGTATCTTCTGGTAACACAGACACAGGGCATCTGCGGGGTGGATTTCTCGGAAAAGGTTCTGCTTATGAATGGAAGAAGCTATACATGGGCGGACAGCAGCGCGGACTATCCGGATTTCTTTAGCAGGGAGCTGCTGTATTTCGTGGTGCCGGACGAGGCGGTGGCGGGTATGAAGGTGACTGACAGCTGCGCCGCGTATACGCTGGAGAAAAAGAGACCGGACGCAGAGGCGTTAGGGAAGGAGCTGGTTTACCTTCGAAGCACACCGGAGGGCTTGGAGGAGCACTGCGATTACAGATTGCAGGAGGAATGGAGGCTGTATCTGAGCGCTACCGCCGGAACGCTGATTGTGGGAACTCTGTATGTCACGACGGTGTTTGTGTGCATGGCACTGGCAATCCAGTCGCTGAAGGTTCTCTCTACCATGGAGGAGGAGCATACCCGCTTTCAGATTCTCTACCGGCTGGGCGTGGACGAGGGAATGCAGAGGAAAATCCTGCGCCGGCAGACAGGCAGCTTTTTTCTGATGCCCTTTGCCTTTACCGTGGCGATGACGCTGCCAATCGGAGCCGTGTTCGGCAGGATTTACCGGATATGGGGCTTTGCGGGGCTTGAGAGCTTTCAGGCAATGGAGACGGCAGTGCTGATCTCGGCGGTGATAACACTGATTTATCTGCTGTATTACGGCATCACCTACCGTGTTGCCTGCGGTCATGTGATTTGCGGGGGTGCCTGAGCGTGTAAATACTTTGCGCTGTGAACACTTTCTCGAATTTTGTGTTTTATTTGGGAGAAATATCTGATATAATGTAAAGCGTTATGAATTCAGAGATAAGAAAGAGGTAATTTATGCAACAGAAAAAGAAAGCTTCTCCCATGCAATATGTTCTCAGGATACTTCAGGGAGCCCTGATTGGTCTGGGCGCGGTGCTGCCCGGTATGTCGGGCGGTGTGCTCTGCGTGGTTTTCGGCATCTATAAGACCGTGATGGAATTTCTTGCCGCTCCCTTCCGCAATTTTAAGACGCATTTTCCCAAGCTGCTTCCCATCGGCATCGGCGGCATCATCGGGGTGGTCGGGTTTTCCAAGATACTCACCCTTGCACTGCAAAACTATGAGAATCAGTCCGTCTGCCTGTTCATCGGACTGATTGTCGGCATGATGCCCTCGCTTTTCAGGGAGGCGGGCGAGAAGGGACGCAGTAAGAAGTCCTATCTTTCCATGACAGTCTGCATGATTGTTATTTTTGCCCTGCTGACCGCCCTTGCGGTGCTGTCCGTCGAGATTACGCCGAACTTCGGCTGGTATCTCTTCTGCGGCTTCAGTGTGGCTTTAAGCATTATCGCACCGGGAATGAGCTTTTCCACCCTGCTGATGCCTCTGGGGCTTTTTGACCCTTTTATCGAGGGACTTGGCGTGCTGGATTTCTCAATCCTGCTTCCCACCGGAATCGGCGGACTGGCAACCCTGCTGCTTCTGTCGAGGGCGGTTGATTCTCTTTTTAAGAAGCATTATTCCGTTGCCTTTCACGGTATTGTGGGAATCGTAATCGCGGCAACCGTAATGATTATTCCTTTTGAAAGCTTTACCACTTCCGTCGCTGCTGCCCTGATTAACCTCGTGTGCATCGCGGTGGGAATCGTGGCATCGCTGCTGCTGGACAAATTCAACCAGAAGTATTCGACGGACGAGGAATAAAAGAATTGTCGACGCTTCATAAAAACTTCATGGAAATTTAATTGACAGAGGAATGTCCGTTTTGTTACCTTAATAAGGTGAATGTGTGCCCCGGCACATAAATAGACTGAGTTGAGGAGGAAATTTGTGACAAGGCGTAATCAGATTAAAGAAAAAATGCTGGAATCGGTTGCCTCGGTGCTTCCGATTACCCTGATAGTGCTCATCCTGTGCGTGTTTGTGGTGCCGGTTGGCAACGGGCTGATGCTCTCGTTTCTGTTCGGTGCGGTCATGATTATCGTTGGCATGGGGCTTTTTACGATTGGCTCGGACTTATCCATGACCCAGATAGGCAACCACATCGGTGCGCGGATGACAAAAACCAGAAATCTCGGACTGATTCTGCTCCTGAGCTTTATTCTGGGTGTGGCAATTACGGTTGCAGAGCCGGATCTGTCGGTTCTGGCAACCAACGCTCCAAACATTGATAAGACGGTTCTGATTATCACGGTCTCCGTCGGCGTCGGACTGTTCCTGCTCATCAGTATGCTGCGGATTCTGCTGGGAATCCCCTTAAAGTGGCTGCTGGTGGCGTTCTATGCGATTGTGTTTCTTCTGGCGGGATTTTCCCAGAAGGATTTTCTTTCCGTCGCCTTTGATTCCGGCGGCGTGACAACGGGACCTATGACGGTTCCCTTCATTATGGCACTGGGTGTGGGTGTTGCCTCTATCCGAAGCGATGAAAATGCAAAGACGGACAGCTTCGGTCTGGTGGCACTCTGCTCCATCGGTCCCATCCTTGCAGTCCTGATTCTGGGCTTTCTCTATCCTAACGATGCAGCGGCATCCTCTGAGATGATAGTCAATGAATTTGAAAATACCGTAGAGCTTGGAAGGAGCTATCTGCACGCCTTTCCCGATTACATGAAGGAGGTGGCGCTGGCACTGTTACCGATTTTCGCGTTTTTCCTTCTCTTTCAGGTGGCGGCGCTGAAGCTGAAAAAGCGTCCGTTTGTCAAGATTGTGATTGGCGTTTTGTATACATACGTGGGGCTGGTGCTCTTCCTGACAGGCGTAAATGTGGGCTTTTCCTCGCTGGGCTATGTGCTTGGAGGCGCACTGGTGGACGATGGGCTGAAGTGGCTTCTCATTCCGCTGGCTACGCTGATGGGCTGGTTTATCATCAACGCAGAGCCTGCGGTGCACGTTTTGAATAAGCAGGTGACGGAGCTGAGCGCCGGCGCGATTTCCGAGACGGCGATGGGGCGCACCCTTTCCATTGCCGTTGCCAGTGCGATGGGTCTTTCCATGATTCGTCTCCTGACGGGGATTTCCATTCTCTGGTTCATGATTCCGGGCTACCTGATAGCGCTGGTGCTGGCGTTTTTTGTGCCGCCTACCTTTACGGCAATCGCCTTCGACGCGGGCGGCGTGGCATCCGGACCGCTGACGGCAACCTTTATGCTGCCCTTTGCCATGGGAGCGTGTACCGCGCTTGGCGGCAATGTGATGTCAGATGCCTTCGGACTGGTTGCAATGGTTGCAATGATGCCGTTAATTACGGTACAGATTATGGGAGCCATTTCCACGGTGAAGTCGGGCGCAAAATCCGGCGAAGCTGCCGTTGTGCAGTTTGGCAATGACGAGGTTATTGAGCTTTGGGAGGTGCAGTAGATGGAATTGTATGTGGTGGTCAGTGTGGTAGACAGGGACAGGGCGCAAACGCTGCTGGAGCTTCACAATGAGCTGCAGCTTTCCGTGGTGCTGAGCCATCTGGGACAGGGAACGGCGACCTCAGAGCACCTTCTGCTGTATGATTTGGAACAGAGCGAAAAGGTAATCGTCAGTACCGTTGTCAGCGCGGATTCCATGAAGAAGCTGATGAAGCTGGCAAAGAGAAAGCTCTTTATTGATATTCCCGGAAACGGTGTTATGATGGCTGTTCCGCTCAAGAGCATCGGCGGGGGAAGAAGCCTTGCATATATGACAGATGAACAAGTGGTAGGAGGTTCGGTGCCTGATATGAAATTTGAAAATGAGCTGGTCGTTGTAGTGTTGAATGAAGGCTATGCGGATGTGGTGATGGATGCGGCGCGTTCTGCCGGAGCGACGGGCGGCACTGTGTTCCATGCCAAGGGAACGGGAAAGACGAAGTCGGAGAAGTTTTTCGGCGTGTCGCTTGCGGAGGAAAAGGATATGATTTACATTCTCGCATCCTCCACAAAAAAGTCTGCCATTATGCAGGCGATTAACAGGGACTGCGGAACGGAGACGCGGGTGGGGGCAATCTGCTTTTCCCTTCCGGTGTCCGAGGTGGCGGGCATCAGACGTCTGGAGGATGAATAAAGGATAAACGGGCGGCTTAAGAAAAGCCGACGGGGGGTATTCTATGGGATTTGAGCCGAAAACACTGGACTTTGAATTGAGCCCTTACACCGGTCTGACGAGAGAGAGCTGGCTGGAGGCGGGACAGTATCTGCTGGAAGGGATTTTTGGAAACATTTCCGATTTTCAGCAGCCGGTTATCATGCCGAGGAAGGAGACGGAGATTACCTATCCGCATCTGAAGGCATCCGCCAGGACGCAGAGGACACAGCGGACGGCGGAGGTGTTCGAGGGGCTGACGCGTTCCTTTTTTATCGCAGCTCCCGTGCTGCAGAATCTTCCGGGGCTGGAGGTGTGCGGCTTTCCTCTCGCGGAATATTATAAGAATCAGGTGCTTCGCGTCTGCACAAAGGGCGATGAGCTGTATGTGGGAACCTATGCAGACCAGCAGGAAATCACGGGGCATGAAAATCCTTTCCGGATTTTTCAGCAGACGGTGGAGACCTGTGCACTGGTTATCTGCCTCTGGGTCAGCAGACAGCAAATCTGGGACACCTATACGAAGGAGCAGAAGGATGTAATTGCCGGTTTTATAGCGTCTTATGCGTATGAAAATACAGCGCCGCAGAACTGGCGGCTCTTTAATATGCTGGACATGGCATTCCTGCATATGGAGGGCTATCCCATCCGGAGAGATGTGATGCGCGACCATGCACAGGCAATTCTGAATTACTATGCGGGGGACGGCTGGTACAGGGACGGTCATTCCTTTGATTATTATTCCTGCTGGGCGTTCAATGTGTATGCGCCCATATGGAATCTCTGGTATGGTTATGAGAACGAGCCTTATCTGGCAAGGCGCTTTGAGGAGCAGTCCAACAGACTCATGGAAACCTATGGAGATTTCTTTGACAGGGACGGCTGGACAAATATGTGGGGCAGGAGCAATATTTATCGGAATGCGGCAACGAGTGCCTTTGACGGTAATATGCTGCTGCGTGAGAGCAAGGCGAACCCGGGCAGGGCGAGAAGAATTTCTTCCGGCTCGCTGATGCAGTTTTTGGGGCGTGAGGATTTTCTCTACAGGGGAGTTCCCACCTTAGGCTTTTACGGACAGTTTTCGCCACTTGTGCAGGGCTATTCCTGTGCGGAATCTCCCTTCTGGCTGGGGAAAGCCTTTCTGTGTCTGCATTTTCCGAAGGAGCATCCCTTCTGGACGGCAAGGGAAAATAACGGAACGTGGGAGAAGCTGGGAAAGAATGAGGTAAAGGTGACGGCATTGGACGGACCGGCGCTTTGCTTCTCCAACCATGAGGCGAACGGGGAGACGATACTGCGAAGCGGCAAGGTCGTGAAGCAACCGGGAGACGAGCATGGAATGTGGAATTACTCCAAGCTCTGCTATAATACGAAATATCCATGGGAGGCTGCTCCCACAGGCGGGGATACGGAAGCCGAAAGGGCGCTTTGTGAACGGGTGGAGGCACAGCAGTACGTGCTGCGCGATGTGACGACGGGAAAGCTGTCCAAGGCAAATGTGACCTTCTGGCACGGACAGAAGGACGGGGTTTTGTATCGGAGACAGTTCTTTGACTATAATCTGGAGACGGAATCTCATTGGATTCAGGCAGTCAATCTGGCGGATTTTGCGGTGCCCTGCGGGATTTTGAGGGTAGATAAGCTCAGGCTGCACAGATGCCCTGTCACTCTGACACTGGGGGCTTACGGCTTCCCGGATAATGGTACGACGGTGAGCGAGAAAACCTGTGGAAATGCAAGAGCGATAATACTAAAGGGAACAGATGCACCGGGCAACAGAAAGCAGCTGGCGATGACGATATATGACGGCTGGAAACAGCTGGGACTGCTGCACAGTACTGGAACGAACCCGGATTCGGAGAGGTCTCTTGTTCTTTACGCAGAGACGGACAGGCAGAAGCAGTACGGATATGAGCCGTACGTTCTGATTTCGCAGGTGATTACCAAGGAGAGTCATGAGGATTTTACGGAGGAAGAGCTCTTCCCCATACAGGAGATTCGCTATACAGACCCGGAGGGCTGTGGCGGCTACGGACCGATAGAGATACATTTACGGGACGGAAGCGTAAAAAGAATTGAGTTTGAAGGAATGGAGGGCAGACTGCAGCTTTAGATTTACGGCTGCAGCCTGCCCGCTGCTTTTTCCTATTCTACAAACAGCTTCACCGTCATAGGCTCGGCGATGATGCCGTCGTCCACCGAAAAGGTCACGGTATGCGCACCGCGCTGTCCGTCGTCCGGTGTCCAGGTAAAGAGGGCTTCTTCCGAATTGAAGGAGGCTCCTGCGGGAAGTGCGCCACAGGACAGACTCAGCTTCACATCCGTACCCTTTACACTGTAGTTGGAACGGTTGCGTTCCCCGTAAATAATGGCGGCATCCGCCGTGTCTGAGATGTCGGTGGCGGGATTGCGAACCGTCAGGGTAAGACGGCAGGCTTCTCCGACGCGCAGCCTCACGGGTGCGATGGGGCGGATGAAGGGACGGTGCACGGTCAGCGGCAGCGGATAATCGTCCGTTGCCACAGAAAATTGGTATCCGGTGTCCCGGCAGGGCACGGTGGGATACGGGTACAGGCTGTCAGCAGGCGTCCCGGGTGCGGGAGCGCAAACCTCCACCTGCTGTACCGAGGAAGCCCTTTTCTCTTCTGCGGAGGTGCTGTTGATGTGCAGAGGTCTTTTAAGGGAGAGCTTTTCCACCGTTGTGGTAAAGTAGGGCTGTTCGGGAACGTTTTCCGCGTGGGTATGACGCCGATAGTGATTTGTAACGGCGGCTACGGGTGCTATGCCGCTGGAACAGTCCGCATCCAGCCCGTCGATGGTGATTCCCCTTACATCATCCAGCACGCAGACGTGCCGGAGGTCCGGAACCTTACAGCTGACGCGGATGTTGCGCAGGACAATCCGGTCGGCGTGCCTGATATAGATTCCGTAGGCAGGCAAAATTCCCCAGTTGCTGGGCTCCGGGTAGACATCCGGCAGCTCCGGCACGTTATAGGGATCGTTCCTCCAGCCTTTGCCTGCAATATCCCAGTCTGCCCGGGGCAGAAGTCCCTCGTTTTTCAGAAAGAAGGTGTTGACCAGCCAGGGAAGGCTTTGTACGGCTTCCCTGGCATGGAACTGTGAAAACTTCCAGTCCGTGTTCAGCTGACGCTGCTCTACGGCGTGCTCCATGGACAGCCCGCCGCGGTATTCCACCTCTATGTTTTCCAGAATAATGTTGTCCAGATGAGAATCCGTCAGCCCCATGAGCAAAATCGGATATCTGGGGTCGGCGTTCGTGATTTTTACGTTGCTGATACGCACATTGGCAACGGTAGCCATATCCTTAGAGCCGATGCCGTTGGCATACAGCGGAAGGTCGGCGGCAGGAATTTCCTGGCTGTAATCCGTGACGTAGGAACGGGAGGAGGCATCCCAGACTTTTCGATAAAAGTGTCCCTCACGCTCGGTGTAATTGGCAGGGTTACAGAGGACAGGCTGCCGGTCATCTATAATGTCAAAAAAGGAGCAGCCGTCCACGGTCACGGTTTTAGTGCGGTTATAGTGAGGCGAATAACGCCTGACGGGATAGCAGTGGTAGTCCTCCCTATTGGGAAGCACCCAGCGGGAATTATCCAGACGGACGTCATCCGCAGCCGGGTAGGAGGTATCGCTTCTAAGCCCGGTGACCGGAAATCTGGCGCGCTCGCCGGCCCGTATAAAGATGGGAGAGCTGGAGACGTTGTCCAGAACGCAGTCCTCAAAAATCACATCTGTGAGAGAGGAGCAGTCGGTAGCCTCCATGCAGAAGCCTCTGGAGCGGTCAAAGCGCACCCGGCGGATGGTGACCCTGTGGTATCCGCAGGTTGCCTCTGTGCCGAATTTGACCCGTCCGGTAGGGCCACAGCGGTCGGCGGCGATGAGCTTATCCCGCGTATATTCTCCGGCATAAACGCTTCCGGCATCATAACCGCTGACCTGACAATCCTCAATCAGCACATTTTCAAGCGGCAGAAAAAGACCTGCGCCGAAGGAAGCCTTCAGGCAGAGCCCGTCATCCGTCAGGGAGTTGCAGACGGTGTGAAGCACGGTGACATCCCGGCAGCAGTCGATATCGAAGGCATCCCGGGTGGTGTCAACTAAAATCCGATCTACATAAAGATTCTCACAGCCCTCGGTGATGATGGCAAAATGTCCGCCGATGGTAAAGGAAAAGTCCTGCAAAACGACATTTTTACAGCGGACAAGAGCAAGCCCCTTGTTGCCAAACCAGCTTCCCTGATGTCCCTTGGACTCCCTGTCATCCGGCTCTGGGGGGTCGCCTCCCTGCAGAACGTATTCCAGCAGCCCGCTCTCGGTGCTGAAGCGCCCTCCGGTGAAAAGTCCCTTGCCGTAAATCATAATATTCTCAAGGTCAGCACCGTAAATAAGGCTGTTTGCAAAGTAGGAGTGCCCGTGATCCTGCAGCCCGAGATAAGGATTGACCTCCGGCTCTTCATAGTTGCCGCCCTCTCCCTGCTGCTGTTCCCCAAAAAAGCAGAGGTCTGTCTTTGCCGCGGCAACGACAGCCCCCTCCTCAAGAAACAGATTTACGTTACTCTGTAAGAGAATTGTGTAAACGGAAAAAACACCCCGCGGAATTACGACAGTTCCTCCGCCGGCAGCCGCAGCCGCAAGGATTGCCCGGTTAAAGGCAGAGGTGTTCTCTAAGGGCGATGCAGTCTCGGAGGCACCGAAACCGGTTACGGGGAAGTGATTCTCCTTCAGAAGTGCAGCCGGGCGTATGGTGGCACCGGTCGCTTCCTGTATATGCTGTGTCATTTTTGAATTCATCCCTTCGATGGTTTTTGATGTAACGCTTTTATGCGTTGTATTTTTGTAAAAAGATATCTGCCGGACAGGGCATACTGTAGTAGAAGCCCTGTATAAAGTCGGGATTGAGCTTTGTGATGCGAAGAAGCTCGTCCAACGTTTCGATTCCCTCAACGACCAGATTTAAGCCGATGCTGTGAACCATGCGTATAATATGAATCATAAGCTCAAATTCATAATCATTCTTCAGCGCCTTCAGCGTAAAGGAACGGTCAATCTTTACGATGTTGGGGCGCAGATTACCGATGTTGACCAGATTGGAGTATCCGGTGCCGAAATCATCCAGAGCGATTCCCACACCGATGTGCTTGAGCTTGCGCCAGACATTCTGCACCATGGCGCTGTCCTCAAGATGCCCGCTCTCCGTCAGCTCTACGATGAGGGAGGAGGGTGGAAGCCCGACCTCGTCCAGCGCGGTGGTGATATCGTCAAACAGAGAGGTCTTTAGGAGCTGTATATAGGAAAGGTTTAAGGAAATGTGGAAATCGGGATAGGTTTGCCGAACCCGTTTGCACATCTCCAGGGCATTTTTGATAATCCACTTTCCGACGGGAATAATCAGCCCGCTCTCCTCCAGAATGGGAATCATCTCAAGGGGAGAGATGCTTTCGCCGGACGGTGTGTGAAAACGCAGAAGAGTCTCTGCCGCATAAAGCGTTTCCCCGTTGGTTACAATGATAGGCTGATAGTACAAATCAAAGCCCTTGAAGCTGTCGGAGAGAGCCTGCCGGAGACTGCTCTGAATGTAGCGCTTGCGTAGGAAATCCGTGTAGTCCTCGGGGCGGAAGAAGTAAAGCTGGTTTTTGCCTCTCCGCTTTGCCTCGGTCAGGGCAAACTCGGAGAGCTTCATTGCCTCGTTGTAATCGCGCAGAACGGAAGGGTCTACGTCATTCATGTCGAGCAGACCGGCGGATATGGTGTAAATCGCCTTGTAGTCCTGTCCGGCTACGATGTCATCGACACCACAGCGGATGCGCTGGTAGAGCTGCCGCATGGTCTGAAAGCTGCCGCCGGACAAATCCAGTACCATGAACTCGTCCGAGACAATCCGATACACATACTGTGCGGGACCGAGATTGCGCTGAATACAGGAGGCAACCTCATGCAGGACAAAATTCCCGTACTGGATGCCGTATCTTTCGTTGATAAGCTTAAAGTCATCGATGCCGATGCGCAGAAGCAGGACATTTCCGAGGACGGAGGAAATCCGCACGAGATGCTCATGGAAGGAGGTTTCCCCCAGAAGCCCGCTGATGTTGTCAGCCTTCTGCTGGCGGCCGATTTCATTGATGCAGCCAATCATAAGGGAAGGCGCTCCGTTTTCGTCCCGGATGAGCCGCCCCCTGCAGTTAATCCAGATGGGGTCTCCCCCACGCCCAATCCAGCGGTATTCCAGACTGTGCTCGGACTTCTCGCCGGAGAGAATGCGATCCAGGTCAGCAGAGAGAAAGTCAAAGTCATCGGGGTGCACAAAGGTTTTTAAGGTCGCGGTGACATTGTGAAAAACCCCGGAGGGTATCAGAAAACGCTCCAGTGCCTGCTCTGTGATAAAGTACACATCATTCTGAAGATCGTAAACATAGAGATAATCATTCATGCAAGGAGCAAACTCCGCGGCGATACTGCGGAATGCTTCAAAAGAATTGTTTTGTGCCGTCCCCGTCATTTTAGTACCCTCCCCTGTAGCGTAAAGCCTTTATAACCTAAATTATACCATTATTGGGAGAAAATTCAATGAAAAAGAGTACTTTTGAGGGGAAAATACTTCACAAAACGTAAAATAGACAGAAAATGCAGAAAGCAGCCGGAGAAAGCCGCCTCGAAGACAAAAAGTGAGCGCCGGAGAGGGAAAAGTGACCGCTGGGGTATTGAATTTTCTCATAAAATTGGTATTATAGTAGTATCGGCAAAAGAGGGGGATGCTGCCGGGGAGAGAGGAATATGACGACAGGCGCAAAGAAGAGTAAACTGGGGAATATTAAGACGGTCATCTACGGGAGAACGGCGATGATTATGCTCGCCTTTCTGGTGCAGCTTCTGCTCCTTGTTACGGGATATATACGGCTGCGGAACTACAGCCTTCTGTTTTACGGAATCTTTTCCCTGATTAGCGCGATGGCGGTGCTCCATATCTTTAATGCCTCCGGGAACCCGGACATGAAGCTTTCATGGATGTTTCCGATTGCCATTTTTCCTGTTTTTGGCGCCATCTTTTATATGACGATTATCACGCAGCCGGGAACCAGGGTAATGCACAACAGACTTAAAAGTCTGGCGAAATATACGCAGCAGTATGTCGGGCGTGACGAGGCAGCGCAGGAGGCGCTTGAGGGAGAAGACCCCTGCATGGGGCGTCTGGCACGCTACCTGTACCGCTGTGACAACAGCCCGGTCTATCGGAAGACGCAGGTGGAATACTATCCGCTGGGAGACGAGCAGTTCCCTGCGATGCTAAAGGAGCTGGAAAAGGCGGAGAAGTTTATCTTCATGGAGTTCTTCATTGTCTGTGAGGGACGTATGTGGGGGGAAATCCATGAGATACTGAAGAAAAAGGCGGCAGCGGGCGTGGAGGTGCGTTTTATGTATGACGGCACGGACGTGCTGTACAATCTGCCAAACTCTTACCCGAGACAGCTGGAGAAGGAGGGCATCCGCTGCAAGATGTTCGCACCCATAAAGCCGGTGTTTTCTCCTCATTATAACAACCGGGATCATCGCAAGATACTGGTGGTCGACGGCAGGGTCGCCTTTACGGGCGGCATCAATCTGGCGGATGAATATATCAACGAAAAGGTTCGGTTCGGCCACTGGAAGGATGTCGGGGTTATGCTTCGAGGCGCGGCGGTTGAACGTTTTACCTATATGTTCCTTGAAATGTGGAATGAGTCGGAGCGTAAGGAGGAGCAGTACGAGGCTTACGGAAGTCCGGCAGATAATGCTATGGCGGATGACGGCTATGCGATTCCCTACAGTGTAACGCCTCTCGGTGCAGAGAGGGTGGGCGAGCAGATATATCTGGACATTATCAACACGGCACATACTTATGTGCATATTATGACTCCTTATCTGATTTTGGACTATCAGATGCTGAAGGCGCTGGGCTATGCCGCAAAGCGCGGAGTAGAGGCTGTGATTATCATGCCTCATATACCGGATAAGCAGTATGCCTTTGCTTTAGGCAGGACTTACTATAAGGAGCTTCTGGAGGCGGGGGTGAGAATCTTTGAATACGAGCCGGGCTTCGTGCACGCAAAGGTTTTTGTGTCGGATGACCGTAAGGCGGTGGTCGGAACGGTGAATCTGGACTACCGCAGCCTGTATCATCATTTTGAATGCGGGCTGTTACTGTATCGAAATTCGCAGGTGGCGGTAATAGAGCAGGATGTACAGGACACCCTGCGGAAATGTATCGAGATAACACCTGAGGAATATAGAAAGAGAAAGCTGCGGGACAGACTGGCAGGGGGAATCCTAAGGATTATCGCCCCGTTGATGTAACAGGCTGATTCTTAAACAGGTACGAGGAGGAGAAAGGTATGGAGAGGGAAACGAACATGGAGCTGCCGTCAAAAAAGCAGGTGAAGAGGGGACTTAACCTTATGGGAAAACTGCTGGCGGTGGTATTGCTGCCGGTAGTACTGCTGATTGTATTTACGAATCTGGCACTTGAGGCGGTGGGAAATGACACGGCGGAGAAAATGGTGCAGCAGGAGTTAGAGTCGGTGTCCTATCTGGTAGAGCAGGGGCTGGTGGATGAGACGGGAGAAATTTCGCCGGATGCCGGTGCACTTCTTGCAGGCTATGCGGACGGAACCGACACGAGGCTTGCCCTGTTTGTGGACAATCAGCTGGTGGCGGCGAGCTTTGGCGGAGCTTTTACGCCGGATGCCGCCGTTATGGGAAGCGTGACGGCGGGAAAACCTGTCTTTGTGGAGGAGATTTCCGTAAACGGTGAGAAGTGCCGGGCATATTTCACGGCGACAAAGAGCACAACGGCAAAGCTGATGGTAGCGAAAAGCGTGGAGGAAACGAGAAAGGTTTACGTCAGAACCATCAAGGTAAATGTTATTTTCATGGTATGCCTTGCACTTGCCTGCTGTCTGCTGGCGGCATTCCTGATTGCAAGGATTACCAGAGTGCTGCTTGTGGTGATGGGCGATTTGAATCAGGTGGCGGCAGGAAAGCTGAATCTGCGTGTTCTGCCAAAGATGAGCAGCAGGAGCGATGAAATAGGTAAGATTGCCAGAGCTCTGGAGGCACTGGTAAACAGCTTTGCGGGAACAATCCGGCAGCTGCAGACCTCAGCCAGAAGCATGAACAAGTGTACGGAAGAGTTCTTTGAGAGCTTTGACAGCATGGCGCAGTCTATTGATAACGTAAACATTGCGGTGGAGGAGATTGCGGAGGGAGCGACCAGTCAGGCGGGCGATACACAGAATGTTGACAATGCAATGGCGCAGATGAGTGAGATAATCGGGCATGCGGCTGACAGCGTGAGCGGACTCAACGACAGTGCGGCATCCATGAAGCAGAGCAATGAGACGGTTGACAGGACACTCAAGGAGCTGACGGACATCAGCGAGCGGACAAGCCAGTCCGTGGATGCGGTTCAGAAGCAGACAAACCGTACCAATGAATCCGTTCAGGCAATTCGCGCCGCTACGGATTTGATTGCGGGTATTGCAAATCAGACAAATCTGCTCTCACTGAATGCCAGCATTGAGGCTGCGCGAGCCGGTGAAGCGGGAAGAGGTTTTGCGGTTGTTGCGGAGGAAATTCGGAATCTGGCGGATCAGTCGAAGGAATCTGCAGAGCAGATTAGGGGAATCGTGGAGACGCTGATTCAGAATTCCAACGACAGTGTGGAAATTATGAACAGCGTCGTCGGAGAAATTCAGCACCAGAACGAAAAGCTGGATGTGACGAGAGAGATGTTTGCCGGACTAAACGGGGAGATTGCCCATGTTGTGGAGGCGGTAGATGCAATTACCGGGCAGCTGGAGCATATCGAGCAGTCCAAGAACGGCGTGCTGAGCAGTGTTGACAGGCTCAGCCAGATTTCGCAGAATAATGCTGCAAGCACAGAGGAGACTTCGGCTACGATGGAGCAGCTGACAAGAATTGTGGAGGAGTGCCGCCGTGCAACGGAGCAGATGAAGGGTATCTCTGCAGAATTAAACACAAGCGCAGGAAAGTTTGAGGTCTGACTTTGGGACACACCGGGAAAGGACGAAGGATACATAGCTAAAAGGACAGGACTGCTGCTTTCACGATTTTTTTCGTGAAGCAGCAGCCCTGTTTTTTTGTGAATGAACCGTTGTCGGAGAAAAAACGCTAGTCTGAAATGCTTCCGACTTCATTCTCGTCCTCCAGAATACGGTAGCCGACACCTACCTCAGTGAATACATATTGCGGCTGGGCGGGATTCACTTCAATTTTTCTGCGGATATTTGCCATGTTAACGCGGAGAATCTGGTTGTTATTGTCCGTGTATGGTCCCCAGATGGCGTTCATGATGGCGTTGTAGGTGAGCACCCGGCCGGAGTTTTTTGCCAGAAGTGTCAGCAGCTGATATTCAATCTGGGTGAGATGAATTTCCTCTCCGTTTAGGAGAATCAGCCGTTTCGCAAAGTGAATTTCCAGTCCCTGAGCCCGATATACCCTGCCGGGTGTTTCGGTGCGGTTGTGGCGCAGTGCGGTGCGGATGCGCGCCATCAGCTCTGCTGCACCGAAGGGCTTTGCAATATAGTCATCTGCTCCCATGTCCAATGCGGTAACCTTGTCATCCTCCTGCGTGCGGGCAGAAATGATGATTATCGGAACACTGCACCAGGCGCGCAATGCCTCAAGGACATTGTAGCCGTCTATGTCCGGCAGCCCCATGTCCAAAAGAATGACATCAGGGCAGATGGAGGAGGCGAGGCTTAAGCCCTCGCTGCCGTTTAAGGCGTGGGTTACCCTGTAGCCGTTTCCGTTCAGGGAAGTGACGATAAAGGAGGCGATGCTTTTATCGTCTTCAATCAATAGTATTTGAGTTTTGGAGACCATGCTGTTACCTTCTGCCCTCATGGGGCAGCCTTTCCTCTTTTGTCTTTGGTAGTGTGAATGTAAATTCTGCGCCGTGCGCGTGATTCTGCCCTGTGATAGTGCCACGGTGGGCAGTAATGATGGTTTTACAGATAACCAGACCGATACCCATGCCTTTTCTGGTGTCGGCGCTGGAGGAGGTGCAGGGAGTGCCGTCGAAGAGGTGATGTATTTTGTGCTCGGGGATGCCCTGCCCGTAGTCCCTTACGGTGAAGGAGACTGCATCCCGGCGGTCTTTCACGATAAAGTCAATAGGCTCTGTGCTGCCGGAGTGAAGCAGTGCATTTTCAAGCAGATTGACGGTCACCTGCTCAATCAGAACGGCATCCATGGGCAACAGAATGAATTCCTTGGGAATCTGAACATGAATCCGGCAGGCAGGGTGGCGCTTTTTCATCCTCTGCAGCGCCTCACTTACAACCTCCTCCAGAGATTCCTCGCTGGTGTGGATAGTCAGGTTCTCGCCGTTGATTCTGGTAACGGTCAGCAGATTTTCCACCATGTTGATAAGCCATTCGGAATCCTCACAGATATTTTCGACAATCTGAACCCTCTCTGAGTCGGTCAGCTGCTTGTGATTTTCCAGGTAGGCAGTGCTGTTACCTATGATTCCCGTCAGAGGCGTGCGCAGGTCATGCGAGACTGCGCGCAGCAGATTGGCACGCATTTTTTCCATTTCAGCCTCGGCGGTAAGCCGTTCCTTTTCTGCCATCAGCTCGGAGCGCATGGCGAGGTGGGAGGAGAGGGTGGTAATCAGTATGATGATGGCTGCCATGCTCAGAAAGGTGGCGGGATACCCCGTGATGGTAAAATTCAGTGCCGCGAAGGGGTAGGTGTAGAGATAGTTGAACCAGAGCACCGTGAATATGGAGCAGGCGGCACCGTAGAGATAGCCGATGGTGTTACAGGAGACGACAATCAGGAAGAAAATAAATATCAGTGTGATGTTGGATGTGTTTTTCGTGAAGTATGTGTAACAGACATCTGCGGTGACAACGGCGGCAATCATACAGATGACGGAGAATGCAAGACTAAACAGATGCTGCTTATGCTTGGGCAGGGAGTGCAGTTTTTTGAACATAAATACGTTATCACCTTTCACGAATTATTGACAACGGTATTATATCGCATGTATTCGGTAGGATGCAACAGAATATGACAGCGCAAGGGAAGGAATTTTTTTAGGAAATCTTAAATTTGACTTATGGTTTTGGTAAAGTGCTTGCGCGGCAGGGGAAGGTTGGGTATACTTTGGAGTGTGAAGAGAAGTACTAATTGCTCACAGCATCGGCTGTTTCGCAAAGTGCTTCTAAGTTTCACACGCGAAAAACGCAGGAGCAGCGTTTTTCATTATTATTTGAGTCGCCTGCGGCGACATGGGAGAAGGGTATGAGAGAGGGATTTCTTGACAGGCTGCGGGTCGCCGCCACCTGCGCGGTGGTTCTGCTGCATACGGTGACGGGAATACTGTATTCTGTGGATATCGGGTACTATCCGTTGGAGAAGCGTATCTTTCTGACGGTGCAGGATTTGGTCTGCTGGTGTGTCCCGGTATTTCTGCTGATTTCAGGTTATCTTTTTTTAAATCCTGTCAGGGAGCTGTCCTTTAAGAAAATGCTTACGAAGTATTGCAGAAGAGTTGCCGCAGCACTTCTGCTGTTTGGCGTTCCTTACGCATGGGTAGAGCTGGCGGCAAAAGAGAGAGCCCTTCAGACAGATATGCTCTGGAGAGGGCTTCAGATGGTGCTTCGGGGAGAGAGCTGGGCACATCTGTGGTATCTGTATTTGATTCTGGTGCTGTATCTGCTGACCCCTGCAATCAAGTGGGTACTTGGGAAAGTGCCGCGCGCGGCGCTGTATGCGGCGCTTGCCGTGCTGCTTTTGTGGAGCAGTATGCTCCCCTTTCTGAAAAGGCTGTACGGATTGGAAACGCTTTGGGTGCTGCCGGATGAGGGCATCTATTTCTTCTATTATTTATGTGGCTATCTGTTTGTGGTGCGGGGATGCGGGAAAGCAAAGAGGAGGAGCGCTTTTTGCGGGGTTTCCCGAACGGAGGCTGTATCGGCTGCGGGTATTCTGATTCTGACGGCAGGAATGATTTACAGCAGGGGCTGTGAGAATTATTCGGTGCTGATGGCATACAATTATCCGCCCACCGTAGTGCTGTCGCTTCTGCTGTTTTCGGGGGCGCTGGGAAGGCAGCGCCGGACGGAGGAGGCAGCCGTGGCAGACGGGACTGTGGCAAAAGAAGCTGTGACGATGGGGATTGCGACAGAGGGGGCTGTGACAAAAGAAGCTGAGGAGGCAGTCGCAACGAAGAAAAAACGGAATGACAGCCTCTGGGCAGGAGCAGGAGCTCTATGCTTTGCGGTTTATCTGATTCATCCCGTTTTTCTGAACATTTATTATAAGCTTTTGAAGATAACGCCGATGGATTTCTGCGTGTGGGTTTCTCTGCCGCTGTTTTTTGCGGCGACACTGATTCCGTCGTTTGTCGGTGCATGGCTGTTGTATAAGCTGCCCGTGCTTCGGAAATGGGTTTTGTGACGGCGTTTAGGTACGGCACCATCTGCCGGAGGCACCGCAGGGAAGAACAAGACCGGAGCCCTGTACGGGCAGGCCGATTTCCTGCGCCTCCACATGACCGCCGAAGCGCTTTACAATGGCGGTGTTTATCATATAGGAAAGTACCGCGGGCTGCAGCCCTGTCGTGTAGGAGTTGATCAGGAAGAACAAGGCATCCTCGGAAAGTATCTGCGTCGTCAGCTCCAGAAACGGCCAGATGCTTTCTTCTATTTTCCAGATTTCGCCCTTGGGACCTCTTCCGTAGGAGGGAGGGTCCATGATGATGCCGTCGTATTTGTTGCCGCGTCGGATTTCGCGCTCGACGAACTTAACGCAGTCATCCACCAGCCAGCGGATGGGGGCGGCACCAAGACCGGAGTCTGCGGCGTTCTCCTTTGCCCAGCCGACCATGCCTTTTGAGGCATCCACGTGGGTGACACTTGCCCCTGCCGCTGCGGCGGCAAGTGTAGCGCCGCCGGTGTAGGCGAAGAGATTCAGAACCTTTACCGGACGCTCCGGGGTCTGGCTGAGCCGCTGCTGAATCAGGGATGAAAACCAGTCCCAGTTAGTTGCCTGCTCGGGAAAGAGCCCGGTGTGCTTAAAGCTGAACGGCTTTAAATGAAAGGTGAGCGCATTGATGCCGGTATCAGCTGCGGCTGCACTGTGTGAAGCATCGCTTTGAGCGGAAGACGACAGGCAGGGCAGAGGGTATTCTATGGTCCATTCGTCCGGCAGATGAAAGAATTCCCACTCGCCTCCACCTTTGGCGCTGCGGTGATAGTGACCGTTTTTGCTCTTCCAGCCCGGGTGCTCGTGAGGGGTGCTCCAGATGACCTGGGGGTCAGGGCGCACCAGAAGATAATTTCCCCAACGCTCCAGCTTTTCCCCACTCGAGGTGTCCAGTACTTCGTAGTCCTTCCAATGATTTGCAATCCACATATTGACTTCCTTTTCTTCTATATATAGTGGTCTGTATGACACAATCTGATTATAACTAATTTGCGAGATAGAGTAAAGCGGATTTTAGCGGCGGGGAGTTCTTGAAAGAAACGGATTGTACTGAAAAAAATACAATTTTTTTAAAAAATTGCTTGCAATGCCGAAAACTTCCATGTATACTAAACCTTGCTGTGGCATGATAGCTATGAAGCGTGAGGTTGCTGTTTGCCAGCGATGGCGACAGGTTTTTCCGCGGAGCGAATGTCAAGTTAGAAAACTGACGACAAGTCACTGTACCAATTGAGAGTCTGCATTCGTGCAGAAACGACGTGTGAGAGATGAATCTGAGTTGGTTGCGTAAGGGTTTAGGACACACACGGGAGAGTGTACAGTCACCGCTTGTCGTACTTGGAACTGAAAGTGCGAAAAGGAGGCGACTTTTTTTATGGCAAGTCAAGTAATGAGAATCACCCTGAAGGCTTATGAGCATCAGCTCGTTGATGCATCAGCTAAGAAAATCATCGAAACTGTTAAAAAAACCGGTTCTGAGGTGAGTGGGCCTGTGCCACTTCCCACTAAGAAAGAGGTTGTAACCATTCTGAGAGCGGTACACAAGTACAAGGACTCCAGAGAGCAGTTCGAGCAGAGAACTCATAAGAGACTGATTGATATCATTGCACCTACGCAGAAGACGGTTGATGCGCTGCAGAGACTGGAGATGCCTGCAGGTGTTTACATCGATATCAAAATGAAAACAAAGTAATAGAAAACAAAACCTCTACTAGACGTAAGAACACCGTCTCCCGCCGGAGAAGCCGGCAGCCAAAGGGAGACAGGGGAGAAGTCCCTGCGGTTATGACGCAACGGTAACCGTGTGGTCCGCTATGTAGAAAGCCGGAAACGGCAGAAAGAGAGGAAAAATGAAGAAAGCAATTTTGGCAACCAAAGTCGGAATGACTCAAATCTTCAATGAAGACGGCGTACTGGTTCCCGTAACGGTTCTTCAGGCAGGCCCCTGCGTGGTAACACAGGTTAAGACTGTGGAGAATGACGGATACAGCGCAGTGCAGGTGGGCTTCGTGGACAAGAAGGAAAGAATTGTCAACAAGGACGCCAGCGGAAAGAGGGAAACCATTCACAGACACGGCGCAAACAAGGCTGAGGCAGGTCATTTCAAGAAGGCTGGCGTAAGCGCCAAGAGATATATCAGAGAGTTTAAGTTTGAAAACGCTTCCGAGTACAGCCTGGGCGCAGAAATCAAGGCTGACATTTTTGCGGAGGGCGACAAGATTGATGCTTCCGCAATCTCTAAGGGAAAGGGCTTCCAGGGCGCAATTAAGAGACTGGGACAGCACAGAGGACCCATGAAGCACGGCTCCAAGTTCCATCGCCATCAGGGCTCTAACGGTGCATGTTCCTCCCCCAGCCGTGTGTTTAAGGGAAAGGGAATGCCCGGACATATGGGTTGCGTGAAGGTAACCGTTCAGAACCTTGAGGTTGTAAGAGTGGATGCCGAGAAGAACCTGCTTCTGGTAAAGGGTGCAGTACCCGGACCCAAGAAGGCATTAGTAACCATCAAAGAGACCACGAAGGTCGAGGCATAATAGTGTGCCTTTGCCAGGCGCACGTGCGAAAGGAGGCCAATCAGATGGCAAACGTATCTGTTTTTAATATGGAAGGCAAGGAAGT
>CAYZAU010000025.1:0-30755 GCA_964475665.1 uncultured Acetatifactor sp. | reverse complement strand
ACTACGGTTTCGCTATTTAGTATAAGAAGTAACTTTCACCGCATGTGGAGACGGTTGTCATTTTGTCCAAACTAAAATCCAGTAAGAAGATAGAAGTAGAGTTAGATATATCTGAACTTGATTTAACAAAGGCAGAAGCAAAGGCAACATATTCTGATGAAGTCAGATAAGCTGAAGACCAGCGCGAAGAACAATACTGTCAAAGATTTTGAGTTTGCATATTTTGACGATATTGATGATGCCCTGATTGCAGGTCTGTCACAGAATCAGGATTTCTTCTCATTACTTCTGTCGAATGATGAGATCAAAAAATAGGTGCTTGGAATATTTACGGAAGAGATTTACAAGAGGCTGAGAAACGCATAGGAGGGTTAAGCCATGTTTGACAAATTCCGTTTGAAGGATGTGCTGGTACAGTACAAAAATGATTTCGTCACTACTCAGTGGGGAAACGAAAAGTATAAGTGGGAAGCGGTAAAGTGCTTTCAGGATAACTGGGATGTAAATGCCGAGGATTTTGCGGATATGCTGAACCGTTCTTTGGCAAAGACTTTTAATCTGCTTGCTTCCATGAATAACTTCCCGGCACGAATGATTACGGGATTTGCCAGAACGGCTCCGGAAGAAGTACGGTCGATGTTTATCGCACTGTTTGACGAGACAAAAGATGTGTATGAGCGTATTGAAGCATTCAAGATGCAGTCTTCCATCATGCTGGAGAAGTATGGCAATGGAGCCGGACAGCATTATCAGTATGAAAATGCAATCAGTGCATATCTGTGGTTACGGTATCCCGACAAGTATTACATTTATAAGTTCGGTGAAATAAAAACCGTTGCCGATGAGCTGGAAAGCGATTATCGCTTTAAGAAGGGGGCATATGCAGATAATATCAGAAACTTCTACAAGCTGTATGATGAGATCTGTGAAGAACTGAAGCAGGATACTGAACTTGCGAATCTTTTCAAGAGTCAGCTGACGGATTCCTGTTATCCAGATCCGGAGCTGAGAACACTGACCTTTGACGTGGGCTTTTATATCAGTCGCTATTATTCACAAAACAGTGGAACTGCAGGTCAGACGGAGTGGTTCCCGACTGATTATGATCCGGGTTTTTCCGAGGATGATTGGATTGCTCTGTTAAGTGACAGGGAAGTATTTACAACAGGCAGTCTTGAAATCATGAAGCGAATGAAGGATTATGGCGGTGAGGCTACCTGTACTCAGCTTGCCGTTAAGTATGGTGAGACAAAGAATTTCTATAACACGGGATCATCGTCTCTTGCCAAGAGAATTGTGGAGAAAACAGGATGCCCGGTAATGCAGGGCGATAACGAAAATTCCAAGTGGTGGCCTGTTCTGTATTTGGGAAGATCCGCAAATAAGGATGAGGAAGGAAGTTATGTTTGGAAACTCAGGGAAGAGCTTTCAAAGGCTCTTGATCAGATTGATCTTAGTGAGATTAACTTATTTGTCCAAGCAGAACCAGGAGAGGAAAATCATAATTACTGGTGGTTGAATGCCAATCCGAAGATTTGGAGTTTTTCCGATCTTGCTGTGGGTGAATCACAGTCTTATACATTGTACAACGATGCCGGAAATAAACGCCGTATATTCCAGAATTTTCTGGATGCGAAAGCCGGGGATATGATTATCGGGTATGAGTCCAATTCGGTAAAACAGATTGTGGCAATCGGCAGGGTAAGCACGGAGCAGGATGGAGAGAAGATTTTCTTTGAAAAGCTGGAAGGTCTTTCGTCACCGATTGATTATCAGGTAATCAAGAGCTATCCGGAGCTAGAGAAGATGGAGTTCTTCGTCAATCCGAACGGCAGTCTATTTAAGCTGACCAGAGGTGAGTATGACTTTATCATTGATCTGATCCGTGAGGATAATCCAGTTCGCAGTGAAGCGGCGATTAATTCGTATTCCAAAGAAGAGTTCCTGGATGAAGTCTATATGAAAGAGCAAAAGTACGAGGAACTTGTTGCGGTGCTCCGAAACAAGAAGAATATTATCCTTCAGGGTGCTCCGGGTGTTGGCAAGACCTTCTCCGCAAACAGACTGGCGTATGCCATGATGAAGGAAAAGGATGATGACCGTATCGAGTTCGTACAGTTCCACCAGAATTATTCCTATGAGGATTTTGTCATGGGATATAAGCCGGTTGAAGATGGCTTTGAACTGAAATACGGCGTATTCTATAAATTCTGCCAGAAAGCGGCCAACCATCCGGATAAAGATTATTTCTTCATCATCGATGAGATCAACCGAGGAAATCTGAGTAAGATCTTTGGCGAGCTTCTTATGCTGATTGAGAAGGATTATCGCGGAAAGAAGATTACTCTGGCTTACAATGGGCTTTCGTTTACGGTACCGGATAATCTTTACATTATCGGTATGATGAATACTGCGGATCGAAGCCTGGCAATGATTGACTATGCTCTGCGACGCCGTTTCAGTTTCTTTGATATGGAGCCAGGATTTGATTCCGACGGGTTCATCCAATATCAGAAGAATCTGAATAGCGATACTTTGAATGAACTGATCCTTAAGGTAAAGGATTTGAATAACGAGATAAAGAAGGATAAATCCCTTGGAGCCGGGTTCTGTATCGGTCACAGCTATTTCTGTGGAAAAGATGTGTGCACGGATGAATGGCTTCATGAGGTTGTGAATTATGACATTCTTCCTATGCTCAGAGAATACTGGTTCGATGAGCCGGATAAGGTCACACGCTGGGATAATATCCTTCAGGGAGTATTTCAATGATAAAGGATAAGACGATTCTTATTAAGAACATCTATTATATGCTGTCTTACGCCTTTACGCCGCTTACGCAGGGTGGTTATGAGAATGTCGAGAAGGAAGAGTTTGAGAACATTCATAACCTTTTCGCTGCTATTCTTGCAAAGGGAATTGGCAGGCAGTTAAAGCAGGGGATTTACCGGGAATATGTTCTACGGACGGAAAGCCTTGCTACTTTGCGCGGAAAAATAGATATCAATGGAACTGTCAGGAATAAACTTGCAAAACAGAAGGTGATTTCCTGTGAGTTTGATGAGTTGTCGGAAAACAATTTATTGAATCAGATCATAAAGACAACGGTGATGTTACTTCTTCGGCAGAAGAATGTGAGCCCGAATCATAAATCGGATCTGAAAAAAGAGATGCTGTTCTTCTCAAATGTTGATGATATTGATCCGATAACGATACAGTGGTCAAGAGTTCGGTTCCAGAGAAATAATAATACCTATCGCATGTTGATAGGGATATGTCAGCTGGTTCTGGAAGGGATGCTGCTTACGACAGACAAGGGTGAATACAAACTGGCGACCTTCATTAAGCCTGAGCTTATGAGTAAGTTGTATGAGAAGTTTATTCTTGAATATTACAATCAGGAACATGATGAACTGGACGCAAGTGCATCTCAGATCCCCTGGGGCTTGGATGATGGTGTTGATTCCATGCTTCCGGTGATGCAGACGGATATCACGCTGACGCAGGGAGAAAAGACGCTGATTATAGATGCAAAGTATTATTCCAGTACGCTCCAGCAACATTATGACCGAATGACAATCTATTCTAATAACCTGTATCAGATCTTTACCTATGTGAAGAATAAAGAGGTTGAGCTGAAGGATAAGCCGCATGAGATTTCTGGAATGCTCCTATATGCGAAGACGGATGAAGAGACGTATCCTGATAACGATTATAAGATGAGCGGAAATAAGATCGGCGTTCATACGCTTGATCTGAATGTAGAGTTCCCGCAGATCAGGGAGCAGCTAGATGGTTTTGTGGATAGGTATTTTGCGTATGCGAAGGCAATCAATGAAGCGGTATCTTCAGAAAAAAGCGGGAGGTGAAATATTTGATTTACACAGACGCTGAACTAAAAGAGAAAATCTATGAGATGCTGAAGGACTTTGAAACGGAAGTTGTTGAGTTCAAGGAAGCGAACAACAGCTATTCTTTCAAGGATATCGGTAAATACTTCTCTGCGCTTGGCAATGAAGCCAATATTAGAGGAAAGAATGAAGCCTGGTTGATTTTTGGAATTACAAATCAGGGCGAGTTTAAGGGATCTGATTATCGAAAGAGTGGCAATCTTCAGTCATTGAAGAAGGAAATTGCCAATAATACAAATGAACGGCTTACATTCCTTGATATTTATGAACTGACGATGGAAAAGTGTAGAATCGTTGCGTTCCAGATTCCTCCAGCCATACCGGGGATTCCTACGACATGGAATGGAGCTGCATGGGCAAGAGAGAACGAATCTCTGGCACCGCTCTCCATGAATAAGGTTGATCTGATACGAAGTCAGGTTGGGATGGACTGGTCGAAGGAAATTGTAAAAGATGCGACGATAGACGATCTGGATGCGGAAGCTGTATCCTATGCGAGAAAGCTGTTTTCTCAAAAGCAGGAGGATAGAAAACTGGCCAAGGAGATTCTTTCTGAGTCATCTGATATGGATGTACTGAATAAGGCCGGAATCTGCTTCAAGGGCATGATTACCAGGACGGGCTTCTGCTTTTGGGGAAGAAGGAATCAGCATTTTACTTTGATGGATTTACACCGAGAATAACTTGGACGCTTTATAATGCGGATAAGACAGTAAAGGCGTATGAGCATTTTGATATGCCGTTCCTGCTTGCTGTAGACAAGGTTTATGCAAAGATCAGAAACGAGAAGTACAGGTACATCGCTGAGCAGCAGACGCTTTTTCCGGAAGAAGTACAGCAATATGACGCTGATCTTGTCAAAGAAATTATCAACAACTGCATAGCACATTCGGATTACAGGCGGCATGGAAAGATTAATGTCGAGGAGTTTGAGGATCATCTTGTTTTCATAAATGAGGGATCTTTCATTCCGGAGACTATCGAAAAGGCGTTGGAGCCTGGCTATAAGCCGCCATATTATCGAAATGCCTTTCTCTGCAATGCAATGGTCAACATGTATATGATTGATACGAATTCAATGGGTATTCCGATGATATACAATATCCAGAAGGCAAGATGTTTTCCGCTTCCTTCATATGATCTGGATGTTGTGAACAGGGTGAGTGTTACGGTTTATGGTAAGGTTCTTGATAAGAATTATACACGATTGCTTCATTCCGACGGAGACTTGGATTTGAAGACTGTATTTTTGCTTGATCAGGTTCAGAAGAGAAAGACTATATCCAAGGATGATTATAAGTCGCTTAGAAAAAGTGGGTTGGTTGAGGGAAGATATCCTGCATTATATGTCTCATATAAGATAGCTGAAGCCGTCGGAGATAAGGCTGGATATGTTAGAAATAAGGGCTTAGATGAAAAAATATTGAAAGAGCTTATTATTTCTGCGCTGAAAAACGGACCTCTAAAGAAGGTTGATATTTATGAAGCAGTAAAACATGCATTTCCGGATGTTCTTACAGAAGAGAAGCAATATAAGAAGCTCTCAAATCTTCTTCAGAAAATGAAGAAAGAAGGAATAGTCGATGTCTGCGGCAGTGCAGTTCACGCAGAATGGTTTCTTGTTCAGTAGATTTAGTCAAGGAAGTCGGTTTTTAGTCAAGGAATTAGTCAAAGAAAATGATCATGAAGTCAACGAGGATCCCTGAAAGCTTGATTTTCCGGGATCCTTTTTGACTAAATCCGAGTTTTGATTTATTTATTTTAGTCGAAGCTTAGTCCTTGCGGTACCAGTCTGTTTCATAACCATCCGCCCGGAGAAGGATATCCGGCATCCAGTCCGGGGATCGTCCCATTTGTTCGCAGACGGCTTTCAGATCGACGCGGGGATCGCATTCGATGATTAGTTCATCATGGACGTGACCAACGATGAAACAATGCCGGAGAGTCTTCATAGCAAAGCAGAGGATGTCGCGGCTGATAGCATGGACGATATAGAGCATAGTGTGAAAAGAACTTCTAATCACTCAGAGCACAGGCTCTTTCGTGAAGAAGTTCTAAGTTTCACACGAAAAAAAGCTAAAGCTTTTTCATCACTATTTGTGCCGCCTGCCGAAGGCGGCGGAATGGAGATTAGAATTGTTTATAACTGGCCATTGACAGTTTTTGAGGAATTGGCTACAAACTGCATTTTGCATAAACAGTATGAAACACCTAATTATATCGGCATTTATATTTGTTAAGAAAATTCATTGAAAATAGTATATAAGTAAAGTACAATATTGTGCAAGATATTTTGTATTTAATGGAGGAATAGAATGAAAATTATCTCTTTATATTATTTTTGAATCCAAGGCTTAACGAAAAGCCAAGGAAAGTGCATCTTTATTGCACGCTCATGGCATGTGGAGACTGTGTGCCTGCTCACAAGAAAAGCTTTGTAACGCCGGTATGGGTACTTGGCGTGAGTCTGTTATTTGGCGAAAGAAAATGAGGCAAAATGAAAATGAGAATAAGAACAGAAGAAGTTGAGCTGACAAATATGTGTATGATTTGCGATGGAAAAGGTAATGTACTTGTTCAGGATAAGATAAAGAAAAGTACTTCCAGCTGGCACGGCTGGAACTTTCCGGGTGGGCACGTTGAAAAGGGAGAGTATGTAACACCTTCAGTTATCCGTGAAATAAGGGAAGAAACAGGACTGACCATTGAAAATCCCCGGCTTTGCGGTATCAAAGAATTTCACAAATCAACGGACGGACACCGATACATTGTTTTTCTCTATATCGTGGATAAGTTTGTTGGGGAGTTGAAAGCATCAGGTGAAGGTGAAGTGTTTTGGTATCCGCTTGATGAACTTATTAAATCTGATAAATTGATTAATGGATTTGATGAGATGCTTCCTGCATTCATGGAGGCTGCTATTAGTGAAGTCTTTTATGAAAGAGACGAGGACGGTGTAAAAACGGTTTATTGCTAACTTTAACCTGCAGAAAAGATGTAAAAAGGATTGGTTTTTGAACAATAGTAATTTTACTATTTAAAATAAACAACAAAGAGAACTGGCTGAATGAAATAAAGAGGTATATTCGAATGAGTATTGTTATTGAAAAAGCTTCTCATACAGATGCAGAAGCAATATTAGAATATATGAAACAGATAGGAAGTGAAACGGATAATCTTACATTTGGCAAGGAGGGGTTGCCTATTACAGTCAAAGAAGAGGCAGATTATATAGAACGATTGGAAAACTCCGATGATGATGTTATGTTTGTAGCAAAGGACAATGGCAGGATTATCGGCGATGCCAGCCTGAATCGTCTGCCGCGGCGCATGAAGCACCGTGGTGATTTTGGAATTTCTGTTTTGAGGGAATATTGGAACTTAGGTATAGGCAGTCGATTGTTGCGTGAAATAATTAATTTCGCGAAAGATAATTCATTTGAAGTAATCGAGCTGCAGGTTCGCAGTGACAATGCGGCGGCAATTCATCTGTATGAAAAATTCGGTTTTGAAAAATTTGGAACGCATACAAGCTTTTTTAAGATGGGAGAAGAGGAAATTTCCTTTGAATATATGTATCTGAAAATGCGATAACCTTTGTTTTGCTTTCGCAGAGTGAAGAAAACGGGCTTTGAGAGGCGGGGCTTTATGAACAGTGCAAAAACAGTAAGAGACGCGGATAAACCTATAGAGCATATTTCTGAAGTTAAAAAATCCTTCAGTAAGCAGGCGGAGAAGCTTGCAACATACCATATGTCTAAATCAGAATATACGGAGTATTTGATTCGCCGTATACAGGCAACGGGTGATGAGCATGTGCTGGAGGTTGCCGCCGGAACCTGTATCTGCGGAAGGGCACTTGCTCCCAGTGTTAAGGCTATTACCTGTCTGGATTTAACGGAAGCCATGCTGGAGCAGGGGAAAAGGCTGGCAGGGCAGGAGGAAATCGGAAATATATCATTTGTATTGGGGAATGCGGAAAGCTTACCCTTTGAAGATGAAGCCTTTGACTTTGTGATTACAAGACTTTCGCTGCACCATTTCATTGAACCTGAAAGACCCTTTCGTGAGATGCAGCGAGTTTTAAAAAGAGGTGGAAGGCTTGTTATTTGGGATATGGAAGCGACTGCGGAGGAGCTGCGGGAGACGAATGACGCCATTGAAGCAATGCGCGATAATTCACATATAAGAATCCTTAGCAGAGAAGAATTTGAAGCATTGTTTAAGGATGCCTTTGAGCTTCAGCTTGAGGAGACAACTCTCGTGCCTGTAAATCTGCAAAGCTGGATGGATTTGACTGGCACACCGGAGGATACTCAAAAAGAAATCATCAGCAGGATGAACAACGATTTAAACGGTGGGGATAAAACGGGCTTTAATCCCTACAGAAAAGAGGGGCAGATATATTTTGACCACAGATGGCTGTTGATGATTGGAAAAAGGGAAAAATAAGAGGATGTGAAAGTGAGAAAAATATCTGATTTGTTGAGACAGGAAGTGTCAGCAAAAGCGGCTAAGGCGGCGACGGATGTCCTTTGGCAGGAGGGCAACGGAATCGGCGCATATTGTCTGGGAGGAAAGATTTTGCTTGGCTGCGGTGTCGGCTGGGGGCTTTTGACACTTATTCCGATTATCTGTAAAACTCCGATGCGTGAATATATATGGATGCCGGTTCTTGCAGCCGTTCAAATTATTGTCGGCGGTGCTCTTATTATCCTGAGCAAAAAGTCCAAACGATTTCAGGAATGGGCGCTCAGGGATTTTCAAAAAAGCCTGAAGCAGAAGAAAAAATTAGAGGAAAAGGTTAAAGCCGGAAAAAGGACGCTGCCTGTAACGCATGGAGATGTATTAGCCTTAAAAATATGCGGTGTCATTGTTGCAGTAATTATTATTGTAATAGGAATCGGATACCTACAGGGCTGGGTGGTATGAGAAGCCGGCATTGCATCAGTGACATAAAGGTGATAGAATCGAGGTGTCAGGCAGTCAGGAGGCTTGAGCGTCCGAAAGCCCGAGCAGAAGGAAAACGGGAATAGGGGACAAAAGCCGAAGAAATAGGGAGGTGTGGTATGCCGGATTTACAGGAAGAACGGTTTATAAGGGGTTGGGAGAGCAGAAGAGGAGAGGCTTTGGTCTATGCACCGATTGAGCCGCCGGTTTTTGAAGGACATCCACGGTTTTCCAGAGCTTTTTCCAGAAAGATTGCCCAGTTTGTCATTCGCGTGTTTCACAACAGGGAGACGGAGTTTTACGACGAGGCAAACAGGGCGATTATCAAAAACAGCAGGTTTTACATTGAAAATACAGATGTCAGGGATGACAGGGATTCCTTTTACTGGAATATCGGGGAGCTCTGTCGGGCAATGCTGCGTTACGACAGTCAGGGAACGGATGAGACAGGTCTGGTCTCAGAGGAGGCGGAGAACACTTTTCTGGAGCTGGCGTGGGGCTATTGCAATGATATGTCAAGGCTGCGGGATGCAGATGCCCGGCCGGAGAGAACCTGGCATATTTACGAGAGTGAAAATCATCATGTGCAGCGCAATTCCGCATTGTGGCAGCTGCTGCTGATACTGAAGCGGCATGGTTTTGGAGACAGAAAGCTGGCGGACGGTGGAACTGTGGACAGGCATTTTGAGGCATGGACGGATTTCTTTGTGGTCTGGATGAAGGAGCGCGCGGGAAAGTCAATGTTTGTGGAAATCTGCAGCAAGTGTTACGGTGTACACACGATGAAGAACGTTTATCCGTTATATGACTTTGCACCCACTCTCGAAATAAAGAAGCTGACCGAAAACTTTATTACCCTGTTCTGGGCGTTGTGGGCGGAAGAGCAGATAAACGGTATACAGGGAGGAGGTCAGGCTCGTCTTTATCCGCACAATGCAGTCACGGGGAAAGGCGAGAACTTAAGCTGGAGCTGGTACTATATGGGGTTGGGTGAGTTTCACGCACCGGAGGATATGGAGTATGTGATGCTGGATTGCGGCTACCGTCTGCCCAGTCTGGTAGCGGAGCTGGCGGTTTCTCCTGAAAAACGCGGTACCTATATAACCGAGAGCCGTCCCCTTGGAAGGGCGGCGGAGGACGACCATTACCCGGACTACAGTCCCCGCACGGACTGGGGGCATATTTACCGATACAGCTACTGTACGCCTTCCTATATTCTGGGCACGCTGATGTGCCCGCAGCTGGAGAGGAAGGACTGGCTGATGATTAGCTCACAGAACCGTTTCCAGGGGCTTGTTTTCGGTGAAATGAATGCGATGATTCTGCCGCTTCCCGAGCCGGAGGAGCTGCACAACCTTCATTCCACTGTCCCCACGATTGGCTTTAATGCCTTTTGGAGCGAGCAGTGTGAGGGAACCCTGGTTACCCAGCGCTGCCGGAAATATACAGGCGGTATGCGCGTGTTTTTCTCGGCTGCCGGAAATGTGAGGGCAGGTATCACACAAAAAGACGGATGGTATTTTACAAAATGTGGAAGTGCGTATGCTGCGGTAAGGATTTGCAGGGGCGGATTTACATGGGAGAAGGATTACAATACCTCCGGCGAGTGGATGAAATGTGAGGAGGCGGATACACCTGTTATTCTGGAGACAGCGGACACCTCCAAATTTGCGGATTTTGAGGTGTTTCAGGAGGCGGTCTGCCGTTTAAAGCCGATATGGGACGGAGCAGTGATGCGTTACCATTCTCTTTACGGGCATGATTTTGTGTTTGTTACGGACGGGGATACTGTTTCTACGATAGACGGGGAGTATTATGTGAAAAAGCCGGAAATCAGCTTTCGCAGTCCGTTTGTAAACATGGCATGGAACGGAACGCAGACAGAGATAACCTTTGACGGAAGGAAGCTGATGCTGGATTTTGCATGAAGGCATACTGTCATGCCGACGTTTGGCGATGGCCTGCCTGCTGAAGCAGACAGGAAAGGGAGAAGGATAATAACAACGGAAGACAGGGAGAGAGGAAAGAACCTATGAGAATTATAACAATCAGCCGGGAATTTGGCAGCGGGGGAAGAGAGCTGGGCAAGCGTCTGGCGGAGTTGCTGGAATACGATTATTATGACAGTGAAATTATTTCAAGAGTGGCAGAGAAGAGCGGAATGGATGCTGCTTATGTGGAAAACACGTTGAGCAATCACGGGTGGAAAAACCAGAAAATCACCTTTAGGGGAACGCTCAGCTCTGCCGCGTATCTTCAGACCTCCAAGATAAATCTGCTGTTGCAGCAGAAAAAGGTAATTGAAGAAATTGCCATGCTGGGGAAGGACTGCGTTATCGTGGGACGGAATGCGGATGTTATTTTGCAGGAGTACGCACCGTTTAATATTTTTGTCTGTGCGGAGAAGGAGGCAAAGCTGAGGCGCTGCATGGAGCGTGCCTCCGGGGAAGAGCAGCTCTCCGAAAAGGAGCTGTTGCACAAAATGAAACAGATTGATAAGGTGCGCTCCGAGACAAGGGAAATTCTGACCGGAGCTTCATGGGGGCAGCGGGATGCCTACCATCTGACGGTGAATACCACGCAATGGAATATTAAAGAGCTTGCGCCGGCTGTTGCGGACTTTGTGCAGGCTTGGTTCGGGCATTTGTCTGCCTGTGACGAGAGCGTCACAAATTGAGCCTGAATGAAAGGAACGTTCTCGAAACGAAGATAAAATGGAGATGAAAATGAAAAAGAAAATACAGTTATCCGATCACTTTACATATGAACGTTTGATTCGTTTTACACTGCCCTCCATCACGATGATGATTTTTACCTCCATCTACAGTGTGGTGGACGGATTTTTTGTATCCAATTTTGCGGGAAAAACACCCTTTGCGGCAATTAACCTGATTATGCCGTTTCTGATGATTCTCTCTACCGTGGGTCTGATGCTCGGTACGGGAGGCTCTGCCATTGTGGCAAAGAGCTTCGGAGAGCGCAGGGAGGAGCAGGCAAACCGCTACTTTTCCCTGTTTGTTTACGTGGCAGCAGGTCTGAGCATTGTCTTTGCCGTGCTGGGAATTGCATTTATCCGCCCGATTGCCATTCTGCTGGGAGCGGAGGGAGAGCTGTTGGAGAACGCGGTGATATATGCCCGCATCATTCTTTCGGCGCTGCCCTTTAACGTGCTGCAAATGATGTTTCAGTCCTTTTTTGTGACGGCGGAAAAGCCGCAGCTGGGGCTTGCGGTGACGGTTTCTGCCGGGGTGACAAACATGGTTATGGATGCGGTGCTGGTCATCCTTCTGCCGCAGGAGTGGAAGCTGGCGGGTGCAGCCCTTGCAACTGCCTTAAGTCAGGTGGTCGGCGGCACTGCACCACTGTTCTATTTCGGGCGGAAGAACAGCAGTATTCTCCGGCTGGGAAGGACAGAATTTGACGGCAGGGCTATCCTGCAGGCGTGTGTCAACGGTTCCTCGGAGTTTATGAGTAATATTTCCATGAACGTGGTAGGTATGCTTTATAATATACAGCTTCTTGCCTATGCGGGGGAAAACGGAGTGGCAGCCTATGGGGTGATGATGTATGTAAGTATGATTTTTTCGGCGGCATTCATGGGTTATTCCATCGGTACGGCTCCGGTGGTAGGCTATCATTTTGGCGCACAAAACCACGATGAGCTGAAGGGTCTGTTAAAAAAGAGCCTGATTATGATAGGAGCCTTCGGAGTGACGATGATTCTGGCGGCGGAGCTGCTGGCACTGCCGCTTGCGAAGCTGTTTGTAGGCTATGATGAGACGCTGATGGAGCTGACGGTTTCAGGCTTTAGGATTTTCTCGCTGGCGTTTGCATTTATGGGCTTTGCCATCTTTTCCTCAGGCTTCTTTACGGCATTAAACGACGGACTGACCTCCGCGCTGATTTCCTTTTTGAGAACTCTCGTATTTCAGGTTGCCGCAGTCCTGCTGCTGCCGAAAATCTGGGGAATCAACGGGGTGTGGTATTCCATTGTTGTGGCAGAGGGAATGGCAGTTATCCTAAGTGCCGCCTTCCTGATTCTGAAACGAAAGAAATATCAGTATTTGTAACTATTCAGAGCCATGCAAATCTGCGAATATGAGGCTGTCATGCTTGCATGAACAGACACATATTCACAGATTTATATGGCGAAGTAACCACATGAGCAAAAGAAAAGCTGCGAAGCAGCGATTTTGCGAATGGGGTTCTGAATAGTTACAGTATTTTTATGAAAACTAAGATTTAGAAATGCACAATAATATAGCTGCCCATATCCTCGATAGAGCCTTCCCTCGGGAAGGAGGGCATATTCACGGCATACGCCTCGGCGGCTTCATAGCAGGAATCGTCCAGAAGGGGCTGTATTTCATAGCCGAGCTGCGCCATGAAAAATACCAGCTCTTTATCGCTTCCGAAGGCATACTTCCCCCAGCTGACCACTGACAGGGAGGGAGTCTGTGCAATCCAGACACCGTGAGTTCTGTAAAATTTTTCCAAAAGGTGCTCATCGACCAAATCCGTGATATGCTTCATCTTATAGAAGGTGTCGGAGCCGATGTCCACATAGGCTTTTTGTACGATGCTCTTAGGGTTCTCCCACTGCCCGGTAAAAATGACAGGCTTAGAAAGGTCAAAGTCCCTTTGCAGGGCATCTCCCACACGGCGCATATAATCACTTGCATACTGGTATTTGTTATAGTCCACATAAAACCATGCGTTCAAATCCATGCACTGATTCCAGAGAACGGATGCCGCAGCCAGTGAGAAAACCGTCTGACAGAGCCTGACGGAGGGCTTTTTTAACTTTTGCAGGCGGGCTGTCCGAGAGAAGTATTTTTCCAGAAAGGGGATAAAGCCCGAGGCGGCATACGCGGCAATGAGCATACCGAAAGCGCATACCAGGGGAAGGAACTGGGCAGAGCGATACAGGGTCGCCTTTCCTTCCACGACAGCCAGTAAAAAGGCAGAGACAAAGATGCCTGAAACAAGAAGCGGTATCCAGCCGTCCCTCTGCCGGATGCAGCGCCACAGACAGAACAGACCGATTATCAGGACAGAAGCCACAAACACGGCAATGGGGTAGTAGGCATACGCAAAGACCCCGTACATGACAAAGAGTCGCTTTACAACCATGAAAAACTCGGCTTTTGCGCCGGGCTCGAGCATCCAGCCCAACATCTCCGTCACTGAGCGCAGAACGGCTGCTTCACTCAGCTCGTCAAGACCGAACAGGGCAATCACCAGCTTTATGATAATACTCCGCAGCAGGATTGCGGCAAAGGCAACGCAGACGGCATACAGAATGCTTACCGGAACATTCCGGCGGTTTCCGGCAAAACGCTCTGCCAGAAGAAGCATGAAAAGTCCTACCAGCCACACAATCATGAGAGATTCATAGCAGCCGATGGAAACGACCATTGTCGCCACGGAGACAGAAAAGAAGCCGATGGCAGAGGCACGCTGCTTTCTAGAGGCGGCGTCCCGGCCGTTTCTGAACAGACACAGGCTGACCCCGCAGAACAGATAGCCGATGGCGATTCCGTTGTGCAGATGATAGGTAAATACCTCGGCAATAAGAGGACAGGAGAGAAAGATACAGGAAAACAGCCAATAGCCCCATTTTGAGACCCGCTCTCCGAAAATGCTGTAAAACAGAGTTCCCCATACCGTGACGGCGAGCATAAGAATTAAAACAGCTGCAAAATCCGTGATAAAGGGCGCAAAATCGGCAATGTGGAAAAGCTTGTTCAGCACGAACAAAACCCATCGCCCTACTACAGCTGCCAGACCCTCCTTGAAATAGTAAGAATAGGGAGTGTCGTCGATGCCCATGACGGGATGAAGTACCTTGAAGGCATAGCCGCAAAGAGCAGTCAGCGACAGCAGCAGAAAATAAATTTTGTGATAATATAATTTTTTCATTTCTGATATGTAATTTTTCATAATAAAATATTATACAGTTTCCACTGTTTAAAAGCAAGCACTTGCTGCCGGGGAAAAAAGGGTGTATCTTTTATGGCAGGCAGAAATTGTATGCAAAAGGAAATGCCTACAGGCGGAAATATGTCGCGAGTGGAAATGCTGCAAGGATGGAAATTGTATGCAGGAGGACAGGGATAGATTCGTGTATCGGGAAAGAGAGGCTGTAGCAGATTGAATAAAGAGAAGCATCAGAAATACAGACAGCTGTTTTTATCAACCTTCAGGCTGAGCGCCTGTACCTTTGGAGGAGGCTTTGTGATTATTCCGCTGATGAGGAAAAGGTTTGTTGAGGAGCTTGGCTGGATAGATGAGCAGGAAATGCTGGATTTGACTGCCATCGCCCAATCCTCCCCCGGCTCCATTGCGGTCAATGCGTCCATTCTGGTAGGCTATCATGTGGCGGGAGTACCGGGAGCGCTGCTCACCGTGCTGGGAGCCGTGCTGCCGCCACTGATAATCATTTCCGTGATTTCTCTTTTTTATCGCGCATTTCGTGATAATGCCATAGTGAATATGCTGATGGCAGGAATGCTCTGCGGTGTTGCGGCTGTCATTCTGGATGTTGTCGTGAGTATGACAAAGTCAATAGTGTGCCGGAAGAAGGTGCTACCGCTGCTGGTGCTTCTCGGTTCTTTTGCGGCGGTGCATTTCTTGGACGTAAACATAATGCTTGTCATTCTTGTCTGTGCCGTCATTGGTGCGGTGAGAACCTGCCGAGAGGAAAAAGGGCAGAAGGAGGTGGAGGGAAAATGATATATCTTCAGCTGTTTTGGAGCTTTTTTCAAATCGGGCTGTTCAGCATCGGCGGCGGATATGCGGCAATGCCACTGATTCAGCATCAGGTGGTGGACACTCATGCGTGGCTTAATATGACGCAGTTTGCGGACATTATTACCATTGCAGAGATGACACCGGGACCGATAGGCATCAACTCGGCAACCTTTGTCGGCATTCAGGTGGCAGGTATTCCGGGAGCCCTTATTGCGACCTTAGGCTGTGTGTTCCCCTCCTGTGTGATTGTCACACTGCTTGCCTATCTCTATTATCGGTTTCGCGGACTGAGCATCGTACAGGGCGTGCTGGCAGGGCTTCGACCGGCAGTTGTGGCAATGATTGCTTCGGCGGGTCTCTCCCTGTTGATTCTGGCGCTTTACGGACAGCGGGAGCTGCCCGCTGACCGGCTGAAGATGGACCCTCTTGCAGTTGTCATTTTCCTGACAGGTTTTTTTGTCTTAAGAAAATGGAAGGTGAATCCTCTGTGGGTCATGGCAGGCTCCGGCGTGGCGGGAGTGATTCTCTACGCCATCTTTTGAGCCTTCCGTGCCGTCGGTTTTCTTTTCGTGCTGTTGCGCCGTCGGGTGAGGTATGCTAAACTGGTGGGAGGATGGAGTATATGAGGGAGGAACCCTAATCACTATGCTGATTGAAGGTTTGCTTTCGGGCAAGAAATAATCCATAAAGGAGAGGCACTATGCTGAGATTTGAGAAAAAGATAATAGAATGGGTACAAGCCAGATTATATCTGTTTGTCTGGATTGCCGTCACGGTGATAGGGCTTTACATCCGATATGGGCTGCGGGATTTGGAGAGCCCGGATTACCAGAGCTTTTATTCCTACTGGTATGAAGTGATAAAGGAAAACGGCGGCTTTAAGGGCTTGGGCTCACAGGTCGGTGATTATAATATGCTGTATCAGTTTTTCGTTGCAATTATGACCTATCTTCCAATAAAAGCCCTATATGCCTATAAGATACAGTCCTGCATTTTTGATTTTGCACTGGCAATTCTGGCGGCTTTAATGGTACGACATCTGACGACTGCGGAGAAAAGGTTAAGCTCTCTTGCCGCTTATACGCTTGTGGTTCTGTCGCCGATAGTTTTCCTGAACTCAGCCGGATGGGCGCAGTGCGATGTAATATACACCTTCTTTGTAGTGGCGAGCCTGTATGCGCTGATGAAGGACAAGCCGGCACTGACCTTCATTTTGTACGGTGTTGCCCTTTCTCTGAAGCTTCAGGCGATTTTGTTCCTGCCGTTTTTGCTGTTTATCTGGTTTGCACGCAAAAGCTTCACGGCAATGCACTTTGGTTGGATACCGCTGACGATGGTGATAAGTGCTATTCCCTGTCTGATTAGGGGGGGCAGAAACATAAGGGAGCTGTATTGGGTCTATACCGGACAGGTCGGGGAATATCCCGTGGTACATATGAATTATCCCAGCTTTTGGGCAATCTTAAATGAAGAGCAATATACCCAGAGCTGGGAAGCATTTAAGCCGATGACAATGGGAATTACGGTGGCGGTATTGGGACTTATCATGGTGTTGCTTCTGACGTACAAGGTGAAGCTGCATAACAAAAACATGCTGTATATTGCCTTTCTGTTGACCTATGCTACCGTTCTTTTCCTGCCCTCCATGCACGAAAGGTACGGATATATTTATGAGATACTGGCAATTATCATCCTGATAGTAAATCGGAGAACAGCACCGCTTCTTGTCTCCCTGCTGTATATGACGTGCAGCACCTACGGTCACTATCTTTATCACACAACCATTCACATGAATGTTCTGGCAGTGGAAAATGTTCTGACCTTTTTCCTGTACTGCCATGTGTTGGGAAAGGAAATGCTGGCGGAGGGTATCAGCGGGGAAGGTGAAAGAGAAAGCGCAAGGATAAAAGAGAAAATCGAAGAGAAATAGGATAAAATACGGAATATGAGCTGCTTGAAGAAACTGTGGGAAAAGATAGAGAGAAACGGATGGAGGCTTGCTTTCCTTTTGGGAATGCTGGCAGCGGGGGTGTTCTGCCTGGCATACCCCGTGCTCGGAAGTAAATGCTATGTGCAGTTTTCGGATCAGTTGGACGGGGAAGTGATTAACTATATCTATAACGCAAAATATCTGTTCTCCGGCGAAAGGGCAGTGGCGGAATTTATGAGCGGGGCAGACATCAGCTCCATGACGCCGCCCACGCTGCTGGGAGTACTGTTTTACCGAATACTGCCTCCGTTTCCGGCATTTGCCTGTATGCACGTTTTTTCCGTGGTGGTGGGATATGTGGGGATGTTTCTGCTGCTTCGCACTTTTGTGAAAAATCCCGTGATTGTGTTTACGGTGTCATCTCTGTTTATCTATCTTCCTTTTTATCCTGTGTATGGTCTCTCCGTGCTGGGTCAGCCTCTTTTGGTATGGGCATTTCTTAATATAGGAAGAGGAAAAGGAAGGCTTCGTCATTACCTGAGTGTTGCTTTGTATTCGGTTGGCTCGTCCGTTGCACTGGTGGGCTTTGCATGGCTGGCAGCCGGTGCGGTATGGCTGGTGCTATTGTACATAAGTCGCAAGGAGTGTCGGAGACAGTTTGCAGCAGGGTATGCGGTTTTACTGCTGACGGATATGCTCTGTAATATCAATCTGCTTACAGGCTATTTTGGAACTCAAGTCTATGGGGCAACGCATCGGGAAGAGATGGTGACAGTGGCAATCTCTGATGTATGGGACTATTTCCGGAATCTTTTTCTTGAGGGCGGCTTATACGTGAAATCTTACAACCGGCTGATTGTGGCGGCAGCGGTGGCGGTCATTGTCTGGAAGCTTGTTGGGTCACGGATAAGAAGGGAAAGGCTTAAGGCAGAATGCAGGGTGCTGATTTGTGTATTCGCCGCAAACCTTCTGATTGCGCTCGCAGCTTCCCTGTGGAAAACCGAAACCGTCGTCGGCTGGAGAACACAGGCGGGGGGGCTGTTTCAGTATTTTCAGCTTGACAGAATATACTGGCTGCTGCCTTTAGGGTGGTATGTGATACTGGCGCTTGTAGCGGAAATCCTGCTGGCGAGTCGGAGGACTGCTCCTGCGGGGCAGAAGGGTGAGGCAGCGAGCCGGAGGACTGCTCCTGCGGGGCAAAAGGGTGAGGCAGCGAGCCGGAGGGTCGGACTGTGCAGAGGACTGCTGTGCCGTGGAGCGGCAGTGGCGCTTCTGCTGGCGCAGGCATACGTCATTTATCCGAACAGCAGCATCTGGCATAATCTGCGGCTGATGATTTTCCCGGACACCTATCATCTCATGACATGGGATGATTACTACGCTGAGGATGTCTTTGCGCAGATTGAAGAGGCGATAGACAGGGAAAAATCGGAATATCGCGTGGCAAGCATGGGCATTAACCCCGCGGCGGCTCTATACAGCGGCTTTTATTGTATAGACGGCTATTCCAATCTCTATTCACTGGAATATAAGCATGAATTCCGCCGAATTATCGCGAAGGAGCTGGAAAAGAACGAAGAGGTGGCGGCTTATTTTGATACATGGGGAAACCGCTGCTACCTTTTCAACAGTGAGACGGGGAACTATATGACCCTGCGGAAGGGCTCGGGAAGCTATGAAAACGTGGAGCTTGACATCGGGCAGCTTCAGAAAATGGGTGTGGAATATCTGTTTTCGGCAATGCCGATGGATAATGCAGAGACGCTGGGGCTGACCCTGCTGCAGGGAAGCCCGTTTGAAACGGATGAAAGCTATTATGAAATCTGGGTCTATGAACTGTAAGAATACCGGGTGATTACCTAAGAAAAGGGAAAGAGAGGATAAGAAACATGATTGAATTCAGGTACGACACACAGCTTCTGATTGAAGGGGAAAATCTGGACGAGGATGTCATCAACGAGTACTTTACGGAGCACTTCAAGGGGGACTGTCTGCTGGCGGTGGGAGACGATGAGCTGATTAAGATTCATTATCATACCAATGAGCCATGGAAGGTACTGGAGTACTGTGCCTCTCTGGGAGAGATTTACGACATTGTGGTAGAGGATATGGACAGACAGGCAAGAGGTCTGCAGGGATAACGTATGAGGCTGATACCGATACCGAAGGAGGCATACGGAGAATACAGACTCAATCTGCTGTTTGACTGTTATAAATGGGACCCTCAGTTTCAGGATAAAAATACGGTGGCGGGCTATGCGCTGCTGCTGACGCAGCAGGAGCATGAAGAGCTGCGCCGTCTGACGGAGGAACTGGATGCGGAGACGAGGGCGGCAGAGGAGGCATTCAACAGAAACCTCAGTCTGGCAAAGCCGCTGGCATTTCCCTGTAAGCTGCGCAGAGAGATCAGGAAAATGAAGAATTACTGTCCGGAGAAGAACATCCGGCTAATGCGCTATGATTTTCATCCGACGGCAGACGGCGGCTGGGCGGTAAGCGAGGTCAACAGTGACGTGCCGGGAGGCTTTGCGGAGGCATCCCTCATGCCGGAAGCCGCGCGGCGGGTGCTTCGGCTTGAGAACTGCCGGTATAAGGATTTTGGAAAGCTGCTGGTAGAGGCTGTCTCTGAAAAGGTGGCAGGAGGTGGGCGGATTATGCTGGTACACTGTACCTCCTACAGCGATGACAGACAGGTGATGCAGTTTTTGGGAGACAGACTGGAGGAGAAGGGCTACAGGGTGATTTACGGCGCAGCGGATCATCTGGTTTTTCAGGGGACGGAGGCATTCAGTATTCTGGACGGAAACGAGGGAAGGGTGGATGCCATTTTTCGGTTTACGCCTCTGGAGTGGGTGACGGAAATAAAGCCGAAGCGCTGGCAGGGTTATTTTGATACGACGACAATCTCCTGTAATCATCCCATCGCCATATTCGCCCAGACGAAGAGCTTTCCCCTTGCATGGGATTTGCTGGAGCAGAGCGGTATTTCAATGTCCGTCTGGCGCAGCCTGCTTCCTGAGACACGAACGGTGAAGGCGGCAAAGGGATGGGAGGGCTACATTTACAAGCCTGCCTACGGAAGAGTGGGAGAGAAAATATCCATCCGTGAGGCGTGCTCGGCGGAGGAGTATCTGGGAATTATGAGGGATGTGAAGAGACATCCCGGGAAATATCTGGCGCAGAAGCGCTTTCACAGCAGAGAGCTGGAGGGAGAGAACGGCGAGCGTTTTCATCTGTGCTTAGGCTCTTATACGGTGGACGGAGCGCACGCGGGCTACTATGCGAGAATCAGTACATCTCCCCGCATTGACTCCTTTGCGGCAGATATCCCTGTTTTGATAGAAGGGGAGGGAGAGCAGGATTGACGGGAAAGGAATGCTATCGGATATGGGCACCGCAGGGGAAAGGCTGGGTTGAGTGGGTCAGACCGGTTCCCTTTGTGGCAATCAGCCGGGAGACGACAGGAGCGGACTGCGCTGTCTGCAGGGTGCGGACGGTAGATTACATCCGTAAGGGTTGCACGGATACGGCTGTCATAGCCGACCTTCCGGGAGCAGAAAGCGTGGCGGAGGGAATTTCACTGGCCAGGTGCGGCTTCAGACCGATCCCGGTTTTTAACGGAACGATACAGCAGCGGGGAGCGCGGGCGACGGTGGACAACGGCGCGATAGCGGAGGCACTACTCTGGGGAGCGGAGAGACTGCAGGGATATGAACCGGAGGACTGGGCACCTCCGGCGTTTTTGCTGGACAGCAACCGGCTGCATCGGTTCAAGCTGGAAGCAGCTCTGTTTGACAACAGCTGGGATATTTATCCGCAGGATTTGCCGTCTGCGGACTTTCTGCTCTTAAACGGCATTTCAAAAATTCTTATCGTCGGGAAAAGAAACTCTCCGGATTTGCGGAAGGTTCTGTATCCGTTCCAGAAAAAGGGAATTTCCGTCTTTTGGACAAGCGGCTACGAGGCACCTGTCAGGCTGCGGCTTTCAAAGCCGCTGCGGAGAGAGAAGGATTAGGGGAAGAGAGCTTTGATAAGGTTTGACGGACGGATTGTGCAATTTGGATTCGGGGCGGTGGGGAAGAGCTTTTATGAGAAGGTGTCCCGTGAAATCCGCTTCGATGAAAGGAAATACTGTGTAATAACAGGAAATCCGGAGGAATTTGATGCCTATGTGAATCTGGGCGGGCTGGTGGCAAATTTCATCGTCGCCGACGTGAGGAGAGATAATTTTAGTGAAATCTTTGGGAAATATCTGGGCAGCGGAGACCTGTTCATTGACTTTGCGGACGCAGTGGGCACAAGGGATTTTTGCGAGTGGTGTGCAGAGAAGAACATCATGTACCTTAACACCGGGGAGACGGACTGGGCGGAGCATTGGTACAGTATCTTTGAGGAAAACGAGTTAAAGAGTGCCCTGAAGGCAAAGTACGCCGGGAGCACGACAAAGAACCGCTGTCCCATTGTGTTACAGCACGGAAATAACCCCGGACTGGTCTCGCACTTTACAAAGGCAGCCATCGCCTATATTGCGAGGACGCAGTTTCCAAGGGACAGACAGCTGCGGAGACTGATAAGGACAGGCTGCTTTGGGGAGGCGGCGCGCAGGCTGAGAGTGCGGATGATACACGTCAATGACATTGACCTGCAGGAGGTGACAGACTGCAGGGAGGATGTTATGCTCAGCCCTTGGTGTGTGGACTCCTTCTGGTTTGAAATGCTCAGTGAGGCGACGGCGAGCATAGGGATTCACGAGAAGGCGGGCTGCGGGGAAGAATACAGACTGCTGGACTATGAGAAGGGTTTTCTGGAATTTAAGGAGCCTGCGGCGAAAAAGAAGTGTCGTACCTATTACCCCGGCGGTGTCTTTGAGGGCTTTCTGATACCGCATGAGGAGACCATTACCATCGCCAAAAGTCTTGAAGTAAAGGAAAACAACCGGGTGGTATACCGCCCGACGGTCATGTTTTTATATTCTCCGTGTGCGTGTGCCATGGACTATTTTAACAGGGCGCGGGTCAACGACTATCCGAACCCTGACCCGTCGAAGCCGGCGGACTGTGAGGAGCCGGGAAAAACCATTATCCGCGGATACATATATCCGGAACAGACCGAAATCCTGTATCGAGAAAGGCTTGCAGCCGGCACGGAGTATGTGGGAGTGCTGCTCATGGGAGAGGGCTTTTCACCCGTCTGGGTGGGAAACCGTGTGGAGACCTCTTTCCTGTACCGCAGCAGGGATTCCTATTGGCAGACACCTACCATTACTCCGGTAGCCATGTCTGCGCTGGCGGCAGTCTGCTGGATGCTGAAAAACAGACAGAGGGGAGGAATTTTCTTTCCGGATGACATTGAGGACTATGGATATATTCTGAGGCGGGCGGAAAAATATATCTCCAAAACGATTTACAAAACCTTTCCGAAGCAGGAGCTGGAGGCAGCGCTGCAGGTTTCCTCGGAGGAGAGCCGCTGGAGGGATATTTTTGTATCTGACTGCTGAGCGCGCTTCCCGCTTCGGTAACGGCGAGCCGTGCTTTCTGCATTGGCGACAGGGCAGGAGAGGTTACTGCGTCAGTGACAGCGAGCGGTGCAGTTCCCGCCTCAGTGACCGCCACCGCCTCCACCACCGCCGCGTCCGCCACCGCCATAACCGAAGCCGCCATGTCCGCTGCTATAGGAACCATGAGCGCCGGAGCGCACCGCAGAGCGGAAGGCGCGGCTGTGATGACGAAGGCGTCTGGGGTGATAACAGCTGCTGCTTAGGCGGGAAACGGAAATATCTCCCGGGCAGAGGATGCCGATGGATTCGATTACCTTGTCCGAGAGCCCGAAGGCAGTTGCGTAAACAAGATACCGCTCCCACAGAGGAAGGTCGGAAACTCCGCGTTCGCGCAGCATGGTGTCATTCTGTAAAAACCGATACAGTCCCCTCCACCTTGCGTACTCGTCCTCACCCTTCTGAGTAAGCAGGAGATATTTTCGCGACCTGAAATCCAGCAGAAGAGCGGAAAACAGTAACAGGATACCAAACAGGGTAAAGCCGCCGAAGGCAAGCCCCAGTCTTGTCCGGCAGGAAATCAGGTTTACCGGGAGAAGCAGCAGGACGGCAGCAATACGCAGACGGACGGCGCAGGAATGCAGTACCCGACGCGGCTCTGTGTAATCTGCCTTCTGAAAGTAGCCGTCGCCCACACCGACGCTGACGGTAGAATTTTCGATGTTTTCCGCAAATGCCCGCGTGCTTTCGTAATCAGCGGAGACCCTGTGCCGCAGGGTGCTCATGCTGATACGGCGCTGAGAGCAGCCTGCTGCGTCTGCGCTGTCTTCGTCGGAAGAAGCAACGACGGTCTGCCGACTGGTGGCATGACGTCTGAGTAAATCAAAATAGTACTGCTCGCAGAGGGTCAGGGGTGCCACACCATCTTCGGGAGTCAGTGTAACCACCAAATCAGGCTCTGTCTGATAGGCGGGATAAAACTGCTCCTCGTGCAGGGAAACATATTTCTTTCGGGCGAGACTTAGGAGAAGGGCGGCGTAGCTTTCGCTGTTCTCCCGCTTTTTTTTCTTTTCTCTGGAAAAGACAAGCTCGGCGGCAAAATGAGGGTCTAAATCAGAAGGAATCTCCTCGTAATAGGAATAATCGCGGACAGGCACAAAAAAGCTGTGACGCGTTCTTATGCGACGCTCCTTAAAGAGAACGTATAACGGGGCGGAAAGCCCGAGCAGGAGACAGAGGACAAAGCAGAAATACTTTGCCGTCCGAAAACGCCCGGGAGCTGCGGCGTAGGTCTGCTGCTCCTTAAGAATTTCCTTCAGCACATCGTCAGAGGAGTAGAGGTTGGAGGGAGCATACTCAGTAAAACGGTGTCTGTCCTCACCGAAGGAGACCAAATCAAACTCAAGGTATTCATTGTAGGAATGAAAGCGCAAATCGTCCTTATCCAGTGCAATGGAAAACGTGTAATAGCCCGGATTGGCATCAGCGGACTCTGTTACGGGAAAGCCTTCGGCATCCGTGCCGTAGGTAAAGGCAAGATAGTTTCCCGCCCCCGGCATCTTTTCATCAGGGAAGAGTATCTGCGCACTAAAGGAGTCAAGATGCCGGACGGAGGAGCCGGAATAAAGAGACAGGTATAAATCGGAGCAGTCATTGTAGCGCAGGGCGGCGTTGTGCATCTCGTACTCAATCTCAAAGACAGTCTTCTCACGGTAGAGACCGTCCACATAGAAAAAGACGCATTCGTACCGGGCATCGGACTCATCGTAGGGGCCTTCGCTGTGATACCATTTACCGGGACCGAATACGGGGTTGTAGCTCATATAATCATAATCATCCCAATATAGTCTGGGACTTTCCTCATAGACCACCTCAGAGCCATCGTCAAGAAGCTGTCTGACGGAGCGGACGGTGTAGTACACATGCGCACCGTCGACGTAATCCTCCGGCAAATCCCGCCACAGCTCCCAGAACAGATTACTCCTTGAGGCGGCGTGAACGTCAAAGGTCAGCCGCTCGGTAATCAGAACCGAGGCCTCACCGTCCGGCTCATCCTGCACGACTGCCGTGTATTCTACATCCGTGATTCTGGCATAATCAATCGGATTCATGCCCGCCTCTGTCAGAGAATCGGAAGCGGCACCCCAGAAAATACAGAGTGCGACGAAAATTCCGAAGCAAATTAGAATCCTCTTAGACTTCATGTATTGTTTCCTTTCTGTAAAAACCCTTTCTGCAAAACTGATAACAGTCATCCATTTAACTATACCGAAATATAAGAGCTGTGTAAAGAGCGTGCTCTGTCATCCGATGCCCCCTTTTTGCAGATACTTTCAGTCCTGTGTGCAGGCATCCGATGAGAAAGTGCTTCGGCGGAGAGCAGAACCGGCTGCGAAAAAGGGGATGATTTTTCAGACAAAATGTGATATGCTGAAGCTGGACGGGGAGAGAGGCTGCAACAGCTGCCCTTTCCGTGCAGAGAACGAATGATTCAGAGGAGGGAAAAGGATGCCAATTTGTAATGAATGTGGAACAAGTGTAGAGGAAGGAAAGAAGTTTTGTCCCGCCTGCGGAACGGAGATGCCTGAGAGTACGGCATGGCAGAATGCAGGCTTTGGGCAGCAGAATGCGGGCTCCGGCGGCAGCTATGGAAGCACTGCCGGACAGGGAACGGGAGACAGCTTTGAGGCGAAGCTGAAGAATTTAAACAATACGGCAGATACAACGTATGAGTTCTCCGCTGATGACATACAGAAAAACAAGGGAATGGCAGTTTTGGCCTACATAGGAATTTTTGTGCTGATTCCCCTGTTTGCGGCGAAGGAATCCAGATTTGCCCGTTATCACACCAACCAGGGACTGGTGCTTCTGATTGTCAACATCGCTTACAATATCCTGAGCGGGCTGGTGGCACTTTTGTTCAGTGGTCCGTTAAGCATCATTTCGGCGATTTTCAAGCTGTTTAGTCTTGTGCTGCTGGCGCTGATGATTATCGGCATTGTAAATGCGGCAAACGGACGCGCGAAGGAGCTGCCTGTTATCGGCAGATATACGCTGTTAAAGTAGCATCGTCGCGACGGCGCGGACGTAAAACCCCGCAAAAAAGAGTTGCTTAATTATATGACGTGTGCTATGCTGTCTCTGTCGCTGCTTTCAAACAGTAAAGCGGCAGAGACAGTTTTACTCTGGAGAGTCTTTTTCCGCAGCCGGACTGCGAAAAAGCGCCGAAGGTGTACGGTCATGCAGTGGCCAATCTCTCAGGCAAAAGGACAGAGCATCAAAAGTGCATGTTCTACTCTTTAGAGGAGCTGATGAAAAATCAGCTCTTTTTCGTATTCATTATTCTAAGGAGGAAGAAAAGTGGAAGAGGTACTAAAAGCAATCAGCGGGTTTTTGACGAAGGTGGATGATTTTGTGTGGGGACTTCCCCTGATTATCCTGATTCTGGCAACGGGTATTTTCCTGACAATCCGCTTAAAGGGTCTTCAGATTACAAAGCTTCCCATGGCGATTAAAAATCTGGTGGCAAATGAAAAGAGCGGGGACACGGGAGAGGTGTCCAGCTTTGGGGCACTTTGTACGGCACTCTCCGCAACCATTGGAACGGGAAACATCGTGGGCGTGGCGACGGCAATCGTGGCAGGCGGTCCGGGAGCGATGTTCTGGATGTGGATTGCGGCGCTGGTGGGAACAGCAACCAAGTACGCGGAGTGTCTGCTGGCGGTAAAGTATCGCGAGGTGGCAGAGGACGGACACGTTGTAGGAGGCCCCTTCTATTATATAGAGAAGGGAATGGGAAAAAACTGGAAGTGACTGGCAAAGGTTTTTGCCGTGCTGGGAGTCTGTGTAGGACTGTTCGGAATAGGAACCTTCTCACAGATTAACGGTATCACAAGCGCGGTCAAGGGCTTCTTTGACGCGGAGAATCTTCACACGGTTGCCCTGTTCGGGCGGGAGTACTCCTGGAGCGTGGTTATCTCCGGTATGCTGTTGACGGTTTGTGTGGCGCTGGTGCTGATTGGCGGTCTGAAGAGAATCTCAAAGGTGGCGGAGGTCATTGTTCCTTTTATGGCAATTTTCTATGTGCTGGCGGCACTGTTAATTCTGATTCTGAACTTTAAGGCAATTCCCGGCGCACTTCTGGAAATCATTCAGGGCGCCTTCGGACTGCGTGCCGTGGCAGGCGGAGCGCTGGGAGCCATGATGGTTGCCATGCAAAAGGGTATCGCAAGAGGTATCTTCTCCAACGAGGCGGGAATCGGCAGTGCGCCGATAGCGGCGGCAGCGGCTCAGACAGATTCTCCGGCAAAGCAGGGACTGATTTCCATGATGGGAACTATTATCGACACGCTGGTTATCTGTACCATGACGGGTCTGTCCATCGTAATCACCGGAAGCTGGGACATGGGTCTGGAGGGCGTGGATGTATCCTCGAAGGCATTCCAGCTCGGACTGCCTTTCCATCCGCAGGTGTCGGCATTCATTCTGATGCTGAGCCTGGTGTTCTTCGCCTTTACCACCATTCTGGGCTGGGACTACTACAGCGAGCGCTGCCTGGAGTACCTGACGGGACATAACCTGAAGGCGGTGAAGGTCTACCGCTGGCTTTACATTTTCTGTGTATTCATCGGTCCCTACATGACTGTTAAAGCAGTCTGGACGATTGCGGACATTTTTAACGGGCTGATGGCGATACCGAATCTGATTGCCCTGCTCGCCTTAAACGGTGTGGTTGTGGCAGAGACGAAGAAATATCTGGACAGTGTAAAAAAGTAAAGATAATATCTTTCCAAACCGGAGGCTGAGCACGGTAGCCGGTGAGAGAAACAGGAAGAAAACGGGAGGTCAGGTATGGCAGAAAAGCTTTATTCCATGGAAGAGTATCAAAGGGTGCTGCGCAGGGCGGCGGCAGAGGGTGTCGTGCTGTTGAGGAATGAGGGAGAGGTACTGCCCCTGGCTTCCGGCAGCAGGCTTGCCCTGTTTGGACGCAGTCAGTTCTGCTACTATAAAAGCGGTACGGGCTCGGGAGGTCTTGTCAATACCGCTTATGTAACGGGTATCGCGGACGCACTGGAGCAGGACGGGAGATATTCCGTAAACGGAGAGCTAAAGGCGTGCTATGAAAAATGGCTGGAAACACATCCCTTTGACGAGGGTGCCGGCTGGGCGCAGGAGCCTTGGTTTCAGGAGGAAATGCCGCTGACACAGGAGCTGGTGAGAAAGACCCGGGAAGAATCTGACACGGCTGTCATTATTCTCGGACGCACGGCGGGCGAAGATAAGGATAACAGGGCGACAGAGGGAAGCTATCTGCTGACACGGGAAGAGGAGCGGATGCTGGAGACGGTGTGCAGTGTCTATGAGCGCACTGTGGTACTGCTGAATGTGGGAAACATCATCGACATGAGGTGGGTGGAGCGCTATCAGCCGAAGGCGGTGCTCTATGTGTGGCAGGGCGGCCAGGAGGGCGGAAACGGCGTGCTGGATGTGCTTTCCGGAGAGATTACTCCGTGCGGAAGACTGTGTGACACCATTGCGCGTGACATTGAGGATTACCCTTCTGCGAAGAATTTTGGTGACGCGGACAGAAATGTCTACGAGGAGGATATCTATGTAGGTTATCGGTATTTTTCCACCTTTGCCCCCGACAGGGTTCTCTATCCGTTCGGATACGGGTTATCCTACACGGATTTTGTGACGGAAACGGCAGGGTGTGACTGCGGCGGGTCAGACCCGGAAGCGGCGGTAAAGCTGACTGTGCGGGTGACGAACACGGGAAGGTGCTCCGGCCGGCAGGTAGTGTTTGTGTTCTGTGAGGCACCGCAGGGAAAGCTCGGAAAAGCGGCAAGAAGCCTTTGTGCCTTTAAAAAGACACCGTTGCTTGCCGCGGGGGAAAGTGCCCTGCTTACGCTGTACATTGATAAGAAGCAGCTCGTTTCCTATGACGACGGAGGCGTGACGGGACATAAGTCCTGCTATGTGCTGGAGGCAGGGGAGTACGCGTTCCATGTCGGCGAAAATGTGCGGGACACCAAACGGGCGGGCAGCTTTATGCTGTCTGAGACGATTGTGGTAGAGCGGCTGGAGGAGGCACTGGCTCCGACTACGGCATTTTCCCGTCTGAAGCCGGGAGAGAGGAAGGCGGACGGAGCGTGGAGGAAGACTTCTGAGGCAGTGCCCCTGCGCACGGCTGACCCCATGACAAGGCGGAAGGAACGGCTGACGGAGGAATTTCCCTACACGGGCGATAAGGGCTACAGACTGCCGGATGTGGAGGTGGGGAAGGTATCCATGGAAGAATTTCTTGCCCAGCTGACGGACGGGGAGCTATGCTGTCTGGTACGCGGGGAAGGAATGTGCTCCGCAAAGGTGACCCCGGGAACGGCATCCGCATTCGGCGGCATTACCGAGAGCTTAAAAAGCTACGGGATTCCGGCGGGATGCTGTGCGGACGGACCAAGCGGCATTCGGATGGACTGCGGAACGATTGCAGTTTCCCTGCCCAGCGGAACCTGTCTTGCCTGCACCTGTGATGAAGAGCTGGTGGAAGAGCTTTTTGAGTGGGAGGGAATGGAGCTTCGCAAGAATCGGATTGACTCCCTGCTTGGACCCGGTATGAATCTGCGCAGAAACCCGCTCAACGGCAGGAATTTTGAGTATTTCTCAGAGGATCCGCTGATGACGGGAAAGATGGCGGCGGCACAGCTTAGGGGAATGCAAAGGTATGCCGTCACGGGAACAGTGAAGCATTTCGCCTGCAACAATCAGGAATACAGAAGAAGCTTTGTGGAGAGCGTGGTGTCGGAGAGGGCACTGAGGGAGATATACCTAAAGGGCTTTGAGATTGCGGTAAAGGAAGGGCAGGCGCGCTCCATCATGTCTACCTACGGTCCGGTAAACGGTATCTGGACAGCAGGGAATTACGATTTGCTGACTACCATCCTGCGCGGCGAATGGGGCTACACGGGAATTGTCATGACAGACTGGTGGGCGAAGATGAACGATGAGGGAGAAGAGGCAACCGTGAAGAATACGGCAGCCATGGTCAGAAGCCAGAACGATTTGTACATGGTAGTTGCGGATTCCCTGAGTAATTCCAATGAAGATAATCTGGAGGAGGGACTGAAAAGCGGAGCGGTCACAAGAGGAGAGCTTCAGCGGAGTGCGGCGAATATCTGCCGCTTTCTGATGCAGTCGCCCGCATGGCTTAGGAGTAAGGGAGAGGAGACTGAGCTGGACAGACAGCTGAGAACCTATGCGGCAAAAGAGGAAAATGCAACAGGCCCGATTATCAAGGTGCGGGTGGATGATGAGCCAGGCTTTGTTGAGCCTGCCCGGATTCCTACGGATAAGGGAAGCAGGGCAACGCTGGAGGTTGCGATAAAGAATCCCGGATACTACCGCATGGAGCTTGTCTGTCGGGCATCGGCGGAAACCTCTGAGCTGGGGCAGCTGTCGTTATCCGTTTTTCAGGACAGGCAGCTGGTGGAGACGGTTACCCTGACGGGTGCAGATAAGGAATGGTGCACAAGGGTGGTTGAATTTCCCAATGAGCCCTTCGGACATACCTTTTATGTCGGGCTGTTTTTCGGAATGGGAGGAATGGAGCTTCGCGAGCTGAAGCTTTCCGGAAGGAATATATAGTGTGAAAAGAACTTCTAATCACTCAGAGCACAGGCTCTTTCGTGAAGAAGTTCTAAGTTTCACACGAAAAAAA
>CAYZAU010000024.1:0-34725 GCA_964475665.1 uncultured Acetatifactor sp. | reverse complement strand
TCATCTGGTCACCTGTGTAAGCATGAACAGTTGTCATGATACCGCTCATGATAGGTCTGCACTCGTTCAGGGCCTTAGCCATGGGTGCCAGACAGTTCGTGGTGCAGGAAGCCGCGGAAATAACCGTATCTTCAGGCTTCAGAGTCTTGTGGTTTACGTTGTAAACGATGGTAGGCAAATCGTTTCCTGCCGGAGCGGAAATAACAACCTTGCGGGCACCTGCCGTGATGTGTGCGGAAGCCTTATCCTTGGAGGTATAGAATCCGGTACACTCCAGAACAACATCAACCTTCAGCTCACCCCAGGGAAGCTTGGACGCATCTGCTTCCTTATAGATGGTAATGGTCTTGCCGTTTACGGTAATGCTGTCCTCTCCTGCAACTACAGAATCAGCATACTTGTACTTGCCCTGAGAGGAATCATACTTCAACAGATGTGCCAGCATTACAGGGCTGGTCAAATCGTTGATTGCTACTACCTCATATCCCTCTGCATCAAACATCTGTCTGAACGCAAGACGACCAATACGGCCGAAACCATTAATTGCTACTCTTACTGCCATTTTAGTTTCCTCCTAAAATATAATTTTATCTTATTCCGACAATCTGCACCCGAAGAGAGCCTGTCAGATTGTCAAAATTTTATCAGCAAGGCTATTTTACCTAATTTCATTTTATAATTCAAGATGTAAATGAAAAATAATTACCGTTTTCATGGAAAATTTGTATTTGGGCGGCTTTTTATGGTACAATAATTCTGCCGGCACAGAATTTGTGCGGCTTGAAACTCAAATTCCTTGAAAGCATCTGTGAAATGGAGGTATTTATGTCGATTACGGCTGACTGTCATTTACACTCTTCCTTCTCCGGGGACTCCGAGACGCCCATGGAGGAGATGGTCCGGCAGGGCATTTCGCTGGGTTTGTCCGATATGTGCTTTACGGAGCACCATGATTACGACTATCCCGACTCCCCTGAGCTGCCCGGCAGCGTTTTCCTGCTGAACACGGATTCCTATCTGTATGACCTTGCCCGCCTGAAAGAAAAGTACCATAACGATATCAGGCTGCTCTTCGGTGTGGAGCTCGGGCTGCAGCCTCACCTTATGCGGCAAAATGCCGTATACGCCAAGTCCCATGATTTTGACTTTATCATCGGCTCCTCTCATATCTGTCACGGACGCGACCCTTACTACCCTGATTTTTTTGAAGGGCGCTCCGAGGAAGCTGCCTGCCGGGAGTACTTTACCTCAATTCTGGAAAACATACAGAAGTTCTCAAACTTCGACGTATACGGACATCTGGATTATGTCATCCGTTACAGCGCAGGCAAAGACAGCAATTATTCCTACGAGCAGTACCGTGACCTGTTTGATGCCATCCTGACCCTTCTTCTGGAAAAGGGCAAGGGCATTGAATTAAACACCGGAGGCATAAGAAGTGGGATGAAAGACTTTCATCCCTGCATGGGGGTATTAAAACGCTACCGGGAGCTGGGCGGCGAAATCATCACTGTCGGCAGTGATTCCCACAAAAGCAGCGGTATCGCCTCCCATTTTCACCGGGCAGCCGAAGTGCTGACGGAATGCGGCTTCCGTTACTACACCGTGTTTGAAAAGCGCACCCCCGAATTTCATAGAATCTAACCGGGTCAGATATCTCCCTCCGCCTTCCATACATCAGACATACAGCGGCGGGAGCTTATCTGTCCGGCTTTGCGTCAGCGGCTCTGCATCAGCGGCTCTGCTCACACAGCACCACTATCTCCTTCGGCGTTGTCTGGGCAGGAATGCTGCGCGTGGCATTTTCGTATACCACCACCAGACTGTGATTCGCAGGGCTTGCCTGAAAGTACTGATTGTTGGTGGTACGGACGTTCACCGTCCCGTCGATATTCAGCTGTAAGGTCTGCTCCTCATTCACCATGGACGTGTTAAAGTAGCCCACCTCTACCATTCTTCCGTTTTTCTCCTGCGCCACCGCCACCGCATTATACTGCGGCGGATAAATAAGCGGCATGGGCGCATCCGCCGCATACCAGAAGGTGCACGGCATCCCCACCGACAGTGTTTCAAAATCAACCACATAGGTAGCGGGAGTCACCACAAAATTTACCGTGTTGCCGTCCATATCCTCTATGGTTGCAAAAATCATACAGCCGTTCGCCCGTCTGTTTCCCATCACGGCAGGCACCAGCTCTACTATTGTTCCCGTCACGGAGCCGTAACGGTTTCTTCTAAAGGGGATTCTTCCATTCAGATTAAAGTCCATATGCTCTTCCCTGACATAGTCTCATCCAAGTATATGACGCGGACTATAAAATGGTTCCGCCGCCCAGCACGTGCTCTCCGTCGTAGAACACCACCGCCTGACCGGGCGTCACGGCGCGAACCGGCTTTTCAAAGAGGCAGTGCAGACTTCCATCCGAAAGCTTTTCTATCACCGCAGCCTCGCCGGCGTGATTGTAACGTATTTTTGCCCTGACGCGCGTCGGTTTGTCTATGTCCTCCACCGCCATGAAGCTGACCCTGTCACAGAAGAGCTCCTTCGTAAAAATCTCGTCACCGCCGCCCACAACCACCTCGTTACTCTCCGGCAATATCCGGGTCACAAATACCCTCTCTCCCATCGGCAGACCGAGTCCTCTTCTCTGACCCACCGTATAGTGGGTAATTCCCCTGTGCTGCCCCAGTACCTCCCCACTTTTCGTCACAAAGCTGCCCGGTCCCGGTACACGCCCTGCTGCCTCTCTGTCAATAAAGGCGGCGTAGTCTCCATCCGGCACAAAGCAGATTTCCTGACTGTCCGGCTTAGCTGCCACCGCCAGTCCCGCATCCGCGGCAATCCGCCGGATATCCTCCTTCGCATACTCTCCAACGGGCATCAGCGTATGTGACAGCTGCTCCTGGGTCAGACTGTACAGGGCATAGGTCTGATCCTTATCTGCCGTCGCACAGCGGCGAAGGGCAAAGCGCCCGTTTTGCAGTCTGTCTATTCTGGCGTAATGCCCCGTGGCAATATAGTCTGCCCCGATATCCATGCTTCTCTTTAGCAGCGCCTCCCACTTCACATAGCGGTTGCAGGCAATGCAGGGATTTGGCGTGCGCCCCTTGAGATACTCCTCCACGAAATAGTCCGTCACGCAGCTCTTGAACTCCTGCCTGAAATTCATCACATAATATGGAATATCAAGCTGCTCTGCCACCCGTCTCGCATCCTCCACCGCGGAAAGTCCGCAGCAGCCGCTCTCGTCTTTCGCACGCTCATCCTCATCCTGCCATATCTGCATGGTGACGCCTATCACCTCATAGCCCTGTTCCTTCAGAAGATATGCTGCCACAGAGGAATCCACTCCCCCTGACATCCCCACCACGACCCGTTTCTTCATAAATTCTTCTCCTCCGGTATGTCCTTCTTCGGTCTTTTCAGCTCTTCAATCACAAGATTTTTCCTGCCGCTTTTCAGAAAATCCTCGTACAGCGGAGACATGCTCCGAAGCCTGTCTGTTATTTCCCTCAGGCACTCTACAACATAGTCCAGCTCTTCCCTTGTGTTTTCCTCCGAGAGAGTCATCCGCAGAGAGCCGTGCGCCTCTTCATGGCTTAACCCCAGTGCCTGCAATACATGGGAAGGGTCCAGAGAGCCGGAGGTGCACGCTGAACCGCTGGAGGCACAGATACCCTTTCTGTCCAGCATAATCAGCATGGACTCCCCCTCGATATAGCGGAAGGAAAAATTAACGTTTCCGGGCAGACGTTTTGTTCTGTGTCCGTTTAAACGGCAATAGGGAATCTCCCTTTCAATCCTCTCTATGAGATAATCTCTCAGCACCTGTTCCTTTTTTGTCTTTTCCTCCATCCTGTCAAGTGCAAGCTCCACAGCCCTTCCAAAGCCCACAATACCCGGAACGTTCTCCGTGCCTGCCCTTTTGTTCCTCTCCTGCGCTCCGCCGCGAATCAGCGGACAAAGCTTCAGCCCCGAACGGATATAGAGAAAGCCCACACCCTTAGGTCCGTTCAGCTTATGTGCACTGGCGCTGAGCATATCCACTCCCAGCTCCCCGACATTTATCGGTATCTGCCCGAAAGCCTGTACCGCATCCGTATGGAAAAGGATTCCCTTTTCCCTTGCAATGGCTCCGATTTCCCTGACAGGCTCTATGGTTCCCACTTCATTGTTGGCATACATCACACTGATTAGGATGGTGTCCGATCGGATGGCATTTTTTAATTTCTCCGGGTCGATCCGTCCGGCTCCGTCCACCTTCAGATAGGTGACTTCAAATCCCCGCTTCTCCAGGAATTCACAGGTGTGCAAAACCGCATGGTGCTCGATTTGCGTGGTGATAATATGCCTTCCCCTGTCCGCACGGCTTTCAGCAGCAGCCCTGATTGCCCAGTTGTCTGACTCCGAGCCGCCCGCCGTAAAATAGATTTCCTCCTGCTTTGCCCCGATTGCCGCCGCAATCGTTCTTCTCGCCTGATTCACCGCCTTTTTCGCCGCAGAGCCGATGGAATAAATCGCGCTTGGGTTTCCGTAATTCTCCGAAAAATAGGGCAACATCGCCTCCACCACCTCAGGGGCAGTCCGTGTCGTTGCCGCATTATCCAGATATATCATCTTATACACTCCCATTCTTAATTTCTACCGTTTTACTAGGAATTACACTGACACTATACCACCTGCCCTTTGTTCTGTCAACCGTATTTCTGGAATATAATGGTGAAAAAGCTATGGGGATTTCTATGAAAATCAAGAAAGAACACCCTTTGATTTTCGGCACCCTGCTCCTGACTGCAGCGGGTCTTGCCAGCCGCGTCATCGGTTTTTTTTATCGCATTTACCTTTCCAGACTGTTCGGGGAGGAGGGCATGGGCATCTATCAGCTTGTAAGCCCGGTTCTGTCGCTGTCCTTCTCTCTCACTGCCGCAGGCTATCAGACTGCCATTTCCAAGCTGGTGGCGGAGTATTCCGCAAAAGAGGGACAGATCTCCCTCCGTCCTCTCGCCGCAGGCTTAAGCATTTCACTGCCCCTGTCAGCTCTTTGCTGCCTTCTGATTTATAGGCTCTCAGAGCCCATCTCCCTGCATCTTTTTCAGGAGCCGCGCACCGCTTGCATGCTGCGCATTCTTTCCCTTTCCATTCCGCTTAGCGCCGTTCATTCCTGTGTGAACGGGCATTTTTACGGTGTCAAGAAGGCAGGAATACCTGCCCTGTCACAGCTTCTTGAGCAGCTCGTCAGAGTCGGCTGTGTCTTTCTTGTCTCCGCACGTCTTCTCGCCTCCGGACAGACCCCGTCCATTCGCGTCGCTGCCCTCGGTCTCACCGTCGGGGAGCTGTTCTCCATGCTTTTGTCCATCCTGTCCGTCTGCTGCCGTCCCTCCTCCGCTTCCGTCCGCTCCTTCCTGCAAAAAGCTTCTGGCGCATCCCTTTATCATTCTCTGCTTGCCATGGCGCTTCCACTGACTGCAAACAGGCTTGTCCTGAATCTGCTTCAAAGCATTGAATCCGTCTCAATCCCCTCCTGCCTGCGTCTCTACGGCTACGATTCCTCCACTGCGTTAAGCGTTTACGGCGTACTTACGGGTATGGCACTTCCTCTTATCTATTTTCCCAATGCCCTGACCAGCTCCGTTGCCATCCTGCTGCTTCCCATGATTTCCGAAAACCATGCGCTGGGCAACTTTCCCGCCGTAAAAAGCGCCGCCTTGAAAACCGTAAAATACAGTGCTCTCATGGGCTTATGCTGTATGACAGGCTTTGTCCTGTTTGGAAGACGTGTCGGTGTTCTGCTGTTTGACAGTCCTCTCGCCGGGCACTTTATTATGACTCTCGGCTTTATTTGTCCCTTTCTCTATCTGGACACCACCCTCTCCAGCATACTTCAGGGCTTAGGTATGGCAGGACACATTTTCGTGATGAATGCCGTCTGCCTGCTTCTGCGCCTGCTGTTCGTGTTTGTAGGTGTACCCCGCCTCGGTATCACGGGCTATCTCTGGGGTGTGCTGGCAAGTCAGCTTATTCTCGGGCTTCTCTATATCGGCTGTCTGAGGCGCTTTCTGCGCGGGAAAGTCTCCTCATCCACTCCTTAAAAGTGGAGGCGGCTTTTCCCACGCTTTGGCACAGGCAAAAGGGCTGCGCAGCACCCTCTGCCACGCAGCCCACTTCCGTTTTTCTTTTTGTTTCGGTCTTGCATTCCTGCTCTTTTTCCGCTTATTTCAGCCTTCTATTCTGTTCCCTTATTCCGTTCTCTTATTCCGCCTTTATTTCAGCATTTTCTTCAGCTCATCCATAAAAGTATTTACATCCTTGAACTCCCGATAGACAGACGCAAAGCGGACATACGCCACCGGGTCAAGCTCCTTTAACTTGTTCATCAGAAGCTCACCAATCACCTGACTGGAAATCTCACGCTCCTCCAGATTGAAAATTTCCGTTTCCACCTCGTCCACCAGTGAATTAATCTGCTGTGCGCTGACCGGTCTCTTATGGCACGCCCGAAGCACACCTGCCTCAATCTTGGAACGGTCATAGGTCTCCCTGTTATTGTCCTTCTTGATAATGATGAGCGGAATAGTCTCTATCTTCTCATAGGTGGTAAAGCGTTTCCCGCACTCATCACACACACGGCGACGCCGGATGGAGTTGTTATCCTCCGCCGGTCTGGAATCAATTACCCTCGTATTTTCATGACTGCAAAAGGGACACTTCATGTATCAAACCTCCGTATTAAAAAACGCTAGCTATTTATTAAATAATACATGAATCAGCAGCGAATGTCAACCAGAATAATATCCGGTCCTATCTGCCTGATGTCCTTAAACGGTATCACAACAGGCGGCTCACAGTTCAAAAAGTCCAGTACCTTATTGCCGCCCGGCACCATAATCTTACAGACACAGCCACTGCACTCGTCAAATTCCAGGTCACACACCCTTCCCAGCTTCTTGCAGTCCCTGATATTGATGACATCCTTACATTTCAGCTCCGAAAACAACATACTCCCGCACCTTCATTTTGCTTCAGAACAACGTATGTTTTCTCCCCTGCATTCAGAACAAAGATTTCCTGCAAAAGAATATTTTTCCTTCACAGGCACATACTACAACTAACCGTAGCCGTACGGAATATCAGAAAGAGAGAAATATCAATGGCACAGGGAAAAGTCGAAATCTGCGGTGTCAATACCGCAAAGCTCCCCCTGCTGAAGGCAGAGGAGAAGGAGCTTCTTTTTCAACGGATAGAGGCGGGCGACAGTAAAGCACGCGAAGCCTATATTGAGGGAAATCTCCGCCTTGTTCTGAGTGTTATCAAACGTTTTTCCGCCAGCAGCGAAAACGTGGATGATTTATTTCAAATCGGGTGTATCGGTCTGATTAAGGCGATTGATAACTTTGATTCCTCCCTGAATGTAAAATTTTCTACCTACGCGGTTCCGATGATTATTGGTGAAATCAGACGCTTTTTGAGAGACAACAGTGCCATCCGTGTCTCCCGCTCCCTGAAGGATACTGCCTATAAGGCAATTTATACCAGGGAAGCGCTCACCAGAAAAAATCTGAAGGAGCCGTCCATCGAAGAAATAGCAGTCGAAATCGGAATTTCCAAGGAAGATATCGCCTATGCGCTGGATGCCATCCAATGCCCCATGAGCCTCTATGAGCCTGTCTTTACCGACGGCGGAGACACCCTGTATGTCATGGATCAGATTAGCGACAAAAAAAATAAGGAAGAGACCTGGATAGAGCACCTCTCCTTAAGCGAGGCAATGAAACGGCTGAATTCCCGGGAGCAGGAAATCATCACCTTACGATTTTTTGAGGGGAAGACGCAGATGGAGGTTGCCGACGTGGTCGGCATCTCGCAGGCACAGGTCTCAAGGCTTGAGAAGAATGCCCTGCGCTCCATGAAAAACTATCTGAGTGCCTGAGAAAGGCTTCCCCGCCGACGCGTCAGCGTTTTCCTCTAAAAAGTCCCGCCAGCTTAAAAAGCAAAAAGCCAGTCAGCGTTCCTAAAATGTTAGTCAGTATATCATCAATCTGAAAGTAACCGCGTCCTGTTGCCAGCTGGAGAAGCTCAATTCCCAGACTCGTCACCGCCCCCAGCGCCATACAGGAAAAAAAGCGGCGAATTTTCAAAAACGCCAGACAGCAGATAAACCCGTACGGAACAAACAGCAGCACATTTTCCAGCACATAGGCATTATTTCTGTCATTGATGCCCCACGTGGAAAACAGCTTTAAGTCCACGCCGACGCGGCTGCCGCTTTCTCTGGAAAAAACGGTAATCATCAGCATCAGTGCCGCATAGATGCAGAGCACCATCACCGCAGCCGACGACCCGCGCCGGCAATCCCCCCTTCTTCCACGCAGCCACGCAAAGAGCAGTCCCGCCACTCCTCCCATCGCCAGTCCCCATGGGAGGTATTTCAGCACTGCCAGCAAATCCTTATACACATACTTCATCATTTCCATCTGTACTGTTCCCATTTCTCACCGGCGTGTTCCCATCTGTCCTTCTCCTGAAACAGCCTGTCATTCATCCATGCCACCGCATCCACTACCCCATCCTCATGAAACGCAAACTCTGCGCTTTCCTTTTCCTCCTCCGGTGTAGAAAAGAAGTTAAAGGGCTCCGGCCAGACAGTGGCGCGCAGCTTCTTTTCGCCTTCTGCATCCGAAACTCCCTCAAGACGGTATCTCATCCCCTGGTGGCAGCCCGTAAATTCTGTTTTCTTCAGGTATTCCATTGATAATATGTCTTCACGCTTAATCACTGTAATTTCCGCTCCGCAATTTATCTCTTTTTCTCTATTATAGAGTATTTCTACGGCTTTGCAAAGTCTAAATATGAGTACTCATTTCCCTTTTCAGCTGCCTCATGATTTTCTTCTCCAGCCGTGAAATATAGGATTGGGAAATACCCAGAAGCGCCGCCACCTCCTTCTGTGTCATCTCCTCTCCCTCACTGTTTTCCAGTCCGAAGCGCAGATTGATGATTCTTTTCTCCCTCTCAGAAAGCTTACTGATGGCTCCCCGCAGCAGCTTCCTCTCCACCTCGTTTTCCATGTCTCTGTAAATGACATCCTCATCCGTCCCCAGAATATCCGACAGCAAAAGCTCATTTCCGTCCCAGTCTACGTTAAGCGGTTCATCAATGGATACCTCCAGCTTTGTCTTATTGTTCCGGCGCAGATACATGAGAATCTCATTCTCAATACATCTGGAGGCATAGGTGGCAAGCTTGATGTTCTTATCCGGGTTAAAGGTGTTGATGGACTTAATCAGCCCTATGGTTCCTATGGAAATCAAATCCTCCACTCCGACGCCCGTATTGTCAAACTTCTTTGCTATGTACACCACAAGCCTTAAGTTATGCTCTATCAGAATCGCCTTTGCCTCCGCGTCAGCCTCCGTTCCCAACCCGCTGATTACCTGACTCTCTCTGTCCACCGTAAGAGGCGGCGGCAGCACCTCCGCTCCGCCTATATAATGAATCTCACCCTTTCTGCGCAACAAAATGTTTTCCCTGCGTATCATCTTAAACTGCATTTTCCCCGGTATTGCCACTTTCAGAATCATATGTCCTCTCATTCTGCCGTCTACGCGGCGTGCCCTTTTTGCTTCCTTCCAGAAGCCGTGGGTTCACAATCAGTTTTACGGATTCTTTCGCTGCACCATGCGGAGCATGAAGTCCCTCTTTGCCTACAGCAATGTACACATCCCTCAGCACCCTCGTGACGCCTCCCACCTCCAGCTTAAGCTCCGGAAGCAGATAACCGTTCATGATGCCCCTGCTTTTTCCGACGCTGTGATAGGGAATTACCCGAAAGCCCTGTATACTGTTTTCCCACAGTGTCCGAAACACATCCTCCTCCACCACGGAAACCGGCTTTCCGCTGATAGGCTCCACCAGACTGTTTCCCGAATCAATCAGTGCCACCACCGTCATACTCGCTCCCCCTCTGCGCAGAATTGCCCGGCAGAGACAGTCCTTCTGCCCTGTTCCCGCCATCGCTCTTCTTAAGAACAAAAATGCGATGCCGCCAACCGTCAGGATGCCCCATATTCCCGTCAGCCACTGCCGGAGACCCCGAAAACAGCGAAGCAAGAGCAGCTGTATGCCTCCCATTCCGAAGGCAGCAAGCAGCATTCTCTCCGACAGCTTAAGAAAGCTTCTCAGGTCCTTCACGGGAAAAGCAATCAGAAGCATTCCACCCCCGCCCGCCAGGATTCCCACCGGCAGTCGCAGCACGGGCGGCAGCACTCCCGCCAGCATCAGCACATAGCTTAAGCTTCCGGTCAGGGCACCAAGCAGCATTCTCCACGCCACTGCCGTCTTGAAGGTAGCGTGATTCACCAACAGTATGAGGTAGAGATTCATTCCGAAGTTAATCATTATGAGACTGTCAGCATAAAGTTCATAGTGCATTTCTTTCATCCTTTTCACAATGATTATAAAGGGACAGCCGTATGGAATTTGTCAAAACCGAGAAGCAAAAGAAGGATTTCTTTCGACAAGAAAGAATCCCGGAACATTACGGAGCAATTTCCTATGGAACAAAAAAGCGGGCGGCAAATGCCACCCGCACAAGAAGCTATGTATGAAGCTGATGCTTACTTTCTCTGCAAAAAATCCGGAATCTTTAAGGTTTTCTCCTCGACAGAGCTTCTGATATCCACCGGCTTCTGGATTCCTGCCGGCCTGAGAACAGGCTGAACACCACCCGGCTGAGCCGCCGCACCTGCCTGCGGATTGAAGCCCTTTAAGGAGCTGGGTGTGATATGTGCAGTGGGCTGTCTGTACGCCGTTCCCGCCCCCATTCTTCCCTGCAGCTGATTTCCTGCCACGTCACCAAGCCCCGTCGCGATAACGGTAATCGTACAGGAGTCCGACTTGGAATCATCATACATGGCACCAAAGATGATATTCACGTCCTCGCCTGCCAGATTCTGTACATACCCTGCGGCATCGCTGGCATCCGCCAGAGTAATGTCTCCGGATACGTTGACAATCACATGGGTTGCCCCGGTGATGGTCGTCTCTAACAGCGGGCTCTCCACTGCCATCCTGACAGCCTCCAGCGCCTTGTCGTCTCCCTTCCCTTCACCGATACCGATATGAGCAATTCCCTTGTCCTTCATAACGGTCTGCACATCTGCAAAGTCCAGATTGATGACTGCCGGTACATTAATCAAATCCGTAATTCCCTGAACTGCCTGCTGCAGTACTTCATCCGCCTTCTTAAGTGCCTCCGGCATGGTTGTTCGCTTGTCCACAATCTCAAGCAGCTTGTCATTTGGAATGACAATCAGCGTATCCACATTTTCCTTGATGCGTTCAATACCACTGAGTGCATTGACCATGCGCGCCTTCGCCTCGAAACGGAAGGGCTTCGTCACAACACCCACTGTCAGAATTCCCATCTCCTTTGCAAGCTTCGCCACAACGGGAGCTGCTCCGGTTCCGGTACCGCCGCCCATACCGCAGGTAACAAATACCATATCCGCGCCCTTAAGCGCGCCGGAAATTTCCTCTGCGCTCTCCTCGGCAGCCTTCTCACCTACCTCAGGCTTTGCTCCGGCACCCAGCCCCTTTGTCAGCTTCTCCCCAATCTGGAGCAGCTTGGGAGCCTTGCAGAGCTGCAGTGCCTGCTTATCTGTATTTACCCCGATAAAATCCACACCGTCAATCTGTTCGTCAATCATTCTATTTACAGCATTATTACCTGCACCGCCCACACCGACCACAATAATCTTGGCTGCAGATTCAGCGTCATTCGTCTTAATCTCAAGCAAGAGTCTGTCCTCCTTCTGCACAATAAAATTCCATATAGACTATCATATAATTATTTCTTCATTTTAGCAACACTTTTTTAAAAAAGTACGCGGGCAAAAATGCCTCAATCCGGCTTAAAGGTATACTTTCCGCCCCCTTCATCGTAGGTCTGCATCTGAAGGATTCCACTTTTTCCCTCCAGACTCGGCAGCATCTCCGGCAGCAGCATCAGCTTGTCCTCCAGATGTGAGGGCTCATTCCCCAGCGCCGCCTTCACCTCGCCAAAATACACCGTAATGTCTCCCCCTCTTCCGAAGTAAATCTTCTCGGAGGAAAGCTTATACTTCTGCAGGAGCTTGGTGACGTTTAAAACGCTGTCAAACACCTCCGGATTTTCAACCGGAAGCGCCTCGCCCAGCACGAGATGGTCGAACTCCAGACCGGTAATCTGCGGAACTCCGGCTGTTCTGACGCCGGAGCTCTCCACCACATAGCCGTCCTTGTCAAAGTACATATAGGTGCCAAGGTATCTGACATACCCCGTCAGCACCTTCTCATATACGGTGATTTTAATCGTGTCGGGTGCCAGAACGGATACATCCATCACATCCACAAAGGGGATTCCCTCCACTCCCTTATTGCGGTATTTAAAGGAAAGGTAGAGCGAATTATTTCCCAGTGCGCCCTCCATCACTATCTGTTTGATTTCCTCCTCCGTATAATGCACATTACCCTCAACATATACCGTGCGCACCGTATAGGTACTGCTGATATAATATCCGCCGCCCAGAACCGCCGCTGTAAGAGCGGCAGCCACCGCCAGCACAATCACTGCTCTTTTGCCTCTAGACACTTATCACACGCGCTCCTAACTCTCTGAAATCCCTACAGATATTTTCATATCCCCGGTAAATATACCCGCAATTCTTCACCGTCGTCACGCCCTGCGCCATCAGTCCGGCGACCACAAGCGCAGCGCCTCCCCGCAGCTCCTTAGCCGCCACCTCTGCTCCCGCAAGCCTGCTTACCGGGTGCACCAGCGCCCTTGTTTCAGTCTCAAGCTCGATGGAAGCCCCCAGTCGTCTTAACTCCTCCACGACCCGGAAACGGTTTTCAAAGACCGTCTCCTCTATCAGCGTCTCCTTCTCTGCCACCGTGGAGATTGCAAGCGCGACAGACTGTAAATCCGTCGGGAAAGCAGGGTGGGGTGCCGTCACCACAATACCGGGAGATAAAACCCTCTCCGGCGCCTGCACATAAATTCCCTCGTCCGTCACGCAGCACCTTGCGCCCATTCTCTCCGCAAGCTCAAGCACTGCCGCAAGCTCCCCTCCGTCAGCCCCTTCCAGAAAAGCATTTCCGCCGATTCCCACGCAGCCCAACAGATAGGTTCCCGCCACAATCCGGTCTGCCGGGACGCAAAACTCTGCTCCGTACAGGGCACTTCCTCCCCGTATGATAAGGCACTCACTGCCCACGCCCTCTATATCTGCTCCGCAATGCTGCAGATAGCGGCAGAGTGCTACCACCTCCGGCTCCCGTGAAGCACCGTTTAAGACGGTGTCACCCTCCGCAGCAACCGCCGCGAGAATCACATTCTCCGTAGCTCCAACGCTCTGCTTCGGGAGCGTAATCTCTGCTCCGTGCAGCTGTTTTGCCTCAGCGCGCAGCAGCCCGTTTTCCTCTGCAAACTCTGCACCCATCCGCCCGAGTGCCATCAGATGCAAATCGATTGGACGCTCTCCTATCACGCAGCCGCCCGGATGCTCCATAACCGCCTCCCCGCACCTTGCGAGCAGCGCCCCTAGAAGACACAGCGAGGAGCGCATTCCCGTGACCGCCTCCGACCGCATCTCTTCCATCCTCACACCGGCAGCCTCTACCAGCACCCCCTGTTCCTTCCAAACCACACTACAGCCCAGACTCTCAAGCAGACTGAGCATGGCATATACATCAGAAATTCTGGGACAGTTCCTGATAAAGGAGCTCTCCCCCGTCACCAGCGTTGCCGCCAGAATGGGAAGTGCTGCATTTTTAGAGCCCTGGATACGAGCCTTGCCCTGTAGGGCGATACCGCCCTGGATATGAATAGAACCCATAGACCACCACCCGGGTTTCATCTTTTAAATCTGTTCTATTCTATGTGCAAAATGGCTTTTTCGTACCTTGTACCTATAGTTCTTTCAGCTGTATTCTCTTTGCCACGCTTAAAACCAGCCCTATTTCCACAAGCAGAAACATAACGGAGGAGCCTCCGTAGCTGATAAAGGGAAGCGAGATACCCGTGTTGGGGATGGTATTGGTCACAACTGCAATGTTCAAAATCGCCTGTATGGCTATATGCCCCATCACGCCCACCACCAGCATGGCTCCAAACAAATCCGTTGCATTGTTGGCAATCACCATCATTCTCCAGAGAAGCATAATAAACATCAGTATAATGGCAATCGCGCCAAACAGCCCAAGCTCCTCGCAGATGATGGAAAAAATCATGTCGTTCTGTGCCTCCGGCAGAAAGCTGAGCTTCTGCATACTCTGCCCGAGTCCCTTCCCCCAGATGCCGCCGCTTCCGATTGCATAGAGTGCCTGAAGTGTCTGAAACCCCTTTGACTGCGCCGCACTCTCCGGATCCAGCCATGCGATGATACGCTCACTTCTAAAGCCTCCCTCACCGCCGGTTGAAATGATATAAAACAGAAGAAGCCCAATCGCCGCCACTCCCACGAGTCCCATGAGAATGAACTTTTTATAGTCAGGGCTTGCAACAAAAACCATCAGGACGGAAATTCCGAGAATGATAATTGCCGAGCTTAAGTTCTTTGTAATCAGATAGACCTCCAGCACCACCGGCATGGGCAGCAGCACCATAAACAGAAAGCCCTTCATGGTTCGGACACTCTTTCCCATCTTGCACACCATGGTTGCAAGAAACAGAATCATACACAGCTTTGCCACCTCTGCCGGCTGCAGATTTAAGCCCACTCCCGGCACGCGAATCCAGCGCCTTGCACCGTGGGACTTTACTCCGAGCGGAGTCAGCACCATCGGCACCAGCGCCATGGAAATCAGATAGCCAAGCAGAGCAAACCTCTCCCAGAAGTGGTAGGGGATATTCGCCACAAGCATCATCATCACAAGGCCGATAATGACGGCAATCAGCTGTTTTTTCAGATAATACGCCTCATCGCCGAATGTCTGCTGTGCCTCATAGGAGCTTGCCGAGTATATCATAACCAGGCCAAACCCCAGCAAAAACAGCACAATGAACAAAAGGCTGTAGTCAAAAAAGTATTCAGATTGCTCCTTTTTCCGCTTTCTCGTACTGCGAGCCGCCATCCCTTACTCCTCAATTCCCATGACATATTCCTTAAACTGTTCCCCTCTGACCTCATAGTTGGGAAACATTCCCCAGCTGGCACACGCCGGGGACAAAAGCACTGCATCGCCACGCTCGGCCAGCTTAGTGCAAAGTCTGAGGCACTCCCCGTAGGAATCCGCAAAGCGGATTCTGTCAAAGCCGTGCTTTCTGGCACATTCCGCAATTTTCTCGCGGGTCTGTCCAATCAGAACCAGCCATTTCACCTTGCCGTCAAAGCTCTCAATCCATTCGTCATACTCACTCTGCTTATCATATCCGCCCCCGATTAAAACCGTCGGCCGGTTCATTGCCCTGATGCCCTGGATTGCTGCGTCCGGATTGGTTCCCTTAGAGTCATTATAATAATCCACCCCACGCTTCGTTGCCACAAATTCAATGCGGTGTTCCACCGCCCGAAATTCCCTGATGACGGAGAGTATCGTCTCCATTGGAGCACCCATCCCCTCTGCAATGGCTATGGCTGCCATGACATTTTCAACGTTGCACATGCCTACCAGTCTCATATCCCGGTGGATGTCCAGAAGCTCTTCCGGCTTTCCGTCCGTGCTCCTTACGATTTTATCCTCCCGCAAAAAATAACCGTTTTGAAGCTCCCTTGCCGAGGAAAAGAAAACCGTTCTCGCAGGGCAGCGCTGCCCGAAGTCTCTTGTATACGCATTCTCATAATTCAGCACACAGACATCTTTTCCGTCCTGATTGCGCGTAATGCTTTCCTTTGCCGCCACATATGCCTCCATGGTGTGATGGCGGTTTAAATGGTCCGGCGTAATGTTCAGGATTGCCGAGACAGTCGGGTGAAAGGTCTCAATAGTCTCCAGCTGGAAGGAGCTGATTTCTCCCACGGTGACGGTGTCCTCTGACGTCTTTAAGCATTCAGAGGTATAGGGATTGCCGATGTTTCCCACGACAAACACCTTTTCCTCTCCGAGCCATGCCTTCATTATCTCGCCTACAAGCGTGGTAGTCGTCGTCTTCCCGTTGGTTCCCGTGATTGCCGCCACTCTTCCCTTCTCCAACCGATAACCAAGCTCAATCTCGCCGATGATTCCCGCGCCCCGCTCCTTAAGCTCCTCCACCAGCGGAATGTCCACAGGCACGCCCGGGCTCAGCACCACTGTCTGTATCTCCTGCTTTATCTCCTCCGGCAGCTCCCCCGTAACACAGCGTGCACTGCTGCCCTGTGGAAGCTTCTTGTGCAGCTCCTCCTCTGTCAGCCTCTCATTGCTGTCATAAAGTATCGTCTCAGCTCCACAGTGCCCTAAAAGCCCGAGTGCTCCGATTCCGCTGACTCCCGAGCCAATCACCAGGCATTTTTCTCCCTTTTTCATATACGGACATTCCTTCCTTTTCATTCCATATCATTTCTTTCTGCTTCATTCAGCCCACAGATGCCTTTTTCCTATCCGTTAATTATACTCCATTATTCCCAAATACGGAAGAATATTTTCAAAAAGCTGCCGGATGATGGGCGCTGCCACCTGCCCGCCATAGTAGACCCCCTTCGGATTATTCACCACCGCCAGCGCAATTACCTGCGGGTCGTCCGCGGGAGCAAAGCCGACAAAGGAGGCAATGTATCTGCCGCTTCCTCTGGGAAGCGTCTGGCTGGTCGCCGTCTTTCCTCCAACCCGAAAGCCCTCTACTGCACCGTTTTTTCCTGTGCCCTCCGACACTACAAGCTCAAGGATTTCCCGCATGGTGGCACTGGTTTTCTCAGAGACAATCCCGCTCTCTGTCGGATAGGAAAAGGTCTGCAGCACCTCTCCCCTCGCATCCTGTGTCTGCACTCCGAAATGCGGAGTAACACGGTTTCCCCCGTTGACTATGGATGCCGCCGTGGTTAAAAGCTGGATGGGGGTAATCTGAAAGGACTGCCCGAATGCCACGGTTGCCAGCTCCACATTCCCCATGTTCTCCTTCCTGTGCATGATGGTTCCTGCCTCACCGGGCAGGTCTATCCCCGTCCTTGTTTTTAGTCCGAATTGCTCAAAATACGCATAATAGGTATCCAGACCGAGACGCAGTCCCACGGAAATCAGCGCAGGGTTGCATGAGTTCATCATACACTGGGTAAAGGTCTGGGAGCCGTGTCCCGTTGTCTTGTGGCAGCGTATTTTCCTGTCATCCACCATGATAAACCCCGGACAGCTAAAGCCGCTTTCCGGCGTAATCACGCCTTCCTCCAGACCTGCCGCAGCCGTGATAATCTTAAAGGTGGAGCCCGGCTCATAGGTATCATTGATGCAGCCGTTTCTCCAGACAGCGTTTAAACGCTCCTGCTTTTCCTCGGATGTAAGACCCTCCGCAACCTCCTCCGACAGCTCATACGGGTTATTCAGGTCAAACTCCGGAACATTCACCATGGCGTACAGCTCACCGTTCTTCGGATTCATCACCAGAATGGAGACGCTGTCCGCCTCCTTTGTCGCACACGCCTGCAGTGCCAGCTGCGCAGCATAGGACTGGATGTTTCTGTCCATGCTGATACGGAGATTCTGTCCGCTTACAGGTTCAATGCGCCGCTCTCCGGCAGCCTCCACCTCGATTCCCTTCGCATCCGTCACAGTCAGAATCGTCCCTGCCTCCCCCTGCAGATATTCTTCATAGATGACCTCCAGCCCGATAATGCCCTGATTATCCCCGCCTGTAAAGCCCAGCACCTTGCTGGCAAGCTCTCCGTAAGGATAATAGCGCCTGTAATCCTCATCCACCTTCACCCCTGCCATGTCATACTCCCGGATGCGGTCTCCCACCTCCTTCTCCACATTGCTCTTAATGCGCTCCATGGACGAGTATTTCTCCACACGCTTCGCCACATACTCCTCGGATAAGTCCAGCTCTCTACAGAGCATTTCTATCACCGCATCCGGCTCCTCCACCTGATTGTGAATAACCGACACGGTACAAACCGTCTTATTATCAGCGAGCACTACCCCGTTTCTATCCAGGATCTGTCCTCTTGCCGCCTTGATGCTCCTCTCCCGCTCATGTAAATCCGTTGCCAGCTGCGAATAGTGCTCCGCCCGCCACACGCACAGATAGATAAGTCTCCCGAAAAGTCCCAGCAGAACTCCCGCGCACAGCAAAAAAGCGGTCAGGATTTTTTTCCTGTGAAAAATCTTGTTGCCATCCGTCAGCATACAAAACCTCATAAAAAGGGATTACTTTACTCTATTCCCACTTTTATGAGGTTATGCAGATCGTTATTTTTTCTTTTGTCGATATGCCCAATACTTGTTAATCACAAAATTCATGGGCACGGTAATCAGCAGATTGATGCCCGCCGCCAGAAGGTTGCCCCAGAAAACCGCATCCAGCGACAAAAAGCCCTCCTCCTTGCACCATTTTGCCAAAGGCTCTGTCAGTCTGCCGATATGCAGAAGGTCAATCCACAAAACCAGCAGCGCCGCATTTACCAGATACCCCCACAGATATGCCACATAGGTCTTTAAAAGCACTCTCCACCAGACGCGCTTTGCGCCGTCTGCCTCCTCGCGAAACACGTATCTGCTGCTCCAGTAATAGGCATTGAGCGTGCTCAGTGTAAAGCCGATAAAGCTGGCGGGCAGATAATGCATCTTAAAGAAAATCAGCACCAGATACACGCCCTCGCTAATCAGCGTATTGGAAACTCCCACCAGTGCAAATTTCAAAAACTGTAAGAAGCCTTTGCCTTTATCGGAAGTACATTCTGACATAGCGCCCCTCCTTCACCGACGTATAACCAAATTCCGTCTCAATATATTTCATAATCCAGCTCTCCTCCGGCTCCATCAGCTGCCCATACCAGCAGTCCACCACAATCACCTCCGGACGCTTCTCGGGGTAGCACTCCCAATAGGTCAGAAGGCGCTCATCATAGCTGGTCGGATCCACAATGGAAAAATGACTAATCTCCAGATTTCGGAACAGATAAGGCGACGTTCCGCCGGTTCCCGCCATATTGGTAACAATCAGGCATGCGGTGCCCTCCTCCAGATAAGTCTCAAAATCCTCATAATCACAGTTATAAACATACGCCTGCATATAATTGGTCAAAATGCCTGCCGCGGGTCCCTCCCGCATAATTCCCCGGACACCGAGCACCGTGTTGGTCTCCGTCTTTCCCGCCCGCAGCGTCGCGCCCTTTCCGAATACGGACACTATGGCGAGGCTGGCAAGAAGCAGCACGATTCTTCCTCTTGCGTGCTCCCTTCCCAGCGTGTTCTCCAGCGCAAACACCAGCACAAGCAGACAGGCAAGGATTCCCAGCAATGCCGCCGGAATCGCATAGAAAAAGCTCAGGTCGCTCATATAGAGTACTCCGAGCAGCAGAAGCAGATTTCCTCCCAGACAGGGAATCAGCAGCCTCTTTCTGCCATCCGCGTAGCGCCATGCCGGTATTGCAAGCAGCATCACAGTCAACAGATGTATCTGCGGCTCCTCATACCCCTTCCTCAATACAAGCCAATAAAACAGCTGAATCACTTCCGCTGCAAGGATGGCAGGAAGTGCCACATCAAGCGCGGCGGGCTGTTTTTTTTCGTCATTTTCCTTCGTTCTAAGACGCATAAGCACGGCAGCCACCGTGCCAATCAGAACGGACAGTAAAAACAGCAGAAGCTGTTTCCCCGCATCCCGCAGAATTATCAGCGCCCGTTCTCCCCCGGAGAGTGTCAGGTCATGCGTCAGGTCAAATTCCAGCGTATATTTCAGATTTCTGATAAGCTCGCCAAATTCCACGCCCTTCAGCACGCAGGCAAGCCAGACTGCCGCACAGGCAACGCAGCCACCGCCAAACAGCAGCACATTCCGCCACTTTCTTTTTCCCGGCCTTTTGAGCAGGACGAGCAGAAAGAAAGGAAAGAGCAGAATATCCGACGGATAGGCAAGCACGGACAGTGCCATGCCCACACTTGCGATAAGAAGCCAAATCACCCCCCCTGCCTGCGTTTTTTTCTCATCTGCCTCACAGTATGCAGCCAGCGAAAGAATCACAATCGTGACAAACCACAGCTGGAGATTGCTAAACTCCGGAATCTGAATCAGCTTCGGCACAATGTTAAAATAACAAAGGGCAGTCAGAAATGCATAGCTTTTCTGCGTCACGCGCAGAAGCACCCTGTACAGCCACCATGCAAGCAGCCCCTGCACCACCGTTGTGCAGACACGCAGAAAGATAACCACTCCCGTCAGGCTGCCCGTCACTGCCTGAAAAGTCCGCATCAAAAAAGCGCAGGCAAAGGCAGAGGTCTGGTGCGGCTCCCACATCGTCCTAAACAGTCCGTCTCCGGACAGCTGTCGGTACGCCAGCACCACCTGATATTCCTCGTCCAGCGTATAATCCACAAAAATCAGCTTCACTGTCGCCAGTATGCTGCCGAGAATCAGGAGCATTCTAAGCAGCCGCCAGCCCTTTGATTTGCTCACGCTTCCTCCTGCTCCCGCTCTTTCGGCGCTTCATGCTCATCAATGATAAAGGGCGGTCTTGTCCTTGAGGCATCAAGGGTTCTCCACAGATACTCTCCTAAGATTCCCAGCATGGAAAGAATCAGCCCCGCCGAAAGCAGAATGACACACATCAGAGAGGACCAGCCTGTCATGGGAACTCCCCGGGTAAAGAATTCCACCAGCACACTAATCAGCAGCAGCAGGGCAAATACATCGAAAACAATGCCGATGTATGTCATGAACCGAATCGGCATATAGGAAAAGCTCATCATGGAATCCATAACCAGCTTAAGCTTCTTTGCAAAAGTCCAACGGGATTTTCCCTTTTCCCTGTCTTTTCTGTCAAAATACACCATATCCGTCTTAAAGCCTGCCCACAGCACCTGCAAAGTCAGACTGGAATTCTTCTCATCCAGTCTCTCCAGCACCTCAATCACCCTTCGGTCAATCAGATAGCAGTCACAGCCACCAACCGGCATATTCTTGTTCACAAATCTCCTGACCATGGCGTAATACCGATTTGCAAAAAACACCTTCACGCGGCTCTCGTCTCTGGACCTTCTAACTGCAAGAACTACCTTATTCCCCGCCTTCCAGCGTTCAAGCATTTCCAGAATCAGCGTGGAATCTTCCTGCAAATCCGCCTGCTTTGTCACAGCGCAGTCACCGGTACAGACGCTCAGTCCCGCCAGCAGGGCTGCATGCTCTCCGAAATTTCTGGACAGCCTCACCAGCCGGACGTTCTCGGCATCCAGCTGCTTGATTTCATTCATAATCTGCCAGGAAGCATCCCCTGAGCCGTCATCCACAAACACAAGCTCGTACGCCTCCAACTTCCCGAGTACTTTTTCACGCATATCCTGATATAAATCCATCAGGGTATCCTCGTTGTAGTAGACCGGAACCACAATCGACAGCTTACTCATACTTGCTCTATCTCCTTCAGATACTCATCATAATCACGGATATATTCTTTTCCGTCATAATGACGGCTTGCCAGAACCAGCAGAATGGAATCCGGCGAAAAATCGTACATATCCTTCCATAGCATCGGGGGCAGATACAGTCCCATGCCGGGCTTATCCAGCACAATGACCTCCGACTCTTTTCCGTTGTCCACCCTTACCTTACTGCTGCCGCCGACGTTTACCAGCAGAAATTCCGTCTCCCTGTTGGCATGCTGTCCCCGCACCACCGTGGCATCGGAGCCATAAATATAAAATACCCGTTTAATGTCAAAGGGGATGTCCATTCCCTCTCCCTCAATGACAACGAGATTTCCCCTCTCATCTCCCAAATCCTTAAAACGAATCAGGCTATACTGTTCCGACAACTTCATTCTTCTACCTCTTTAAAACGCATTCAGCGCCTCAATGACTGTCTGTTGTTCCTCCGCGGTCATCCCATTGTACATGGGTATGGACAATACCGTATCCGCATCATGCTCCGTGATGGGAAAGCTGCCTTTTTTTAAGCCGAGATATGCGTATGCCTCCGACAGATGCGGCGGAATCGGATAGTGAATAATTGTTCCTATCTCCCGCTCATTCAGATACGTTATCAGCTCCTCCCTGTCTTCACACTGAATCACATACTGATGCCAGACGCTCTCTGCCCCTTCCCGGACAAGCGGCAGTCTCAGTCTCGGATTAGAAATGCTCCTGCCGTATTCGGCAGCCAGAGCTTTCCGCTCCTGCGTCAGCTCTCCGATATGCTTCAGCCTTACTCGCAAAAGCCCCGCCTGAAGCTCATCCAGTCTGGAATTAGCGCCCACAACCTTATTGTAATAGCGTTTCTCGCTTCCGTAATTACGGTATACCCGCATATCCGCCGCCAGCTTCGCGTCATCCGTCACAATCGCTCCGCCGTCCCCGAAGGCCCCCAGATTCTTGGAGGGATAAAAGGAAAAACAGCCGATATCTCCAAAGGTTCCCGTCATCCTGCCCTCAAAGCATGCCCCGTGGGACTGTGCACAGTCCTCCACCAGCCGCAGATGATGCTTTTTGCAGATTCTGACCACCTCATCCATCCGGCTTGCCTGACCGTAAAGATGCACCACCAGTATCGCCTTCGTTTTGTCCGTTATCTTCTCTTCCAGCTTCTCCACATCTATGTTGTGATACTCGTCCGGCTCTACAAAGACGGGGGTCGCGCCGTTGATGGTAATTCCCATCACGCTGGCAATATAAGTGTTTGCCTGTACCAGCACCTCGTCTCCCGCACCGATTCCCAGAATGCGGAATGCCAGCCAGAGCGCATCCAGCCCGTTTGCCAGCCCGACGCAATGCTTTGCACCCGTATAGGCGGCAAACTCCTTCTCAAACATCTCTACTTCCTTTCCGAGCACATACCAGCCCGAACGGAGCACCTCCAGTGCCTTTTCTTCAAACTCCGCCTGATACTTGTAAAAACCTCTGTCCATCCGATTCGGCATTATCTTCATGTGAATACGTTCCTCTCCGTGCCGTCGTAAAGCAATGCGCACTTAAAAGATAGTATACAGGATTTTCACGCATTTTGCAACACCGCGCAAAACAATCCGCCAGTGCCCGGTCAGCAAGCCCCGGTCAGCAACGGCATCCGCCGGCATCATCACTCTGACGGCGGATTTACAATACCGGGATTTACCGGCACCTCCGCTCCCAGATTTGTCTCGCCGCTGTCAATCAGGACACCCGTCTGAGCGTCATATCTCTCCCCCGTATCCGGGTCAACCCTGTAGCCCGACTCGGGGTCAACAGGAAAGCTCATCCACTGCGGAGCCGTTCCCACATTGTTTCCGTTTCCGTTTTCCGTCTCCACCCCTTCGTCCTCCGGCTTCGCTGTGTATTGGGTTGTTATCTCCAGCTGCAGAGCCTCCAGCTCTGCCCTCTCGTCCTCACTCAGCTCCTCCGTCATAAAAATGTTCAGGTATGGAAGGGCTTCCGTGAGAATGCTTCTCACAATCCCGGTCGCATACTTCGCATCGCCCTGTCTGCTCACATTCGGTCTGTCCACCACCACATAAATTGCCACCTGCGGGTCATCCGCCGGCGCATAGCCGATAAAGGATACCACGTGATCCGTCTCGGAACGGGTATGGGTATTCTGGTCGATGGTTTCCGCCGTTCCCGTCTTTCCGCCTATCATATACCCTGCCGGACGCGCCGTCTTACCTGTTCCCTCTGTCACAACCGCCCTGCAGTACTGCCTGATGTAGGAGGAGGTACTCTCGGAGATAGTCTGCTTCAGTACTCTCGGTTCGATATTCTGAACCGTGGCACCGCTCGCATTCGTGATTTTGTCTACCATGTGCGGCTCATAATAATACCCGCCGTTTATCAGGGAGCAGAAGCCCGTTATTACCTGAATCATCGTCACGTTAAAATTCTGTCCGAAGGTATTGGTTGCCAAATCAGTCGGTCCCATATCCTCCACATCATAAATCAGGCTGGCGGTTCTGGCTTCGCCCGCCAAATCTATATTGGTCTTTAAGCCAAAGTTAAAAATGCTCTGATACTCGCAGAACAGCTCCTTTCCAAGAGCCTGCCCAATCTTCATCATGGACACATTGCAGGACTTCGCCAAAGCCCCCTGCAGCGTCAGCGTACCGTCGTACTTATTATGACATTTAATCTTGTATCCCCCGATTTCCATATACCCGTTGCACTCAAAGGTTGCATTCGGGGAAATCGTTCCCGTCTCCAGTGCTTCCGCCACGGTAAAGGGCTTTATCGTAGAGCCCGGCTCATAGGTGCCGGTAATACAATAATTCTTCCACAGATTGTTCAGGTTCAGGTAAACCTGTTCCTCGTCCATGGAGGCGAGCACCGCCTCATTGATAACCGTTCCGTTTTTCTTAATTTCATAGTAGCCGTTTGCATTGCTAACCTGCTCCACCATCATGCTTCCCAGCAGGCTGTCCGTGTTTCTCGTATCATTCAGGTTGTAGTTGGGATAGCTCGCCATCGCCAGCACCTCTCCGGTGTTAACATCCATCATGATACAGCCCACATTCTCCGCACCGTTTCCTTCCCTGTATTCGTTGCGGTGCTCCTCCATAAACTTTTCCAGATACTTTTCCACTATCATCTGCAAATTTGTATCTATGGTCGTATGGATGGTATTTCCGTCCACGGCTGCCTTAACAGTCCTCTCCAGCGCAAGGTCGTCATTCAGGTAACCGTATTCCCTTCCGTCTATACCGCTGAGCTCCTCATTGTAATATTCCTCCAGCCCGTAGCTTCCCTGTCCGTCCGAGGTGGTAAAGCCGATGGCATCCGATGCCAGCGAACCGTAGGGATAGGTTCTTCTGTACTCCTCCTCAAACCACACCCCCTTAATATTGGAATTCTCCTGCTGCGCCGCCAAAAATCCGCTGATTTCCTCATAGGTAAGACGCTTTCCCTCCGCAGGAACATACCACGCAGAGGTCGTGTTGGTCGCCACGTGCTCCCTGATTTCTGCCATGTTCAGGTCAAAATACCGCTCCAGTGCCGCAAGCGTCGGCTCCAGATAAGGTGTTTTCCCCGACAGCTGTGTATTCATTACATTGGCATCTACCACAAGATTATAAACCTTTTCACTCGTGGCAAGCTTCGTTCCTCTGGCATCCACGATGTCACCCCTTCTATAGGGGATTGTCGTGGAAGAATACTGCTGCTGGGACAGCACCTGCTTCTGGTATTGATTTTCCTTCTCCCGCGCCAGCCATACCAGCTTTACGCTTAATCCGGCAAAAGCCAGCAGTACCAAAACAAACAGTACCACCAGCTTCTTTTGCATTTTTATGGAAAACTTATTTGATTTCTGACTGCCCAACTCTGCACCTCTAACGATTTATTTCTGTTGCCTGTCGCATATAGTCGTTCCGCTCATTGGTATAGAGCACAATCTGCCCCTCTTTTGCATACGTCATGCCCAGCTCACCGATTGCAATTCTTTTGATTTCCTCCAGGTCAATGCTCCCGACGATTCTGCCGTATGCCTCATCGTTGGAGCTTTTCAGGTTATTCAGCTCTATCTCCTTCGCCGCCACATCCTTTGTCCTCTGCGTAAGCTCCGCCTGCAGCTGAATGTAATTCAGCAGCACAAACGCTGCCGTGCACATTGCTGCCACAAGAAAGACCACATAGCCAAAGCTCATGTGTCTCGCCTTTTCGCGGTTTTTCCGCACACTGGGCATCTGCCGTCTCTTCGGAAGCTCCCTGAGAGGAGCTTCGGGCATCAGCCTGCGCACCACGTTTCCCGAAATATATTCGCTCCGCTCCCCTGCTGCCCGCACGCTTCTATTCTTCTCATATGTAGCCTGTCGATAATTCCCTCTGTTCCGGCTCATTCTGTTTTCCCGCTTCCCACTTTCCTATTTTCTGCTTTCTTATTTTTCACTTTCTTATTTTCTGTCTGGCGGCTTTTTGCGCTTTCGCTTCCGCCTCATGTATATCTTGCCGCTTCCGGGGCATTCCCTGCTTTGCTGCTCTTTCGTGCTTCTGCCTCCGCTTCCCGGATGCCTTACCGCTTTCTAAGTGCTTTCCCTGCTTCCGGCGGCTTTCCGCCCTGTTATCTTCAGAGCTCTTCTGCGTTCTTCCGTATTCTTACCCGCAATTCGTCCCGCCTTCTTACGCCTTGCGTGCTGCCTCAAACACACGCAGCTTGGCGCTCTTAGAGCGGCTGTTTTCTTCCAGCTCCTTCTCACCTGGAAGAATCGGCTTTCTGGTCACTACATTTCCCTTCGACCTTTTCCCGCACACGCACACCGGGAACTCCGGCGGACAGGTACAGGGGTTTTCATTGCTTCTAAACGCCGCTTTTACCATTCTGTCCTCCAGAGAGTGAAAGGTGATAATGCAGAGTCTTCCGCCCGGCTTTAACATATCGATAAAGTCATCCAGCGAATTTTTCAGCACCTCCAGCTCCCTGTTGCATTCGATGCGGATTGCCTGAAAGGTCTGCTTTGAGGGATGCCCGTTTTGCCGCATCCTTGCCGGGATTGCCGCTTTAATTACCTCGTTCAGCTCAAAGGTTGTCTCGATGGGCTTGTCCTGCCTTGCTCTTGCGATATGCTTTGCTATGTTCTTTGCAAATCTGTCTTCGCCGTAATCACGGATAATCCGATACAGCTCCCCCTCCGGGTAAGTGTTGACAATTTCTCGCGCCGTCAGTCCCGCCCTTCTGTCCATCCGCATATCCAGCGGAGCATCAAACCGATAGGAAAAACCGCGTTCCTCAGTGTCCAGCTGATAAGAGGAAACCCCCAAATCCAGCACAATGCCGTCCACCTTCTCCACACCATACTCAGCCAGTGCAGCCCGCATGTTGCAATAGTTATTTCTCAAAATCGTCACCTTGTCACCAAAGGGCGCCAGCCTCTCCTTCGCAGCACTGATTGCCGCATCATCCTGGTCAATTCCGTAGAAGTGTCCCGTTGTCAGCCTGCTGCATACCTCAAAGGCATGTCCGGCACCACCGAGGGTTCCGTCTACATAGATGCCATCCGGCTTAATATCAAGTTGTTCTATCGTCTCCACAAGAAGCACGGAGTAATGCTTGAATTCCATGGCACCTCTTCTCCTATATGGTAAGTCCGAGATTTATCATTCCCTGTGAAATCTTGTTAATGTCTACCTGACCGCTGTTTGCCTCCCACTTCTCAAGACTCCAGATTTCAATCCTTCCGCCCATGCCCGCCAGTACAACATCCTTTTCCAGTTCCGCGAATTCCCGCAAATCCTGTGGCATCAGAATCCGTCCCTGCTTGTCCAGAGTCACATACTGTGCCCCTGACAGAAAGAACCTTGCGAACTGTCTTGCGTCCTCGTTAATCAACGGCAGTGATGCGAGCTTTGCTTCAAAAACCTTCCAATCATCATTGGCGTACACAAACAGACAGCCATCCATCCCCTTGGACACCACGAACTCTTCTCCCAATGTCTCGCGGTATTTGGAGGGAATGCTCAACCTGCCTTTTGGGTCAATTGTATGATTGTATCTACCCATGAACAAATGCAATCACCACCAGTCAAAAAATGGAGTTTCATCCCACTTCTTGGGATTTCCTGCCACATCCATCCCACTTTTAACTAGATTTTAATATATTCTTAAAAATTTTACAAGTACAATCTTTTATGGAAATACGGCAAAAGAGCCCCGCAGCTTTCCTGCAAGGCTCTTTTTTACATTCGTTCCACAAGATATAGTGCAAAAGGCAGGATTACGATAGCATATCTATGCTTCGCATCATCCTGCCTTTTTTGCAACTTTTTTAAATTTTCTTAAGCTTTCTCTCCGTCTGCTTTCCTCTCAGCCTCTTCCTCCCCCTTCAAGGTCTTGCCGCTTCTCATCCGCAGCCGCACCACCACGTCTGTCACAACCGCAAAAATCAGCATCAGCAAAGCCAAAACCTGAGACACCGGAATCTTCGTTCCCGGCAGGAAGAGCGTGTCCGTACGGATTCCCTCAATAAAGAATCTCCCGAGTCCATATCCGCCCAGATAAAACAGGCACAGCTCTCCGTCAAACTTTTTGTGCCTGCGATATAAGAGCAGCAGCACCAGCACCAACAGATTCCACGCGCTCTCATACAAAAAGGTCGGATGCACATTGATATAGTTCGCCCCGCTCGGAATATGTGCCGCAATATTTTCAGAAATATCCCTTGCCCTCACCGCCTCTATCGGAAGCTGCATGGAAAAGAGACCGTTATAGTACTCTCCGAAAACCTCCCGGTTTGTGAAATTGCCAAAGCGACCGATAATCTGCCCCAGCAGCAGCCCCGCCATCGCTGTATCGCCTATCAGCAGCGGATTTACTTTCTTGATTTTACTGTACACGAACAAGGTAAGAAAAGCCGCAATCACACCGCCATATATCGCCATGCCGCCCTTCCTCGTATTAAAAATACTCAGCAAATCATTCTTATAATTATCCCACGAGAAAATGACATAATAGATTCTCGCGCCAATCACGGAAAAAATGACGGCATAAATCGCAAAATCCCAATAAGTATCCGCGTCCTGCCCTGTCACCTTTGCCTGGTGCACTGCCATCAGGATACCCGCCAGCACGCCGATTCCTATAATGACTCCGTATAGGTAGATGTCAAACCCGAAAATGCTGAAGCTTCTCGGGACATCCTTCAAATAGATTCCCAAATTGGGAAAAGCAATGTCGCCTGCGTTCATGTCCGCTCCCTTCCTTACTGATTTTGGTTTATTTTCTCGTTGTTCGCTCGGGTGAAACCAAATGTCTGCTTCGCAGCCGCTTGGTTTCCTTCCTCTTTTTCCTCTCGAAAATCACTGCCCTTCGGTCAGTCGACGCTCTGCGTCTTCCTGATTTTCTCGTTGTTCGCTCGGGTGAAACCAAATGTCTGCTTCGCAGCCGCTTGGTTTCCTTCCTCGCTACACATTGAACCGGAAGAGGATGACGTCGCCGTCTTTCACGACGTAGTCCTTTCCTTCGATTCCGACAAGTCCCTTCTCACGAGCAGCCGCAAGTGAACCGTTCTCCAGAAGATTCTTATAATTTACAACCTCCGCCTTGATAAAGCCTCTCTCGAAATCAGAGTGAATTTTTCCCGCTGCCTGCGGCGCCTTGGTTCCTATTTTGATTGTCCACGCACGGGTTTCATCCTCTCCCGCAGTCAAAAAGCTCATAAGCCCCAGTATGTGATAGCTCGCCTTAATAAGCTTCTCCAATCCGGACTCAGACAAGCCCAAATCTTCCAAAAACATTGATTTTTCTTCGTCATCCAGTTCGGAAATTTCCTGCTCTATCTGGGCACAAATCACAAAGACCTCGCTGCCCTCTCCTTTTGCGAACTCTCTCACCTTAGAAACCATGTCATTTGAAGCACCGTCATCAGCCAAATTCTCCTCCGATACATTTGCCGCATAGATGACGGGCTTATAGGTCAGCAGATTGTACTCCTTTATCAATGCCTGCTCATCCTCATCCTCAATCTCCATGGACTTTGCGAGTCGTCCTGCCTCCAGATGTGCCTTCAGCTTTTCCAGCAGCGCCTGCTCCCTGGCATAGGTCTTATCCATTCTTGCAGCCTTAACGACCTTTGCCATTCTTCTTTCCAGAACCTCCAAATCCGAGAAAATCAATTCCAGATTGATTGTCTCGATATCCCTCAAGGGATTTACGCTTCCGTCCACATGAATAACGTTAGTATCCTCAAAGCATCTCACCACATGCACGATGGCGTCCACTTCGCGGATATTGCTCAAGAACTGGTTTCCAAGTCCTTCTCCTTTAGAAGCTCCCTTTACCAGCCCCGCAATATCCACAAACTCAATAACTGCAGGCGTTACCTTTCTTGAATGATACATATCCCCCAGCAGCTTCAGTCTCTCATCCGGCACTGCTACAATTCCGATGTTGGGGTCAATGGTACAAAAGGGATAATTTGCCGACTCTGCTCCCGCCTTTGTCAGCGAATTGAACAAAGTACTCTTTCCCACATTCGGAAGTCCCACGATACCTAATTTCATAATTGCCTCTGTCTCCTTAAAAATCCTTTATTTTGCGGGCTTTTCATTTGAATCCTTCACCCAAAAATCTCTTCTTGTGTTTCTAAAGAAAAGAGCCTTAATATAGTTTTACATATTACTATAAAAAGGCTCAAAAGTCCATATTTTAATTTCACTTTGTTTCATGTTTCACGCCCTTTTTGCAGCATCGGATTTAACACTGTCCGTCAGCTGTTAAGTCCCATTTCATAAGCCTTTTGCATTACGGATTTACCCTTAACTTCTCCCTTTTCATAAACGCCGCTGCCGTAAATAATACCCATTTTCTTTGCACCTTTCACGCAATCTGCATATCCTCTAAAGCAGGCAAGCGTGGTATCCATAGCACTTCTTTCTCCATCCGCTGCCGTCATAATGTAGTACATTTTCTTGTTTTTAACCTCAGTCCAACGGCATACGCTTCTGTCTATAACGGCTTTACGCATAAGTTCATCGCACAGCAAATCGGAATTTCCCTGTTTTCTCGGACTTCCGGATAATATCAAAGCTTTCTTCGCCATCTCATTGCTCTTTTACCAGTTTTTCTTTTCCTTATTACAATCGTTCTGTTTCTTTCTCTCTTCTACCATCCTGCCAAACCATTCTACCATATCAGGGTCTGTATGTAAAAAGAATGCACTGTATCAATCAGACGATACCCTGCTTTTAATGCATCCAGCACACAGCGTTCGCATTCATCTTTAGTTACCTGATAGACCCCGTATCCCAGCTGCGGCATTTTGACACCATTGCTCAATACCCTGTATTCCATCAAAAAACCCTCCTTGAAAGTAGCTCATATCCGTGATACACTCTCATTGTATCAAGCGGTAGCCACTACCGGTCAAGCGTTATTTCTATTTTTCAGAAGGTTTTGGGGGAGGGCACTATGTTTACCATGAAGGAAGCCTGCGAGCAGACGCATTTACCATATGAAACCTTAAAATTCTACTGCAATCAGGGGCTCGTGCCCAATGTGAAACGTGACAAAAACAACCGCAGAATTTTTGATGAGCGCGATATCGCATGGATAAACAGCTTAAATTGTCTCAAAAGCTGTGGCATGAGTATATCGGAAATGAAAGAATATATCACCCTTTGCCTTGTCGGTGAATCCTCCATTCCGGAGCGGAAAATCATTTTAGACACCAAACGCAATGCCTTAATGAACCGGATAAAACAGCTGCAGTCCAGTATTGACTATATCGATTGGAAGCAGGGATTCTACGATGATGTACTATCCGGCAAAACCAAATATTACAGTAACCTTTTACCCAGCCGTTCCACTCCTTGAGCAGGGCGTAACACTTTTCACACCTGCAATTCCTCAACAAGCCGTACCCTCAATGGTCTCTTGGTCAGAAATTCTGCATTCAAATCCATGGTCGTAGTTGGATGCTGGTACACATCCTCTCCTACCTCAATACGCTCATCTATGATGTATAAATATCCCTTTTCCGTTCCATTGTGTACAATCACACCCTTATCATCATATCCCAATGCAGACGGTTGATGCGAAAATGCTTCAGCCAGTTCTTTCCACTGTGTAATCGTACTTCCTTCTTTCAATATCTCAAATCTCTTATCGGAGCCATGATACCATGCTCCCGCCGGATTTATTTCAATCTTCATCCTAATCTCCATTCCGAGAACGTTCTTTTTTGTTTGCGCATCAGGGCTTATCTCTGACTTTCCCGACACAAATAGCAGTGCGAAAAATAAGCTATGAGCTAAAAGGATTATTCCGCAAAAGCAACACGCTGATTGTACTTGTCGGTATCATTTTAGCTGCTGCTTTTGCTCTTTCAGTCCTTTGGGCAAAGCTCTTTGCCGAAAGCAATCCTGTTGTGCCGGATATGACAGTCACCGCATTTCATTTTTATGCGCTCTCTGTCTCTCAGTCTGCAAACCTGATTACCTGATTATCAGTATCGACCGTTGCCTTAACTCCAAAAGGAATGATGCAGCGTGGCTGTGCGTGTCCGATATTGATATTGCACACTATGGGCAAATTCGGATGATTGATTACATCTACCAGTATTTGCTTGTATTCCTGCGCATAAGCCTCATCCATCGGCTTTCCTACGAGGACACCTGAAATCACGTCAAAAATGCCGGTTCCTTTTAGTGCGAGTAAGGATTTTCTGTATTTTTCAGGAGACATCTTTTCTTCACTGGTTTCTAACAGAAGAAGCTTTCCGGCCCAATCCGCCGTCTCAGGAAATAGTCTGTACTTCTTGCAAAGAAGCGGCATATCAGCATAGCGGTCTCCATTGAAAAAATCATAAATGGAATCAATGCAACCGCCGAGAATCTCTCCCGAGAAAACAGAATTGCCCTGCAGCAATTCAAACCCGTAATCAGGATGAGATTTTAACGGTGTGCCAACCTGATTGATACCGAAATCCATCCTTTCTTCATACCAGATATCGCTGGGTCTGACTTCCTTTATCGTTTCGGTACTTATCAGCTCTTCAAAATACTTTTTTGTATATGGGAGCATATCTTTGTCCAGTTCACAGACATCCGCAAGGAAAGACTGCCCATAAAACGTTTTCATTCCAACCTTATGGAGCATGAAATGATTGACTGTCGTATCTGAAAAGCCGAGAAATACTTTATCGGAAGCCGCAGCTGCCAGCTCATTATGTTCAAACAGAAAAGGCAGCAGACGATATGTATCATCTCCGCCAATTGCGCAGAGAATCATATCAATGTCCGGATCACTAAGAGCCTGTAGTAAATCTGCCGCACGCTTTTCGGGATGGTTTTTGACATATTCTATTCCCTCAAGTGCATGAGGCATGAATCGGACGGTCAACCCAAAGTCATTCAGCCTTTTTATTCCTATCTCTACCTCATGCTTAACAAAATCCTCTCCTATCGTTCCGCTCGACAAGCTGACGATAGCAATATTCTTTATCACAATCTTTTCATCCTCCGCAGCTTCATCTGAAATCTCTGTTTTCACTGTATTGTTTCTTCAATTTTCGCACACGACTATGAAATGTCAAGTAATATTTTGCTCCACCAGCTTCAAAAAACGTTTCTCATTCATCTGCTCATTCGTAAGGTAGTTTCCATTAAAAAATAGTGCATATGTTTTAATCGGTGTCGGTGCATTTCGCGCATCCTCTTTATTTTGTATATGTACGGCTCGGAATGGTATTGCTCTTTCTGCACTTTTGAGGAAAACCAAGCCTTCCTCGAATCTGTCTGCAAGCCAGCTTTTTGGGGAACATACCTGAATATCTTTATTGTTAGAAATGGCACAGCAAATATGCTCTGTTTCCAGATTTTCTTTTGTAACTTTGATGTATTCCATAGGTTTACTCCTCCAACGTCCTAATTCCTGCGACAAGAATCTCCACAGACATTTCAAAGCTTTTTTCTATTGATATCGGATTCCCAAAGGAATGATTATTTACCAGCATGACAAATCCCTGCAAAAAGCTCCTGAAAGTGCGGATAATATGTTCCGCATTCTCTCTGGATATGTTCACACTTTCAAAGATTCTGTATAAAACGGTAAACATATCATCTGTAGCATGATTATTCTCATCACTTACATACTTGTTATACCAAAGCATCATTTCAAAGATACCGGGATTTTGAACTGCATAACTGTAAAACGACCTAGACATTACCCGAACCGCATCATATCCGCTAACCCCTGCAATATCCTGTATCATGCGGTATTCCAGCTGTTCCCAGCCATAATTCATAATCCCGATTTTTAATTCATCAAAATTTTTTACATGACTGTACAACGAAGCCGGCTGTACTCCTAGCTCCATTGCCAATCCCCTCAACCGAATATTACTGATTCCAACCTCATTTACCCTCCTCGCAGCAAATTCGATAATCTTTTCTTTATTTAGTCCCGCTCTCGCCATTGCATCGCCTTCCTCTGCCAGTTCAAAGCTACGTCAATACCTTTTATAGCTTCGCAAAGACATTGCTTTTTTCTGTCATTCATTTTCTACTCGCAGTGCAATTACATTAGCATTATCCCTAACATTGTTAGCTTTGTCAAGAATTACAGCATGTGTGGCTTAAATCAAGGCTTTTCGGCATTTCCTGTTTCGGGAGATGTTCTTAAAACTTCTTAAATCTGAATGAACAATACAATAAAAGGGCGTGTTACCGCCCGTGCTTTTGAGCGTGTTTTCGCAGACGCAAGCATGGACAGATAGGCCGAATGAGTATGGCATACCGGCACTTTTTACGTCTGCTACATTTCTCAATGCTCCAGCATATTTTCAATAAAAATGCCATATCCTCTGGTCGGGTCATTTACCAGCACATATGTAACTTGATGATACCTACACCCCAAAAGTCCTCAACACTCAGCTAAATATAGCGGAAAAAGCCAATATTTCGGTAGATTTGAGAGCGAATTGACCTGTTCAGTTCGCTCTCTTTCTATTTCAAACACAAAAACGAGGTGAATTATGAGTATCAACAAGAAGCAAAACGGTTTTCAACGGTCAAACAGAATAAGCAGCATTTAAGGTTAATTTGCGGTCAAAAATGTCGGGTCTGCACTTGATGCCCGCAAGTACATAAGAAGGTATAGTAAACCGTCGATTTCATATAGAGTAAAGTTTTTGTCAGTTGACTAAGAGAAAATAAGTAGAGAGTACCAG
>CAYZAU010000023.1:0-35264 GCA_964475665.1 uncultured Acetatifactor sp. | reverse complement strand
CTGGTACTCTCTACTTATTTTCTCTTAGTCAACTGACAAAAACTTTACTCTATAGCTGCAACGGTTGTTGCATATCACTCTGATTTTCCTTTTCTTCCTCCTCCCCGATGAAGCCGATTCCCACAAATACCGCCCACACGTAGGGAGCACCGTACATATTCAGGGTTTTGGGTCCTACAATTCTCTGCGGCGGAGTCTCACCCAGTCTGTCGCGGCAGAGCTTCTCATACGCCTTTTCAAAGGTACTGCGGGTAATTGAGCGCTCTCTTCTGTCCGTAAACAACTCCCCTCCCTTTACGACATATGTAAAGGGCAGACCCTTCTTTGTCACAAAGGGTCTGCCTGCATACTCTCCTATCACCTTCCATAAATTGGCAGGTGTTATTTCCTCTGTATGTAATGTCATCTTCCCTTTCTCCGTCAGGACACCCGCCGCGGCATTCTCCTCCGGGCGGCAGCTGTCTCCTTCTATCATAACGGACACGGGAATATTTGACAATAGTTAATCCGAAGTCTCTGCCGTTGCCTCCGTTTCCTCCGTCGCATCCGTCAGGTCCTCCAGCGTCACGTTAAAGCGGTTGATGGCGGCGCTCTCCACCACATAGACGTTACCGTCAGAGGGCAGGGAGACATAATAGCTCGAGGTCACGGTGTTTTTGTCCCCCACATACAGGGTATAGCTTTCCGTGGCTGTCTCGTAGAAGATGGTTCTCTGCGGCTCCTTCAGCCCGTACTGGCTAAGGTCACTGACATTCTCTAGCACCTGTACCGCCACAAGGGGAGCAACACCCTCCGTCAAGGCGGCGGTGCGGTACTGGTAGAGGTTTCTCTCATGATTCTCCGCATCGTACCATGTATCCTCCTCCTTCTCAAGGACATAGCTTACTCCCTCGTAATCAAAGCCGTAGCGGATAATCTCCTCCGAAGCCACCGCAATGATAACCTCCCCTTCAGCCTCCTCTCCCTTCTCTTCACGGCTTCCGTTGTAGCCTCTGAGTGCGAAAAGTGCTCCGCCACAAACCGTCAGAAGCAGCAAAAGAAGCAGTGTCTGTCTCCGTTGCTTTTTCATCAGCGCTTCCTCCTTCTGAACCAGATTACAAAGCCTGCTGCCAGACAGCCGACGGGGATGACAAGGGTGATGAGTGTCCCTATCACTACCGCCTGCGAGTGCGGTACGGTCAGGTAAGTCACGTCATAGCTCTTGGCAGGTATGGATACGGTAATATCATGGCTGACAAAGCTGCTGACCGTATTGCTAAACAGCAGTCTGTTCGCTCCGCTGACGACGCTGTCCGCGTTATCCGTAAAAATCTGGTCGCAGCTGTACACTACCATCGTTGCCGTACCGCCGTCTGCCAGCTCCTTTTCTGCCGATACTCCCACGCCAAAGGGACCGTCCACGTCCGCCTCCGTCTTTTTATAATCCGAAGCACTGCTTAAATCTGTTCTGGAAAACGCGTCCTCCGAGGTGCTTAAGAAGGTCTGATAGGTATACCCTTCCGCCTCCTCGTCGGCTATCCTGATTCCCTGTGCGTAGGGGGCAAACACATAATACTTTCCGTACAGACCCGACGTATAGGCACAGGAGGTCTGCTTCGGCAGCAGAAGCCAGGGATTTCCGTAATAACGGTCGCCGTCCTGCTCGATAATCATTCCCTCTGCCTTTTCCAGCCCCATATATTCCATCAGCGCATCCAGATTCGGCGTTGCCTCCTCCAGATAGCCCGTCACCAGAATGACGCTTCCGCCTCTCTCCAGATAGGCAATGACCTTATCCCTGTCGTCCTGCGAAAAGTCTGTTCCCGCACCGTTTATCAGCAGACACGCCGCATCCTCCGGCACAGCCTCGTTCTCCAGCAGACTGATGGTCTCATATTCCACATTCTCCTTGGCTATCAGCTTGGTAAAGCTGCTGCTTAAGGTGTATTCCCCATGACCCTCCGTGATATACAGCTTTGGCATATCATCCGTCAGCACATAGTCCAGGGCACTCATAATCTGTCCTTCCCCGTCGTAGGCGCCGGATGAAGAGGAATAGCTTCCCGTATAGCTGTCATAGTCATAGCTGGTCTCATAGATTTTGTCATAATCTATCACCCTGCTGCGCTTATCGCTCACCACAATCAGACTGTTTAAGCTGATTGAGCTGTCCGTGTACTGGGTGTGAAAACGGGGATTCTGATTCGGGTCAATATATTCCACGCTGATATGTCCGGACAAATCGTCAAAGCGCTGCAGAGTCTGTGCCAGCGTGGTATCCGCACTTCCCTCCGCCACAAGAACATAGATGGTAACGTCCTCCTGCAGGCTCTTTGCATATTCCTTACTCTGCTCCGTCAGGGAATAGAGCTTCTGCGAGGTCACGTCCACAACCGTAAAAGAGGTGGGAAGCTCGCTCAGGACGAGGTTTATTACCGTTACAAGGGCAATCGCCAGCGCAATCATTCCCGTGCTGTAGGCACCAAGGCTTAAATTTCTGACGGAAACGCTGTAGCGTCTCTTCTGTACTGCCTGTACCGCCAGAAACAGGGCAAGCCCCGTCAGCATCAGGAAGTAGGCTGCCGAGCGCAGATTCAGCGTCCCGTTTAAAAGCTCCGCAAAGGGTGTGTACATATCCAGACAGCCCAGAAGCTTCGTCAGCCAGTTTCCCGTTGACGATATGACGTTACAGATGGCGGACATCATATAGCATAAAAACAGCACGATAAAGGAAATAACCGCCGCAATCACCTGACTCTCCGTCAGGGAGGAAATCAGCACGCCGATGGCTATCGCCGCCATTCCATACAGGAAAAAGGCAAGAATGGCAAGGTAAGACTCCGCCATGGGAACTGAGCCGTAATGGCTCATAATCACGGGATACACACAGGTTATCGCGGTGGGAAGTGCAAAGATGGTGAGCAGTGCCAGAAACTTCCCCATCACTATGCCGCCCACCGTCACCGGTGCCGTGAGAATCAGCTGATCCGTTCTGCTCCTCCGCTCCTCAGCCATAATCCGCATGGAGAGGATGGGAACACTCACCAGAAACATGAACAGCACGCTGCCGATGGCGTAGGATATGTAAGGATATCCGTATAAAAGGTTGTTCACCGAAAAGTAAAGACTGACGAAAAACAATGTCACCGCGATAAACAGCGGACCGATAAAGGAACGGAAGTATGACTTCAGCTCTCTCTTATAAATTGCAAACATACTATCTCACCTCCGCTTTCCCGGGCTTCCCCGTCGCTTCTTCTCCGGCTGCTTCTTCTGCGGCTGCATATGCTTCTTTCATCGTTTCTTCTCCAGCCATATGCTCTCCCGGTTCCGCTTCTTCTGCGGCTGTCTGCTCTCCTCCGGCAGCTTCTTCCTCTGCTGAGGTCTCTCCCGATGCCGCGTCTGCCCCTGTCAGCTCCAGGAAAATGTCCTCCAGCGTTTTTCTTCCGGGGCGCAGCTCCATGATGGGCAGTCCCGCATCTGCCAGCGCATAAAAGACCTTCTCGCGAATATCCTCCTTGTCCGCGGCGCTCAGCTTAACCCTTGTACAGCCGCTCTCAGCAGTCCCCTCTCTCTCCACGCGCTCCACGCAGGGAAGCGCCTCCAGCACGGCAAGCAGTCTCTTCTCCTCGCCCTTTGCCGTGAGGTAAAGCTCCATTGAACCCTCCATCAGCTTCTCAAGCCCTTCCGGAGAATCACTGGCAACCAGCTTTCCCTTGGAAATAATCATGATATGGTCACAGACCGCACTGACCTCGGACAGAATGTGTGAGCTTAAGATGATGGTATGACTTTCACCCAGTCTGCGTATCAAATCCCTGATTTCAATCATCTGCTTGGGGTCGAGTCCCACGGACGGCTCATCCAGAATGATAACCTCCGGGTCGCCGAGAATCGCCTGCGCAAGCCCTACTCTCTGCCGATAGCCCTTCGACAGATTCCGAATCAGCCGTCCCCTTACGTCCGCGGTCTGTGTCAGCTCCATAACCCGCTCCACCTGCTCCCGCCTGCTTCCCCGGGGAATTTTTTTCAGCTCTGCCGCAAAAAACAGATATTCCTCCACGGTCATCTCCGTATAAAGTGGGGGAAGCTCCGGCAGATAGCCAATCTTTCTCTTCGCCTCCTCCGGCTCCTTCTGAATGTCCTTGCCGTCTATGGTTATCGTTCCCTCGGAAGCGGCAAGGTATCCGGTAAGCATATTCATGGTCGTTGACTTTCCTGCACCGTTAGGTCCTAAGAATCCATAAATCTGCCCCTTTTCCACGCGAAAAGAGATATGGTCTACCGCCACATGACTGCCATACCTCTTTGTCAGATTTGTAACCTCAATCATATTTCCTGCACCTTTCCTGCTTGGATTCCGGCAGCACTGCCCTCCAACGCAATTTTGATAACAGTATTCTAGCCGTCAAATGTCATAAAAAGGTGATGATTTTGTGAAGGTTTTGTGAATCGAAATTTCACGCCCGGTTTTTTCCTCCCGTACATTCCCTCTTTCTCCCGAGAAGCTCCGTATTCCTCTCTACCTCCTGTCTGCTTAAGGGATACCAGAACTGTATAATCAGAAACACCAGAAGATAACAGCCTCCCGGCACCAGCGTCGCCACCGAATAGATTTTTTCAGCCACCGCCTCAGTCTGCACGGATGCCTCCGAGACATAGCCAATCGCAGTCAGCACAAAGCCTCCCGCACCGCCCGCCAGTGCCTGACCTGCCTTCCTTGCAAAGGAATAGACCGCGTAGACCGTTCCGTCCTCCCGCCTTCCTGTAGTAACCTCCTGATAGTCAATAATATCCGTGATGAATGCCCAGATAACCAGATTAAACAGACCGACACCAACAGTCGCCAGAAGCATCAGCGCCACGAACAGCAAAATACTGTGTACCCGCAGCAGATACAAAAGCACATAGACAATGCCTGCAAGCAGCATCCCGAAGGCTCCCGCCTCCTTTTTTCCAAAGCGTTCGACAATCCGTGAAATAAAGGGAGCAAGCAGCAGCGTACCCGCCACACCGACAAGATTTGCGGCAGAGACCGCCTTCGCGTCATGAAAATAGTCGAGAAACAGATAGTTATTCATGGTCTGGCTTAAAAGGCTTGCCAGCAGCAGAAGCAGGGCTGCACATACCAGTGCCGCAAGCGCTCTGTTTCGCCAAAGCCCCTTCAGTATTGCCCCTGCCTTTTCCCTCTTCTGTTCCTTTTTCTCCAGCTGTATGCGCTCTCTGCAGAAGCAGTAGCAGAGTGCATAGCAGATAAGTGCAAGCACACCGAACACCAGCGCAGTCAGCGTAAAGCGCTGCGGCAGAACCACCTGATTGCCCGATAAGTCCGTCTCATATATGGCAAGAGGAACCAGCACTCCCACAAAAAGTCCGGCAAGGCTGGCTCCAATGCTTCGGAAGGTCGAGAGAGAGGCTCTGTCCTTCACTCTGGGACTGATAACAGATGCCATGGAGCCATACGGAATGTTGATTGCCGTATAGCAGAAGCTGCTCCAAAGCAGATATGTCACTGTCACATAGCCCAGCTTAAACGGGTACGCCCAGTCTCTGACCGGGTACAGATACATAAGGGTACTCGCCACTGCCACGGGCAAGCCCATCCTTCTTATCCATGGCCGGAAGCGCCCGTCCTTCGCGGGCTTCAGGGAATCTACGATTCTCCCCATTGTGACGTCTGTAAAGGCATCCATGATGCGCGCCCCCATAAAGAGCAGCCCCACCACCGCGCCGTCAAGCCCCAGCACCTTTGTATAAAATACCAGCAGATAGCTGCCGGCAAGGAGAAAGCTGAAATCATTCCCGAAATCTCCAAACATATAGCCTAGCTTGTCTCTCCACCCAAAGGGCAGTTCCCTCTTTTCTTTTCCCGACATAAAAAACCTCCGCCCAGATGCTGTCTATCCACGTTAGCATCTCCCGGACGAAGGTCTTTTATACGATATTCCTTCCTGTGTCGTCCCCGGTATTCATAAACCCTTCCTTCCGAGAACCTTTTTCCCTTTGAAAAAGTGCAGCAGAAATTCGTGCAGGCGTTTTCTGCTGTCGTATCAGGGTCTGTTTGTACCGCCCGGCATCTCCCCTGCCTCCTCCACATACAGCCGTGCGTTTTTCAGGTTTCCCCTTACTTCCTCCTCCGTTACCTCCCGAACAACTCTCCCGGGATTTCCCACAACGAGGGAGTTGTCCGGAATCGTCTTTCCGCCCGTGACAATCGCTCCTGCACCGATAATGCAGTTTTTACCGATACAGCAGCCGTTCATCAGTATCGCTCCCATTCCAATCAGGGTATTATCTCCGATGCAGCAGCCGTGCACGATGGCTCCATGTCCAACGCTTACGTTTCTTCCTATCAGAACAGGAAGGTCCGATCCGGTGTGAAGCACGCAGTTATCCTGAATGTTCGTTCCGTCTCCTATCGTGATGGAGGAACGGTCTCCCCGCACCGTGGCATGATACCAGATGCTCACACCGTTGCCCAGACAGACATCCCCCAGCACAACCGCACCGGGTGCAATCATCGCCCCGCCCATCATTCGCTCGCTCCCTTCAGCTTACGCAGCAGTGTAACCGTGCGCTCATGCTCCGTCCGCACACGCTCAAATAATTCTCCGTCAACAGGTGCAGCACCGTCCCGCAGTGCCTCCGTCAGTGCCTCGCTCGCCTCAAAGAGCTTTGTAAAGCCCAAATTCAGACAAACCCCCTTCAAGGTATGCGCTCCGTTAAAGGCTGCCTGATAATCTGCATTCTCCAGCCCCTTCTTTATGTTCTCAAAGCTGTCATCCTCCAGAAATATCAATGCAAACCTCTCCATCAGCTCTTCGCTGCAAAGCCTCTCCAGTGTCCCCGCATAATCCGCCTGCAGCGCTTCATAGCATTCACGTACCGTCATAATAATCTCCCATTCCGAGAACGTTCCTTTTTGTTTCGAGAAAGCACATGCGCATCAGGTCTGATTTGTGACGTTCTCGGCACAAATAGCCGTGTGACATTATTACTCTCCTGTACCTTCCTTCCAGTGAAGTCTGTGCAGCTCCCCCGCCTGCTCAAGCTGCCCAAACCCGTTCTGACGCAGTGCCTCATACAGTACAACCGCCACAGAATTTGACAGATTCAGGGAACGGATGGCAGGCAGCATGGGAATCCTGATACAGCTCTCCTCATGCTCCACCAGAATCTCCTCCGGAATGCCCGCGCTTTCCCTTCCGAACATCAAAAAGTCATCCGGTCCGAAGGAAACCTCCGTGTAGCTTCTTCTCGCCTTGGTTGTCGCCATCCAGATTTTCGCACCCGGATGCTCCTCGCAAAACTGCTCAAAATTTATATATCTGTGCACCTCCAGCTGTTTCCAGTAGTCCATGCCCGCCCGCCGGATGGACTTTTCGTCCAGGCGGAAGCCCAGAGGCTCAATCAGATGGAGCGGCGTACCCGTCGCGACACAGGTACGCCCGATGTTTCCCGTATTTCCCGGTATTTCCGGCTGATGCAGAATGATATTCACGAGTTTTTCTCCTTTTCCCGCAACCCCGTGACAAAGTGCTCCAGTCTGCCGATTGCAACCTTCAGCTTCTCTAAAGAGTAGGCATAGGAAATTCTCAAATAGCCCTCCCCACAGTCTCCGAAGGCAGTGCCCGGTACCACCGCCACCTTTTCCTCCTCTAAGAATCTGGTGGCAAATTCCTCACTGGTCATGCCAAACTCCTTTATACAGGGGAATACATAAAAGGCACCATACGGCTCAAAGCACTCCAGTCCCATCTCCCGAAAGGCATTCATCAGAAAGCGCCTTCTCTGGTCGTATGCCGTCCGCATCTGCTTCACGTCCTCGTCCCCGTTCTTCAGCGCTTCAACCGCCGCGTACTGGCTGGTTGTAGGCGCACACATAATGGCAAACTGGTGGATTTTCGTCATCTGTCGGATAATCTCGGCAGGCCCGCACGCATAGCCCAGACGCCAGCCCGTCATGGCATACGCCTTGGAAAAGCCGTTAATCAGGATGGTTCTCTCCTTCATCCCGGGAAGCTCTGCGATGGAAACGTGCTTCTCCTTATAGGTCAGCTCGGAGTATATCTCATCCGACATGACAAATATGTCATGTTTTATGACAACCTCTGCAATCGCTTCCAAATCCTTCCTCTCCATAATTGCACCCGTCGGGTTGTTTGGAAAGGGAAGTACCAGTATCTTTGTCCTCTCGGTAATTGCCTCCTCCAGCTCCTTTGCCGTCAGCCTGAACTCATTCTCCGCCTTCAGGTTGATAATCACCGGCTTCGCACCCGCCATGATGGCACAGGGTTCATAGGAGACATAGCTGGGCTGGGGAATCAGCACCTCCTCCCCCGGATTTATCATGGCGCGCAGTCCTATGTCAATCGCCTCGGAGCCTCCCACCGTGAGAAGCACCTCCGTCATCGGGTCATAGCTGATGCCCTGCTTTCTTTGCAGATAATTGCAAATCTCCTGCCGCAGCTCCTTGAGTCCCGCGTTGGAGGTATAAAAGGTTCTTCCCCTCTCCAGGGAATAGATGCCCTCGTCACGAATATGCCAGGGCGTATCGAAGTCCGGCTCGCCCACGCCCAGAGAAATGGCATCCTTCATCTCGTTGACAATATCAAAGAATTTGCGGATGCCGGAGGGCTTTAATGCTACTACCTTGTCTGCTAACGGATTTCTCATGGTGTAATCATCTCCCTCTCATCTTCCTTTTTCTGTGACAGCACAGTACCGTGATCCTTATACTTTCTCAGAATGAAATGTGTGGCGGTGCTCAGCACCGTATCCAGGGTGGAGAGCTTGTCCGATACGAAGGCGGAAACCTCTCTCAGCGTCTTGCCCTCCAGAATAACCATCAAATCATAGCCGCCGGACATCAGATATACACTGCGTACCTCCGGATATTTGTAAATACGCTCTGCCACGTTGTCAAAGCCCTGCCCTCTCTGGGGTGTCACCCGTACCTCTATCAGGGCGGAAACCTTTTCGTTGCTTGTCTTTTCCCAGTTAATCAGCGTGTGATAGCCGCAGATAATACCCTCTGCCTCCATGGCTGCCAGCTCGTTGACTACGTCTGTCTCCTCCACACCAAGGATAATCGCCAGCTCCTTCAAATCGATACGGCTGTTTTTCTCAATAACCGCCAGTAATTCTTCTCTCATCTTCCTCTTCCTCCTGCTCTGTTTTCTTATTCGGGAACTCCTTTTTTAAAAGCCCGTCCTGCTTCGGCTTATCCATGTATCGCGTCTCTTCCCCGTTTAAAAGTATCCGGTCATGGCTGTCGGTCACTCTCCCCACAATCACTGCGGGGATTCCCTTCTCCTCCAGAGCCGCTACCAGACCGGGTCCATCCTCTGTCGTCATAATCAGACAGCCTCCCGACAAAAGCTCATAGGGATTGACGTTACACAGCTCGCACACCTCCACCGTCTCCTGACGGAGAGGCAGCCTCTTCATGTCTATGGTCAGTCCAACGCCTGCTCCCTCCGCAAGCTCCCAGAGTGCTCCGAAAATTCCGCCCTCCGAGGCATCATGCATGGCGCAAACGCCGGACTTCACGGCAGTAGCAGCCTCCGGTATCAGGGACAGATAGCGGTCAAAGCCCGCTGCCTCCTCCACAAGATAGGCCGGATACCGCTCTAGGAGTCTGTCGCGGTAATTCTCCGCAAGCCGTGCGGTTCCCTCTATGCCAATCCATTTGCTGAGCACCACCGCCTGACCGGGCGCTGCCCTTTTCACACTGTGACTGACTCCCCTTTTTACCTTTCCGTACCCAGTGATAACCGCCATCGGCGAGGTCACTGTGGCCGTTACAAGGGTCTGTCCTCCGGCAATCGCCATTCCAAGCCCCCTACAGGTACCCTCCGCACATCTTACCAGCTCCCGCAGAAGCGGCTCTGGCGTCTCCTCAGGCAAAAAAAGCGTCAGGGAAATCGCCACCGGCTCGCCGCCGGACACCGCCAGATTATTTGCACACTTTATCACCAGACGGGCAAGCCAGCCGGTATCCGTCCCGCCTCCGCTCTGCCCCTCCTGCATACAGCTTACTGTATTTTCCTCCCCGGAAAACGAGAAAATGGCGCAGTCCTCCCCTATGCCTGCGCCATTTAATATCTCCTGTCTCCTCGTCTTTATTTGTCTTAAAACGGAACGCTTCAACACGTTCTCCGACACTTTTCCGGTTCTCATTCTTCTCCTATTTCCACGCTGTCCGCCACTGTCTGCGCCGAGAGCGAGGCAAGCACGCTCTTTACATAATCCACGTTTGCAGTGGCTATCGCCGCCATCAGCTGTTCATATGCCGCCGGGTCTGCGGTTGCCGTTCCGACCGTGGCGCTTCTGGGTGACATCTTATAGCTGCTGCTGTTTATCTGTGTTCTTTCCACTTCCACGCCGCCCTGTGTCACTACCTTCCACAGGCGCGCCTTGTAGCCGACATGGGCACTCGAGGTCACAATGTACCCGATGGGCTGGGAGGCATCCTGATAAATCAAATCCGCAGGCGGATTAATGACCTCAAGCACCTCGCTCTCGTAGCGGACACTGTAATCCTCCGGTCTTGTTTCCTTACCGTAAATGTTAAAGACTATCTTTTTATTCTTTGTATATCCCTCGATATAGATGGGATATTCCAGATTGTTGACAAATCTGAAGTCCTTTCCCGAGCTCTCTGCGATTGCCGCATCGGCTGACGGCTCCACATAGGAGACAATCATCGAATGATTGTGACGCTCCGTCACCTCCAGCTCTGCCAGCAGGACTGCATTGTAAAGCGTTGTGGAAACCTGACAGATGCCTCCTCCGAGACTGTCCACCACCTTGCCGTTCACATAAGAGCCTGCCATATAATAGCCGTTATCCACGGAAAACGGAGAAACCATCTCATAAGTTGAAAATTCTTCCCCGGGATAAAGCGTCACCCCGTCTATCAGTCTGCAGCCGTTCTCCACGTTGGCACTTCTGGAAGAGCCGGAGGTGGCATAGGAGGTGGTAAAGGTACCCAGAATGTCCTTGACCTCGGCAAGCTCCTCCGCACTGCCTCTCGGTGCAGTTTCCGCTACATCCAGCGCAATGGTACAGGGCTTATGATTCCAATCCTTCGTGAGATAGTTGTTAATCAAATCTATGGATGTCTCCACATCCAGAAGATATCCCGTCTTTCCCTCGATGACCTGAAAGCTGTCTCCCTCCTTCTTCAGGGAAACATTTACTGCCTTTACATCATATCTGGCGCATTTATCTGTCAGTAAGTCGCTGATTGTCTGTAAATCAAAGGTAAGCTCGATGGGATAAACCTGATTCTCGTGCTCTAAGTCCTTTAATATCTTATAGCGTTCAATCACGTTTCCGCGGGTGCCGATTTCAACAGCCTCCGACACAAGCTCCGGATTTGCCCAGCTCATCCCTAAATCGCCTGCCGCAATGACAACCTCCCTGTCTGCGGCGGCCAGAAGGGTGATCTCCGTTTCCTTCAGCTCCTCCACATACGCCCACACGGCGTTTCGTGCCTCGTCTGCCGTCATGCCGGACAAATCAATATTCCCCGCGAAAATACCGCTTTTTATCGTCTTTTCACTCTCCGCATGCACAGGAAAACCGAACAGCAGCACACAGCTGACTGCCCATACAAAAAGAGTGCCTGCCTTCCAAAATTTTTTCATGCCCATCCTCAATTGAATTTCTAAAATAAATATGATAAAGTAGGTATTACCATTGCAAGCACAAGAATTACAATGATGACCGCAGAAATTTTCTGCTTTGTTTTTCGGTTGTTTAAATTAAACATTACTCCCTCCTAACCGTCTGTCTTTTCAGACTCTACAGTTAAAACCTCGAAAGGATATTATATATGAATTTAGCTCTTTTGGCAAGTTTAATTGCACTTTCCCTCATCGTTTCCGGCTCTGTCAGAACTCAGAACAAACGCTCCCGGGAAAGGGAACAAAGCTTCTGGGAAAGGGAGACCCGGGCAAATTCCGTCCGCCGCAAATCCCTTGACGGGCTTCCCTACGTCAGGATTCCCCTGGAAGCCTTCCCCACCCATCTTCTGCAGGAGAATGAGACCGTGCTGGAATGTATTTCCATCATAGAAGCCCTGACCTCTCAGAAAATTGTCAATTTCACCGGCTACACCAACACGGATTTAAAGCTGGAATACGGCACTGCCAACATTACCGAGCTCTCCGAGTACGACCAGAATTACACCGTACTGGTTCGCACCCTGCAAAAATGGGCTGACATCCTGTTAGAAAACGGTTACGCACAGGAGGCTGTGGTGCTCATGGAGTTTGCCGTCAGCACCGGCACCGACATCAGCCGCACCTACTACGCCCTCGCCGAATACCGGGCTTCCAGGGGCGAATACGACCGGATTGAACACCTGACTGCCAGTGCGGAGGCTCTCCACTCCTCCAACAAAAAGGTCATTTTAAGGCATCTTCGGGCAAATTATCCCCCGCAGTAAATCCTACTGTCTTTCATGCTGCGTCGGTGGCTCATCTGCACGACTGTCTTCCATACTGCGCCAGAATCCTGTCCGTACAACGGCTTGCCTCACTGCGGCTCATGCTCTCAATATCTGCCTCTAAAACAATCTTATGCTGCTTTATCAGCCTGTATAACCTTTCCTTTTGCGCGCTTGTCGCGGGCGTATCCCTTTTGACACTAAAAGACAGCCGCTTCGGGCAAAACAGCTCCTCACCCTCCTGCTCAAAATCCTCGGACAGCCTTCGATACAACAGGTCTGTTGCCCTTGCGTCCTCCGACGCGCGATGCGCATGGTGGGAAATTCCGTAATATTCACACAGATAATCCAGACTTCTGTGCTCTAACCGTGCGAGGTACTTTCTCGCAATTTTCAGCGTATCCACAGCCTCCTTCTCAAAGTGCAGCCTCTGGTTGACCGCCGCCTTTTTCAGAAAGGAAAAGTCAAAAAGGATGCTGTGTCCTAACAGGGGAAACTCTCCCAGAAACTCTGACAGTCCCGGTAAAATTTCTTCGATGTGCGGCGCCTCCCGCAGATCCTTATCCTCTATTCCCGTCAGCTCCACAATACGCTCTTCCAGCTTTCTTCCCGGATTTACAAACGACGCAAACTCCTCCGTCTGCCGCCCGTCGATGACCTTCACGGCTCCCACCTCTATGATTTTGTCCGTCTTTGGATTTAACCCTGTCGTCTCTAAATCAATACTGACATACGACTGCATCATGCCCTATTTCCTCCGCCCTCTCAGGCTCCTTCCGCTTCTCCTTTTTTGATGCCCGCAGGCTCTGCTTTCTTTCCTTTAAGATGCCCGCAGTCTCCGCTTAAAGCTCAAGACGCTCCTCCAGCTCCTTCCAGTCCGTCTCGGGAAGCTCTGCCGGTGACCGCAGCCCGCGTCGCTCTGCCTCCGCCGCCATGGTAAGAATACACCGGTAAAAATAGTTGACCCCTGTCACAAGACTTTTCTTGACAGCCTTGTTGAGCGTCATCCCAAGCTCATCCACTCCGCTCTCCTCAAAATCCCGCAAAAAGCCCTCCACATCATAGGGAATCGAAAGAAGCTCCGCCTCCCACGCCTTAGCGCTCCCCGTCAGGACGGCAAACTGCGCCCTCCTGCCGATTCCGTCAATGCAAAAGCCCAACGCACCGGGGTTGATGTAGGTTTTTCCCCCCTGTCTGTAAATCTCCTGATGGTGACTGTGTCCTCCCAGCAGATAGGGATAAGTCAGCTCCTCCATCACCTTTTCCCGAAGTCCTGCCTCTTCGTTGACGTTTCCCCTCACCCTGCCCGGCGTTCCGTGGCAGAGATACAGGGGTGGAAGACTCTCTAACGCCAGCTCCCGCTCCGTCGGCAGAGAAGCAAAAAATTCCAAATCCTGTGCCTCGACATTCTGCAGGGTGTAGTATAAAACGCCGTTTGCAGAAGAGGGCTTCCAGCCCATGCGGTTATCCACATTGTCCAGCAGATAATTCTCCCTGTTTCCACGCAGCAGCCAGCAGGGATGGCTTTCCCTCATCTCATACAGAAGCCGCAGGGTTCTCCGGGGATAAGGACTGTCCGTCACATAGTCTCCCAGTCCGATAATGCCGTCCACGGGATGCTCCCTGATATAATCGAGGAACGCCTCCAGCGCCTTATAGTTCCCATGTACGTCACTTATCAAAGCCAGCTTCATTCCCGCTCTCCCTTTTCTTCTGCTGCTCCTACCGCCTTTTCTGGCGCTTTCTCTGCTTCCTTTGCAGCTTCTTCCTCTGCCGCTTTTTCAGCCTCTGCTCCTGTCGCTTTTTCAGTCTCTTCCTCTGCCGCCCTTTCAGCCGCTGTCCCTGCCGCCTTTTCTGCCTCTGCTGCCTTCCCTTCAGAGGCGGCTTCCGCCTGCTTCTGGGCTGCCTCCATCAGATAGAGACGCGATGCGAAATCCGGGAAAAAGCGTGCCTCACTGTTAAAGCCCGTACCGCTGAACGCCTGCTTCAGGCGCACTCCCGCATTCATCAGGGTATCTCCCGTGGCATAAAGCTCCTCCGTCTCTCCCTCCAGCTTGACAAACTTCGCAATCAGGTTGTGCACCAGCGAATCCTGCTTTACGTGCACCGGTGTAACCGTATTAACCAGACTTCCGAACTCCTTTACGTTAAAGGTAAGTCTCCTGTTGCAGAAATGGTAACGCTCCCCCTCCAGCAGTCCTTTTGGTCTGTAAATGTGCAGCTGGGTATTGGGATAAACCAGCTTCTGCATGAGTAGTCCGACCGCCCTTCTTCCATCCGGGGAGACGCACGTCCATTCCATCAGATTTCCCTTCCCGCCGGAGAGCACGCTTCCCCCCGCCGCCCTATCGGCAAAGCTCCTGCTCCGATAGAGCGTTCCCTGCATCAGAACGCTCCGCCATCTTTTGTAAAATGTAATCTGTTCCCTGACTGCCTTACGCTCCTCTGACCTCATATCACACAGATTGCACTCATAGCCGAAGCTTCCGAAGCAGGCTACCTGAAACCTTGTTTCCAGCGGCGTGCAGCGCAGGGTCTGATGATTCGGACTGTCTGACACATGGGCACTCACCACCGACAGCGGATAGCCATAGCTGTACCCCTCCTGCATCTGCGCCCTGCACAGCGCGTCCGTGTTATCGCTGCCCCATATCTGGGGAAAATAACAGAGGATGCCCAGATCGAAACGGTTGCCGCCCGATGCACAGCCCTCGAAGAGAATGTGCGGAAAGCGCTCCGTCAGCTCCCGCATACAGCGGTAAAGTCCCAGCACATAGCGGTGAAATACCTCTCCCTGCCTCTCCGGAGGCAGGGCTGCGGAAAAGCAGTCTGAAAAATTTCTGTTCATGTCCCACTTCACGTAGGAAATCTCCGCAGAGGAAAGCACTCTGCTCATCGCCTCTATCAGATAGTCCTGCACCTGCGTCCTCGTCAGGTCGAGAATCCTTTGATGTCTTCCCTCTGAGTGCGGCGCTCCCGGTATCTCCAGCGCCCAGTCCGGGTGCTTTTTATAGAGCTTACTCTTTACGCTGACCATCTCCGGCTCTACCCAGATGCCAAACATAAGTCCCAGCTCTTTCAGCTTTCTTCCAAGCCCCGCCAGTCCTCCCGGCAGCTTACCGGGGTCTGGTTCCCAGTCTCCGAGAGAGGTGGTGTCGTCCTTGCGCTCTCCGAACCAGCCATCGTCCATGACAAACAGCTCAATCCCAACCTCCTTTGCCGCCCTTGCAAGATTCAGCAGCTTTCTTTCGTTGATGTCAAAATAGGCAGCCTCCCAGCTGTTCAGCAGGACAGGACGCTCCTTTTTCTTCCATTCTCCCCTTACAATATGCTCCCTCACAAAGCGGTGCAGCTGTCCGCTCATACCGTTGAAGCCTTCCGCTGAATAGGTCATCACCGCCTCAGGCGCCTCAAACGCCTCGCCGGACTGCAACAGCCAGCAGAAGGATTGAGGGTTAATTCCTGCGGAAAGTCTGGTTTTTCCGAAGCTGCTCACTTCACAGGACTCGTAATGGTTTCCGCTGTAAATCAGGTTTACCCCGTAGCACTCCCCGAAATCCTCTCCTGTATGCTCTCTGCTTAGCATCACAAAGGGATTTGCATGACTGGAGGAGGTTCCCGTATAAGAAGCATTCACATGCTTTCCCGCACAGAGCCTGACATCACTGCGCTCCATCTCCCGTGCCCATGCACCGCCGAAGGCTGTAAATACATACCCGCTCTCCTCTAAGTCGAGCTGCAGGCTCATAAGCCTCCTCAGCTTTATGGTCTCGCCGCTCTCGTTCCTCAGTCTGGCACTTCTGCAGATGACGTCACATGCCTCATACACGTAATAATACAGCTCCAGCACCAGCTGATAGTGTCTGTCCCGCAGGGTGACACAAAGCTGCTCCACCTCCTCTGTGCTCCCGTAGGAGCAGGGCAGCCCCTCCATCTCCCTTCGTCCCTTTTGCACGCTCACCTCCTCGAACAAAAAGTCCGAGGTGATGCTTCCGTCCGCATGCTCAATTTCCAGAAACGGCTCTCTTGTATCTCCCTTTCCGCAGGCTGACATTTCAAGCCTTATGTCCTCCAGTGAAAAGCTTCCGTGCTCCCCGTCATAGACAACCGTATTCCCCGGCGCGAACACATGCTTTTCCGTCAGCGCCTCCAGCCCCTCCCCATCCGGCAGGCTTATTCTTCTGCCGTAATAAAGATGCTCCAGGTGTCCGCTCTCCAGTACCCTGAAGCCATAGCTGGTTTTATTTGTGCTCAGTAAGAATGTCTGCTCCTGTCTCCAAATCATTGTCTTCGCCTTTCCCTTGAATCGCCTTTGCAATTTCTGCCATCTTTTCCTCGGTCAGTATATACCTTCTCCGAAAGATAACCGCTGCCGCCAAAAGCCCCAGTACCGGAAATACAGTCATGGTAATCCTAAGCCCCGCCACCGAGGAGGAAGCTGCCTCCGCAACGGTCGCTGCCTCCTGTGTGTCTGCGCTGAGATTGCACAGCTCCAGACAGACGGAGGAAATCAGAACCGCTATCCCTGAAGCTAATTTTACCATAAAAGTCTGCATAGAGAAAATGATACTTTCATCCCGGCGCTTATTTTTTAATTCGCCGTAATCTACGGTGTTTGCCAGAAAAACTGTGGAGAGCACCGTCAGGATTCCGCTTGCCGCAAAGATACAGAAGCCCGGCACAAGCAGCAGAAACAGATTCGACATATCGGTAAAGGTCAGAAGCAGCAGCGCCAGATAGCCTGCAATCGCCATGGCAAAGCTCACATGAAACACCCTGATGGCGCTCATGAATTTACGCAGCAGTGGGAAAAAGAGCATCATGGACAAAATCTGCACCCCGCCGCCGAAGGTGTTAAACAGCGTATAGCTGTCATACCATGCCTCTCCGCCAAAATCGTATTTAAAAAAATAAATCACCAGATTTGAGGTAATGTACACCGCGCTGTTTACCAGAACTATGGTAATCACCACCGCCATTGCCTGGTCATTGCGAAGCAGTGCCTTAAACATCTCGCCCACAGACGGTGAATCCATATCCACCGTGGATTTTTCCCGTATGCAGATGCAGGTAATCAGGATAAACGCCACAAAGAGCACCGCAATAATCAGTGCAAACCACTTAAAGCCCTCTCTCTCGTTGCCCTGACCCAGCAGATAGACGCACTTCATGGTCAGCACTACAATCAGCGCAGAGCCCACACTGGCACAGGAACGTCCCAGCGTGGAGAGATTCTCTCTCTCCTTCCCTCCCTGCGTAAACGCCGGAATCATGGACCAGAAGGGAATATCCATAATCGTGTATGTGACGCCCCAAAGAATGTACGTCACAGAAGCATAAGCCGCCAGTCCCGCTCCTCCCAATGCAGGCGGCGCAGCAAACATCAGATAAAGAATAATGGCATTTGTGACAGTTCCTATCAGCAGCCACGGTCTGAATTTACCAAACCTTGTCCTCGTCTTTGCCACAATCACGCCCATAATCGGGTCATTGAAGGCATCGAAAATTCGCGCCGCCATCAGCATGATGCCCATAGTGATGGAGCTGACTCCCAGAATATCCTGATAATAGTACAAAATGTAGCTGGCAGAAAGCATATAGACCATATCCTTTCCGACCGCTCCCAAACCAAATGAAACCTTTTCCTTCCTCGACAAGCTCATATCCGCTCTCCCTTCCCTTTCCCTGCTTTCTCCGCGTCTTTCTTACGTTTCCGCCTCACGGCTGACGCGTTTTGTTCCCTGCTTCCTTTTCTTCTTTTCCATATTCCCGCCTTACGGCTGGCACTTTTGGGCTTCCTGTTTCCTTTTCTTCTTTTCCATATTCCCGCCTCACGGCTGGCACTTTTTGACTTCCTGTTTCCTTCTCTGCATGGCAAGCTCCACTACCTTATAGGCTCCGTCATATACCCCTGCTGCCTTATTTCGCACAATGGCTCCGCACATATCCCGAAGCAGCGTTTCTTCCCCGAGGAACAGCTCCAGCATCTGCAGGGTGTGTGGAATATCCCTGCACTCCAATGTGCCCTCCCCCAGCTCTGCCGAGTGCACTGCTCCCCACTGTTCATGACCTCCCACCCGCCTGATAAAGAGCTTGGGCACCGGGTAAAAGGCAAGCTCACTGGGCTTTGTAACCAGCACATCACAGCTGCGCATCAGCAGATTTGTGCAGTAAACCGCCTCGAAAATGTCTGCATGATAAAAGCCGTGAATTCCCTCCACATATCCGGTCAGGGCATTTTCCGCAAAGCGTCTGGTCTCCTCAAAGTTATTCAAATGCTCAACGGCTGTCCTTCCAAGCTCCGGGATTTCCTGTAAAAGCTCCTCCCAAACATTCCGATAATCTCCCACGTTGACGTAAAGTGCTGCCCGCCCTGCCGTAATTTCCGGCAGCAGCCGCCTGATGATTGCCGCAAAAATTTCCTTCTGAGCACCCGCTCCGCCTATCGTCAGCAGAAATCTCATCGGCTCTCCCTGCTTCCTGCGCCGCAGTCTTTCCCCACAGTCTGCCTCAATATTGCTCACCAGCTCATGGTCGATGTAATGTCCCGTGCAGACCAGAGCCTCCTCCGGCATAGGTCTTAGTACATCCTCCCCCCGCATTCCGTTCAGAATCCGATACCCCTGCCAGGCATAATGCGTCTGGACGGTGTGCAGGCTGCCCTCCGCCAGATGCAGCGCCATGGGCCAGTTATCAGGAATCGCATTCACCACATATTTCATACCCCCGTGCAGCGCTGCCTGTGCCGGCCACACATGCGTCGCCACCAGCGGAAGCTCCTTGGGAACATTCCGAAATATCGGAGCCATCAGCTCTGCATTCTTCTGGTCGGAGGCATTATAGCTGAGCCTTCTGAAGCCCTCGTAATTCATTGGCTCCCACACCAGCCTGTTAAACAGTCTGCTCTTTCCTGACAGCCGCGAGCCAAGCGAATACAGATTATTCTGTGCGCTGATAACCTTTGTGCAGACTGTCTGCGGAAAAGAGTTTAAATCCATCCAGTACGGTATGTAGCCCATGGCATGAGCGGCGGACGCAATCGCCATTGAAATTCTGTAATGTCCGAAGCCCATACGGATGTTGCCGACGATAATACCCCTCTCCTCATCGAAGGACAGACTGCCCTCTGCCGTCCTGCCGTCCTGCTGAAGCCTTATGTCCACCACTCCCAGCTCCTGCCCGATGTGCGCGTTTTTTTCCAGATAAGGCCGGTAATCCGCCTGTGAATCATCCCCATACCTTTTTTGATATTTTTGTTTGGATTTCAATGCCTTCCGGTAGACCTTACCGGACATTTCATTTCCGAAAATAATCCTCGCTCTTTCCTTCTCCATGCTTTCCTCCACTTCCCTTCTCTCCTGCGGCAGCTCACTTCTGCCCCTTTCCTCTTCCACCTGCCCCTCTTAGCGCCGCACCACCATACCGTCAACCAGAATGCTGACGACCTCCTCCAATGCCTGCTGATAGGTAATCCCGTTGCGAATCAGTATATCCCTCTGGAAAAACTGCTCCAGCGCAGTCTCCATCATCAGCTTTACCAGCGGTATCCGCACAGGACGGATAACTCCCTCCCGGATTCCCTGTTCTATCAGCATAATGGTAGTTTCCCAGCCTGTTTCCAGCCTGTTTTCCACCTGTCGATATATTCGCGGATACTTTTCCTTCAGCAGATAGAGCTGTCTGAAATCAATCTCCCTGTACCTTTCCGGCATAACCCCGAGGATTGCCCTGATTTTTTCCAGGGTGGACAGCTCTGTATTCCCTACCACCTGTCTCTCACTTTCCTTGATGGTATTAAACAGATAATCGACCATATTCAGAAACAGCTCCTCCTTGTCCCGAAATACGGTATATATCGTTTTCTTGCTTATTTTCAGTCCCTTCGCAACATCCTCCATGGTAAATTTCAATCCTTTTTGATTAAATATCTGCATGGTTCCTTCCAGAATTTCCTCTCGCAGCTCCGCCTGCTTTTCTGCCTGCTCCTTCTTTGTCTCTGTCGGCTTCTCCGGCTGCTTTTCTGGCTGCTTTTCTGCCTGCTCCTTTTTCTGCATTCTTCCTCCGTTCCCGAGCTGTTCCCTCATTTTCGCACCGCAGCTGCCTGCAATACCCTTAATACAGGCAGCTGCGGCGGAAACTGATTCTCGCGTTTTGGTTTCCATTATTGTAGCATATATCTGCGCGGCTTAACAAGAAACCAATTCCACAAAAGTAGTTTCCTGTTTTTATGGATTTCTGACAATCCGCTAAGAGAGGTCGGGAATTTCTCAGGAGCAGGAAATATTGAGCCATGGTTAATTTTATTTCCTGTTCATTAACATCTGCTCCATTGCTTCCCCCTTCTTCTTTTGGTATCATAATTTTGACACATAGGCCGATGTGAATATATGACAGGAGACTCATACCATGCAAATAGGGAAAACAATACGAAAATATAGAAAAGAAAACGGACTGACCCAGGAGGAAATGGCAACCCGTCTGGGTGTCACGGCATCCGCAGTGAATAAATGGGAGAATGATAATTCTTATCCTGACATTACGCTGCTTGCACCGATTGCCAGATTGCTAAATATTTCTTTGGATGCACTTTTTTCCTTTCAGGATGAACTGACGCAGGAAGAAATCAATAGCCTTGTTCTGGAGACCGATACCCGTCTTAAAACACAGGATTATGCGGAAGTCTTTCTCTGGGCAAAATCCAAGCTCGAGCTCTATCCGAATTGTCTGACGTTAATCTGGCAGCTGGCATCGATTTTGGATGCCCAGCGTCTGTTCAAGCCGGTTACGGATGCCTCCGATTACGATGAATATATTTTAAGCTGCTACGACAGGGTTTTGCAGAGCGAGGACGAAGCACTTCGCACCCAGGCTGCCGATTGCCTTTTTTCCTATTATCTGCGCAATGAGCAGTATGAAAAAGCCGAAACGTATCTGACCTATTATTCACGGCAGAATCCGCAGTATAAGCTGAAGCAGGCAATGCTCTATAACAAAACCGGAAAAACGGATGACGCCTACAAGACCTCCGAGGAGCTGCTTTTTTCCGGATATCAGATTCTGAATATGGCTTTACAGAATCTGTATCTGCTGTCAATGAAGGAGAAGGATTTCAAAAAGGCTCATCTGTTTACAGACAAGCAGCAGGGATTAGCAAAATTACTTGAAATGGGAAAATATAACGAGGCAGCCTGCAAGCTGGAGCTTGCAACCGTTGAAAAAGATGTTGAGAGGCTTTTGGATATAATGGAAACGATGCTTGATTGCGCAGAAAGCATCTCCGATTTTTCCAAATCTGAATTGTATTCGCATATGAATTTCCAAGATACAGGCTCTGCCTTCCTGACGGATTTGAAAAGGGATTTGCAGAATTGTTTTCGTGATGAGGAAACCTATGGCTTCCTGACAGATAACGATCGCTGGAAAAGGCTGATTCAGCAATAAAAAACGCCTTACCCGATTCAACGGTGCTTCGCCGCTGAATCGGGTATAGGCTGACTGCCGTTTTCCGGCCGTGAAAAGCAGTATTCTCAAACAATTTCCTTTATGAATCGGTCGAAGGCTTCCTGTCCGTCCGGCGTTCTCTTATAGACCCCGGCATCCTGCAATACCTCAAGGAAAACCAGTCCTATCTCCTGCTGTAGAATTTCATCCAGATTTTCCCTGCTTAGTGTTTCATACTTTGGTGTAAATTCCTCCACCCAGTCCGCGTGCTTCGCCAGCTCCCCGTCCTCTCTGAGATTCTCACCCGCAAGAATTGCCTCCCGCAGCTTAGCCATCTCGCTTTTTAGTCTCGCAGGGAGCACCGCCAGCCCCATCACCTCAATCAGTCCGATATTTTCCTTTTTGATATGATGCAGCTTTGCGTGCGGGTGATATACCCCAAGCGGATGCTCCTTCGTTGTAATATTATTTCTCAGCACCAAATCCAGCTCATAGTTTTTCCCGCTCCTTCTGGCGATGGGCGTGATGGTATTGTGCGCTTCCCCGTCGGTAAAGGCATAAATAAATGCCTCCTCGTCCGTATAGCCACGCCACTTCTCCAGAATTCTGTCCGCCAGCGCAATCAGCCGCTCCGTCTCCCTGCCGCGCAGCCGGATGACGGACATGGGCCATTTGACAATGCCTGCTTCCACATCCTCAAAGCCTTCCACCTCAAAGGTTCTTTCCATCGGTGCTTTCGCCATGGCAAATTCATAATGCCCACCCTGAAAATGGTCATGGCTTAGAATCGAGCCGCCCACAATCGGCAAATCTGCGTTTGAGCCCACAAAGTAATGAGGAAACTGCTTTACAAAATCAAAGAGCTTGCTGAAGGTCGCGCGCTCTATCCGCATAGGTGTGTGTCTGGAATTAAATACAATACAATGCTCGTTGTAGTAGACATACGGTGAATACTGAAATCCCCAGCTGCTGTCATTGATCGTCACCGGAATGATGCGATGATTCTGTCTGGCAGGATGATTGATTCTCCCCGCATAGCCCTCATTTTCCCGGCACAGCAGGCATTTCGGATAACCCGACTGCTTTGCGCTTTTTGCGGCAGCAATCGCTTTAGGATCCTTCTCCGGCTTTGACAGATTAATCGTGATATCCAAATTTCCGTATTCCGTAGGAGTCACCCATTTTACATCTCGGCAGATGCGGTAACGTCTGATATAATCCGAATCCCCGCTCAGCTTATAGTAATAGTCGGTTGCTGCCTCGGGTGACTCTGTCTCGTACAGCCTTCGGAAGGTTCTGATAACCTCGCTGGGACGCGGCATCAAAAGCCCCATAAGCTTTGTATCGAACAAATCCCTGTAGGTTACCGTATTCTCCGCAATCAGTCCCTTCTCAAAGGCATAATCACACATACGCCCCAAAATTGCTTCCGGCGTATCCTCCGAAGCAACGGTTTCCACACCGTTTCCCGTCCCTGCGGCTGCGGATATTTCCGCTCCGCCTCCCGCTTCCTCATTAGGAATTGTCTCTGCACTCTTCTTTGCCTGCGCGGTTTCGGCTGTCTGCAAGGCTTCTCCCGCCTCCTCCAGCCCGAACAGCTCCAGCAGTCGGTTTATGGTATAGATAATATCTTCCTGTGGCACAAGCCCTGTTCGCACTCCATAAGCGACCAGCCTGCCGATATCCTCTTGAATTTTCTCCATGCTTTCCGTCTCCCTTCCCTGCCCTTGTCCGTTCTCCGCCTCCGCGGCATCATGGCTCGCATACACCCTCATCCGCATCTTCTTCTCTCTGCACGTGGCGAACGATGCTCTGTCTGCTCCCGCCCTCTCTTGGTTCTACAGCTTCACCGGTCCGTCACCGATTTCCACTACATAGAAGTCGGCAGCATACCCGATTTTTTTCAGGTAAGCGCTTCCCACCTGCTCAATAAAGGCTTCTATCGCCTCATCCTTTACAAGGCTCACGGTACAGCCGCCAAAGCCCGCCCCTGTCATGCGGGAGCCGATGACGCCGTCAATCTTCCATGCTTCTTCCACCAGAGTATCCAGCTCAATGCCCGTCACCTCATAATCATCCCGAAGGGAGACATGGGAGGCATTCATCAGACCTCCGAATTCCTCCAGCTTTCCTGCCCTGAGTGCTTCCACGGCGCGGATGGTTCTCCTGTTCTCGTAAACAGCGTGCTTTGCCCGCCTTCTTCTCACATCGCTCTTGATAATAGAGGCAAATTTGTCAAACTTCTCCTCGTCCAGCTCTCCCAACGAATGAATCTTTACTACCTGCTGCAGCTCTGCCAGCGCTGTCTCGCATTCACTTCGGCGCTCATTGTACTTGGAATCGCCCAGTCCGCGCTTCTTATTGCTGCACGCAATCACCAGCTTTGCTCCCTTCAGCTCAATGGGCGCATACTCATAGGACAAATCTGCCGTGTCAAGGAAGATGGCATGATCTTTCTTTCCCATGGCAATGGCAAACTGATCCATGATACCGCAATTTACCTTGTTGAATTTGTTTTCCGCATACTGTCCGATAAGTGCAAGCTCCCGATTGGACACCTCAAAGCCGAAGAAATCCCGTAGAATAAAGCCTGTCAGCACCTCCACGGATGCCGAGGAGGAAAGCCCTGAGCCGTTTGGTATGTTGCCGTTTAAAAGCAAATCCATCCCGCAGGGAAGCTTCATCCCTTTTTCTCCGAATGCCCACATAACTCCCTTCGGATAATTCGTCCAGTCTGCCTCCGCAGAGTACACCAGCTCCTCCAGCGAGGATTCCAGCACACCCAGCTGTTCAAAATTCATGGAGTAAAAGCGAAGTCTGTTGTCCTCCCTCCGCCGCGCAACCCCGTAAGTACCGATGGTCAGCGCACAGGGAAATACATGCCCTCCGTTGTAATCGGTATGCTCTCCTATCAGATTGACGCGCCCGGGAGCAAAATAAACCTGTGCACCCTCTGCGTCACCGAATACCTCCGCAAACCTTTTCAAAAGCGTTTCCTTCATCTCCGTCTCCTCCCTGCCCTTCCTGTGGAAAATATGTCCTGATGTTCCCAATATACACAAAGAACAAAAGGATTTCTACATCCTTTTGTTCTTTGTACCTGTTAAAATGTTAAATTCACTTGATTCCTTTTTCTTTTTTCTTGTCTCCTCCCGCATCTTATGATAAACTTTTGGGCGGAGGATAGAGAATGTCAGGAAAAATACTGAAAAGAACCGTCATTATCGTCTCTCTGCTTCTGGCGCTCGCCGCCGGGGGCTTTGTTGTGGTGCAGTTTGCCAACGCCGAAAAGCGGCAGGATTTGTCCATGCTCTCCACGGCAGCCTACGATGGTGTTTTCTTTTCCATGTACGACATTTCTCCCTATCCCGTGGAGAATTTTCCATATTATCTGGGAACTGATACGTTTGTGAAAACCTCTCACTGCATCCGCAGCACGGATGAGCTGGACGAATATCTCTCAGCCGTGTTTTCCTCCGGAAATGAAATCCGATGTGTCTATGTCGGTCTGGAACCCATGCTTCTCTGGAAAAATACCGATAACGACATTCTGGAAATCAAGGCTGCCTTCGAGGCTTATCTTTTCCCGATGGCTGATGCCTTCCCGGAGACCTCCTTTGAATTTTATTTGAGCTACCCCTCCATGGAGCACTGGCTTTCCGTATCAGAGCAGGAGCGAACCACCGCCTATGTCCTGTATCAGGAATTTGCACAGCTTCTGGACGGCAGGACAAACATCTGCACCTATTATGTGGGCGGACAGGAATGGCTGATACAAAGCTCAGACCATTATCTCAGTGATTTTACCACCACAAAGGAAATCTCCGAGGTCATTTTCCTGCTGACCCATAATGACGACCACTTGAAAATCAACAGCTCCAACGCGGCCAGCATGCTGGCTGAAACTGCCGCACTGGTACAGCAGCAGCTTTCTGCACCCTCCATGTATCCTGATTTATCGGACTGGGATATTGTCTTTCTGGGGGACAGCGTGATTGGGAACTATTCCGGTTCTCTCTCCATCCCCGGTGTCATCCACAGTTTTAGCGGTGCTTCCGTGTTTAACTGTGCCTTAGGCGGCGCTCTCGCCTCCAACGATGACCCGGACGATTTCTCCTTCCCCGTTATGGCGGACAATCTGCTCGCCAAGATGCAGGAGAGCCACGCAAAGGAGAACGGCTCACAGGGAGACGGCTCGCAGACTGACCCCGCACAGGAGAACGGTTCACAGGGAGACGGCTCGCAGACTGACCCCGCACAGGAGAACGGTTCACAGGATGTCTCCGAATTAAGCAGACATGAGCAGGGAGTGCGGTCATTTGCCGCGGCCTTGCACGAGGGGCGGCAGCTCTGCTTTATCATCAATTATGGTCTGAATGATTATTATTGCGGACGTTCCGTGGAGAATCAGGAGAATCCGGCTGATGCTTCCACCTATACAGGAGGTCTGCGCACCGGGATTTCCGCTCTGCGGGAAGCCTACCCGGACGCTCTCTTCATCCTTATGAGCCCCGGGAAAACCACCTATTTCAAAAACGGAACAGAGTCGCAGAGCCAGACAGGCAGTCCGCTGAAGGCCTATCGTGATGCCTGTGCCTCCCTCGCCGAGGAACTGGACATACTGTTTCTTGATTTTTACCATGCCTTTCCGGGAGAGGGAGTTACTCTGACAGAGATTCTCTCGGACGGAGCTCACTACAACGAATACGGCCGCTATCTTGCCGGACTGAGGATTTTAAACTTCCTGTCCGAACAGCTCCCTCAATGAGGGAGTCCTTCACCTTTCAGGCTTATTTGTGCCGAGAACGTCACAGATAACCCCGCCTGCGGCAGGAAAAATGCCTTTCCGGATTCCTGCCGCCTGCTATTTCAACCCGGAAACCGTTCTCAGAAATGAGGCTTATCATGCGAAAAAAAATCTTACGCTTCCTACCCTGGGCAGCTCTTGGCTTCAGCCTTTTTATACTGCTTATCTTAAATCTTTTCTGGCAGGACCACTGGCTGGATTCCGATATGGCGGCAGAAATGATTTTCTCCCGTCTGCTCTCGGAGGAGGGACGGCTGTTTGCCACATCGGACTGGTATTATTCCACGGAGTTTAGGATTCTGTACACGCAGCTGATAATGGGACCGCTGTTTCATCTTACCGAAGACTGGAAGCTTATCCGCACCGTCACAAACCTCACATTTTACGGACTGATGCTTGCCTCCTACTTCTACTTTATGAAGCCGCTTAAGGTGTCACGTCCTCTGACCGTGCTCAGCTCCTGTCTGCTGCTGCTGCCTTTTTCGGAGACCATGCTGACACATATGCAGCTGGGAAATACTTATATGTCCCATGTCATTCTGATTCTTCTCTTTTTTGGAATGTTTCTGCGGCTTGCAGGCAGGGAAAAAAGCGGCTGGAGAAAGGGAATTGTTCTCCTTCTCTATCTGGGGCTTGCCGTCATCTGCGGTATGTCCGGCGTGCGCTATCTTCTTGCCCTGCAGTTTCCTCTGGCTCTGACCGCTCTTATTTTCCTTATGGGCGGAGAGGAGTTTCAGGCGCTTCGCAGACAGCCTTCTGCCATACGGCTTCGCCGTCTGTGGAAGAGCAGGGAAATGACTGTTTTTCTCTACAGCCTCTTGGGCGCTGCTGCCAGCCTTTCAGGCTACGTTATCAACGTCCTGTGGGTCAGCAGGCGATATGTTTTCCAGACCTACGGTGCCACCAATTTCATCGCCCTGTACCAGGGTGTCCTCTTTGAGCGGCTGCAGAATGCCCTCGGCTGCCTGCTGATGCTCTTCGGCTACATTCCGGACAAGGGCTTTTTGTCCCTGCGCGGCATTATCTCTCTCGCCGCATTCCTGCTGTTAGGACTGCTTGTCTACAGCGCCGCAAAGAGCAAAAAAAGAGAAAGCAGAGCCGGCTTCCGCCTGTTTACCACTCTGTTTCTCATTGTAAGCTTTTTCGTGAACGTATTTGTTTTCGTGTTTACCACCAGCACCATGGTGCCCCGGTATTATATCACGATTCTGATTTTTGCACTTCCGGTGCTTTGCTTCTATCTGGAAAAAGAGCCCTTCCCCCTTGACCGGGCGCTGGTTGCGCTTCTCTTTGCGGGCTGCATCCTGCTTGGAACGGCAAAAACCACCTTTTCCTTCGTGTCCGTGGATAAAAATGCACAAAAACGTGCCGTCGCACAGTTTCTGGAGGAAAACGGCTATTCCTTCGGCTTTGCCACCTATACAAACGGAAATATCATCACGGAGCTGACGGAGGGCGCGGTAGAGCTTGCCAATATCGGCGACCCCGTCCATCTGGAATACTTTAAATGGTCCTCCCCCGTCAGATACTACGAGGATAATTACTGCACAGATGAGGTCTTTCTGCTTCTGAGTGCAGAGGAATATGCGGAATTTTCAGATGCAGCCGCCGTGCAGGCCGGCAAAGAGGTCTATCAGGATGGCAGCTATATCGTCCTTCTGTACGACAGCGTTTCCGACCTGATGAAGCACGCCGAATAATAAGCACGCTGAGTATTCAGCGTGCTACCGTTACACAAGCAGTCTGGCAATTAAATCCTCCACCTCCTTCAGCTGCTCCCTCGAGCTCTCCCTGTGGCTTTCCCTGCGATACTGCGAAGGAGACATTCCCTTCATGGCACGAAACGCCTTGGTAAAGACCAGCGCGTCGCTATAGCCGCAGGACTGGGCAATACTCTCGATGGAGTAGGTGGTGGACTCTAAAAGCTCCCTTGCCTTGGTAATACGAAAGGTCGTGAGAAACTGCTGGGGAGACATCCCCAGATAATTTTGAAAAAGAGTATACAGATAGCTTCTGTTGATGCAGACATAGTCCGCCACATCCGTCACCCTGATGGGATTACAGTAATTGCTCTGAATAAAGGAGACCGCCTTTTGCACATATCTGTTTCCCTTGTCTCCTTCTTCTCCCGCCGGCACTCCGGCACTTTCTGCCAGCACCGACAAAAAAACGCTGAGCTGACCGTTTCTGCGAAGGTCATTCGCCATTCCGATGGTATTATGCTCCATCATGTCCCGCACAATGGCATACAGCTCCCCGTCCCTGTCACAGGAAAAAATGGGATGCCTCGCGGACAGCCCCATGGAGGTCAGATATTCCTCCGCACGGCTGCCTCCGAAGCCTACCCAGAGATAGCTCCAGGGGTCATCCTTATCCGCCTGATAAAAGGCAAGCTCCTCCGGCTGTATCAGAAAACCGTATCCCGCCTCCAGTCGGTATTCCTTATCATGAAAACGGAAAATCCCCCTGCCGCTGAGTACATAGTGAATCAGGTAATGAGGCTTGGATGCCGGTCCAAAGCTGTGCAGACTCTCCGTCCTGGAACAGCCGCAGCAGTTCACGTAAAGACTTCCCGTTCTGTCATTCTCAAAATCCAGCTTAAACGCCTTCTCCATAGCCCCTCCCCTGCTCTTTGTCCTACCGCTTATATGCGATACTCTTTTTTGTCCAAATCTGCCTGTACCCGCTCCAAATCCTGCCGAATGGAAAGCTTCTGAGGACATGCCTTTTCACATTTTCCACACTTGATACAGTTCTTTGCCTTGTTCTCTTCGGGAAGCCCTCCCTCCCATCTGTCCTTCACCATGTCATAATTGCGGTACATATGGTATACATTCCAGATGCGGAAGTTCTGGGGAATATTTACGCCTGCGGGACAGGGCATACAATAATTGCAGCCCGTGCAGCCGTTCTGGATACGGCTGTTAATCAGCTCCACAACGGCGTCAACCGTCCGGCTTTCCTTCTCGGAAAGCGGTCTGAAGTCGCCGAAGGTCTTTAAGTTATCCTCCACCTGCTCCATGGTAGACATTCCGCTTAAAACAACCTTAACATTAGGCAGGCTTCCCACCCAGCGCAGTGCAAAGCTCGCCGCGGATGCCTCCGGGTCAAGCTCCCTGTACATCTGCGTAATGTCCTCCGGAAATGCCGCCAGAGAGCCTCCCTTGACAGGCTCCATGATAACGAGCGGAACGTTCTTCTCCTCCGTCAGACGATAGCCCTTCATCCCCGCCTGCTGAAACTCCTCACGCTCTGCGGCATCCATGTAGTTCAGCTGAATCTGACAGAAATCCCAGTCCCTGTAATTTAAAATTTCCTCGAATACGTCATAGGTATCATGGAAGGAAAAACCAAGATATTTAATCTTACCCTGCTTCTTCAGCTCCTCCAGCTTTTCCACACAGCCAAGTCTTTTCATTTCCTGAAAGCGCTCTGCATTCAGGGCATGAAGCAGATAAAAGTCTATGTAGTCCGTCTGCAGCTTTTTGAGCTGCTCCTCAAAAATGGCATCCGCATCCTCCGGCTTCTGCACCTTCCAGCAGGGCAGCTTTGTGGCAAGATAAAAGCTTTTTCTGTCATACTTTTTCAGAACCTTACCCACAAAGGTCTCACTCTCACCGCCATGATAGGGATATGCCGTGTCGATATAGTTCACTCCGGCAGCAATCGCCCTGTCCATCATCTGCTCCGCCAGCGGCTCGTCAATGGCTCCCTCCGCCGTCATCGGAAATCTCATACAGCCGAATCCCAGAAGCGAAGTCTCAATTCCCAGTTTCTCCAGTTTTCTCTTCTCCATCCTCTTCCTCTTCCTGCGCACCCTCTTTTTGTTTCCTGTTTTTTGCATTTCCTTCCTTTTGGCATTTCCTGCCTTTTGCGTTTCCCGCTTTTGGTATTTCCTCCTGCAGTGGCTGCGTCGGGTGCGCCCGGCACAGCTTCTGCCTTCTTTCCTTTTCTACATTCCCCACCGGGAAAAAGTCTTCTGCAAAGACAATTCCTGTCCCCTACAGTCGAAAGCCTGCCTTAAAGCCCGCAAATCCAAACGCTTCCCTATACTCCTGCAGAGAAAACAGCGTGATTTCCGGAAACTGAGCCTTCCCGGAAGCAAGCGCTTCAATCGCAGGAGGGAACGGACCGCATCTGCTGCCCACGATACTGATTTCATTCACAGCCACCTGGCTGAAGGGCAGGGAAACCTCGCCCGCATAGGTGCTCTTGAGCACGATAGTCCCCTTTTTGCGCACCATCTCCAACGCCTGTAAGATACCTGAGGGAGAGCCGGTTGCCTCCACCACGATTTCGTACCCCTCCTTTTCCCTCTCCAGCGTCGTATCCGCAAAGGGTGCAAACAGCTCCAGCTTTTCCGGATGCTTTCCGACTACCGTCACCCGTCTGCCTGCTGCACACATTGCCTGTACCACACAATAGGCAAGTCTTCCGTCTCCGAGGACTGCGATATTTTTCTCCGGTTCAAGTGACACTTGTGTCATAATCTCAAAGGCAGCGGCAAGCGGCTCTGTATAAATTGCCCTCTTCGTTTCGAGTCCGTCCGGTATCGGATGCAAAAGTGTCGTGTCGATGGTCATGTATTCCCCGAAGCAGCCATCCTTGTCGTGCATTCCCAGCACCCGTCTGTTCGTGCAGTGTGTCGGTCGTCCCGTCCTACAATAGATACACTTGCCACAGGTAGCATTCAGCTCACCGACCACACGTCTGCCAATCAGCTCCCGCTTCTCTGATTCCTCCACCAAGCCGACGAACTCATGCCCCATGACTCCCTGAAAATCGGGGCGGTAGCCCCGCAGAATCTCCCTGTCGGTATTGCAGACTGCCGCCATCAATACCCGTACCAGGCTTTCACCCTTCGCAGGAAGAGGCTTGGGTAAATCCTCCCTGTACACGGCTTCCCGCCCGTTAAAGTAAATTCCTCTCATACGCTTCCCCTTTTCCTTCCCGTTCCGCACGCGGTATGCTCCTCACTCAGCCTCTTATCATGTCTTCCGCATCCGTCATCGGCACTCGGAATCCGCTTCGTCCATCAGACAGCCGTCGCTGTCGAAGGCAATCCCGAAATCCTGACTGTACTCGTTGAGCCTGCCGATAATCCGCTCTGCTTCCCCGCCGTAAGCAGGGGTCGGCTTATAATCGTTTCTGTCGGAAACCGAGCTGACCGAGCAGGGTATCACCCTGACCTCTGTCTCCGGCTGCTTTTCCCCGTTTTCAAAGAAAAAGCTCTGCTGGTAGATGATACAGTCCTTATCCTTGGGATTTCTGTTTGCGCCGAAGCAGAAATTGCCAAGACTGTAAACGATATACTTTCCCTGATATTCCTCTATCCCCTGCAGCACGTGGGGATGACAGCCTATCACTAAGTCAGCTCCCCAGTCAATACACTTCCTGCCTAACGTCTGCTGGTATTCCTCCGGATAAAATTCTCTCTCCGTTCCCCAGTGACAGCAGGCAAAAATCAAATCTGCCTCTTCCTCCCGCAGCTTTTCAAAGCCGCTTTGCAGATACTTTTCCACACCGGCTCCCTGTCCCACCTCGTTGACGGACACATAGCCGATACGGATTCCCTTCGTCTCGTAGATACCTACATTCCCGTCATAAGCATAGACTATTCCCTGATTCTTCACCGCTTCCACGGTATCCGCCGTTCCCTGTTCATAATAATCCATGCGGTGGTTATTCGCCATGCTCACCGCCTCCACGCTTCCTGCGGAGAGAATCGCGGCGTATGCCGGGTCTCCGCTGATGCAGTAGGTCTGCTCCAGCCGCCCCTCTGTGGCTGTGGTAAGAGGTCCCTCCAGATTGACAAGTGTCATATCGTCCGCGCTGAATATGTCCGCTACATTTTCAAAAAAGTAACTGTCGTCCTGCACCTTTTCATAGGTCTGGCGGAACGAGTAGCTGTATTCCTGTCCCAGATAATTGCCGAGGGTTACGTCTCCCGCCGCCGAAATAGTAATGCAGAGCCGCGATGAAGCCGCTTCATTCGTTCCTTCCTCCGTCTGCGTCGGGACAGCTTCATTCGTTCCTTCCTCCATCTGTATCGGAGAAAGCTGCTTCTTCCCCTCATCTGCCTGCGTGCTTCCCGCAGCATCCTTAAGCTGATATTCACTGTCTATGTCTCCAGCTGCGGGCACGGACTGGCGGTAATCATCGCCGCAAGCCGCCAGCAGAACAAGCACGGCTGCAAGCACACCGTATATTCTTTCCCTCATTCTGAATGTTACCTCTTTTTCAGCATCTTAAATTCTACTTTGTTGTATATCTTGACCACTGCCACCGCTTCAACAATCAGCAGAACGGAGCACAACACACTGACCCAGCCCGTATAGCTTCCCATCAGAAAAACCGTCAAATCTGCCACCGCGCCAAAGCCGATAGTCAGCCATCCGCAGAACTGATTGTACTTTTTTACGTCGACCACCTCTATCGGACGCTTGTTGTAAACCGTGTTGCGTTCCTCGGAGCAGAGAATCTTCACCCCTACATACATACACATGATGCCGATAAATGCAAAAATTACCATGTTCATTTCCCTTAGTACCTCCCGTATTCTTTCTAGTCCTACTCTCCGTAAATGCACTCCCTCAGATATCGCCTGTTCGCGTTAAAATCCACCTCCAGCACCATCATCTTGCGGATGGTGGCATCCTGATAGGTTCCCGGCTGCGGGATGACGGAGGAAACCGGCTCATGCGTCAGCAGACCGCCTGCCATCAGCGTCAGTCTGAAGCACTCCTCCTTCGTCAGGTTTGTTGTCAGATTCGGCATCAGCTCATCAAATAGGTCAAAGCCGTCTGTGAGCAATACCGTAGGCAGCTTGGCGATAACCGCATTCAGCACCTTCCGCTGACGCTCTGTCCTGCCGAAATCCGTCCCCAGGTAACGGTTCCTGCAATAGGCTAACGCCTGGGGACCGTTCAGGGAAATCATCCCGCTGACTGAGGTGTCCAGATTGTCCGTTCCCTGCTCCCGTCCGGTCAGCATATTATATTCCACCAGATAACCGTTTACATAGGCAACCTCATCCGCAGTTAGCTCCAGCTCCACTCCATCCACCGCATCCACCAGTGTTGCGAAGGCTTCAAAATTCACCTGTACATATCTGTGTACGGGAATATCAAAATTCTCCCCGATGGTTTCCATCAGCAGCTCTGCCCCGCCAAAGGAGTATGCCGCATTCAGGCGGTTATTGTCATGCCCCGGTATCTCCACATACATATCTCGCAAAAGGGAGGTCATATAAATGGTTCTTGTCCTGCTGCTTAGAGACAGCAGAATCATGGCATCGGAGCGTCCGTCCTCCCCGTTTTCGCGGGAATCATTTCCAATCAGAAGCACGTTTACGACCCCGTCCTCCTGCATCGGCAAATCCGACACCGACTCAACCTCCACGTAGTTAAGCTTATTATACACTACTCCCACCAGAGAGTACAAGCCCGCTCCCAACAATGCGACAATAAGTGCCAGCATCACCAAAAACCGCAGAAAGCGGTGCTTTTTTACCTTTCTCGCTTTTTTTTCCTTCATATCTCTCCCGTCCTTATTTTTTTATTCTTCTTCCCGCTTCACTCCTCTGCGGCCTTTTCGTTTTTCCCCGTTATCCCTTTTACCCCTTCCGCCTGCTCCCGTCTGCCTTCCCAAACGAAGCGCTGCCGCCTGCGGCTAACACCCGCCTATCAAACGGAGTGTGGCTGTCCGCAGTTTACTCCACAGACAGCCACACTGAATTGTATCACATTTTCCTGTTAAACGCACGAAAAGAAACCTTAAAAATCTCTAAACAAAGCAAACTCCTGACTACGGGCATTTTCTGCATTGAAGCAGTCTTAACCATAGTACCATTCTTCATCTGCATCCCTTGTCCTTAACCATCTGCCGAATTTACTCCACTCCCTGCCCGGATTCAGGACACTTTTACTGCATCCTACCCATATCGCATAAAGAACCAGAACAAAAACAGCACCTATCGTAGAACCAAGCATCCAATATACCATTTTGTCTGACGCAGTGATTTCATTTTTATCTATCGGGCTTATATCCACAACCTTTCGGTTTTCATCCAGATAAATGCTAAAATCCGTTCCGCTTTCATAATCCTCCGCGTCGTAGCCGTAAGCAGGCATATCAACCTCGCATTTCTCGTTATCTATGTAATATAGTATTCCGCCGCTTATATGTCCTGTTTTCTCAAAGCTGTAGCTGATATGATTCTCACTTATGTGAGAATTTATCTGTTTATCAAAATAATTCATTCCGCTGACAAGGATAACGGCATAAACCAGACAGATAATAACGACCGACAGAATCGTTCTGATAAATGATTTCAATACCTTATCGTAAGTCTGTCTGGAGCTGTGCTTTTTACAATAATCCAGCTTTTCGAGAATGTCATACCAGTTGTATATTGTTGTTCCCACTAAAATTCTGTTCATTGTAATCTCCATTCCGAGAACATTCTTTTTGTTCGGGGGAGCGCGTCAAGGCTTATCCGTGACGTTCCCGGCACAGACAGCCTCATTCTAATCTCCATTCCGCCGCCTTCGGCAGGCGGCACAAATAGTGATGAAAAAG
>CAYZAU010000022.1:0-38290 GCA_964475665.1 uncultured Acetatifactor sp. | reverse complement strand
GAGCAGAGGACTGAAAATCCTCGTGTCACTGGTTCGATTCCGGTTCTGGGCATTACCGCAGGAAGCCGCAGCGCGGCGGAATGCGTTAACATATATGCAGGTGTAGTTCAATGGTAGAACACCAGCCTTCCAAGCTGGATACGTGGGTTCGATTCCCATCACCTGCTCTTGTATGCAGAGCATACATTCTGCAAGGCAAAGCAGTGTTCCCTGATTTAGCGGGTGATGCTTTGTAAGGCAGGAGGTTGACCGAGGAGATTGCGCCGAGGTCTGGATATTCATACCTTCAAAGTACAGGTGAAAGCCTGTCGGATATGCGATAGTGGCTCAGTTGGTAGAGCGCCACCTTGCCAAGGTGGAAATCGCGGGTTCGAGTCCCGTCTATCGCTCTGGTAAAGCAGAAAGGAGTGAGTCTTCGGACTTGCTCCTTTTCTGATGGAAGGAGTTGACAAGGGATGAGGAAGAGCAGAGGGGTGGAGCTTTTGGGAAAGCGGTATAAGAGAAGGCTGCGCGGTGTGCTGGCAGGAGTCATGGCGGCGCTGGGCATCGGGCTGGGAGGAATGCTCCTTGCTGCGGATAAAGCGCAGGCAGCCAAAGCAGAGCAGGCAGTGATTCTTTATACCAACGATATTCACACCTATATTGACGGTGAGATTTCCTATGCAAAGCTTGCAGCGCTGAAGGAGTACTACGGGGCTGCCCTGCTTCTTGACGCAGGCGACCACATTCAGGGGACGGCGTACGGCTCCATGGATAAGGGAGAGACCATTATCAGCCTGATGAATGCGGCGGGGTACGACGCTGCAACGCTGGGAAACCATGAGTTTGACTATGGTATGTCCGGCTGCCTGCAGGCGGTCGAATGGGCGGAATACCCTTATCTGTCCTGCAATTTTTACCACGAGAAGGATGGCGTGAAGAAAGAGACGCTGCTGGATGCCGCCCGGATATTTGAACTAAACGGAATCAGAATTGCGGTAATCGGGATTACGACACCCGAGACCTTTACCTCCTCCACTCCCGCATACTTTCAGGATGAGGACGGAAACTATATCTATGGCATTGCAGGCGGAGAGGACGGCAAAGAGCTGTATCGTGCCGTTCAGGAAGCGATAGACGGGGTCTTGGAGGAAGCGGACATAGTGATTGCCCTGGGACATCTTGGAGACGATGTCTCATCAGCGCCCTGGCGCTCGGAGGACGTGATTGCAAACACAACAGGTCTGGATGCCCTGATAGACGGTCATTCCCATTCTACGATTCCCATGAAGGAGATAGCGGACAAGGAGGGAAATCCGGTCATCCTGACACAGACGGGAGAATACTTCAATGCCGTGGGTAAGATGACCATATCGGAGGATGGCATAGTAACGGAGCTGCTGACAGCGGAGAGTCTGCCCCGGCTGGAACCGGATGCTGCAACCGGGGAGCTGGAGGAGAAGTGGATGGCGGAGACGGACGCGAGGCTGGGTGAGGTCATAGCACGGGCAGAGGTTACGCTGGATAATTACGACGAGGCAGGCAACAGGCTGGTGCGCAGCATGGAGACAAATACGGGAGATTTCGCGGCAGATGCCCTTTATTATCTCTTTGACAGTCAGGGGGCGGAGGTCGACGTTGCCGTCATGAACGGCGGAGGTATCCGCAATCAGGCAACCACAGGTGAAATCACTTATAAGACCTGCAAGGAAATACACACTTTCGGCAATGTGGCGTGTTTGCAGGCAGTGACGGGGCAGCAGATACTGGATGCGCTGGAGTGGGGAGCGAGAGAGGCGGGAAATGACGAATGCGGCGGTTTCCTGCAGGTCTCCGGTCTGACCTATCAGATAGATACCACTGTCACAGATACCACTCGCGAGGACGAAAAGGGAGTCTGGACAGGCGGACCTGAAGGAAGCTACCGCGTGCATGATGTAAAGATATACGATAGGGAGACAGACAGCTGGGAGCCGCTTAAGCCGGAGAAAACATACCGGCTGGCAGGATATAATTATACGCTTCGGGAGCTTGGAGACGGTTATGCCATGTTTGCAGGGGCAGCCAACGTGCTGGACTATGTGATGGAGGATTACATGGTGCTGGCAAATTATCTTCAGGGCTTTGAGGGAGGGGTTGTAAAGGCAGACAATTCTCCCCTGCTGGGAAAATATCCGGGGCTGATACTGGATTACGGTTCTGTGGAAGGAAGCGGGCGGATTGTATTCGCTGAGGCGAAGGAGAGTGCTTTTCCGACACTGCCTGCCGGCTTCTGTGTGACGGTGTGCTGTACGGCTGCTGCGGCAGGTGTCATTGTCTGTCGCAGAAGGATTAAAAAATAATATACAAAAAATATTGTCCGAGGAGGAGACGGGATGGCTGACAATAAGAAAAAACGGTGCGGTTGGATTGTCATTGTCGCGGAGCTGGCGCTTTTGGTGATTGTGGCACTGGTGCTTTGGTGGATACTCAGCAGCAGGAATGACGGGGAGGAAGAAGGGAAAAGTCACAGAAGTAAAAGGACAGACGAGCAGTCCGACGATGAGAGGTTCGACGATGAACAGTCCGACGACGAGCAGCTTAATGGTGTTTGGTCCCGCATCTATGACAGACTGAAGGGGAATGAGACGCAAGCGGTACAATCGTCGTCGGCAGTGGCACAGTCGTCGTCAGCGGTACCTTCGTCAGCTGCTGAACAATCATCGGCAGTGGCGCAGTCGTCGTCGGCACATTCGTCAGCTGCTGAACAATCATCGTCCGCGGCGTATTCGTCGTCCGCGGCACAAACATCATCTGCGGCGCAATCGTCAGGAACTGAGGCGCGGCTGGCGATGGATGCCTGTGAGCGCTTTTTGAAGGATGAGGAAACGGCGCTTGTGCTACCCGTGGAGGACTGCTACAACACGAATGACCAGTCTGCGGGGACACAGGAGCTTTATTTCAGTGAGATGATTGCTCTTTATCAGGACGCTGCGAACAGTGCATTTTCCAGTGAAAAGGAGACACCGCTGGATGCAGTGGAGTATACTTACATTGATGTGAATCTGGACGGAAAGGAGGAGCTTTTGCTCCGCTTTACGGGCATGAATATTTATGCACCGGACGATGATTCCCTGTATGAGGTCGTCCTTTCCTATGAGGACGGTGAGCTGTGTCAGCTGTACCGGGGGGCAGGCTGGGCGAGAAGCTATTTAGACATCAGCTATGAGGGACTGATTTTCTCCGGCGGCTCAGGGGGCGCAGATGTATTCTCCTCAGACCTTTCGCTTCTTTTAGACGGGGAATGCCATGAGCTGTATTCGGAAACCGGTTATAGAGGGCTGGAAAGCTTTTGCTCAACTCTGACATGGAGGATGGGAGATGATGTTGTATCGGAGAGACTCAGGGAGCTGGCGGCAGAAGACCCGAAATATGGGGATGAGGATACAATCTATTATGAATGTGAAGTTTTGATGGACGATGAGCATTATTATTATGCCTTGGGAGACTCAGAGACACCTCTGGATATGGAGCGTGTGATTGAGATTTTTAATGAATTCGCAATACCCTGGCTAGAACCGGACGAGGGGCTGGAGATTATGAAACGTAATTTCTTTCGGCTTGCGGGGGAGCAAGAGTCTGCCGGAACGCTTTGGGAGTATATTAGCGGAGAGAGGGAGGTACAATATCCGAAATGGCAAACCTACAGCCTGATGGGCGTGCTTCAGGAGTAGGGGTCTATCGGACGTTTCCCCGATTCCATACGGTATCAGGCTGAGCCTTGGGAGTGGGACTGCGAAACAGCAGTCTTCCCAGGGCTTTTCTGTTGAAGGGAAACAGCGGCCAGAAATAACTGAAGCCTCCGAAGGTCGGTGTTGTGGCAGCTGAGAGTACAACAAGCAGCAGACTGAGGATAAAGCCCGGCAGACCAAGGATGCCTGTGGATAAAATCAGGAAAACCCGGTAAAGACGCAGTGCATCACCAAACTCCGTGTCGGAGACGGACAGGGAGGCAAGAAGGGTAACCGCACCGTAGAAGAGCACCTCTACGGAAAGCCAGCTTAGCTCCACGGCGATATCGCCGATAATGAGACCTCCTATCATGGAGAGAGAGCCGGAGAGCCTGCCGGAGCTGAGGGAGGAGGAGTACTTAAATAAATCCAGCAGAAAATCGACCGCCAGCACGTAAAAAAAGATGCGCTCCGGTGTGACATCCGGGGTGGAGAGGAGATTCCACCGGGAGGAAAAATCCGGGAAGCGGCTTGTGAGCAGAAGGAAAACAGGCAGTAAAAGCAGATTCACGGGGATACACAGAAGCCGCGCCAGACGAAAATAGGTGCCCGTGGAGGGACTTTTGCAGTAATCCTCAGGGCTTTGCATAAACTGAAAGATGGTGCAGGGGAAAATCAGTACCAGAGGAGAATTATCCACAAGCACCAGAATGTGCCCTTCCAGTAGATAGCTGCATGCCACGTCCGGGCGCTCCGTCACCTGGATGGAGGGCAGTGGGTGAAAACGCTTCTTCGGCAGCAGAAGCTCCTCAAGACTTTTTGTGCCCATGGTCAGTGCAGAGACCTCCAGAGCGTCGATAGCCCGGGAAAGCTTCTGTAACAGGTCCTGATTCACGGAATCCGTCAGGTAGGCGACAGCGACATCGGTACGGCTGCCGCTTCCCACAGAGTGCATGGAAAAGCAGAGACGGGGAGAGCGGATGCGTCTGCGAATCAGATTGGCATTCAGAAGAAGTGTTTCGACAAAGCCGTCCCGGGAGCCTCTGCTGACCCGCTCTGAATCCGGCTCGGCAATACTCCTTGCCGGATAGGCTCTCACATCAATCAGAATTGCCCGTGAGAAGCCGTCTACCAGCAGAGCCACGGGACCGCACAGGACATTGCTAAGAAGGGTATCCCAGGAATTACACAGGCTGACCTGAGCGTAACCGATGCGTGAGCTGACAAAGGCGGCAATATCCTCTATCTGTCTGTCTGCCATATAAAGGGGATTTTGTAAATCCGAAAAAATCCGCTGCAAAAGGTCTGTCCTGCAGAGACCGTTGACGCCCAGAAAGAAGGCGTCTGTCGCACCGAACGACAGCTCTCTGCTGATGAGGTCAAAGCTTGCCTCCAGAGGAATTGCCTGTTTGATGTATGCTATGTTTTCGCTCAGTCTGCAGGACAGCTCCATATAAAATTCCTCCCCGCTTAATATTTCGCGCTTTCGTCCGCGGTACAAATGACAATTCGTGCTTCTTTTCTCACGAAGCTTCTTTCCGCAGACACTCTGTCCCGACAGTATGAAAAGGACGGGTCTGCTAAACAGTCTGTGCAGAAATGCAGGTTTTATGTATTGGTTTGAGCACTTTATGATATGGACGGTAATCGATTCCAATTATCGGAAAAAGATTGCCGATAAGGGGTGAATGTGGTATGATTAAAAAAATATAAGGCTTCCCGCGAGGGCTGTTTCCGTGGGAAAGGATAAAGACACAGGAGGAAGAAGAGATGGCATTTTTAGATAAGGTCTTAGGAAAGGACGAGAGAGAAAGACAGCTGGAAAAGGAAATCCGTAGCCTGGAGCTGCGTAAGGAGTCCATACTTTCCACCATCAACGGAGAAATTTCCCGTTTGCGGGGAGAGCGCAACAATGTGCTGCTGGCTGTGGGAACGGCGGTTTATGAGGCACATAAGAAAGAGAGCGGGCAGCCGGAGCTTCAGGAGTATTGGAGTAAGATAGAAGACCTTGAGGGACAGATAACAGAGCAGGAAAGCAAGAAGGAAGAGATGACAGTCAAGTATGATGAGGAAATCAGGCTGATCAACGCTAACCTTGCCGCTTATACGGCAAGTATGGCAGCACCTGCCGGCAACGGCTACGGCACACCCGTAAACAACGGTTATGCGGCAGCTGCGCCTACCGGGAAGACATGTCCGGAGTGCGGAGCGCCTGTTGCTGAGGGTAATGTATTCTGCAGAAGCTGTGGAACCAAGCTGCAGTAATGTCCGCTGCTTCTTTACTCTTATAAGAAAAAGAGGAAACGCAGGCGACTGCCAAACGGAGGTTTACATGAGATTTGTCTATCCGAATGGGTTGCGGAAGGCTCTGACCTTCAGCTACGACGACGGTCAGTCGTATGACAGAAGGCTGGCGGAGCTGTTGCGCAGTCATGGGATGAAGGGTACGTTTCACCTGAATTCAGGAAATCTCGGGCTGCATCGGGGGAATGAAATTTACATCGGTGCCGAGGAGCTGAGGGAAGTTTACGCGAGGCATGAGATTGCCTGTCACGGGGTACAGCACAGGAATCCGACCACTGTCACGAAGCAGCAGCTGCTTTTGGAGATACAGGAGGACAGACGGACGCTGGAGAGGCTGACGGGACAGCTGGTGCAGGGTATGTCGTATGCCTTTGGCAACTATAATCAGGAAATTATGGAGCTGGCAGGGGCTCTGGGAATCAGGTATTCCAGAACCGTACAGGATACGGGAAGCTTTTTCCCGCCTGCGGATTTCATGCAGTGGCATCCTACCTGCCATCATGACAATCATCTTTTGGAGTTGGGAGACAGATTCTTAGATGTACCGGGCTTTTATGAGCTGCCTGTGATGTATGTCTGGGGACACAGCTTTGAATTTGGACGCTCCGGCGACTGGAGCGTCATAGAGGCGTTTGTGGAGAAGCTGGCAGATAAGGACGATATCTGGTATGCGACAAACATGGAGCTTTATACCTATATCCGTGCGGTGCGCAGTCAGGAATTTTCTTCTGACGGCATGACCATTCACAATCCGACGGCTGCTGCCGTCTGGCTCTGTATGAGGGATGGTCTTATGGAGGTAAAGCCGGGAGAGACCCGATATATCGGGGAACGCTAGAAATGAAGGGATAACCGCCGAGCGATAGGCTTCCTTTGAAAGAGCAGGACGATATGTGCGTCCTGCTCTTTTTGTCCGGCTCAGCAGCTGAAGGAACGGATTGCCGTCAGCAGCAGTTAATTGCAGCCTGTAGCCGCGGACTGCCGTTCGCGGTCATTAACCGATACACGCCTGCTCCTCAATCAGCTGCATAATGGTTTTGATGGAATCCATCTGACCGCTCTGGCTCATGGCATCATGGTACGACTGCCTTGTAAAGTAAAGCTCCTGAACCTTATCCGTCAGCAGCTCTGTAGCCAGGTTTTCTTCCTGAATGACGATGGAAAAGCCCTGTGCCTCAAAGGAGGCGGCATTGAGCAGCTGGTCACCCCGGCTGCTGGCAGCGGGAAGGGGAATCAGGATGTTAGGCTTCTTTAAGGCGAGCAGCTCACAGATAGCGTTTGCACCGGCACGCGAGATAACAATATCCGCCATGGCAAACAAGTCTTTCAGCTCCGCCTTGATGTATTCAAACTGTTTGTAGCCGGGGGTTGTGAGCAGGAGATTGTCAATCTTTCCCTTGCCGCAGAGGTGAACGACCTGAAAATCCTTCAAAAGCTCCGGGAGGGCATCCCGCACTGCCCTGTTGACGTTTGCCGCGCCCAGACTGCCGCCGATTACCATGATGACGGGTTTGTTGGCGGAAAAGCCGCACAGATTGAGTCCGGCGATTCTGTCACCGCGGGAGAGCTCCGCGCGGATGGGAGAGCCGGTGAGAACTGCCTTGTCCTCGGGAAGCAGCTTTACCGTTTCAGGAAAGTTACAGCAGACCTTTTTTGCCACAGGGATACAGAGCCTGTTGGCGAGCCCCGGTGTCATGTCCGATTCGTGGATGATGCAGGGAATGTCAAGAGAGGCGGCGGCACGGACAACGGGCACGCTGACAAAGCCTCCCTTGGAAAAGACCACATCGGGACGGTATTCTTTCAGAAATTTACGAGCCTCCCCAAAGCCCTTGATGACACGAAAGGGGTCTGTGAAGTTTTTGATGTCCAGATAACGACGGAATTTTCCGGTGGAAATTCCCACATAGGGAATTTCAAAATCCTGAATCAGGCGCTTTTCGATTCCGTCGTAGGAGCCGACATAGGTGACCTCATATCCGGCGCTCTCAAGAGCCGGAAGCAGGGCAATATTCGGAGTAACGTGTCCGGCGGTTCCACCGCCTGTCAGAACAATCTTTTTCATAATAATCCCCATTCCGAGAACGATTTTTGTCCGTGTGAGCCCCGGTACGGTTACATCATTGACTCCAATGCCCTCGCAAGCTGATCCGGGCAGGAGGTGGATTTAAAGCCGCAGCGGATACCCTTGCATCTTGCGATAACCTCCTCCGGCTTCATCCCCTTTACGAGGGCACCGATGCCCTGAAGGTTGCCGTTGCAGCCGCCTGTAAACTTTACGGATTCTATGACACCGTCCTTTAACTCAATTTCGATTTCCTGGGAGCAGGTGCCCTGTGTCTTGTATTTCATGGAAATAATCTCCTTTCCGTCTTTTCGCCATGCGGTAGATTTGCACGGCAGCCTCGCGTATTTTTGCTGTATGCAGAGCCGTTGCAGAAGACTGCTTTGTGCTTTTACCTACAACAACCCCAGTATAACAGTTTTATGCAGATTCTGCAATGAAGATTCCTGTTTTTCGATTGTGAAAACGTCGGTTTTGTGGTACGATAGGGTCAGCTATAATATAGCTATGCTACAGCAAAGGAGATGTTACGATTATGAAAAAGAAAAAGCTTTTGGTACTTTCTCTGACGACGCTGCTGGCACTGGGTGTCATGTGCGGCTGTGGTGATTCCTCAGCGGGGGAATCCGATGATGAATGGGAGTATGAGGAACGCTCCGACAGGAAGGAAAAGGACGACGAGGAAAAGGACGCGGAAGAGAATACCGGGGCGGCTGATGACAGGGAAGCAGCTGACGGAGAAGCGGAAGGCGGCGAGAGCGGACTGCTGGATGATGATGACATTTACTTCTTTATGATTGATGACTGGATGTATATGGCGGGAGAAGAGGTTCGCTATTTTGAGGAGACGGGATATGAGCTGCTGGGCGGTGACAACCAGGTTCCGGCGGGGGAAATTGACGGAGGAGGCGTTGCACTTCTGGGAGATAATATCCCGAAATTTCAGGTTACCGTTTACAACCCCACGGATGCAGCAATCACCCGCGCCGAAAGCGCAATAGGAGGTTTTAAGGTCAGGAAGGATACTGCAACGGATGAGGCCGTAAGGGAAGCAGAGGTATACGGCGGAATCCGAATCGGCTCTTCCAGAGAGGATGTGGAGATAGCATTCGGTGAGCCTACGAGGACGATGGATAATCTGTACGTTTACCGTACCGCAGACCCGGACAAATATTATAAGTTTACCTTTGACGAGGACTGGGAGGTCAGCATAATCGAATGGAGAAACTGCACTGCTTCCACACTCATCCAGAACAAAACGGAGGCAGAGCCCAAAAAGGATGCGGATGCCGGAAAGGAAACCGGCGAGAAGCAGGGCGGGCAGGATAAGAGCCTGTTAAAGCCTTACCTCGGAAACTGGGAGTATGAAAACAAGGATGAGAGGATTGCACTTAGTGCAGATTTCACATGGAGCGAAAGGGTTGACGAGAAGTGGTTCTATGCGGGCACCTTCACGGTAGACGAGGACAGGATTTATCTGTATGACAAGGAGGACGGGTTTGTCACGAGCATCGAAAGCATCAGCATGAATAATCTGATGGACGAGGAGGGTGAGAACCTGTTTAGGTATATTGCGAACTGATACCCGAAGGAGGGCATCGAAGGGAGGTGTCGAGACGCATGATACAGAATCCGATTTTAAAAGGATTTTGTCCCGACCCGAGTATCATCAGGGTGGGGAAGGATTACTATTTGGCTACCTCCACCTTTGAATGGTGGCCGGGAGTCAGGCTGTTTCATTCTCTGGATTTACAGCATTGGGAGCAGATTCCCTCGCCCCTTCGCAGGCGGAGCCAGCTGAACATGGTGGGCGACCCGACCTCGGGCGGCGTGTGGGCACCCTGTCTGAGCCATGACGGGGAGCGCTTCTTTCTAATCTATACGGATGTAAAGACAAAAAAGGGAAGACTATACAACACGCACAATTATCTGGTTTATACAGATGATATTTACGGAGAATGGTCGGAGCCCGTGTATCTGAACAGCATCGGCTTTGACCCGTCCCTCTTCCACGATACGGACGGCAGGAAGTATCTGGTGAATATGGTAAACGGCTTCAAGGGGATTCTTGTACAGGAGCTTGACGAAGGCCTTCACCTTATCGGGGAGCGGAGGAAGGTTTATTCCGGCTCCGGACTGGGCTTTACGGAGGGGCCTCACATCTATCACATCGGGGACTGGTATTATCTGATTGTGGCGGAGGGTGGAACGAGCTATGGACATTGTGTTACCATGGCGAGAGCGAAATCGGTCTGGGGACCCTTTGAGACAGCGCCGGATAATCCGATTCTGACCTCTGACAGGGAGGATATGTCAGCCCTTCAGAAATGCGGGCATGCGGATTTGGTGGAGACGGCGGCGGGTGAGTGGTACATGGTGCATCTGTGCTCAAGACCCTTAAACGGCGAGAAATGGTGTACACTAGGTCGGGAGACCGCCATTCAGAAGATGTACTGGGATGCAGACGGCTGGCTGCGCCTGAAGGCAGGGGGAAGAGTGGCACAGAGTGCTGCGGAGGCTCCGGCCGGGCTGGAGGAGGTACTGTTAAACAGCGAGACGCAGGGCTTTTTTGATGATTTTGAGAGCGAAAGGCTTCATGTGAGATATACCTCTCCCAGAGAGACTTACGAAGCCTTTGCGGACTGCAAAGCGAGGAAGGGCTATCTGCGGCTGCGGGGACAGGAGTCCCTAAATTCCCTGCACCATGTTTCCCTGGTGGCTGTCCGGCAGCAGACGGTATCCTGTATGGCAGAGACAAAAATGGAATTTTCGCCAAAGTATCCGGAGCAGCTGGCAGGGCTTGCCTATATGTATGATGCCATGAACTTTTACATTCTTGGCAAGACGCTCACGGAGGAGGGGCAGACCGCACTGGTTCTGTTAAAGAGTGATGCGGGAGTAGTGACGGATGAGATGGAGCCGGTGAGCATTCCGGCAGAGCAGGAGATCAGGCTGCGCGCGCAGGTTTTGGAGGACGGCATGACGGTGCGCTTTTTCTATTGCACAGGCGGGGATGAATGGCAGCAGGCGGGCGGGGAATATACCACCGGAATCCTGACGGATGAGCATTGCAGGGGCTTCACGGGAGCCTGCTTTGGTATGTATGTCCACGACATGAATGGCTTACGGGAGACAGCAGATTTTGATTATTTCCATATGGAGGAGACGACGGATGAGATATTGTGAAAATCGGGCAGAGGATATTCAGATTGCGTATATCGGAGGAGGCTCAAGAGGCTGGGCATGGACCTTTATGACGGATTTGGCGATGGACGAGCAGATTGCGGGAACAATCCGTCTGTATGACATCGACCGGGAAGCGGCAAAGGCAAATGAGACAATCGGAAATGCGCTGATGGGAAGAGAGGATGTCTGCGGGAAGTGGAGCTTCGAGGTGAGGGACAGCCTGAAGGAGGCTTTGACAGGTGCAGATTTTGTAGTGATTTCCATTCTGCCTAAGACCTTTGACGAGATGGAAACGGATGTGCATATGCCGGAGAGACTGGGCATCTATCAGTCCGTTGGAGATACGGCAGGACCGGGGGGAATGATGCGTGCACTGCGGACACTGCCAATGTTCGTGGAGTTTGCGAATGCCATCCGGGAATACTGCCCCGAGGCGTGGGTCATCAATTATACGAATCCCATGTCCCTGTGTGTCAAGGCGCTGTATGATACCTTCCCGCAGATTAAGGCGTTTGGCTGCTGCCATGAGGTATTTGGAACGCAGAAGCTTTTGGCGGGAATTGCCCAGAAGGAGCTTGGCATTGAGAAGATTGACAGAAGGGATATTCATGTAAACGTTCTTGGCATCAATCACTTTACCTGGTTTGACTACGCCTGCTATAAGGGCTATGACCTGTTCCCGATTTACAGGAAGTATATCGACGAGCATTTTGAAGAGGGTTATACGGAGGAGGACAAGCACTGGATGAACTCGTCTTTTGGCTGCCTCCACAGAGTAAAGATGGATTTGTTTAACAGATACGGGCTGATTGCAGCAGCGGGTGACCGCCATCTGGCAGAGTTTATGCCGGGCGGGGAATACTTAAAGGACCCGGAGACCGTCAAGAGCTGGGACTTTGCCCTGACCTCGGTTAAGTGGCGCAAGGAAGATTTGGAAAAACGTCTGGAGCGCTCAAAGAGGCTGGTGAACGGCGAAGAACAGATTGAGCTTAAGCCCACAGGAGAGGAAGGAATTCTTCTGATTAAGGCGCTGTGCGGATTAGAGAGAGTTGTCAGCAATGTGAACATTCCCAATACAGGCCGCCAGATAAGCAATCTCCCGGAAACGGCGGTGGTAGAGACCAACGCGGTGTTTGAGAAGGATGCCATCCGTCCGATGCTCGCAGGAGCGATTCCTGGGAATGTACGGGAGCTTATTATGCCTCATGTAGAGAACCATGAGAGAATTATGCAGGTTGTGCGAGGCGGAAATAAGGATGTTGAGCTGGTGGTTGAAGCATTCCTGCATGACCCGTTGGTAAAGGGCAGAGCCGGCGGGGACGAGGTCAGAAGGCTGGTACAGGATATGATGCAGGCAACGCTTTAGGAGAGAGGGCATATGAGAACGTCTGCCGTCGAAATGTGAGAAAAATGACGATGAAAAATGCTGTCAAAGCAGGGAATATTCCTTTATAATGAGTACATACAAAAGCCGGCTTCCGCAGATTGCGGAGTCGGCTCTTTTATTATGGCAGGAGGTGTGTCATGTTGGAGCTGTTAAAAAAGGAAACGGGTATTACGGTATGTATGCTGGTTGGTATGGGACTCAGTATGTTTTTAAGGATTTTGCTGGGAATTCTTTATCAGAATATGATACGCGAGTCGGACAATATGGCGGTGACAAGGAATAAGCAGCTGAAGCAGTGCAAGCTGAAATTCGGCAACTGCTATGAGCTTGGCGGAGGAGTTTCCAACGTTTCTGTTTTTGTGGACAGGTTTATGGGACGTCTCACGATGGGACCGCTTTCCTTTAGTATGATGTATCATCTCTCCGGGCAGCTTATGCTGCTGTCGGTGGTGTTTGCGGGGATAGGGGTGTGCAGGAGTATTATGAAGGGAAGGACACTGGGCGAGATTCTACCCTTTTACATTGTCAGCTTTCTGGGGCTGTACCTCTATTTTTCGGTGTCTGCGGTAGTGGATGTCAAGGGAAAGCGCAGAACGCTGAAAACAAATCTGGTGGATTATCTGGAAAATCATCTTTCGCCACGTATCGGTGTCACCAGGCAGGACATGGAAATGCTTTATGGGGAGGCGGCTTATAAGGAGGCTGCGTATGCGGAGGACAAGGTCCCAAAGGGGCTGCGTGCGGGAAGCAGACGCAGACTGGGCGCTGCAGAGGACAGGAAGAAAAAGACGGTTGAGCTGATGCCGATTAGCACAAGGACAGCCGCAGGGGAATCGCGGGGAATGTCAGCGGCAGTATGCGGTCGTGAGAGGGAAGAGCTGTCAGCGGCAGCATGCGGTCGTAAGAGGGAAGAGCTGTCAGCGGCAGCATGCGGTCGTGAGAGGGAAGAGCTGTCAGCGGCAGCATGCGGTCGTGAGAGGGAAGAGCTGTCAGCGGCAGCATGTGGTCGTGAGAGGGAAGCCTCTGCCATGGCAGCATTGGAGCGGATGCCCGGGGAGAGTACGGTCTGTTCGGCTGCGGAGAGCCGTGTAACGGCAGAAGAGCTGGAGGCGCTTTTAAAGGAACTGCTGGCGACCTGATGTTCTTAGCACCTATACGAGAACGGTAAGGCTGTGCCCATGCGGGAGAAAGCACCAGAGCCTGTGCGATAGGGATAAGTCCATGTCTATGTGGGAGAAAGTGTTCGAGTCCGGATGGCAATCCCGTCCTCTCCTGCGCAAGAAGTGCTTGAATTTGCCATATATCTTTGCTACACTTAGAATGATTTGTAAGTAAAATATGACGCGGAAGCGTCTGAAGGATAAGGAGAAGAATATGAGCAGACAAGTGACATTTGACTATTCCAAAGCAGATTCCTTTGTTTCTCAGGAGGAAATCGGCTACATGAAGAAGCTGACCTTAGATGCCAGAGAGGTATTGGTTTCTAAAACCGGTGCAGGCAATGACTTTTTGGGATGGATTGATCTCCCTGTGGATTATGACAGGGAAGAGTTTACGAGAATTAAGGAAGCAGCAAGGCGGATTCAGAGTGATTCGGAGGTGCTGCTGGTAATCGGCATCGGCGGCTCTTATCTGGGAGCGCGGGCTGCAATAGAGTTTCTCGGACACAGCTTCTATAATGTACTGGGAAGGGATAAGCGAAAGACTCCGGAAATTTACTTCTGCGGTAATTCCATCAGCTCTACTTATCTGAAGCATCTGATGGAGGTAGTGGGTGACAGGGATTTCTCCATCAATATGATTTCAAAGTCCGGAACAACCACGGAGCCGGCGATAGCATTCCGTGTATTTAAGGAGATTCTGGAAAAGAAGTATGGCAAGGAGGGTGCAGCGAAGAGAATTTACGCGACCACGGACAAGGCAAAGGGAAGCCTGAAGAATCTTGCCACTGAGGAGGGCTATGAGACCTTTGTTGTGCCGGATGATGTAGGAGGACGATTTTCCGTTCTGACAGCAGTTGGACTGCTTCCGATTGCAGTCAGCGGCGCGGATATTGATAAGCTGATGGAGGGCGCGGCAAGCGGCAGAAGGCGCGCGTTGGAGAATGATTTTGAAAGCAATGACGCCCTGCAGTATGCAGCACTGAGAAACATTCTGCTGCGTAAGGGTAAAAGCGTGGAGATTCTGGCAAACTATGAGCCTGCGGTGCACTATGTGTCCGAGTGGTGGAAGCAGCTGTTTGGTGAGAGCGAGGGTAAGGACCAAAAGGGACTGTTTCCTGCCAGTGTGGATCTGACAACCGATTTACATTCCATGGGACAGTTTATTCAGGACGGCTCCAGAATCATGTTTGAGACGGTTATCAATGTTGAGACCTCCCGCGAGGAGCTGACGATAGGTGAGGAGCCGGTAGACCTTGACGGACTGAACTATCTGGCAGGAAAGACAGTGGATTTTGTCAACAAGAGTGCAATGAACGGAACCATTCTGGCACACACGGACGGTCAGGTACCTAACTTTATGGTAACGGTTCCTGAGGTGAACGAGTTCTATCTGGGAGAGCTGTTTTACTTTTTTGAGTTCGCCTGCGGTGTCAGCGGATATCTGCTGGGGGTAAATCCTTTTAACCAGCCGGGCGTGGAGAGCTATAAGAAGAATATGTTTGCGCTGCTGGGTAAGCCCGGCTATGAGGCGCAGAGGGAAGAGCTGTTGAAGAGATTGCAGTGATATAATGAGAAAAGCAGCCCGACAGCCGTTTTCGGTCAGGTGCAGAAAATATCACAGGGCAGTCCGAAGGCAATGAGCATGAAAGATACAGGCCAGTCGGATTTTAAAGAAATCCGGCTGGCTCGTTTGGTTTGTATCTGTGGGGCAGACAGGAGGAGAAAACAGATGAAGATAGTAATATTGGAGAGAAACAGTGTCGGAGCCGATGTATCCGTGGACTGTATCAGTGAGCTGGGAGAGGTTACCGTGTACCGTAACACGGTGACACCGGAAGAGGTCAGGGAGCGGGTCAGGGAGGCAGATGTCATCATAGCAAACAAGTCTCCGCTCTGCGAGGAAACGTTGAAGGATGCGCCCAATGTAAAGCTCATCTGCGAGTTTGCGACAGGCTATGACAACTGTGATTTGAACTATTGCAGGAAAAGAGGCATTCGGGTGACAAATGTGCGGGACTATTGTACAGGGATGGTGGCACAGCATACGATTGCACTGGCGTTGGCGTTGAGCGAGAAGCTTCCCTATTATGACAGCTATGTCAAGTCCGGAGCGTACAGCGCTCAGGACAGATTCTCTAACTTTGATTTGCCCTTTTTGGAGCTGGAAGGAAAAACATGGGGAATTGTCGGGATGGGCAATATCGGCAGACGGGTGGCAAAGATTGCGGAAGCACTGGGATGCCGGGTCATCTTTTATTCCGTGACGGGAGAAAGCAGCTGCACGCTATATCCAAGGGTTGATAAGGATACTCTGTTTGCAGAGAGCGACTTTCTGTCGCTGCACTGTCCGCTAAGTGAGCTGACCAGAAACTTTATAGATTCCTCTGCCTTGAAAAAAATGAAAAAGACAGCGGTTCTGATTAATGTGGCACGAGGCAGGGTGGTGGATAATACCGCGCTGTATGAGGCACTGATGAACGGGGAAATTGCGGCAGCAGGACTGGATGTGGTAGAAAATGAGCCGTTGGAGCTGTCGAACCCGCTGAGTAAGATTAAGGATAGCACGAAGCTGATTATTACACCTCATCTGGCATGGGCAAGTGTGGAAGCACGAACCCGCTGCGTGCAGGGAGCCTATGAGAATATTGCGGCATTCGTAAGAGGCGAGGAACGAAACGTGGTAGTATGAAAGGACGCGGGGAACGTGAAGATGCGAAAAGCGGACGCGGGACGCAGATAACGTGAAGGCGCGAAAAGCGGACGCGGGACGCAGATAACGCGAAGGCGCGAAAAGCGGACGCGGGAAGTGCCGAAGCAGGACGGCGGAGAAAAGCCGGAATATACAAAATGGAGAGAAAAGATGATAAAAAAGATAAAGGAACTTTGTAAGAAATATGAGGAGATAATCACCTACCTGATTGTGGGGGTGCTTACCACGATAGTATCCTGGGGTGCAAAATTCCTTGCAAACTGGTTACTGTTTGACAATACCTTATATCCGACTCCTTTTGAAAATGCGGTGCTGAGTATCATCAACTGGGTGGCAGGAGTTATTTTTGCCTACTTTACAAACAGACGCTTTGTATTTAAGAGTAACGGGTCAATGCTGAAGGAGGCACCGAGGTTTGTGCTTTCCAGAGTTTCCACGCTGCTTCTGGATGTGGTGGTTATGCAGGTATTTGGGGCATTGGGAATCAACGTCTATGTAGCGACTCTTGTTTCGGCTGTGCTGGTCATGATAGGAAACTATGTGTTTAGCAAGCTGTTTGTGTTCAATAAGAAAAAAGGCTGATAAGCATGATAAAGACATGGAAAGCGTGTCATCGGGATTGCAGGAGACCACATAAAGTTTCATGACGGTTATGTGTTCATCAACGGAGCAAGGAAAATATTTGTGGCACTTTCCGTTCTAAGGCAAAACGGCAGCTGCTTTAACAAAAAGTACGCTACATCAGAAGGGGATTCCCCTATGATACTCAAAGAAAGAAAATTTTCCCGCCAGTCCAGACCGATTTCTGCCTTGTTCGGTTTGCCCATGCTACTTCCACGACATCTGCAATTCTCTTTTTGAAGCTACACAGTCAGACAGATACAGATTTATGAGCGTCTGATACTATATATGAATTGACATAGCATTTATCACACGAATGGAGACAATATGAAAAGAGGCGGACAACAAATCAGAAGAATTGTTATTATGTGTACGCTTATTCTCAGCAGCTGTGTTTTTATAATTGCGGTTTATTGCTATCTGTCCGGAGAAAACACCCAAAAGCCGGCAGACACCCAAAAGCCGGCAGACACTGAATACCTTTCAGAATACAGCTCTGCTTTGGTCTCTTCTTCCGATACTGATGCCACAGAAAGCATTTTTTCTGAGCCGTCGGCTCCTGAAAGAGAATTTTCTAGGGAGCCGGCTGAATCAAAGGGGCTTCTGGTTGTCATTGACCCCGGACATCAGGAAAAGGGCAATAATGAAAAAGAGCCTGTAGGTCCCGGTGCTTCTGAAACAAAAGCCAAGGTTGCCGGGGGCACTACAGGAAGAACCACGGGTATCCCTGAATACAAGCTTACTCTCGAGGTGGCTCTTAAGTTAAAGCAGGAGCTGGAATACAGAGGCTACGAGGTAATTATGACGCGCGAAACCCATGACGTAGATATTTCCAATGCAGAAAGAGCCGCCATTGCCAATGAAAATAATGCGGATGCCTTTGTCAGAATACACGCAAACGGCTCTGAAGACAGCTCTGTAAACGGAATGATGACACTTTGTCAGACTGCTGCCAATCCTTATAACGGAGAGCTTTATGAGGAAAGCCGATTGCTTTCTGAGTGTGTTTTAAACAGTACGGTTGCCGCTACCAACGCCAATAAACAGTACATTTGGGAAACGGATACTATGTCGGGCATCAACTGGGCACTTGTTCCTTCCACCATTATTGAAATGGGCTACATGACTAATCCGACAGAGGATACGCTGATGGCAACCGAAGAATATCAGAACAAAATTGCCATGGGAATTGCTGACGGAATCGACCAATACTTTACACAAGACCCGTCTACTTTCAGATAGGACTTGTCAGCCGCGGGAAAACAGCTATAATGGGAATGAAGTGATTTAATTCAGAAAGCAGGGGGGAGACTTTGGAAAAAATAGCAAGCTTTACTATCGACCACATTAAGCTGCAGCCCGGTATCTATGTATCCAGAAAGGACACCGTGGGGGCAGAGACGATTACAACCTTTGACCTTCGTATGACAAGTCCGAATGAGGAGCCTGTGATGAATACTGCGGAGGTGCATACGATTGAGCATCTGGGAGCCACCTTTTTGCGGAATCATGCACAGTACAGGGACAAAACCATATATTTCGGACCTATGGGCTGTCGTACCGGTTTTTATCTGCTTCTGGCGGGAGACTATACTTCTGCGGACATTGTTCCTCTGATGCGGGAGATGTTTGAATTTATCCGCGATTATCGCGGAGAGGTTCCGGGGGCATCTGCAAGAGACTGCGGGAATTATCTGGATATGAATCTGGGTATGGCGAACTACCTCGCAGAAAGGTATCTGAGTACGGTTCTTTATCATATTGACGACAGTCGTCTGGTTTACCCGCAATAGTGTGAAAAGAACTTCTGAGAATTTCAGGAAATTCTCTTCACTCAGAGCACAGGCTCTTTCGTGAAGAAGTTCTAAGTTTCACACGAAAAAAAGCTAAAGCTTTTTCATCACTATTTGTGCCGCCTGCCGAAGGCGGCGGAATGGAGATTAGTATGAACAAAATCGGAATCATCGGTGCCATGGAGCTTGAGGTGGAAGCACTAAAAAGTGCCATGAGTGTCATAAAGATAGAAAAAAAAGCAGGAATGGAATTCTATGAGGGCATCTTAGAGGGTGCGCGGGTTGTGGTGGTACGCAGTGGTGTCGGAAAGGTGAATGCCGCTTTGTGTACGCAGATTCTGGCAGACCTTTTTAAGGTAACGCATATCATCAACACCGGAGTGGCAGGCTCGCTCAACGCAAAGCTGGATATAGGTGACATTCTGATTTCCACGGATGCACTGCATCATGATGTGGATGCAACAATCTTCGGCTACAGGCAGGGGGAAGTTCCACAGCTGGGAGTGCGGGAATTTCCGGCAGACAGGCATCTTGCTGAGCTGGCAAAGACTGCCTGTGAAAGGATAAATCCGGATGTTAAGGCTGTTTTCGGACGTGTTCTCAGTGGCGACCAGTTTATAGCAGACCAAAAGACGAAGGAAGAGCTTGTGAAGAATTATCAGGGAGATTGCACGGAAATGGAGGGAGCGTCGATAGCACATGGCGCATATCTGAATCAGATTCCATTTGTTATTATTCGCGCCATTTCAGATAAGGCGGACAACAGCGCAGAGGTGGAGTATCCTGTATTTGAGGCGGCTGCCGCAAAGCATTCGGCTGCGTTGGTGGAAGAATTGGTGAAGGAGCTTAGGTAAGGGAAATGGCAAAGATGAATCCGGCATCCATTATGAAGATAATGAGCGCAAAGGGGCAATTTGAAAAGCAGCATCCGAAGTTTTCCGCCTTTATAAAGGCGGTGTTTTCCAGACCCATTAGCGCGGGAACGGTGATAGAGATTACCGTGACGCGTCCCGGTGAGGAGCCGATTACTTCCAATATCAGGGTACAGCAGTCGGATCTGGAGCTTCTGGAAAGCCTGAAGGAGCTGTCAGGAAAGTAATTGTCTGTCAAGAAAGCCCACGAGCTGTAACTCGTAGGCTTTCGTTTTGTGTCTGCTTAACCGAAATATCTCTTTAACAGACCTTCAAATGCCTTACCATGTCTTGCCTCATCCTTAGCCATTTCATGCACGGTGTCATGGATGGCGTCCAGATTCAATGCCTTTGCTCTCTTAGCCAGGTCAAATTTACCTGCGGTTGCCCCGTTTTCAGCATCAACTCGCATTTCCAGATTTTTCCTGGTGGAGTCGGTTACAACCTCGCCCAGAAGCTCTGCAAATTTAGCGGCGTGTTCTGCCTCCTCGTAGGCAGCCTTTTCCCAATAGAGACCGATTTCGGGATAGCCTTCTCTGTGGGCAACCCTTGCCATGGCGAGATACATACCGACCTCGGAGCACTCGCCCTCGAAATTCGCGCGCAAATCCTTGAGAATATCCTCAGGTGTACCCTGTGCGATGCCTACTACATGCTCAGCCGCCCAGGTTTTTTCACCGGATTGCGCAGTAAACTTTTCAGCGGGAACTCCGCAGATAGGGCACTTTTCCGGTGCGGAATCTCCCTCGTGAACATAACCACATACCTGACATACAAATTTCATAGCCTTTTCCTCCTTTGAAAGAAACATAATGTTTTGTGCCGTTAATGCCTTTGCAATTCCATACAGTGCTCACAGATGCCGTAAAAATAGGTGAAGTGTCCCTTGATTTTTCCTTTAAAACGGGCACCTGCGATCTCTGTAATGCTTTCGATGCTGTTCATATCCAAATCTGTCACACTGCCGCAGTCCGTGCAGACAAAGTGGTAATGCGGGGAGGTATCGGCATCAAAATGGTCAACACCGTCACCGAACCGAAGCCGCCGGACTTCACCGATATCTGCAAGCAATGTGAGATTTCGATAGACTGTTCCCAGGCTGATGCTGGGATTTTGCTGCCGTACGTTTGTGTAAACAACATCCGCGGTGGGATGGTCCTTTCTGGTACAAAGAAAAGCCTTAATCAGCTCCCGCTGCCGACTGTGCTTTAATGCTGCCATGTTCCCTCCTTTTGATAATAGTAACGGTTACTGATATTAGTATATCTAATTTCCAGAAATTGTCAATAGAGTTTTGTAAATTATTATGTTCTCGGTTTTTAGACTTTTTTTAGGATAATATTTTTTTGATTTAACACATTTTAGAGCAGAAGATGATATAATGAATACGTCGCGAAGGAGTGAAACGGACTTATGAAATTCAAAACACGGATTAGAGTCACCTTTATTACAATTATTGTACTTCCGCTGATGCTGACATCAATAGCCTTCTGCGCCATCGGACTGTACCTGATGAATTCGCAGAAGGGACTTCCGCTGCAGCAGATTAGCTATTCGGCGCTGTCTGAGAATATGCAGGAGATTGTGGAGACGACGGATAAAGCCTATGTGGTGCTGCAGGAGCAGGTGCAGGAAGATGCAACTCGGCTGGAGGACTTGGCTTATCTCGAAGAGGTAAACTCCCGTATTGCACGCAAATCTACATATATAGTGGTGCGCAAGGGTGAGGAGCTTTTTTACGCGGGAAATAGAAAGGAGGCAGAAACGCTCTTTTCGCAGCTGCCCGATTACGGAGACGGCGACCTTGCCGATGATTACGGTATCTACTTTGACGAGGTAAACAGATATATTAAGCAGATTGACTTTCGTTTTTCAGATGGTGCGGAGGGTAGCGCTTTTGTTGTCACAAAGGCGAATTCTCTGATTTCCCGGCATTTGCTGGTAGATATGTTCATTGCGATTTTTGTTATTCTCATTTTTACCAGCCTGATGCTGACACGCTGGATACGCAAGGGAGTGTTTAACCCGGTCAATGAATTGAATATTGCCATGAAGAAAATCAAGGAGGGCAATTTCGATTATGTCATCGAGACGGAGTCAAAGGGAGAGATAGGGGATTTATATCGCAACTATGAGGATATGAGACTGCGCCTGAAGGAATCCACGGAGGAGAAGATACGGAGTGAGCAGCAGAACAGGGAGCTGATTAGTAATATATCCCATGATCTGAAAACACCTATTACCGCAATCAAGGGCTATGTGGAGGGGATTATGGACGGCGTGGCAGATACGCCGGAAAAGATGGACAAGTATATCAAAACCATCTATAACAAGGCAAATGACATGGAGCGGCTGATTAACGAGCTGACCTATTATTCCAGAATTGATAATAACCGAATCCCTTATAATTTTCACCGTATCAACGTGGCGGAATACTTTGGCGATTGTCTGGAGGAGGTGGGGATTGATTTGGAACAGCGCAATATAGAGCTGAACTATTCAAACCTCACAAAACCTGACACTGTTGTCATCGCCGATCCGGAGCAGATGAAAAAGGTTATCAATAACATCATCAGTAACAGTGTAAAATATATGGATAAGGCGCACGGTGTCATTGATATCAGGATTTTGGACGAGGTGGATTCTATCCGCATAGAAATAGAGGATAATGGGAAGGGAATTGCCCAGAAGGATTTAGGGAAAATATTTGAGAGGTTTTATCGGACGGATGCGTCCCGAAATTCCGCTCAGGGCGGAAGCGGTATAGGACTTTCCATTGTCAAAAAGATTATTGAGGATCATGGCGGATACATCTGGGCGACAGGGAAAGAAGGAGAAGGAACCTGTATGCACTTTGTGCTGAGAAAATATATTGAGCTTCCGAATGAACAGTAGGAGCAGATGGGAGGAAATGATGAGCAAAATTTTGATTATTGAGGATGAGGTTGCAATCGCGGATTTGGAGAAGGATTATCTGGAGCTGTCCGATTTTGAGGTGGACATCTGCAACACAGGAGATGAAGGGCTGCAGACGGCGTTAAGCGGTGACTACAATCTGGTGATTCTGGATTTGATGCTGCCGGGAATGGACGGCTTTGAGGTGTGCCGCAAAATCAGAGAGGAGAAGAATATCCCGATTCTGATGGTTTCCGCAAAGAAAGACGATATTGACAAAATCAGAGGGCTCGGGCTGGGCGCAGATGATTACATGACAAAGCCTTTTAGCCCCAGCGAGCTTGTTGCGAGGGTCAAGGCACACATGGCGCGTTACGAGAGGCTGGTCGGGACGAATCAGAAGCCGCAGAATGATATTGTGGAGATTCGGGGTATCCGTATTGATAAGACTGCGCGCCGTGTTTATGTGGACGGCGTAGAAAAGACCTTTACAACAAAGGAGTTTGACCTGCTGACCTTTTTGGCAGAGAATCCGAATCATGTATTTACAAAGGAGGAGCTGTTCCGCGAAATCTGGGACATGGATTCCATTGGTGATATCGCCACGGTTACGGTGCATATCAAGAAGATTCGTGAAAAGATAGAGGCAGACACCGCAAAGCCTCAGTACATTGAGACTATTTGGGGGGTAGGCTACCGGTTTAAGGTGTAGTGCCTCCGCCGGAGTATTCCTCTCCCCATTTTGCCGGTTCAAAGGAAAACTTGCTTCTGGTATGTAATAAGTATACTATAATCAATCAAGGGAGGACATCTATGAAAACAGTCATTATTTACTATTCCAAGCATCATGAAAATACTAAAAAGCTGCTTGACGCGATTGCCGGAGAGCATGAAGTTACCCTGATAGACGTGACACAGGTGCAAAGTCTTGACCTGACAGAGTATGACTTAATCGGATTTGCTTCCGGTATTTATTATTCCAAGTTTCAAAAGCAGGTTCTGCAGTTTGCAGAGAATAATCTTCCGGAGAATAAGAGGGTGTTTTTCCTTTATACATATGGAGCGAAGAAGGAGGGCTATACAAAGGCAATAGAAGCGGTTGTACTGCAAAAGGGCGCAAAAATAGCAGGAGAGTTTGGCTGCTTTGGTTTCAATACCTTTGGTCCCTTTAAGCTGGTCGGGGGAATTGCCAAGGACCATCCGAGCAAGGAGGATTTGAGCGAAGCGTGTCGCTTTTATGAGGGTCTGCTTGGGTAAGGCGGTTTGTCTGTCGCAGTACGTTGAAGGGCGTAGGCATGGGGAAGCTGCATAGCGGCAGTGGCAAAGTGCCGGGATGTTCTGCATAAGAAAAAAATATTTACAAAGCTCAAAGCGGGAGGCGGGCAGTTATCGTGCAGTAATTGCCCGTTTTTTGTGTGGAAGCGCATGAGAATGTCGAAAAAGCTGCTGGTTTTGCGGATTTAAGAAAAAATCAAGAATATTCTGGAATTTTGTTATAATTTTACTTTAATACAGACAAAAACAATGCTATAATATAAAAAGGAGTTTTCCGTGATAGGTTTATGCTGCCGTAGTCAGAAAAAAGACGGGTATTCCACTGAGGAGGAAGTACTATGAAATACGTGAAGACATCAGAAATAGAGGTTGGAGACAGATTTGCAAAAAATATCTTTAACAAGGATGGTGTGCTGCTTTTTCACAGTGGGGTGAAGGTGGATGCAGGTGTGCTGTCCAAGCTGAAGGAGCTTGACCTTTACGGAACCTATATTCTGGGATCTGCGGAGCCGGCACCGCCCATAACGGATGAGGAGCTGGAATTTGAGCGCTTTCAGTGGGCACAGACTTACGTCGTAAATGAGATTTTGCAGGATGTGATTCATCAGAAGGTGCCGCAGAAGCTGAATGATTTGATAAATCTGATATACAGCCGCTATGGGCGCGACGCGGAGAAAATGACCTTTAATCAGTGCCTGAGGGGAGAAAACGATTTTATCAGCAAGCATTCCCTAAATGTGGCAATCCTGAGTGCCCGTCTTGCAAGAAAGATGAATATGGAGCAGAAGGAGTGCTGGTATCTGATAGAGGCGGCAATTTTCCATGACATCGGAAGGCTGCTGATTCCCAGCGAGATTCTCCATAAGGAGGGTTCACTGTCGCAGAACGAGATGAATATCGTCTACAGATGCCAGTTGGAGGGCTTCAGTGTACTCAGTGCGAACTATCAGTACCCTGCGGGAGTCCGCCGATATATTATTCAGCTGGCAAAGGAGCTGGGGAATCGGCTGCCGAACTGCCCTAAATGTGAGCAGAATCTGCTCCCGGGAACGAAAATACTTCAGGTGGCGGATATTTATGATACCCTGACGGCAATCCGCGCGTATAAGTCTCCCATGTCGGCGTTTTCCGCACTGAAAATCATTCGGAGCGAACCACAGAGGTACGATTCCAATGTGGTAGACCTTCTGGAGGAGTGTATTCACATTCTGCCGACCGGCTCTTACGTGGAGCTGAGCAACGGGGAGCAGGGAATTGTGCTGCATGAAAACAATCGTGCGCTTCATCGTCCCATGGTGCTGGGTCTGGTGACAAACAAGCTCTATGACCTGAGCATGAAGTCAACTTATCAGGAAATTCAGATAGTCGACACGGTATTTACACCGGACAACAGGCAGCAGATTGAATTTGACGTGTCAAAGTTTATAAAAAAGTAGCGGCGCTTTTTGCGCCGCCGTTTAGGAATTAACAGCTTCTATTTTTGAAGAAGGCAACGGCGATGGCACCCGATCCCGCGTGGGTGCCGATAACACTGCCGATGGAGGTATAGCGTATCGCCTCGGAGCTGTTTTCCCAGAGGTGTCTGCTGTCCTCAAGGTACTTTAAAAGAAGGGCATCTGAAAGCCCGGAGTAGCCCAGCAGTACGGGCATCGTAAAGTCAACGCCTCCGGCCTTTTCTATTTCCTGCACCAGCAGATTGTTTCCCATTTTTGAGCCGCGGGCTTTGCCCAGCATGGCGATTTCTCCGTCGATGACCGAAAGCACGGGCTTAATATTCAGAACGGTTCCGGCAAAGGCGGCGGTTTTTGAGATGCGACCGCCTTTCTTGAGATATTCCAGTGTGTCTACCAGAGCTACAATGACAATTCTCTTTTTTGCCTGCTCCAGCTGTGCGGCGATTTCTTTTGCCGGCATATCCTGCCCGGCAAGGCGCAGGGCGTATTCTGCCAGAATTCCTGCTCCAATGGTAACGCTGCCGCTGTCTACCACACGGATATTTTCATGGTCTGCCGCGGCTATCATGGCACTCTGACAGGTGCCGGAGAGCTTCGAGGAGAGTGTGATGACGACGGCGTCCTCTTTCGCCGCCTCTGCCTTTGCATATTCTTCCTCAAAGGCAATCGGTGCAGCCTGACTGGTGGAGGGATGTACATCCGTTTCAATCAGCTTTTCATAAAATGCTTTATGGTCGATGGTAACACCATCCAGAAATTCTTCCTCGCCAAAATGAACCGTGAGAGGTACGACGTGTACCCGTGCCTTGAGCCCGGGAGCCAGGTCGGAGGTGGAATCAATAATAATTCTTGTGTTCATAGAAGCCTCCATTTGAAAAATTAGTTGCCGCCGTGTTCTGAAGGAGTGCTTATCTCAGGAACAGATGCAGCAGTTTTTTATAGAAATTGCTTTTATACGGCTGATAGCGCATGGGCAAGTCCAGCCAGGTCTTTTTGTCCACAATGGATTTTGTGTGGGAAAAGGCATCAAAGCCTGCCTTGCCGTGGTAGGAGCCCATGCCGCTTGCACCGACACCGCCGAAGCCCATTTTGCTGGTGGCAAGGTGGATTACGACATCATTCATGCAGCCGCCGCCGTAGGAAAGCTCCTGCGTCACACGCCGGATGTGTGCAGGGCTGGAGGAAAACAGATAAAGAGCCAGAGGCTTATCCCGCTTTTTCAAATCCGCTATCAGCGCATCAAAGCTGTCAAAGGTGAGGACGGGGAGAAGAGGACCGAAAATCTCTTCACACATCACGGCATCCTGATAGGTGACGTGGTCCAGGATGGTAGGAGCAATCCGGCAGGTGTCGGCATCTGCTTCGCCGCCGATGACAACCTTGCTTTTGTCTATCAGCCCGCAGAGCCGCTTAAAATGTTTTTCGTTGATGATTTTGCCGTAATTTTCATTTGCCAGAGGCATCTCCCCGTATTGGAGCTTTACCTGACGAACCAGCTCTGTGATGAGAGCGTCCCGAACGGATTCGTGGCAGAGAATATAGTCGGGAGCAACGCAGGTCTGACCGCAGTTTAAGTACTTTCCAAAGACAATCCGTCTGGCGGCAAGCTTTAAGTTGGCATCGGCATCCACGATACAGGGGCTTTTCCCGCCAAGCTCCAGTACTGCCGGAGTCAGATGCTCGGCAGCGTGGCGCAGAACCTCTCTGCCGACTGCCTGACTGCCCGTAAAAAAGATGAAGTCAAATTTCTGCTCCAGTAAAGCGGCATTTTCTGCCCTGCCTCCCGTTACAACTGCCACATATTCAGGAGGGAAGCATTCCTTCAATATCCGTTCTACCACGCTTCCGGTGGCAGGGGAGTAGGCACTGGGCTTTAGGACGACGGTGTTGCCGGCGGCAAGAGCGTCCACAAGAGGGTCCAGGCTCAGCAGAAAGGGGTAGTTCCACGGACTCATAATCAGGGTACAGCCATAGGGTACCGGCTGGCGGAAGCTGCGGGACGGAAACTGGGAGAGAGGTGTGCTGACGTTTTTTCGGGAGGAAAATTTCCGAATGTGGCAAAGCATATAGGAAATTTCAGACAGAACGAGACCGCTTTCACACATAAAGCCCTCGTAGCTGCTTTTCCCAAGGTCGGAGGTCAGAGCGTCGTTGATTTCGCTTTCGTATTTCTGTACGGCGGCATACAGCTTTTTCAGCTGGGCAATACGAAAATCTACAGGGAGCGTGATGCCGCTTTGATAATAGACCTGCTGCTTTTCAAGTATGGAGGCAATCTGTTCATTGGTCATGGCTGATTCCTTTCCTTTCGCTTTGCTTTGTCGGCAGATACCGCACTCAGACTTTCACTGATGAGAAAGAGACTGCGGTAAAAGGAGCTGCGTTCCTCCTCAGTGAGCTCCCTGCTGATTTCTTCCAGTACGGAGTCGATTTTGGTAGCAATCTTAGCACCCACGGACTGTCCCTTTGCCGTGAGGAGAAGGGGGCTTTTGTAGCGCCTGCCTCCCTTGGAATCGCAGATCAGGTAGCCGTCCTTTTCCAGATATTCCAGAGCGCGGGAAATGGTAGCCTTGTCCTCCTCGCAGCGTTCACATAAATCTGCAGCGATGAGCTTCCCGGAGCGGAACAGATAGTACAGACAGGAAACGTGTACACTTTTTAAATGGTATTCCGCCATTTCCTGATTTTTAATCTTACGGATATTGCGGCTGATGCGATTGATGAGAACGGTGAAGGTCTCAAATCTTTCTTCCATGACATTCTCCCATGTCGCCGCAGGCGACTCAAGTAGTTATAAAAACGCTGTTTTTGCGTATTCAACACAACTGTTGAAGGTTCAACAACACGGAGTATACCATAGGTTTGTTGAAAGTTCAACAGGAAAATGGTGACACGAGGAAATAATGAAATTGACTTCCCTGTACTTTTGTGGAAAAATAAGCTTGAGAAAAGTAGTGCGAAGGCACGGAAACGAGGGAAATTATGCTGCCGGAGGCTTTTTTGGAGAGAATGCAGCAGATGCTTCGGGAGGAGTATGGGGAATTTTTAGCCTCTTATGACTGCGAGAAGCATCAGGCGTTGCGGTTAAACGGATTGAAATATGCTCTCGGAGGAATCTGTGCGACGAAGCTGTCTGACGGGAAGGGCTTTGCCGGGCTTTCACCGGTTTCATGGGCGGAGAACTGCTATTACTATACGGCGGGAGACCAGCCCGGAAAGCATCCCTATCATGAAGCGGGAGTCTACTATATTCAGGAGCCGAGTGCAATGGCACCGGCAGAGCTTCTGTCGGTAAAGCCCGGGGAGAGGGTGCTGGATTTATGCGCCGCACCGGGGGGGAAAAGTACCCAGCTTGCAGCAAAGCTGCAGGGGAAGGGGCTTTTGCTGTGTAATGAGATTCATCCGGCAAGAGCAAAGATATTGTCGGAGAATGTGGAGAGAATGGGTATCCGCAATGCCTGTGTGACAAATGAAACACCGGCGCATCTTGCAGAGCTGTTTCCGGGCTTTTTTGATAAAATTCTGGTGGATGCCCCCTGCTCAGGGGAGGGGATGTTCCGAAAGAATGAGGCGGCATGTGAGGAGTGGAGTCCTGAAAATGTGACGCTGTGCGCTGCAAGGCAGGATGAGATACTGGATTGCGCGGCGGGGATGCTCAGACCGGGCGGCAGATTGGTTTATTCTACCTGTACCTTCGCTCCGGCGGAGAATGAGGGCAGCATCAGCAGATTCCTGACAAGACATCCGGAATTTTTTGTGATAAATATAGAGAAATCTCCCTTTGGAGGGGCGGACTGTGACGGTATTTTGGCTTATGCGAATCCTCCGGCAAAGGGGCTGGAGGGTACGCTGCGTCTGTGGCCGCACCGCGTCCGGGGAGAGGGGCATTATGCGGCGTTACTTGGAAGGAAGGGGGAAACACCGTGTGCAGCTTCTCCGGTAAACGGGTATGCCGTGGGGCTTGCCGAGAAGGAGACAGGGGAGTATACGGAGTTTTCCCGTGAGCATTTGCGGGAGGAAGCCCGGATTATAGGGGAAGGCTGTTTTACCAGATTCGGGGATAATCTGTATCAGATGCCGGAGGGAATGCCCTCCCTGAAGGGATTGAGGGTATTGCGTCCGGGGCTGCATATCGGTGAAATAAAAAAGAAACGCTTTGAGCCATCTCATGCCCTTGCGCTTGCCATGAGACCGGAGGAGGCAGGACGTATCCTGAAGCTGGATTCCGCGGATATACGGGTGAGGGCTTATCTGGAGGGACAGACTTTTCCTGCAGAGGGAGAGAAGGGGTGGTATCTGATTTGTGTGGACGGCTTTTCCCTGGGCTGGGGAAAGCTGGCCGGCGGTATTATGAAAAATCATTATCCGAAGGGGCTGAGACGGTAAAAAGTGAGAACAGAAATAGTATATGAGGACAGGGATGTGCTGGTTGTCTACAAGCCCTCGGGACTGGCAACCCAGACGGCTAAAATCGGACAGGCGGATGTCGTCAGCGAACTGAAAAATTATCTGGCGGGGCAAGGACAGGGTGTGCCGTATCTGGGAGTGGTGCACAGGCTTGACCAGCCTGTGGAGGGGCTGCTGGTGTTTGCAAAGAATAAAAAAGCGGCTGCTGCACTGACGGCGCAGCTTGGTGCTGCCGGACTTTTTGACAAGCGGTATTCTGCAGTCGTCTGTGGAAAACCTGCAGACGAGCAGGGGCTGCTTGTGGATAGAATGTACAGGGATGAAAGCGGCAGGGCTGCCATTGTGGAAAAAGACACCGGGGTGTCCGGGACTTCTGGAAAGCAGGAGGCTACGCGGAAGCAGACAGCGGCAGGTCAGGAAACTACGCGGAAGCAGACAGCGGCAGGTCAGGAGGCTACGCGGAAGCAGACAGCTGTCAGGCAGGCGGCTTTGCGTTATCGGCAGCAGGCTGTGGCAGGCAGCCCTGACAAGCCGCTTGCCCTGCTTGATATTTCCATTGAGACGGGGCGCTTTCATCAGATTCGCGCACAGCTGGCGAATGAGGGGCTTCCGATTCTGGGGGACAGTAAATACGGAGATACGTCTGCGCTCAGGCTTGCTCGGCAGCTGGGAATCAGGAGTGTGGCACTTTGTGCGTACAGTCTGCGGTTTTCGCATCCTGTCACGGGAGAGGAGAAGAGCTTTCGGATAGCGCCGAGGGGAGAGGCTTTTTCTCCTTTTCGCGAAACCTTTGTCTCCTAAGTGAAAATGAATAAATAAAATACGGGAAAAATCTCATACTAGTGTGAAAAGAAGTACTGATTGTTCACAGCAGAGACTGTTTCGCAAAGTACTTCTAGGCTTTACACGGTTATTTGCTTCTGAGCGAAAGCAAATAGCCCATGATGGCAGACAAGAAATTGCCTACGCAAATTTCCTGTCGCCTCTTCGCGACAAAGTCGCTCAGAATTGAGGATTAGTATGGGAGAAAAAATCAGAAAAAGCAAATTTTTGATGCTGCTTCTGTTGACGGGGGCAGTATATTTTTTCCTCAAAATACTTGCACCGTTAACGGCACCCGTACTGATGGCAATGCTCTTTGTCACTATTTTCGGTCCGCTGCTGCAGAGACTGGAGAGCGGCTGGAGACTTCACAGGCAGGTGGGAGCGGTGCTGTTGCTTCTGCTGGCGTGCGGGGTGCTTGGAATATTGCTTTGGATTCTGTTTTCCTGGGTGGTTGGAAGTCTGCCGGACTGGAACGGGCGGCTGGAGGCTTTCGAGAACGGGCTGGCGGAGCTGGTGCAGGACTGTTGCAGGCTGGTGGGCGACACCATCGGGGTCGACGGGACATATCTGGAAAATATCATCGTACTGCGTATCCGGGAGGGCATCGACTGTTTTCAGGCACAGCTTCTGTCCGGTGTCCTGTCGCAATCGCTGGAGTATATCCGCCTGCTTATCTCTGTAGGCGGATTTTTGGTAACCTTTCTCATCGCTACGGTTCTGCTGGCAAAGGACTATGATGAGATTATGAACCGAATGCTGGACAGAGAGGACTGTCATGTTTTTTTGGAAATCATCTGTGGCATCATTCGCTATATTGCCACCTTTGTCAGGGCACAGGCGATTATCATGGGCAGTATCGGTGCCACGGCTGCGGTGGTGCTGGGAGTTTGCGGCATTCGGAACGGTCTGCTCTGGGGACTGTTGGCGGGCGTGCTGGATGCACTGCCCTTTGTGGGCACGGGGATTGTGCTGGTTCCGCTTGGCATAAAGCAGCTGTTTTTGGAAAATTATCCGCAGGCAGCAGCCTGCCTGTTGGTGTACGTGGCGTGCATTTTCATTCGGGAGCTGCTGGAGCCTAGGCTGATTGGGCGGCGGGTGGGGATTCATCCGGTTGCGGTGCTTGTCTCCGTCTACGCGGGAATCCGCCTGTTTGGCGCATGGGGAATCATAGCGGGACCTCTGGGAATGGTAATTGTCTGGCAGTCCTATCTCAGCCTTGCACGGAGGGAAGAGACAGCAGGGAAAAAGGGAATGAGGGAAAACGATGGATAAGGCGTGTGAGAAAATAAAACTGTTTTTGCGGACGGTGGCAGACTACGGGAGCTGCGTTTATATTCTGCTGATTGCGGTAGGTCTGCCGTTTTATTTTACGGAGGGCTACGGAAGAATCGGAACGGATAAAGCGCTGTTTTTCAGAGAGGTCAGCCGGAGTATGGGAGAGCTTCTGCTGCCGGTGGCTGCGGTGCTGCTTTTGTTTACGGTCTGGAAGCGTGACAGTGCAGCCGGACGGAGAAAATTTTCCACGACAGACAAATTTTTGGCACTTTATGCGGGAGCCTTGGTTGCCTCCTATCTGCTGTCGGACTACAGGGAGCAGGCGCGCTTTGGAGCACAGGGCTGGTTTATGGGCTTGTTTACCCAGTTAAGCTGTGTGGCGGTCTACTTTTATGTATCCCGGCTTTGGAAGCCGAGAAGCCGGATGCTCTTCCTGTTTCTTCCCGTATCGTCTGTAGTGCTTCTGCTGGGATATCTGGACCGTTTTGGTATTCATCTGCTGGAGATGGCATATCGGTCAGATTCCTTTATCTCTACAATAGGAAATATTAACTGGTACTGCGGCTACGCGGTAATCGTGTGCTTTTTAGGGATTGTGCTTTTCTGGAGGCAGCCGCCGGAGAGAGGCTGGAAGAGGCTGCTGCTGGCAGCGTATGTCACTTTGAGCTTTGGAACACTGCTTACGCAGGGAAGCGCAAGCGGTACATTGACGCTGGTGGTGCTTCTGTCAGTGCTTTTTTGCCTATCGGTCGGCGACGGAAGCCATATGCGGAGCTTCTGGCAGCTGATGCTTCTGCTTTCCGTTGCCTGTGTGACGGGCGCGCTTCTGAGAAAGGGCTTAGGCATCAGCTTTGACGGGATAGACAGCAGGACGCTTACGGTGAGCACTTCCTTATGGGCTGCCTGTGCTCTGACAATCGTGTCGGCGCTTGTACTCCGTCAGGTTACACGGAGTGTACATGCCGGAAAATACCGGGAAAAGGTCTTTCGTGTTTTGGGGAAGGTCTGGGTTGTTTTCTGCGGGGGAAGTCTTCTGCTGTATATTCTGCTTTTGATAATCAATACCTGTCGCCCGGGAGGTATAGGCGGCCTGTCGAAGAATCCGCTTTTCCTCTTTTCCAACCGCTGGGGGAGCTTTAGGGGTGCAACCTGGCGTGCGGCGCTTAGCTGCTTTGCTGAGCAGGATGTTCTGCATAAGCTTCTGGGAGTAGGGCCGGATGCCATGTCTGCGTATCTGTATAAGGATGCGGATGAGAGTCTGCGTTTGCTGCTGAAGGAGTGCTTTGGGGAGGCAGTCCTGACAAATGCGCACTGTGAGTGGCTCACGATTCTGGTGGAGGTGGGAGCACTGGGACTGATTGGCTTCGCGGGGGGAATGGTCTCTGCCATGGTTCGGTTTATAAAAGAGGGAAAGAGGGAGCCTTGGTTTTCTGCCCTTGGACTTTCCCTGCTGGCATATACGGTGAACAATCTCTTCAGCTTTCAGCAGACCTTAAACTGTGCAACGGTTTTTGTATTGCTTGGTATGGGAACGGCATTTTTAAGGGAAGAGGAAGTTGACTGATGCCCGGAAAGAGAATATGATGGAAATACGGCAGATATAAAAGCATCTGCAGAATGGAGAATACAATGGAAAGATTTTATGCGCAGTCTGCGACAGAGGTTTTGAACGGTCTGGAGGCGGACACCGACGGGCTGACGACTTTGCAGGCAAAGGAGAGGCTTGAAAAATATGGCTCTAACAGGCTGAAGGAGGCAGCAAAGCCGAGTGTTTTACAGAGGCTTCTGGCACAGCTGAAGGATCCGATGCTGATTATTCTGCTGATGGCGGCAGCCGTCAGTGCCCTGACGGGAATGCTGTCGGGCGAGGAAGAATGGGCGGAGGTCATCATTATCCTGGCGGTGGTGCTGCTCAATGCCGTTTTAGGGGTTTTGCAGGAGAGCAAGGCAGAAGCGGCTATCGAGGCACTCCAGACGATGACGGCGGCGACCTGTAAGGTGCTGCGTGACGGAAAGCTGACCATTCTTCATTCAGATGAGCTGGTTCCCGGAGATGTGGTGCTGCTGGAAGCCGGAGACGCTGTGCCGGCAGACGGGCGTATTATCGAGAGCGCTTCCCTGAAAATTGAGGAAGCGGCGCTGACGGGGGAATCCGTGCCGGTCAATAAGGTGCTGGAGGCACTTGGTGTAACGGCGGAACGCGAAGAGATTCCTCTCGGTGACCGAAGGAATATGTGTTATATGGGTTCTACCGTGGTTTACGGACGCGGAAGGGCGGTTATTGTCGCAACGGGCATGGATACGGAAATGGGTAAGATTGCCGGTGCTCTTTCCGCTACACAGGATGAGCAGACACCCCTGCAGCGGCGACTTGATGAATTGGGCAGGCTGCTGTCAAAGCTGGTGCTGGGTATCTGTATTTTCATCTTTGCCTTTAATCTCTTTATGGCGAGAGGTGACCTGACTGTGGAGGGACATGCCCTGACGGTTGTGCTGGAGACCTTTATGGTCGCGGTTTCACTGGCAGTGGCGGCAATCCCTGAGGGACTGGCAACGGTTGTGACTGTGGTGCTTTCCATCGGTGTTACAAGAATGTCCCAGCGGAATGCAGTTATCCGTCGCCTGACGGCTGTGGAAACGCTTGGCTGTACACAGGTTATCTGCTCAGATAAGACCGGAACACTGACCCAGAACAGAATGACGGTGGTGGAGCATACCGGGGAGACCAAGCTGGTTGCTACGGCGATGGCGCTGTGCTCGGATGCAGAATTGAATCAGGAGAATCAGGCAGAGGGAGAACCTACGGAGTGTGCGCTGGTGAACTTTGCTTATTCCGTCGGACTCAAAAAGCAGGAGCTGAAAAAGGCAGCTCCCCGTGTGGACGAGGCTCCCTTTGACTCCGGTCGTAAGATGATGTCAACCATCCATGATACGGAAAACGGATTTATCCAGTATACAAAGGGCGGTCCGGATGTGGTGCTTTCCTGCTGTACCCGGTATTTGGAGAATGGCGAGGTCAGACCCCTGACGGAGGAAAAGCGAAGGGAAATTATGGCTGACAATAAAGCCATGGCAGATAGGGCGCTGCGCGTGCTTGCGGTGGCAAAGCGTGACTGGAGCGAGAAGCCGGAAGACAATACGCCCGGCTTTCTGGAGAAGGAGCTGGTGTTTTTAGGGCTGACCGGAATGATTGACCCTGTCCGCCCTGAGGTGAAAGCGGCTATTGAGGAATGCCGCAGTGCAGGAGTCCGTGCAGTGATGATTACCGGCGACCATAAAGACACCGCGGTTGCCATTGCTAAGGAGCTCGGCATTATCACGGATGCTTCTCAGGCTATCACCGGTGCTGAACTGGAAAATATTTCGGACGAAGAGCTTATGGAGGCAGTGAAGAAATACGGTGTTTATGCCCGCGTACAGCCGGAGCATAAGACCAGAATCGTAAATGCGTGGAAAACATTGGGTGCAATCACGGCGATGACCGGAGACGGAGTCAACGACGCGCCCTCCATCAAGGCGGCGGACATCGGTGTCGGGATGGGCATTACGGGAACGGATGTCACAAAGAATGTGGCAGACATGGTTCTGGCAGATGACAATTTTGCGACGATTGTCTCGGCAGTCGGTGAGGGACGTCGGATTTATGACAATATCCGCAAGGCAATCCAGTTTCTGCTGGCATCCAACATGAGCGAGGTTCTGGGTGTCTTTTCCTCTACGCTGATGGGCTTTACGCTGTTAAACCCGGTGCATCTTCTGTTTATCAATCTGGTAACGGACTGCTTTCCGGCACTGGCACTCGGCATGGAGGATGCCGAGCCGGATACCATGAGCCGTCCGCCCCGTGATTCTAAGGAAGGTATTTTTGCGGGGGGACTGTTTGGGGACATTATTTATCAGGGACTGCTGGTGACGGCACTCACAATCAGCTCCTACATCATCGGAAATTCCTTTGAGGCAGGACATTTTGCGATGCCTGTAGGGGTGTCGGAGCATGGCATGACCATGGCGTTTCTGACGATGTCCATGTGCGAGATTTTCCATTCCTTTAATCTGCGCTCTCAGCGGAGGTCAATTTTTAGTCTGAAGAGCCAGAATAAGATTTTGTGGATTTCCATGGTAGGCTCTCTGGTGCTGACGACAGCCGTTTTAGAGATTCCGTTCCTGGCAGACGCATTTGGCTTTACGCCTATCGGGATTACGGAGTATGGTATTGCAATTCTTCTGGCTGTTCTGGTGATTCCGATAGTAGAGCTCATCAAGCTCTTCCAGAGGAAAAGCAGGAAAGGATAAACGAGAAAGAAAAGTGTAATCAAAAACCGCCACCCGGAAATGTGGGTGACGGTTTTTGATGAGTAGTCGGCGCGACAGGATTTGAACCTGCGACCTCTGCGTCCCGAACGCAGCGCTCTACCAAGCTGAGCCACGCGCCGTAGGATGAAACCATACGATTTGGTCAGAGGTAAATCTAACGTTACCATAATAAATAAAAAATGTGAGATTGTCAAGTAAAAGAATTCTAAGTTTCAAGCCTAAGTTTCAAGTTTCAAGGCGTAAGTTTTCCCGATGCGCTATCATTTCATGCGGGGATGCTCCTTCCGGCACTCCCTGCAATAACCGTAAAGCTCCAGCTTATGACTGATGACGGTAAAATCACCGGTATCCTTTTCCAGACGGATATGCGCAAAGGGACAATTTTGCAGCGGTATCCTGCGGTGGCATTCCAGACAAACCGCATAGTGTGTGTGCTTCCCGCGGTTCAGGGAGTATACGACCGTGCCATCCCCAAGCCAGGTGCTTTTTTCAACATACCCGCTTTCCTCAAACGCAGAAAGGATGCGGTAGATGGTGGAGAGAGCATATTCTCCGCCGTCCGTCTCCAGACCTGCGAGGGTGTAAATTCTTGCAGCACTCAGCGGCTCGGTTGCCTCCCAGAGAATACGATATACTGCTTTGCGTTGCTTCGTCCACTTTAGTCCTTGCGGATACTGCAGCTGTTCTGCTTCGCGAATATGCGGATGCTTTTCCTGTTTTCCTGACATGAAATTCCTCCTGCCTTGTGCGGTTCTTTCTGACCTTTGAATGCCGCGGTTTCCCTGCAGACAATCTTCTTTAACGACATACATCGGTTTTGAGGTCGGCGGACAGCTCCTATAGTGACGCGGGGGTCAGAAGTCCCGTCAGGACACCTGCAAGAATCCCTGCCAGAACGCCGATGCCGTACAAAAGCCCCAGAATCTGCAAATTTTCCTTTCGGTTATGGTTTACACGGAACAAAACCAGCAGCCCGACTCCGGAGCCGGTCAGCAGCCCTGCCAGTGTCCCCCCGATGCCCATTGCACCATCCAGATATAGCTGGGTGATTACCACCGAGCCGGCGCAGTTGGGAATCAGACCTACAATACCGGCGAGAACGGGACCTAATACCGTTCTGTTCAGCAGCAGCTTTGCCAGCACGTCCTCGCCCGCAAAATGTAGCAGCAGATTCAGCGCAAAGGTAACGAGCAGGATAAAAAAGCTGATCTGTATGGTATGGGAAAGTGCAGAACGTAAAATTCCCTTTTCACAGTGACAGTGCTCCTGCTCACAGAGAGCATGAATATGTGTTTCTTCTTTTTCATGCCCCTTTCGGCGGACAAAATCAATTATCAGACCTGCCGATATACCTATTGCAGCCTTTGTCAGCAGGAGCAGAAGGATTGTACGGACGGGTGCCTGTTCGGAAATCAATATGGGGAGCATCTCATCCGAGGTGGATAGGTAGACTGCCATCAGTGTCCCCAGAGAAATGACTCCTCCCGCATACAGTCCTGATGAGGCTGCCGAAAAGCCGCATTGGGGAGCAATGCCTAAAATGCCGCCGATTAGCGGTCCGAAGGAGCCGGCTTTGCGCATCAGCCGCTGTGCCTTATCGCCCGTCTTGTGCTCTAAATATTCCATGGCAAGATAGGTCAGAAACAGAAAGGGGAGCAGCTTTAAGGTGTCGAAAACAGCATCCTGTAAAGTGTCTAAAATCGCATCTACTATCATATGCAGCATTGAATAGCCCTCGTTTCATTTGGTTTCCAGATGCAAATGAGTTGCATTTGCATCTGGAAACTTATCATAGGTCAATCGTGCGGGTTTGTCAAGAGAGAAATCGGCTACGCCGTCAAATGTCGAAGCAGTTATCAAAAAGTGCTGGACAAAAAAGGAAAACATGATATACTGGGGTAGTACCATTTTCTCATTTGCGCCAAAAAGGATTGACACAAACTAAGAGGAAAGAGATGATTAGCAGACAGACAGACAGACAGACAGACAGACAGACAGACAGACAGACAGACAGAC
>CAYZAU010000021.1:0-39514 GCA_964475665.1 uncultured Acetatifactor sp. | reverse complement strand
CTTATATACTGCTCCCGCTGCTCTTGCCATCTCAATAAACCGATTGCGTCCAATATTATAAATAAGTGTTCCTTCACCTACCCTCACAAATTTACGTTGAATTAGCTTTGATGATCTTCCTACTTTCGTTAAGTGCTTCATATAATCCTCCAAAAGTTCAATTTTGATTAATCGTATTTTGGATAATTGGTACACTGCACCTGCTGCCTTGGCGTATACAATAATAAGCGTTTCATCTAATCCAAAATACTGTGCTGCCTCTTCATATCTTACAAATCGTTTCATCATATTGGATGCCTCATTTCCACGAGGCGATAATATAACTGCCATATACTCACCTACTTATAAAAATCATCTTCTACGATTCTGAATGTTTCCAAATACTCATCAAGAATTTCAGTATTTACCAAAACCAGCTGACCGACCTTATAACATGCTTTTGCATCTTTAGCCAACTCTTGAAATTTGCTTAAACCCATACTATACATCTTGGCTCCTTCCGCATATCTCACAAACTTCTGCATGCTTCTTTTGTTAGGTGTTTCTTTACCTGTCATATCCATGTCTCCTTTCAATGTTTTTCTCCATAACGCAAAAAGAGGATACTTTCTAAATTTCTTTAGAAAATATCCTCTAAGTAGTGCTTATCTTTTAATTTTGCTTTTCAATAAAATTGTAAATCCTTGTACACTCTTTGTTATGACTATTGCTTTTGATGGTCAAAATAATGGTCAAATGACCATTCCACACCCTTCAAACCCGCATAAATACTGGATTTTTTAGGTTGTACTTCGCATCGTCGGGAACAGCAGCACATCCCGGATTGCCGGGCTGTCGGTCAGGAGCATCACCAGCCTGTCAATTCCATAACCGATTCCGCCTGTAGGCGGCATACCGATTTCCAGTGCATTCATGAAATCCTCGTCCGTGGTATTCGCCTCTTCATCGCCTGCTGCCAGCGCGGCCTCCTGTGCCTTAAACCGCTCTCTCTGGTCAATTGGATCATTCAGCTCTGAGTAAGCGTTACACATCTCACGCCCATAGATAAACAGCTCAAAGCGCTCCACATAGTCCGGCTTGTCCGGCTTTCTCTTGGTAAGCGGGGAAATTTCCACCGGATGATCCATCACAAAGGTAGGCTGAATCAGGTGTTCTTCCACAAATTCTTCAAAGAACAGGTTCAGAATATCTCCCTTCGTATGGCGTTCCTCGTAGTGTATTCCCTTCTCGTCTGCGAGCTTCTTTGCCGCCGTGGTGTCAGGAATCTCATCAAAGTCAACGCCGGCATACTTCCTAACGGCTTCCACCATGGTCAGTCGCTCGAAGGGTCTTCCTAGGTCAATCGTCTCCCCGGCATAAGGAATGAGAGTCGTACCGCAGACCTCCTGTGCTACATAGCGAAACATATTTTCCGTCAAATCCATCATTCCATAGTAATCCGTGTACGCCTGATACAGCTCCATAAGCGTAAACTCAGGGTTATGTCTGGTATCCAGTCCCTCGTTGCGGAAGACGCGTCCTATCTCATACACACGCTCCAGTCCCCCCACTATCAGTCTCTTCAGATAGAGCTCCAGCGAAATGCGCAGCTTCACATCTTCATCCAGTGCATTATAGTGGGTTGCGAAAGGGCGCGCAGCTGCTCCGCCGGCATTGGCAACCAGCATGGGGGTCTCCACCTCCATGAAACCCTGTCCGTCCAGATAGCGTCTGATTGCACTGATGATTTTGGAACGCTTTACAAAGGTTTCCTTCACGTCCTGATTCATAATCAGGTCCGTATAGCGCTGACGATAGCGGATGTCCGTATTTGTCAGTCCATGGAACTTCTCCGGCAGAATCTGCAGACTCTTAGAGAGCAGCGTCACACCGGAAGCATGCACTGAAATCTCTCCGGTCTTAGTGGTAAACACCTCTCCCTGAATTCCTACAATGTCACCCACGTCATATTTTTTGAAATCTGCATAGGAATCCTCACCGATACAGTCTCTCGCTACATATACCTGTATATTTCCGGGTAAATCCTGCACATTACAGAAAGATGCCTTACCCATGACACGTTTGGACATAATACGTCCGGCAATACGGACTGCTTTACCCTCCAGCTCTGCGTAATTATTCTTAATTTCCGTGCTGTGATGCGTCACATCATACTTGGTAATCTCAAAGGGATTCTTTCCTGCCTCCTGCAGGCTTGCAAGCTTTTCTCTTCTCACCTGCAACAGCTGATTAATGTCCTGCTGCTGTACATTTGCATTCTGTGCCTCTGCCACTTCTTATCTACCTCTCATTTCAACTCATACTGCTTCTTAGTTGCTTCTCTGAATCTCCAGCACCTTGTACGCGAAGCTTCCCGCAGCAGTCTCCACCTCAACAGTATCCCCTATCTTACGTCCTATCAGAGCTTTGCCGACAGGGCTTTCATTGGAAATCTTTCCTTTCAGGCTGTTTGCCTCTGTAGAGCCTACGATTTTGTATTCCAGCTCCTCGCTGTATTCAATATCCAGCAGTCTTACTCGGCAGCCGATATTGATTTTATCAAGGTCAACCTCATCCTCGACCACAACCTCTGCATTTTTCAGAATCTTCTCCAGCTCTTCGATTCTTGCCTCAATATCACGCTGTTCATCCTTCGCCGCATCATATTCAGCGTTCTCGGAAAGGTCGCCCTGCTCTCTTGCTTCCTTAATCTTCTGGGCAACCTCCTGACGTTTTACCACCTTCAGCTCATGCAACTCGTCCTCATATTTTCTGAGCCCTTCGTAGGTTAAAATATTTTTCTTCTCCTGCATTTTCCATTCCCTTCCCGTCACTATATTTGTGAATGCCTTCACCGGCTTAAAACCGCCCCTTTTAACTCCCGTATTATACCCACTTTTACCTATACTGTCAAGGAAATAAGTTACAGTCCGCTGCTCCAGAGCTTTTTCAGAGAATAATAGCGAATACCGGGCGCAAGCCGTCGCATTCTTCTCTCCTTTTCCTCCTGCGAAGAAAAATCCAGCCAGACGCTGTCAGATTTTATCCCACCCCAGAAGAATTTCACTTCCTCCGTAAAGTCCAGCACGCATACGGGCTCTACCGTCTCAATGCAAAGTCTGCGAAAGCCGTTTCTGCCTTCCACCGTTTGCAGAGCCACAGCCAGACCATAGTCCTCATAAAACTCCTCCACAAATTCCTGCAGTCCTTCATCGCAGTCTCTCTCCCGCACAATCCAGCGCAGGCTCTTCATTCTCCGGGCACAGCTCTTGATTATCTCCGGGGCACAGTCTGCCGTTCCAAGCACCACAAAGCGGAAATGACTCACATACGGTAAAAGGCAGCCTGCCCAGCGAAACGCCTTGTAATCCGTAAATTCGCGAATATCCCAGACATTTTCCCACATCCGCGCCAGGATTCCGTTTCCTTTCAAAAATCTGTCCGCTCCCTCCGCGTAGACACAGGTACAGGTATCCAGCTCTTCCGTCTCTGCCTGTATCGCTTCTGCCAGCTCCCTCAGCTGTCGCTCCACAAGTTCAAATCTCTCCTCCATACATTGCTGTCGGCACAGCTTTTCCTGCTTCTCCCTGTACCTTTGCCTGCCCTCGCTTTTCCACAGATGCACTTTCCTCCACAATCTCACGATGCCCAACCATACTGCACCATTCCGCTTTGTACCATCCGGCTCTGCGCCATTCCGCTCTGTGTTGTTTAGTTGAAGCGGTGCTTTCTCCGTCATGTCCTCCATATCCGTCGTGTCCGTCAATGACTGTCCAAACCAGCAGTCCTCTCCACCACAGACAGCGACCCGCACCAGGCGATAGCCCTTTTTCTTCTCTTGTATCAGTTCTGGCTGCTGCAAATCTCTTTTCTTACAAAAACAGATAATTGTGTCCATGCCTCAATATATGATGCCGACACATGCTCTATGCGGATTATCCGAAAATCTCTTCCACTCCGGCAAGCAGCTCCTCCATGGTCTCCATGGAATTAATCAGTCCGCGAAAATGGGCAGAATGAGGCATTCCCGCCGTATACCACGCAAGGTGCTTACGCATCTCCCTCACGGCAGTGTACTCTCCCTTATGCTGCTGTTGAAGGGCTGCATGGCGCAAAATCAGCGCTTTTTTCTCCTGTCTGTCAGGAGGCGGCAGACGGTTCCCCGTCTCAAGATATGCTGCCGTTTCCCTGAAAATCCATGGATTTCCCTGCGCCGCCCTGCCAATCATCACTCCGTCGCACCCCGTCTGTTCCAGCATTTTCCCTGCTGCCTCCGGACCCGTTACATCTCCGTTTCCAATCACCGGAATCCTGACTGCCTCCTTCACCCGGCGAATAATATCCCAGTCCGCACTGCCGCTGTAATACTGGGCTCTTGTTCTCCCGTGAACCGCTATCGCCGCCACTCCACACGCCTCTGCAATCCTCGCGATTTCCACAGCATTCACATGGGCATCATCAAAGCCCTTTCGTATTTTTACCGTCACCGGCTTATGCACAGCCTTCACCAGTCCTCCCAGCAGCTGTTCCACCAGCTTAGGGTTTTGCATCAGTGCAGAGCCTTCCCTGTTGTTTACCACCTTCGGCACCGGACAGCCCATATTGAAGTCCAATATGGAAAAGGGTCTTTCCTCGATACGTGCCGCCATCTCTGCCACAATTTCCGGGTCAGAGCCAAAGAGCTGCAATGACACTGGCATCTCCTGCGGATGAATTCTTAACAGCTCTTCCGTATTCTTATTATTATAGTAAATTGCCTTTGCGCTGACCATCTCCATGCAGACCAGCCCTGCTCCCATTTCCCTGCACAGCAAACGAAATGGCAGGTCTGTTACGCCTGCCATGGGAGCCAAGATCACACGATTATCCAAGGTCACATTTCCGATTTTTAATTGCTCCATACGCATCCTCATTCCTCGGGTGCTTTCCGCTTTTTCTGACGTCTGCGGCACAAAGCACTCTTTACAACACCAACCGCTGTCCTCGACACAAAGCACTCTCTACGACGCAAAGCACTACCCGCAGCACCAGGCGCTATCCGCGGCACAGAGCACTATCCGCGGCGCAAGCGGCAGCCTTCGTCACTGCCCCGTTACTCTCCGATTTTTTGCATTTTTGTCATATATCATCCTGAGTCCGTCCAGCGTCAGAAAGCTGTCATAAATATTGATGGCATCCGTCTCCTCTGAAATCAGTCTCCCCAGACCGCCTGTGGCTACCACTTTTAAATTTCGGATTCCGCTCTCTTCCTTTACCTTACGGATAATGTATTCCGTCTGACCGATTTGTCCGTAAACCAGTCCTGCCTGCATACTGGTGATGGTCTCCTGTGCCAAAATGGATTTCGGTTTCCTGATTTCAATATTGGGCAGCTTTGCTGCCTGTGTCCAGAGTGCCTCCGAGCTGATTCGGATACCCGGCGCGGTGATTCCGGCAGCAAACTCTCCCTCTTCTGTAATCAGGTCATAGGTCGTCGCCGTTCCAAAATCCAGCACCAGAACAGGCCCTCCGTACTTCTCATATGCCGCCACCGCATCCACAATGCGATCCGCGCCGATGGCTCTCGGGTCCTCCGTAATAATGCGCAATCCCGTTTTTACCCCCGGTCCCACTATCACGGGATGCGTCCCCGTATAGCGCACCAGTGCTCCGGTCAGAGAATGCATTACGTCCGGCACAACGCTTGCCACAATGGAGCCTTCAAGAGAATCTGTCTCTATGCCTCTGTTTTTCAGCAGCTGGGTAATCATAACCCCGTATTCGTCTGAGGTTCTGGGTGTCTTGGTCATCATGCGGAAGGTTGCCAGCAGCTTTTCCCCCTCATATACGCCCAGCGTCATATTTGTGTTTCCCACATCCAGTACCAGAATCATGCCATATCCTCTCCCCCGGCAGTCACAGCTGCTTCTTCTGCCTGCTGCAATCACTTCCACTGCCTGTCGCATCCGCTTCCTTTGCCTGCTGCAATCACTTCCACTGCCTGTCGCAGCCGCTTTCTTTGCCTGCTGCATACCCCTTCCACTGCCTGTCGCATCCGCTTTCTTTGCCTGCTGCATACCCCTTCGCCGCTCTCTTCTCGGCGCAGAGTGCTTATGCTTCGCCGTCTAAAAGTCCAGAAGCATCCTCCTTCAGGACAAAAACTCTGTAATAAAGGCTTAAGGACTCAAACAGCTCCTGTCTGTTTCTTCGGATTTCCCCAATCATCAGACCACTGCTGATTTCATCATAGGTAATATCCTCTTCGTCCGCATCCGTCTCCAGAATTACATTCCCGTCCTCCTCAAAGGCAATGGTGAACACTCCGCCAACCTCCTGTGTGAACAGCACGCAGATGATATGCAGCTCCTCTCTGATGGATTCAGGGATTCCATTGAACCTTTCATTAAAATAATACTTCATCTCATAGGCGTTTGCGCCACAGAGTACTTCTTTTCCGTCAGACATATCCGTAAATTCCTCTCACTGAGACTTCTCCGGCATACACTGTCTCCAGTCTGCCGTCCTGCCGTTTTACCAGCAGCTCACCTCTTTTGTTAATTCCATCGGAAATGCCGGTAAATTCTCCCTGTGGGTCCAAAACCCGCACCTCGCTGCCACAGTTTACCAGCAGTGCGTTGTATTCTTCCGCAAGCTCCGACATATCCAGTGTTTCCAAAAAGCAGCCGTAATGCCTTTCAAAGGCTTTCAGCGTAAAGGCAAGCAGCTCCTCCCGCGATATCTCCCTGCCACAGGTAAGAAAAAGGGACGAAGCCACGGAGGCGAGCTCCGGTGCAAACTCCGTCTGGCCCACATTGATTCCGACTCCTATCACCACGTCCTGAATGCGCCCCTGTTGCACCCTCATCTCCGTCAGAATACCGCACACCTTTTTCCCCCCGACAACGACATCATTCGGCCACTTAATCTGCGCAGCTGCCCCGGCAACCTCCCGGATTGCTTCCGCCACCGCAAGCGCCATCACCAGCGTGACCGCAGCAACACTCTCCGGCGCAGCCTGCGGTCTTAACAGGAGGGAAAAGTAAAGATTGCTGCCCGCCGGACTTTGCCAGCTTCTCCCCCGTCTTCCGCGCCCTGCTGTCTGCATATCCGCTATCACTACCGCACCATGCACCGCTCCGCTCTCTGCATTCCGCTGTGCCTCCAGATTGGTGGAGTCCAGCTGCTCACAAAACCGACAGCTCTTCCCCACCCATTCCGTTTCCATGCGGCTTTCCAGCCGCCGAGGGTCAAACGGTCGCATACATCACTGCCTTGATGGTGTGCATCCTGTTTTCAGCCTCCTCGAATACCAATGACTGCTCCGACTCAAAGACCTCGTCCGTCACTTCCATCTCCTTAATTCCGAAGCGCTGTCCCATCTCAGCTCCTATCTTGGTTTTCAAGTCATGGAAGGCAGGAAGGCAGTGCATAAAAATTGCCTTCTCACCCGCATTCTGCATCACTGCACGATTTACCTGATAGGGAGACAGCTCTCTGATGCGCTCCTCCCAGATTTCATCCGGCTCACCCATGGAAACCCATACATCCGTGTAAATGACGTCTGCATTCTTTGTTCCCGCACTCACATCCTCGCTCAGCGTAATACTGCCGCCGCTCTTGGCTGCAAGCTGCCTGCAGGTTTCCACCAGCGTGCTTTCAGGGAAATACTTTTGAGAGGTGCATGCCGTAAAGTGCATCCCAAGCTTAGCGCAGGCTACCATCAGGGAATTTCCCATGTTATAGCGTGCATCTCCCATGTAGGTCAGCCTGATGCCCTCCAAATGTCCGAAATGCTCCCTGATGGTCAGCATATCCGCAAGCATCTGCGTGGGATGAAACTCGTTGGTCAGCCCGTTCCAGACAGGCACCTTCGAGTACTTTGCCAGCTCCTCCACAATTTCCTGCCCAAAGCCCCTGTACTCGATTCCGTCAAACATCCCGCCGAGCACGCGCGCTGTGTCGGCAATACTCTCCTTCTTTCCAATCTGGGAGCCAGCAGGATCCAAATATGTCGTACCCATGCCAAGGTCATGTGCCGCCACCTCAAAGGCACATCTGGTACGGGTGCTGGTCTTTTCAAAAATGAGTGCGACATTTTTCCCGCGAAGCACATCCGTGGGAATTCCCTTTTTCTTTTTGTCCTTCAGCTCTGCCGCCAAATCAATCAGGTAAATAATTTCCTCCTGTGAAAAATCCAGGAGCTTCAAGAAATCGCGTCCTTTTAAATTCATCCCGTTCTCTCCTATTTCTCTGCTTTTCCTGCCTCTTTCCAGACAGTAGCGAGGCTTGCTATGCCCTGCAGCTCAGCGGGCAGCAGAATGGTATTCGCCTTGCCGTCTGCCACCTTCTCAAATGCCTCTAAGCTCTTAATCTTCAAAACTGCCTCATCCGCTCCCGCTTCCTTCAGCATTCTGATGCCGTCTGCGTGAGCCTTCTGTACCTTCAGGATTGCCTCTGCTTCACCCTCGGCTTCGCGAATCATCTTCTCCTTCTCAGCCTCTGCTCGCAGGATTGCGGACTGTTTATCTGCCTCTGCACGGAGAATTGCGGATTCCTTCGCACCCTCTGCCTCCAGAATGTTTGCCTTCTTTTCACCCTCCGCACGGGTTACTGCCTCACGTCTCTCACGCTCCGCCTTCATCTGCTTCTCCATCGCATTCTGAATTTCAGCGGGAGGAATGATGTTCTTAAGCTCGACCCGGTTAACCTTGATGCCCCAAGGGTCGGTGGCAATGTCCAGAGCCGCACGCATCTTTGTGTTGATGGTCTCTCGGCTGGTCAGCGTCTGGTCAAGCTCCAAATCACCGATAATGTTACGCAGAGTGGTTGCCGTGAGGTTCTCAATCGCCATCATGGGATTCTCCACACCGTAGGTAAACAGCTTCGGGTCGGTAATCTGGTAGAATACCACCGTGTCGATTCTCATGGTAACGTTATCCTTTGTGATCACTGGCTGAGGCGGGAAATCTGCCACCTGCTCCTTCAGGTTCACTCTTCTTGCCACCTTGTCAATCATGGGTGCCTTCACGTGGAAGCCGACAGACCATGTGCCCTGATAAGCACCCAGACGCTCAATGACATACGCCTGCGCCTGCGGAACGATTTTCAGGCAGGACGTCAGAATCCATATACACAGTACAATAACCACAATCAATGCAAATATCATTTCAGCCTCACTTTCTGCGCATATCGCTGCGCGCAGCGGTGACGTGCAGTCGCACGCCCGTCCCGCCAAATGTTGTTTTCATTTTGATTTTCATTTCCGCTTTTGTCGCTTTTCTTTGCCTGCCTTACACTTTTATTTCTCCTGCGCCCTTTCCATCTCCGCGACGCTCATCGGCTCAGGCGGCTGCTCTGTTTTCACCTCCGGCTGCAGCTGCTCGTTTATTCTTACCATCAGCTTTACACCGTTAATTGCCACAACATCCACCACGCAGCCCACAGGTATCCTTACCTGCGCCTCCTCGCTTCGTGCGCTCCATTCCTGACCGCCCAGTGTAACCTGTCCGATACCCTGCAGATTATCAATTTCACCCGTCACAATCGCCTGTCTGCCTATCAGGCTTTCCACATTGGTTCTGACACGATCCTTGTTGAAATACTTCACTGCAATCGGCCGCGTAAAGAACAAAAGCAACAGCGACACCGCAAAAAACAAAACCACCTGAAGCGGGATTGGTGCCCGCAGCAGTGTCGCAAACAGAGAAACCAGCGCGCCACCCGCAAACCAGATGGAAGTCAGTCCCAGTGTCAGCACTTCTGTTACAATCGCGATAATCAGCAGAATCAGCCAGAAAATCATCATTTCCTTCATCCGTCCGCTCCCCCCTTTCCTTTTCACACTAGTATACACCATGCCCGGGCATTTCAGCAACGTATTTCTGTTCGACAGACGCTGAACTGTTGAAATGCACTACAGTTTGCACCACCGCAGCTTACCGCCTGCCTCTCGCGGAATGCTTTGCGTAACGAACGGAAGCTCCCACGGGGAAAGCTCCCACGGGAATAGAAAGAGCGGCGTGACAGCTTCCTGCCACACCGCTCCCTAAAGGACGTTCTTCTGTCTGATGCCTGTAGTCTTAATAGAATACATGGTTGCCGATGACGATTCCATCTCTGCCGTTATTTCGGCGGAAATGCGTCAAATCACCCACATTGGAAACTCCTGAGATTGCCTCCTCTGCCGCCTTGATACAGCTTGCATAAATCCTTCCCGACTCGTATACCCTGTTCACCTTTCCATTCAGGGCAGGCGTGAACTGTCCGGAGGCATAGATGACACCATGTATGCTGTCCGGGTACGCCGCGCTTCTCACACGGTTCATCACAACCGCACCCACTGCAACCTGTCCCTCATAAGGCTCTCCGCCCGCCTCACACTGAATCAGTGCTGCCAGCAGAAGCTTAGTATCCGCATCCGTGGTGTACTCGCCATAGTTGACATGGCGCTTTGCCTCCCGCTCTGCTTCCTCTCGGATTTTGATTTCCTCCAGTGTTTCGCCGGAATCAATCAAAAAATCCGTAAGCACGTACTCCGCAGATACATAGCCGTCCTCACCGTCGTAATCAATGCAGACCCAGCCTGTTTCCTCGTCCTTACTGATAACCTCAACAATCTCGCCCTTAGGAAGCAGACCGTAAATTCCCGCCTCCAGACTAGGCTCTTTTCTGACACGCAGGCTCTCCGTGTCAATGGTGGCAATCATCTTTCCCACATCATTTGCAAGTGCCTGTGCATCCTCGCCAAAGAGCAGATAATCATCCGATGCCCAGCCGATAAGATTTCCCGACTGTAGCTTCGTCCACCCGTCCCGTCTGTCCAGAACGATTCCACCGCAGTCCTTATACATTTTCCCAACCTTAGGAGACTCCTGCCCCACGCCGCTGCGCACATTCAGGGCATCCTTAACATCTGCCATAACAAGGCTTCCGGTCTCAGCCTCGTCCGTCTTAAGAGCCTCCAAATCCAGATTCAGCTCTCTCGCCGTGGCACTCACTATCTCCGCTACATTCTGTGAATCCGATTCCAGAACGGCGGCAACACCACCGCGCAGCTCCTCCAGATAACTGCCCGTGCCGGCGTAAGCGGTCATGTCCGTCTGTAAGGCCAGAACCAGCGCCAAAACCAGTCCCGCCACGACAGACACTCTTCTGCTTCCTGTCATTTTTCCGTCCTCTTTCTTTAGGAATAACTGTCTACCGTAATTATTCCATTTTCTTCATTAAATTATTACAAACTTATTACATTTGTTACGGAGACATAATAACAGAAGAGCAGAAAAAAGTCAAGTTTCTTACATTTTTCTGGACTTTTCGATGCAGGCAGCCATGGCATCCATGACTGCGGCTCGGAAACCCTTTTCCTCCAACACCCGGACTGCCTCTATGGTCGTTCCGCCGGGCGAGCATACCATATCCTTCAGTTCACCCGGATGAATACCCGTCTCAAGCACCAGCCTTGCACTGCCTAATACCGCCTGTGCCGCAAATTCGTACGCCTGCTTTCTCGGCATACCCTGTGCCACCGCTTCGTCCGCCATCGCCTCAATAAACAGAAAGACATATGCCGGAGAGCTGCCGCTGACTCCGACCACGACGTCCATCAGAGCCTCAGGCACTACGCTCGCCGTGCCAAAGGAGGAAAGCAGCTTCATCACCTTATCCAGCTCCTCTGTTGTGACTCCTTCTCCCGCGCATACGCCCGTGCAGCCCTCCAGAACCAGTGCAGGAGTATTCGGCATACAGCGCACGATTTTCAGTCCCTGTCTGTCAAAATGCTCCCTGAGGTATCTCAAATCCCGCCCGGCAGCAATGCTTACCACCAGCGTCTCCCTGCGTACCGCCTCCCGTATTTCCCCGATGACCGCATCCAGAAATATCGGTTTTACCGCCAGAAACAGGATGTCCGCCTCCTGCGCCACCTGCACGTTGTCGGTAACGGCTGTTATTCCAAATTTTTCCCTCGCTTTTTCCACCGTAGCTTCGGTTTTTGCCGACCCGATGATTTCCCCGGGCTCTACAAGCCCCTTTGCAAGAATTCCTCCAATCATTGCAGCTGCCATATTTCCAAGTCCTATAAAACCGATTTTCATTCCTTTCTCCTCCATTCCACCCTGTTTCGGGCTATTTTCTTCCTCTTTCTTCGTATCTGTGCTGCGCACGGTGCTTCCGTTCTTACGTGCCCCTCCCTGTATCTGCCCGGCGCACGGTGCTTCCGCTCTTACGTGCCCTTCCCTGTATCTGCCCGGCGCACGGCGCTTCCGCTCTTACCGCCGCTGTCGGTACGCCTCATACATCAGCAGCGATGTCGCGATTGCCGCATTCAGGGACTCCACCCTTCCCTGCATGGGAATCTTAAGATAGGCATCTGCCGCATCTGCTGTTTTTCTCTCCAGCCCGTTTCCCTCATTTCCTATCAGAAAGGCTGTCCCCTCCCGAAAGGAGAAGCTGTCGTAATACTCCCTTCCGTCCAGATGTGCCGCGTAAGTGCGGATTCCTGCAGTACGCAGCCGCCCAATGGTCTCACGCACATCCTCCACATACAGAAACGGCACCCTGAAAATGGAACCCATGGTTGCCCGTATCACCTTCGGATTAAAAATATCAACCGTTCCCGAACTCATGATAACACCCGTAATTCCTGCTCCCTCACCGGTTCTGACGATGGTGCCGAGATTTCCCGGATCCTGCAGGTTCTCCAGCACGACCAGTAGGGGTGCTGGAGTGGCAAGCAGCTGCTTTAGGCTGTACTGCGGCTGCCTTACCACGCACAGAATTCCCTGAGGCGTTTTCGTGTCCGACATCTTCGCAAACATCTCCTCCGAGACCACCTCATACCCTGTCTGTGCCAGCTTTTCATTCAGCTCCGGCTGCTTTCCGACCTTCTCCATGGCATTCTCGGACACATATACCTCTCTGATTGCCTCCGTCGGTGCTTCCTCATACATTTTAAAGCCCTCCGTCAGGAACACACCAGCGGCTCTCCGCTCTCTTGCCCTTGTCTGCCATTGCACAATCTGCCTGATTTTCGGGTTGGAACTGCTCGTTATCATTTTCCTTCTCCTAGTCAAAGCGGCTGTTCCCGCATCGGAAACAGCCGCCTATTCACCTTTTACCGCTCTCTAAATCGCCAGAAGTCTGGCAATCTCATACTGGTACGCATCAATGCCCTTCTCCATCTTCAGGGCCTCCTCAATGTCAAAGTCCACAAACTCACCGTGCTTATAGCCAACCACCCGGTTCGTCTTTCCCTGCAGCATGATATCAACCGCATACGCTCCCATGACGGACGCATAATAGCGGTCCATCGCCGAGGGATTACCGCCGCGCTGCATATAGCCCAGGATGGTCGCTCTGGTCTCGATGCCCGTCGCCGCCTCAATTCTTCTTGCCATGGAGGTGGAATGTCCGATACCCTCCGCATTGATAATCAGGTGATGGGTCTTTCCCTTCTTTCGGCTCTCAATGATATGGTTGATGATTTCCTGCTCATCATAATCATACTTCTCCGGCAGCAGAATATCCTCCGCTCCGTTCGCAATGCCGCACCAGAGCGCTATGTATCCCGCATTACGTCCCATTACCTCGATGATGCTGCAACGCTCATGGGAGGAGGACGTATCCTTCACCTTATCTATCGCCTGCATGGCAGTGTTTACCGCCGTGTCAAAGCCGATGGTATACTCAGTACACGCAATATCCAAATCAATGGTTCCGGGCAGACCTACCGTGTTGATGCCAAGTCTTGAAAGAGCCTGTGCGCCCCTGTACGAGCCGTCTCCGCCTATCACGACTATGCCGTCAATGCCATGCTTTTTGCATATCTCCGCGCCCCTTTTCTGGTATTCCGCCTTTTTGAACTCGGTGCACCGTGCCGTTCCCAGAATCGTGCCGCCACGCTGGATAATGTCAGAGACATTGCGCGCCTCCATATCCACAATCTCCTCGTTCAAAAGCCCCATGTAGCCTCGCTTGATTCCCTTCACCTTCAGGCCTCTTGCGATGGCAGTACGAACCACTGCACGGATCGCCGCATTCATCCCCGGAGCATCTCCTCCGCTTGTCAAAACCCCTATTGTCTTTATTTCTTCTGCCATGAATGTACCTCCTAAGCGGCGCGCAGGTCTTCGACTTTCTCTGCCTCTTTGTCTGCCTCAATGCCGTATTTATTTTAATCTATTTCAGCACGCTTTTCAATAGGTTTTGTTATAATTTTAACGATTTTTGCGGGGATTTTTTACATTATCCGCCCCGTACAGCTCTCCAAGCTCTTTCTCCAGCGCTTCATCCGCTCTCACCCGGTACTCCGAAGGCAGAATTTTTACCTCCTTTGTATCCTTTAGAAAGATAATCACGGCATCCTCTCCGGGAAATTCCGTAAGCCGCTTCAATAGCTCTTTCTCTTCCGTTCGGAAGTCATCCCCGTTCTCAAAGCGTATCCAAAGCCCGTTTTGCAGCGCCTGCCTTGTCGCCTGCTCGCGGACACGCTCATCGGCTGCCGCGTCAGACTCTCCCGCCGTCCGTTGGATATCGCCCGCTTTCCGTTCGCTCTGCCCTTCCACAGACTGGTGTCCATAGGTATTCTGGGGATTTCTTAAGCCCTGCCCGTAGCCTCTGCTTCCTGAGCCATAGCGTCCCTGAAAAATCGGTCCGCCCTCCGCAGCAGCCGCATCCGCAAAGCTCACGATCTGCTCACAGATGATTTTTCCGTCCTTATCCTCCTCCACGGAGGCGCGACCCTTCACAAAAATCTTTTCATCCTCCTGCAGGAGTGCACCGTATTTCTCATAATCTCTGGGAAATACCACTATCTCCACGCTGCCCACCAAATCCTCCAGATTTAAGAATGCCATCACCTTGTCATTCTTTGTATATTTGATGGTTTTATCCGCAATCATGCCGCCTACCACCACGCTCTGCTGATCCGCGATATGTGTCTCTTTCGTCTCCTCATCCAGTGCGAAGTCGTTTGTATTGCTGGTGGCGTACCTCTGCCAGAGATCCTGCCATGCCTCCAGCGGATGTCCGCTGAGGTAAATTCCCAGCACCTCCTTCTCGAAGGAAAGCAGCATCTCCTGACTATATTCCCCTACATCCGGCATACGGATGTCGAATTCCACCTTCTGAGACTCTTCCGCAATGTCAAAGAGGGAAATCTGTCCCGCCAGATTGTTCTTCTTATCTCTTGTGATATGCTCCAGTATCTGGACATAGATGCTCATAAACTGCTTTCTGGTTCCGCCCAGTCCATCCAGTGCCCCCGCCTTAATCAGGTTCTCTATTGTCCGTTTATTGACATCAGCATCCGCCGTGCGGGTAATAAAGTCCTTCAGGTTGGTGAAGGGTCCTCTCTCCCGTCTCTCCCTGACAATGGCATCGATCACCGGTCTGCCGATGCCCCGGATTGCCGTCAGCGCATACCTTATCCCATCATCTGACACGGAGAAGCCGCTCTCTCCCTCATTGATGTCCGGCGCAAGCAGGTTGATTCCCATGCTCCTGCAGGTAAGAATATACTCCGATACCTTCTTGGAATTATCAATGACGGAGGTCATCAGTGCCGCCATAAACTCCACGGGATAATAGTATTTCAGGAATGCAGTCTGTATGGCAACAACCGCATAGCACGCCGCGTGGGACTTATTGAAGGCATACTTCGCAAAGTCCATCATATCCTCATAGATGCCTGCAGCAACGCTCTCGCTGATGCCCTTTGACACGCATCCCGGCACGCCCTCCTCACTGTTGCCGTAGATGAAGTTTGCCTTCTCCTGCTCCATGACAGCCTGCTTCTTCTTACTCATGGCGCGGCGCACAAGGTCTGAGCGCCCCATCGTATAGCCTCCCAGCTCACGCACAATCTGCATTACCTGCTCCTGATAGACAATGCAGCCGTAGGTTGGCTTCAGAATCGGCTCCAGCTGCGGACAGGCATACACCACCGCCTCATGGTTGTTCTTTCCCTTGATGTACTTTGGGATAAAATCCATCGGTCCCGGCCGGTACAGGGAGATTCCCGCGATGACATCCTCCAGATTTCTGGGCTGCAGCTCCTTCATAAAGTTCTTCATTCCGGCGCTCTCCAGCTGGAATACACCATCCGTCCTGCCCGTGCCGATGGAGGCGAGCACCTTCGGGTCATTATAATCAATGCTGTCTATGTCAATCCGCTTTCCGGTGGACTTCTCTATAAAATTCAGGGCGTCATGGATAACCGTCAGAGTTCTAAGCCCTAAAAAATCCATTTTCAGAAGTCCCAGCTCCTCCAGCGTTGTCATGGTAAACTGCGTTGTGATGGAGCCGTCGCTTCCTCTGGACAGCGGGACAAATTCATCTGCCGCCTTCTGGCAGATAACCACCCCCGCTGCGTGCATGGAGGTATGTCTGGGAAGTCCCTCCAGCCGCTTACACATATCAATCAGCAGATGAACCTGCTCATCCTCCTGATACAGCCTTCGCAGCTCCGGATTCAGCTCAAGTGCCCGCTCCAGAGTGATATTCAGCTCATTAGGAACCAGCTTCGCTATGGAATCCACAAAAGCATAGGGCAAATCCATCACGCGCCCAACGTCCCGAATCACACCCTTCGCCGCCAGGGTACCGAAGGTAACAATCTGCACCACCTTATCAGCACCGTATTTCCTGCCCACATAGTCGATGACCTCCTGCCGCCTGTTGTAGCAGAAGTCAATATCAATATCCGGCATGGACACCCTCTCCGGGTTCAAGAAGCGCTCGAAGAGCAGGCTGTATCGGATAGGGTCTATATTGGTAATCTTCAGACAATAGGAAACCAGGCTGCCTGCCGCAGAGCCTCTTCCCGGTCCCACCGGGATGTCGTTGGATTTTGCATAATTGATAAAATCCCAGACAATCAGGAAATAATCCACATACCCCATCCTGTGGATGACATCCAGCTCGTAGTCCAGCCGCTGTCTGAGGGTCTGTCCTGTCTCTCCGGCGGGCAGGTCGCCAGCGCTCTGCCCCTCCGGCAGACCCCTTCCGTAGCGTTCCTCCAGCCCGTCATTGCAAAGCCTATTTAGGTAGCTCCAGGAATCATAGCCCTCCGGCACCTCGTACTTTGGCAGCTTCGTCACCCCAAACTCAATCTCCACGTTACATCTGTCGGCAACACGCTGCGTATTTTCCAAAGCCTCCCTTGCATAGGGGAAAAGCGCCTTCATCTCCTCTTCGCTCTTGACGTAATACTGACCGCCCTCGTAGCGCATTCTGTCCTCATCCTGCAGCTTCTTTCCTGTCTGCAGGCACAGAAGAATGTCATGGGAATCCGCATCCTCCGCATAGGTATAGTGGACATCGTTGGTTGCCACCAGTGGAATATCCAGCTCCCTGCTCATCTTCAAAAGCTCCGTGTTCACCAGTCTCTGTTCCGGGATACCGTGATCCTGCAGCTCTAAGAAGTAGTTGCCCCTGCCGAAGCACGCCTCATACCTCCTTGCCGCTCTTCTCGCCTCATCCGGCAGCCCCTTGGAAATATATCTCTGCACCTCACCCGCCAGACAGGCAGACAGGGCAATGATTCCCTCATGGTAGGTGCGAAGCACCTCCATGTCCACGCGGGGCTTATAATAATAGCCCTCCGTAAAGCCGCGGCTCACAATCTTCATCAGGTTGGCATAGCCCTGATTATTCTCTGCCAGAAGCACAAGATGATAATATCTGTCCTCTCCGCCCGTCAGCTCCTTGTCAAACCGGGAATTCGGCGCAACATACACCTCGCAGCCCAAAATGGGCTTAATCCCTTCCGCCTTCGCTGCACGGTAAAAGTCTATCACGCCGTACATCACTCCATGGTCGGTGATTGCAGCACTGTCCATGCCCAACTCCCTGACGCGGGCAACATATTCCTTTATTTTGTTTGAACCGTCCAGAAGGGAATACTCTGTGTGGACATGAAGGTGTGCAAATGCCATTTTCTCAGCTCCTCTTGTATCAATCCTACAGTTCCACTATACTGAAATCCGTGAAATTTGTAAAGGGAAAGCTCCCGCCGGAAGCTTTCCCCTTCACACAGGCTTATTTAACTGTTTAAGGACACGGCAATCACAGATACTTCTTCAAAAGCTCTGCCTTATCCGTTGCCTCCCAGGGAAGGGAGATGTCATCGCGCCCGAAATGTCCGTATGCAGCCGTCTGTCTGTAAATCGGTCTGCGCAGATCGAGCATCCTGATGATTCCGGCAGGGCGCAAATCAAAGTTCTCACGGATGACCTCCACCAGCTTCTCATCGCTGATTTTGCCCGTGCCAAAGGTATCCACCATAACGGAGGTGGGCTGTGCCACACCGATTGCGTAGGAGAGCTGTATTTCACATTTTTCAGCCAGTCCTGCCGCCACAATGTTCTTTGCCACATACCGCGCAGCATAAGCCGCGCTTCTGTCCACCTTAGTACAATCCTTTCCGGAGAAGGCTCCGCCGCCATGCCGGGCATAACCGCCGTAGGTATCCACGATAATTTTACGCCCGGTCAGTCCGGCGTCCCCCTGCGGTCCTCCGATAACAAAGCGTCCTGTGGGATTGATGAAGAATTTTGTATTTTCGTCAATCATTTCCCCCGGCAGCACCGGGTCAAGCACAAGCCTTCTGATGTCCTCATGAATCTGCTCCTGGGAAACCTCCTCGTCATGCTGTGTGGACAGAACCACTGCCTCCAGGCGCACGGGCTTTCCGTTCTCGTCATATTCCACAGACACCTGACTCTTGCCGTCGGGGCGCAGATATTTCAGCGTTCCGTCCTTACGAACCTTTGCCAGCTGCCTTGCCAGCCTGTGTGCCAGAGCAATCGGATACGGCATCAGCTCCGGGGTCTCGTTTGTGGCATAGCCGAACATCATTCCCTGATCACCTGCTCCGATTGCCTCCAGCTGCTCATCCGTCATGCCGGACTCCCTTGCCTCCAGCGCCTTATCCACACCCATGGCAATATCCGGCGACTGCTTGTCCAGCGCCACCATAACCGCACAGGTGTGACTGTCAAAGCCGGTTTTTGCATCGTTATAGCCAATCTCCTCCACCGTCCTCCGTACAATGGCAGGGATGTCAAGGTTTGCCTTTGTGGTAATCTCTCCCGTCACCATCACAAAGCCTGTACAGCTGACGGTCTCACACGCCACACGGCTCATGGGGTCCTGCTCCATGCAGGCATCCAGTATTGCATCCGACACCGCGTCACACATCTTGTCAGGATGTCCTTCTGTCACGGATTCTGAAGTAAAAAAGTGTTTTTCCATCGTCTTTTCCTTTCCTTTTGTAGGTGGTTTTCCAAAAAATAAGTCCGCTCATCTAATAAGCGGACTTCAATCTCTCGATGCTCAATCCTCTTATTGTTCGAAAAACTCGCTCAGGTGGGCACCTTCCCGTCCGGGGGTTGCCGTGGCTTCATCGATCCTATGTATCTCCACCAACTCTGAATAAGAGAAGACCTATTAAATTGTAAAAACCAAGTTAATCTGTTTCCTAATTACACACTACTACAAGGCGGCTGCGTTGTCAACCCGTCTTAAGCTTAAATTTCTGGAAATCCTTCTCCGTCTCCACCAGCTCAATCTGCGCTCCGAGACCCTGCAGCTTCAGGTGGAAATCCTCATAGCCGCGCTGGATATACTTGATGTCATCCACCAGCGTCACACCCTCTGCCGAAAGAGCAGCGAGCACAAGTGCCGCTCCCGCCCGCAAATCCGGTGCCGATATGCTCGCCCCCGTGTATCTGCTCACACCGTCGATGATAGCGGTATTTCCTTCAACCTTGATGTTTGCCCCCATTCTGGTCAGCTCATCCACATATTTAAAGCGATTCTCAAAAATGCTCTCCGTCACAATGCTGGTGCCCTTGGAAAGTGCCAGCGCAACCGTTATCTGTGGCTGCATATCCGTAGGAAATCCCGGGTAGGGCAGCGTTTTGACCTGCGTATGCTGCAGGGGCTTGGAAGCCACCACGCGGATACAGTCGTCCGTCTCCTCCACCTCACAGCCTATTTCCAGCAGCTTTGCGGTGATGGATTCCAGATGCTTCGGGATGACATTCTTGACCGTTACATCTCCCTTTGTAACCGCCGCCGCAAACATATAGGTTCCTGCTTCAATCTGATCGGGAATGATGGTGTACTCCGTCCCGTGAAGCCTCTGCACGCCCCTGATGCGGATAACGTCCGTTCCCGCGCCCTTGATGTTTGCGCCCATGCTGTTTAAGAAGTTTGCCAAATCTACCACATGAGGCTCCTTTGCGGAATTCTCAATAATCGTCATTCCCTCCGCCATCGTAGCCGCCATCATGACATTGATGGTCGCCCCAACGCTGGAAACATCCATATAGATATGGCTCCCGACCAGCCGCTCCGCCTTCGCCTTAATCAGCCCGTGCTCGATAGTCACCGTTGCCCCCAGCGCACGGAAGCCCTTGATATGCTGGTCAATGGCACGGGAGCCGATGTCACAGCCGCCCGGCAGAACCACCTCCGCATGCTTGTATTTCCCCAGCAGCGCCCCTAAAAAATAGTACGACGCCCTGATTTTCTTGAGTGTCTCCTCTTCCATAATCACACTGTTGATACAGGCTGCGTGAATCGTCGCCCTGTGACGCCCTGTTCTCTTCACAATCACACCAATGTTCCCCATTGCCTCCAGAAGAACATTCACATCACGTACATCTGGCATATTTTCTATCGCTACGGCTTCATCCGTCATGGTGGCGGCAGCAAGAATAGGAAGTGCCGCATTCTTGGCACCTCCTATTTCCACATCGCCAACTAAGGGATTTCCACCCCTGATTGCATATTGTTCCATTATATCTACCTCTTTAAGGTCAACATCTTAATAAAGTTTTAAGAAATTCTACCACATTTTCCTTTATTTGTAAACCGAACGCGCATTCCCTGCTTATTGCCCTCATCACTGTATATACTTTAAAGGGTTCACCTGCGATCCGTTTATCAATATTTCAAAATGCAGATGCGGTCCCGTGCTGACTCCGGTATTACCGCTCAGGGCAATCTTATCACCCTGCCGCACGGTATCTCCCGCCGACACAAGCACCTTGCTCAGATGCGCATACCGGGTCTGTCTGCCATCCTCGTGGTTGATGTAAACCACATAGCCATAGCCGCTTCCCCAGCCTGCCTTTGCAACCGTACCGCCGCAGGACGCATAGACCGCCGTTCCCGTCGGGGTTGCCCAGTCAACACCCTTATGGTAGGTGCTGGCTCCCTTCTTGGGCGCAGTTCTCTTGCCGAAGCCCGAGCTGAGACGTCCCCCGTTTATAGGCTTGACGTAGGTGGGAGGTGTCTTTGTTCCCCGCTTCATAATCTTAGGAACCGCCTCCATCACAATTTCTTCCTTCAGTATTTCCCTCGAGACCTCCTTGTCATTGACAAAGGAAACGTCTGCAACCACCTTGCGGAAGCCTGCCGAGGGCTGTTGGAGCACCTGTGTCTGATTGGTATACCACTCATCCACCTCGATAATCTGTACCTCGGCGTCATAAATTTCCTCGTAGTAGTTCTGCTCCACCCTTGTCACGGAAAGCTCCGGCTCCGGAACCGTGATGACAAGCTCCTGGTCAATCTGAAGCGTGGTGCGCTCATCCTCAAGGCTGTCGTTCATCGCAATCAGCTCATCCATGGGAATATTGACCTTGATGGCAATCTCCGAGAGGGTATCCCCCGACACAACCTTGTAAATGCTCGGTGTCTCCTGCTCCTTTACCACCTGCTCGATGGCATCGTGCAGCGGAGTCAGCTGACTCTCCGGCAAATACGCCTCTACAATCTCCACCTCCTGCGCAAACGCCATGGACAAAATCCCCAGCCGGTAATCCTCAAAATCCTTTTCTTCCACGTCCTCCACGGCATTCTCCATTTCCGCAAAGAAGCGTTCCACTCCGGCAGCGGTATAAGAATCTGCCTGCTTTTCCTCCGTCTGCCTCTTTTCACTCACTCTGGCAGTCAGCACATTAAACTCACGGTTCTCGTCGTGCAGCAGCACTGCCCGGAATCGATCCTCGGTATCGTACTTATCCACTGCCGCCTGCAGCAGAGCCGTCACTTCCTCCCGGCTTTCCAGATTCACCATGTACTCATTCACCTTTACCGTATAGGCATGGTGCATGGTCTGCTGAACGCTGTCCGAAAGCACCTGCTCCATATTGGCAAGCACCTCACTCTCATCGTCCAGCTCTCCCCAGAGCAGCTCCTCTCCCGCAATCTCCATGTCCGCCTCTACGAACAGCATTCCGTCTGCCATAAGGGCAAGCTCCCGGCGTGCGTCCCGCAGCAGCTCTCCGGCGCGCTCCATGGTACCCACCGTTCCCACTTCCCTGTCGTTTAGGGTAATATGAAAGAAATTATCCTCCCCTCTCTCGAAGGGCGTATATCCCCTGAGAAAGAAAATACACACAAGCAGGGTAAACAGGGTAGTCTTAATATATGTAAATTTGTATTTTTTATAATTGGTATTTTTCATGTCATCCCGTTTTCAGTTCACAATTTTGTAACAGTTCCATAATAGCAGCATTTTTAGGGCTTGTAAAGTAAGTTTTCCGAGGGTATCATAAAGGGTGCAGGACAAGGTGGCGCAGAGAAAGGAGCATGCCATGAACGGACAGATTATTTTCCATATTGACGTAAACTCTGCATTTCTCAGCTGGTCTGCCCTGCAGGAGCTGGAAAGCGGCGGCACTGCCGACCTGCGGCTTATCCCCTCAATTGTCGGCGGTGATATCAGCAGGCGTCACGGGGTTGTCCTCGCAAAATCAATCCCAGCCAAGGCGTACGGTATCGTCACCGGTGAGCCCGTCGTAAACGCACGGCGCAAATGTCCGAATCTTGTCATTGTGCCCCCCGACTTTTCTCTCTACCACAGGCAAAGCACCCGTCTGATGGATTATCTGACAGAAATCTGTCCTGCCATCGAGCAGGTCAGCATCGATGAATGCTATATGGATTTTTCCCCGATTGCTGCAAACTATACCTCCCCGGAGGCAGCAGCAGAGACAATCAAAAACGGCGTCAGGGAGCGCTTTCATTTCACGGTAAACGTAGGAATTTCCGACCGCAAGGTACTCGCCAAGATGGCATCTGATTTTAAGAAGCCGGATTTGGTGCATACCCTGTATTCCCGGGAAATCCGCGAAAAGCTATGGCCGCTTCCCGTTTCCTCCCTGTTTATGTGCGGACGCTCCAGTGCAGATACGCTCAAAAAGCTCGGTATCCTGACCATCGGCGAGCTTGCCGTATCAGACCCCTCCATTCTGGAGGCTCACTTAAAGAGCCACGGACTGACGCTGTGGCGCTATGCCAACGGTCAGGATGCTTCCGGCGTTTTTTCCGCGCCCTCCGAGGCGAAGGGAATCGGTAACTCAACCACGCTCTCCTCCGATGCCGTCACCCGCGAGGACGCGGCTAAGATTCTGCTGTCCCTCGCCGAATCCGTCGGGGAGCGACTACGCACATCGGGCAAAAAAGCCGGGCTTGTCTGTACGGAAATCAAATACAGCACCTTCCAGTCTGTTTCACATCAGGCAGCCCCGCAGATTCCCACCGCCTCCACGACCGTTATTTACGAGCACGCCCTCGCGCTGTTTGATGAGCTGTGGAACGGTACGCCCGTCCGTCTTCTGGGCATCCGCTGCAGCAAGCTTTCCGATACTGCCGCGCCGGAGCAGCTAAGCCTTTTTGACTACAGCGCTCCACTGTCCGAAAAGCAAAGGAAGCTGGATAACGCGCTCGACCGGATACGGAAAAAATACGGTGACGATTCCATAAAAAGAGGAAGCCTGCTTTGAGCACGGCTTCCCGATTCCTTTACTGTTTCCGCTCTTTCCTTCTGTCTGTTTTGTCTTTTTTGTTCGTCTGGTCTTTTTGCTCTGCCTTGCCTTTTTGCTCTGCCTGTCCGTTCTTTCTGACGCTGTATCCAAAGGTTCCCAACTGCTCCCCGCAGACAAGATACGCCCCGTGGGAATAGACAATCGGCTCTGCCTTCTCCAGATGAAACTTGTGGTTTTCGTCCATATATTTCTCATCTGCATGAACCGCCACAACCTCTGCCAGAAACATATGATGCGAGCCAAGCGGCAGCATCTGCCGCACCCTGCATTCCAGATTGACGGGGCTCTCGCCGATAAGCGGCGCCAAAACCTCCTTCCCCCGTAACGGGGTCAGCCCTGTCTCCTTAAACTTGTCCACATCCCTGCCGCTTTTTACCCCGCAATAATCCGTGGCAAACGCCAGATTTCTTGTCGTCAGGTTGATAACAAACTCTCCCGTTTCCTGCAGGGCATGATAGGAATACCGCTCCGGTCTCACCGAGATACTGACCATGGGCGGATTCGTGCAAACCGTTCCCGCCCACGCGATTGTGATAATATTATTCCTGCCGTTTCCATCCGCCGTACTCACCATCACAACCGGCAACGGATACAGCATATTGCCCGGCTTCCATATTTCCCTTGCCATTTTTACGTCTCCCGCCTTCTTTCATTAAAAGAACCGAATCTGGAAGGCATCCAGAATCTGGAGAATCATCGAAGCAAGTGAAAATACCAGAGCCGCCGCAGAAACGCCCAGGACAGCACCAAGCCTTCCCTTTACTGCCGCCACGCCCGCAGCAACAGCCTCTGCCGCTTCCTTCTGCTTTCCGCTCTCCTCCACGACAACAGCCTGAACATTACGGTACACCTTCACGCACTCCTTGTGCACGTTTTCCTCTATCAGATTCAGGCGCTCCTCCAGCCGTCCGCCGTCTGCCTGCTTCTCCAGGTTATCGGAAACTGCCTTTTCCACGGCTGTAAGCTGCTCCGTCACCTTTGTCTGCAGCTCAGCCAGTGCCTCGTCCTGCTGCCCTGCCAGCGTCTGCTGTAAGCCCGTCAGCGTCTGCCGTAAGCCTTCCAATATGCCCTGCTGCTCTTCCATGCTTTGCCGAAGCTCTCTGATGCCGCCTGTACACTCCTCTGCCAGACAGCTGACAGCCTCGCCGCTCTCCCTTTTGGCTTCCGCAAGCCGCGCATTTTCCTCATCAATCAGCTTCTGCAGCTTCGCCAGGCAGTCACTGTAATCCGCCGCATGCTTTTTCAGCTGATTCAGCTCCTCCGCATCCGCCGCGGTATTCGCTCTGATAATTTCCTGTGCTGTCAGCTTCTGTGCCAGCTTGTCCATGAACATATCCATCCGTTTTCCTCCGAGCATACCCTATTGCCTCCCAATAAGATAGCAATCCTGCAATGTGCTTTTCTATAATTTTATCATTTTTTCAACGATATGACAACCATAACCGGCGTAAAGGGCGCTGCGCATTTTGTGCAAAATGTATACATATTTTTCCATCTGCTTTTTCTTTTTGTAACATTCACCGACTATTTACACCATGTTCACATTTTATTCATATTTAATTGTTATACTCTACTTACAGTCAAGAGAGCAAACAAGATAAATTTTTTCATAATAGCCCGGGCATCGGAAGGTGTCCGGGCACTCCTCATTTTAGAGGAGCCGTGCTACTCTCCCTCCCTGCTGATTGCAAGGATTTCCTCGTTCAAGGAAAGCATTCTGGCATCCAAATCCGATACCATCTTGGCACACTCCACCAGCTCGCTCTTGATATGCTCCGGCGCATCACCCTCAAATTTATAGTGAATCTTATGCTCCAGACTTGCCCAAAAGTCCATGGCAACCGTCCGAATCTGAATCTCCACCTTGGTATCCACCGTCCTGTCCGACAGATATACCGGCACCGTCACAATCAGATGATAGCTCTTATAGCCGCTTGCCTTAGGAAAGGTAATGTAATCCTTCACGCCAATCACCTTGATGTCCCGCTGCTCGCTAATCATATCCGCAATCCGATAAATATCCGAGGTAAAGGAACATATGATGCGGATTCCTGCTATATCATTTATGTACTTCACCATATTTTCTATCGTGGATTCATAGCCATTTCGTTTCAGCTTCTTTACAATGCTCTCCGGCGTCTTGATGCGTGCCTTGATATGCTCAATCGGATTATACTGATGCACATGCTGAAACTCATCATTCAGAATTTCCATCTTTGTCTCTATCTGTCTGAGCGCCGCGCTGTAAACCAGCGTCACCTCGTTCCATGTATCAATTCCGTCCCCGATTCCGTCCTTCTGCTCCATTCTGCTTTTCTTACCCCTGCCCTCTCTCATTCCTAAAACAATACCGCTCTCCGGCAGCATCACACTAAATGCAGCATTATTATACCACAAAACATTCCCTAATTGCATTTGATTCACAAAAATTAATCCTTTTTTTATAGAATCCGGCCGGGCTTTCCGCAGCCGTACCTTCTATCTATATGAATCCCCTGCAAAAATATGCACTTGCATTCCTCTCAAAAATCCTTTACCATGTAACTGTTCTCAAAAGACAGACAGCCGTTTGCAAAAGCTTCGCACGCATAGAACAGCTGTCCTTGCGCGGGAAGAAGGAGGAATGCGATGTTTCGCTTATGGGCAAGGACCTTTCAGGACAATCATATGCTGCAGGATACCTGCATTTGTGACGAAAGTCAGGATACCCGCACGCACAAGGTTTTTCGTTCCCTGGAGGAGGTCTGCTATCAGTTCGACCTCGGCAAGCCTATCTGGCTGGACAAAACCATCGCTGATTTTAAGCGTCACAGCAAAGTCCGCTTCACGCAGGACAATTTCATAGAAACAATCCCCTTCGACTACCTGGAAATTCAGGTTATCGAAGAGGATTGACCCAAAGCATTTTCTGCCCTTTTCTTATTCGTCATAACCGTTTGGATTATTTTTCTGCCATCTCCAGGAATCTGCGCACATCTCCTTAATACCATACTGTGCTTCCCAGCCCAGCTCCTTCCTGGCAAGGCCGGCATCGGAATAGCAGACCGCAATGTCGCCGGGACGCCGTTCCTTAATTGTATAAGGAATCTTTACGCCGGTTGCTTCCTCAAAGTTTTTTACAATATCAAGCACGCTGTAGCCGATGCCCGTTCCCAGATTGTAAATTTTCAGTCCTGCCTTCTCCTCTATTTTCTTCAGCGCCTTCACATGTCCGATGGCAAGGTCTACCACATGGATGTAGTCCCTGACACCCGTTCCGTCCGGCGTATCATAATCATCACCGAATACTCCCAGCTCCTTCAGCTTTCCCACTGCCACCTGAGTGATATAGGGCATCAGATTATTGGGAATTCCACTCGGATTCTCCCCGATGGTTCCGCTCTTATGTGCTCCGATGGGATTGAAATAGCGAAGCAGAATCACATTCCAGTCCGGGTCTGCCTTTTGAATATCCGAAAGTATCTGCTCCAGCATGGACTTTGTCCAGCCGTAGGGGTTCGTACACTGTCCCTTGGGGCATTCCTCCGTAATGGGAATCACCGCCGGATTTCCATAGACAGTCGCGCTGGAAGAAAAGATGATATTCTTAACGCCGTGTTTTCTCATGACATCTACCAGCGTCAGCGTCCCCGCAATATTATTCTCATAATATTCCCATGGCTTTCTCACGGACTCTCCCACAGCTTTCAGCCCTGCAAAGTGAATAACCGCATCCACGGATTCTCTGTCGAAAATTGCCTCCAGTGCCGCGCGGTCGAGAATATCCGCACGATAGAAGGGAACTCTTTTTCCCGTGATTGCCTCCACCCTCTGCAGTGACTTTTCGCTGGAATTACTCAGGTTGTCCAGCACCACCACATCATATCCTGCCTGCTGCAGCTCGACTACCGTATGGCTGCCGATAAATCCCGCTCCGCCCGTGACCAAAATTTTCATCCTAATCTCCATTCCGCCGCCTTCGGCGGGCGGCACAAATAGTTATAAAAGCTTTAGCTTTTTTTCGTGTGAAACTTAGAACTTCTTCACGAAAGAGCCTGTGCTCTGAGTGAAGAGAATTTCCTGAAATTCTCAGAAGTTCTTTTCACACTAATCTCCATTCCGAGAACGTTCTTTTTGTCCTCTGTCGTATGGTAATCATACTAAGAAAAGCGCTGCTTCTCAATACATATTTGTTACAAAAAGCTGTCATAATGTTAAATCTACAGTTCTACCCCGTTCTCGGCAAGCAGCGCCCTCGCGCTTTCCACGGAATCAACTCCCGTCTTATTCTTTATGGGAGCAAACTCCTTTGCCCTTACCACCTCGAAGGGCAGACAGCTTGCCATCTGATGAATCATATCCAACACAAGGCTCTCAAACTTATACCCGTTCGGCGCCTCCGGTTTGACAGGTATACCGTTCTCATCCAGATACGGGATTTTCTTCTCTACAATATGCAGCGGAAGATGATTGTCCAGAATCTTAAGCAGCTCTTCCACGCTGAAGAGGTAGTTCAGAATCACACCGAAATTATACGCCGGGTCACCGTTTTCGTCCTTTGCATTCATCAGCTCCTCCGTCAGCTCATAGTATTCCACAATGGAGGGTCTGCCATCCTCCAGACACATTACACCCACCTTTTCATCCGGTGCACTCTTGCGCACAACCTTCGCTCCCACCACACAGCTCTTGCAGATGGTTGCCCCCACAAAGCAGGGGTCTGCAATTCTCTGCAGCACATTGTCAACAGCAAACACATTCAGCCATTCGATGCCCTCCTGCTTCAGCACATCCAGCAGCCCGGCGTTCTTCATGGAGATAAACCATCCTCCGTTGCCGTTGGGTGAGGTGGAAAGCTTTCCCTTTTCCTCCAGATAAATTTTACCGCTATAGTCAGTTGCCGCAGCCATCTCCTGCATAAAGAAATGAACATACTCCTCTCTGTAGCCGAAGAATTGGTGCTCCTTTAAAAAGCTCACGGTCGCCTGATGATTCTTGTCGCTTGTCATGACAAAAAGATGAATCCAGGCATCCGCCTGACGCACAACGTCCAGCAGATTGTTCATCAGGCATTCAAATATATAAAGCTCCCTCGTTACTCCTATATTGTACATCCCCTTGGGATTATCAGAGCCCAGTCTTGTTCCCATGCCTCCGGCAAGCAGTACCGCTCCGACCCTGCCGTCCCGAATTGCCTCTATTCCCACGGAAGTAAACTTCTCCCGATTCGCTTCTATTTCGTCCAACTGCATTGCTGCCAGCGGAGTAATCGCGCCCTTCTGCGCCATCTCCTCTCTGTGTTGGCAGGACTTAAGAATACTCATATCCGCGGCTTCTATCTGAGCCAGCAGCACCTCTTTCTCCGCCTCCGTCAGCTCATCGTAGTATTTCAGTACATGCTCCTGTCCGTATTTTATCAGCTTTTCCCGCGCCTGTGATAATGTCATATCGCTTTCTCCCTTCGTTTCGCCAAATACCTCTCTCAAAAGTATAGCAGAATCCTCCGTATTCTTCAAGCCGTGTCCTGCACTGTCAGATAAAGCCCGGCAGGGAAGCCCCTGCCGGATATCCTAGTAAGCCTGCTTATGGGCGTATTTTTCTCTGGTGGCAAGTCCGCCCCTGATATGGCGCTCCGACTTATTAACATCAAGCACCTGTCTTGCCTGTTTTGCCAACGCCGGATTAATCTGCACAAGTCTGTCCGTAACGTCCTTATGTACCGTACTTTTACTCACGCCAAATGTCTTTGCGGTCTGCCGGACAGTGGCATTGGATTCAATGATATAGTTTGCAATGCTGACGGCACGCTCCTCAATGTAATCCTTCAAAAGAATACCCCTCTGAAATTGTTTTTACATTCTATGACGCATTTTTGAGTGGTATGCCCCGATACAGAGCGCGCAAAAAACTTCCCCCTGACCATACGGGCAGAGGGAAGTCCCAATCTGTAAAAAATACCGCTATACCGTTACATCTCCTTCATGGGAAACAATGGAAGCCGATGTCACCGTGAAAAAGGCTCTTTCGATGCTCCTGTACTGTACAAGACGCTTTGTAACAGTCATGCCACAGGCAATCAGCACCTGAGCCTGTACCGCTCCAGCTCTACGTCATCCTCTTTCAGGTAAACCCTTCCCTGGAGCTCACCGCCATTTGCAAGAATGGTTCTCCGGCTTGCTTCATTCTCCGGCAGACAGCTCACAAAGATTTCCGTAAAGCCAAAGGAGGAGAGAAAGTCCTTTGCCCTTGCCAGCATCTGTCTGGCATATCCTTTTCTGCGTTCTGAGGGGCGCACGGAATACCCCACATGTCCCGTGAAATTTTTCATCTGCTGATTCAGAACATGATGCACCTGCATACATCCTACCATCTTATTGTCTGCCTTTCGGATACACAGCAGAACGGTTACCCGTGCGTCATTCTCCTTCAGCTTTCTGGCGGGATTTGCAAATTCAGCACAATATTTAACATATTCCTCAGGATTCGGCATTCGCTTCATGGACAGGCAGCCGTCAAAATCAGACCCGGCAGCTAACATCTCCTGTCTGTAGGAGGATATTTCCTCCGCATATGCCAGCGACGGTTCCACAAACAGCAGCTCATCCGCCGTCGGCATTCCGGCCTCCGCCGTGTATTCTACGGTAAATTTCTCACATACAATAAGAGACCCGTCATGCAGCGGCTTACCAATCCGCTTTAATACGGGTTCAAAAAACTTTGCATGAATTTCTCTCCAGCTCTCCAGAGAGCGTTCCGCTTCTCCCTCCGCGTAAGCGTGAAAGGGCGGCACCGATTCATAGCTTCGCACATATACGTCATAATTTCTAATCACACAGGCTGCCTCACCGTTTGAGCGCAAAAGCACGCTGTAGTCGCCTATCTTGGGCAAATCCTCCGGCACGTCCTTTTCCACATACTCATCATAGGCGCTTGCCGTGCCGAATTTGCGCCCGCTCAGTACCAGCTCCACCAGGTCGTTTTCCTGTTCTGCCCCGTCTCCGAACGCCCACGCCTCGTATGGTGTCGATTCCTTGATTCCCTTTTCACTGCAAAATATGTGCCACAATTTCTCTGCTGTCACCGCTGCATCTCCTTATCTGTCTCATCTGCCTTTCCTCTCTTACGGCTACACCCTTCTCGCCCGCTTCATGCCGTACATGCGCCTGTCCATCGCCTTAAAGAAATCATCCGAGCTGCTGTCTGATGTAATCTGCGCAATTCCATACGAGAAGGCAAGCCGGAAGGGATTTTTGCCTGAGGCATTGATTTCGTCTATCTCCCGCGCAATTTCTTCGACCGCCCTCTCAGCCTCTGCCGGAGTCTCTCGGGTGATAAGTATAAACTCATCTCCGCCGCACCGGACTGCAAAGCCGATATCGTTGATGTGTTTCCGCAATACCGCGCCAAACTGCTCCAGCGCCTTATCTCCCACATCATGACCGAACTCATCATTGATGGACTTAAAATCGTCCATATCGATCAGCACCCCTGTGACTCTGCGCTCCGAGCTGCCCAAGCTGCAGAAGGCTCTGATATAATCGTTGTAATACCTCCTGTTAAAGACACCGCAAAGCTGGTCTATGTACGCTGACTCACTCTGGGTACTCAGATAGACCCCCGTCAGTCCCACGGCAATACCGATAAAAATCAGGGAGATACCATAGCAGAGTGTCTGCACAACAATCGCAAGACTCACCGGCGCAATGAAATAGATTGCCGGAAAAATCATATATTTCCCCCTGTCGCCACGGGCTCCATACACTCTGACTGTACCAAAAAGAATATAGAACGCTGCCAGAAGGGTAGGAACAAAATGAAGACTGGACCTCGTATAGAGATTTTCTGCCGTCACCGTGAACACAAAACCGTTCAGGGGTGCCGAAAAGACCAACAGCGTACAGCATACCAGCGGCAGTCCCAGCAGGGCTGCCAGCCTTTTCAGGCGGACACCGCTGTTAATCTTGTACTCGGAAAACAACGGCCAGAGAAAGGAAATTGTCATATTCATCGTAAAATAGAACATATTGACCAGATAATTGACTTCCCTCGCCAGAGGGAAGTCCTTACCGTCTACCCAGAAGACAAGAACATCAAAGAAGCATTGAAACAGCGTCAGATTTATCATCGCCGTCAACAGCTTTGCATCTAACAGGGCGCTTCGCTTCGCGTGCCTGTTCATATAGAGCTTCACAATCACCAGCAGCAAAAACGCGGAGGCATCCGCTGTCACAATCTGCGTAAGTTGAATCATATCCCTTCGGTACTCCTTTCGGTAGGGGGCCCGATGTCCTCAGTGTCCTCGGTGTCCTCGGTGTCCTCGGTGTCCTCAGTTTCGCTCTTTTTCCTTTTTCTTGACTTCCTTCCAGAGCTTTAAGGCGTCCTCTCCGTTTTCCGGCGTCTGTATGTCCCCGAACACATGAGGGTGTCTCCGTATCATCTTGTCAGCAAGGGTCTGCACCACATCAGAGAAGTCAAATGCTCCACGCTCCCTTGCAATCTCACTGTTCATCAGAACCTGCAGCAGCACGTCCCCCAGCTCCTCACAGAGATTTTCATCGTCCTTCTTATCAATCGCCTGCAAAGTCTCCTCCGTTTCATCCGTGAGGCACTGTTTCAAACTTTCATGGGTCTGCTCCCTGTCCCATGGGCAGCCCTGCGGGCTTCTCAGGATGGTGATAATCTCCAGAAGCTCCTCCATATCATGCTTTCTGCCTTCTTCATAGGTCTTTCCGTTAATCAAACGCATTTTCTTCTCCATTCCGACCGCGGTATTCTCCGAAACGCACCGCCGCTATCTGTGCTTCCATGTTGCTCCCGAAAAAAGTATCAGAATCGGGAAAATCTCCAGTCTGCCCGCCAGCATGTCAAAGCTCAGCACCAGCTTGGAAAGAACGCTGTAATTCCCAAAATTGCTCATAGGCCCTACCTCTGCCAGTCCCGGTCCGATATTGTTAAAGCAGGAGAGCACCGCCGAAAAGTTTGCCGTAAAGGAAAACCCATCCAGCGAAACCACAAGAATGCTTGCAATCAGGATAATCACATAGGCTGCAACATAGGCATTAATATTCTGTAAAACCTTCTCCTCCACAGGCTGCCCGTTGGAGGTTACCACCTCCACCTTCCGGGGATGTACTATCTGCCGCACACTCCTTCTGAGGCTCTTACACATCAGCAGTGCCCTTCCGCACTTAAAGCCGCCGCCCGTGCTTCCTGCGCACGCGCCTATCACCATCAGGAAGAGCAAAACCGCCTTGGAAAATTCCGGCCATAGCTCAAAATCCGTGGTGGAATAGCCCGTTGTGGTGATGATGGAGCCGACCTGGAACGCCGCATGGCGGACAGTCTCGCCCAACGTTGCATAAAAGCCCCGCAGGTTCAGGCTAATCAGCAGAATACTGCCCGCTATCACTCCGAGATATACCCGAAGCTCCTCATCCCGAAGCACATTTTTGAACTGCCTCAGCAGCAACAGATAATAGCAGCTGAAATTCACGCCGAAGAGTATCATAAACACCGTGGTCACATTCTGTATGTAGGGGCTGTAGCTTCCCATACTGTCATTCCGAATGCCGAAGCCGCCCGTGCCCGCCGTTCCGAAGGCAGTGCAGAGCGCCTCAAGTACATCCATCTTTCCGGCGAGCAGAAACAGTACATTGATAACTGTCATCAGCACATAGATGAGGTAAAGAATGCCCGCCGTCTTTTTCATCTTAGGTACCAGCTTACCCACCTGCGGCCCCGGACTCTCTGCCCGCAGCAGATGCATGGTAAAGCCGTTCTCCCTGCCTCCCACCGTGGAAATTGCAAGAAGGAAAACCAGCACTCCCATTCCGCCCAGCCAGTGACTGAAGCTGCGCCAGTACAGTATCCCCTTCGGAAGTGCCTCCACATCCGAAAGGATGGTCGCTCCTGTCGTGGTAAACCCGGACACCATCTCAAAAAAGGCATCCACATAGCCGGGAATTGCACCGGAGAAGAAAAAAGGCAGTCCGCCCAGAAGGCTGATGGCAATCCAGCTGATGCCCACACAGGCAAGCCCTTCCTTTGCATAAAACTGGTTTCTGGAGCCTTTCCCAAACAGGCACAGCGCTCCGGCAAGCAGAAGCAGGATTGCCAGACTCAGCACAAAGCCTTTTACTGCCGCCTGCTCCTTCAGAAACAGGCTGATGAAAAGTGCCGGAAGCATAAACACCGCCTCCACCATCAGTATTTTCCCCAGAAACCTGCTCATCATCTTATAATTCATATCCCAATCCCCATTCCGAGCGGCATCCGCCTACTCAAAGATATCATTCAGCTGACCGATGCTCTTCTCTCCGTTGGTCACGACAATCACGGTGTCTCCCCTCTGATAAAAGGAATCGCCTCCCGGGATTTCCTGGCTATCTCCCCTGCTGATGCACACTAACAGCACGCCCTTTTTCAGCCTCAGGCTCTTTAGAGGCTCTCCGCAGTGCAGTGTGGTATCGTCCACCAGAAACTCCATCGCCTCCGCCTGTCCATCCGCTATGGTATGCACCGTCAGTGCTGCTCCTGTCTGGTTTTTCATGGCACGGACATACCGTACAATCGTATTGCAGCACAGCTCCTTAGGGCTGACAACGCTTCCCATGGAAAGATTTCCCACAATGTTTGTGTTGTCAAAGTGCCCCAGCTTGGTGATGACCTGAGGAACCCCGCAGCTGATGCCGTACAGGGAAATTATCATATTCATCTCATCCAGTCCGGTCAGCGTCACCAGAGCGTCACAGTCTGCAATTCCCTCACTCTCCAGTAGGAAACGGCTGCTGGCGTCTCCCTGAATGATGCAGGTATCCGGTAAAAGTCCCGCCAGATGAACGCAGCGCTCAGGGTTACTCTCTATCATCTGCACATCAATACCGCTCTTCTCCAGCTGCTTCGCCAGATAATAGCTTACCCTTCCCCCGCCGCAGAGAATGACACGCTTCACCTTATGCGTGATGATGCCGAGGTTTTTCAGCAGCACGGTCAGCGTGTCCGTGGGTGCCGTCACGAAGATGCGGTCACCCTCCCGCAGGATGAATTTTCCGTCCGGTGCCACCGCCGTTCCGTTTCTCAGCACGGCGCAGACCAGAATCTTGCACTTCACAATTGTGTTCATATCATTCAGCGCCACATTGCACAGCTTGCTTTGTCCGTCGATGCGCAGCTCCACAATCTCCACCCGCCCTCTGGCAAAGGTATCCCGCTTTAAGAAGCCCGGATATTTTAAAAGTCTTTCTATCTCCGTCGCCGCCTGCTTCTCAGGGTTGACCGACATGGAAAGGGCGAACATCTCTCTCATCTCATAAATCTGCTCCGCGTACTCCGGATTCCGTACACGAGCAATCGTATGCAGAGCAGGATTCAGCCCGTGTGCCGTCATACAGCACAGCAGATTAATCTCATCCGCACCCGCCACTGCAATCAGCAAATCCGCCTCCTTCACGCCCGCCTGTATCAGCACCTCCATGGAGGCACAGTTGCCCTGTACCACCATGATGTCATATCGCTCCTCGCTCGCCTCGAGCACCTCCGGATCCGCATCAATCAGGGTGACGTCGTTGCCCTCCGCAGACAGCTGTCTGGTGAGGGTCGCCCCCATCTTTCCGTCTCCTGCAATTATTATCTTCAAAGCAAAAGCCTCCTTCCGTCACCAGTCAGTTATAACTCTGCCCGGCAGAAATTGCAAGTACCCTCCCGTGTCAGATAATCCTTCTGACTGCCAGAATGGTTCTGTATTCTGCCCGGCTGACCTTGATGCCGCTCTTCGCATTGCTTGCGTGCACAATCAGGCCTCCCCCGATGTAGAGCGCAACATGCCCCTCATAACAGATTAAGTCGCCCGGCTGTGCCTCCTCATAGCTCACACCGCTGCCGGCGCTCCGCTGCTGAAAGGAGGTGCGCGGAATGCTGTAGCCGAACTCCTGATAAATCCGATAGGTGAAGCCGGAGCAGTCCGCCCCGTTCGTCAGGCTGGTTCCGCCCATCACATATGGATTCCCGATATACTGACAGCCGAAGCGGGCAATCTGCTTTCCGAGGTCACTCCCCGAAGCATTGTCTATCACGCTTGAATAGTCCGTAGACGCATATGTGGCGTTTGCCGCTCTCTGCGCCGCCTCCAGACGGTTTATCTTCTGCTGATCCTGCTGAATCAGCTTCTTTGCCACAGCCGCCTCCTGCTTTGCCTTGTTAATCTCAGCCTCGAAGTTCGCGGATTCCTGCTTCTTTTTGGCAATCTGGACATCCAGATTTTCTTTCAGCTCCTGCAGCTGTACCCTGTCTGTCTCAAGCGCCGCCTTCGTCTCCTCTAAAACAGCCTTTTCCGTCTCCAGGCGCTCCCAGAGGGCATACACCTGATTCTTAACCTCCACATAGCTCTCCAGACGTGCCTTGCTGTACTCGTAAACCCTCTCCACATAGTCCATGTGGTTGAGCACGTCACCCAGTCCCTGTCCGGAAAGCAGCACACTCAGATAGGTTGCATCGCTGTTCTCATACATCATGCGGGTTCCGGCAGCCATGCTCTCCCGCTGCTCCTCCTCCCGCTTTGCCGCCGCATCATACTCCTCCTGCGTCAGGCCAATCTCCACCTTCTTGTCCGAGATTTCCTCTTCCTTTCCGGCGATTTCATCCTCCTTCAGTCCGATGCTCGTCATGGTATTTACAATCTCCGCGTTCAGGTCATCTATCTGCTCCTGAAGCAAATCCTGCTCGTCCTCCAGTCCCTCCAGTCTTTCGGTGATGCGGTTCAGCTCCTGCTGGTGCTGCTGCATCTGATTCTGAATATCGGAAATGGTGGTCGCCTCCACGCTGAAAGCCCCCGGATTTCCCGTCACCGGCATCCCGATGATAAGAGCGGCTGCCAATATGCTGTTTCGTACCTTTTTTATCCCTTTTCTCATGGAATCATCATACCACATCTGCCGGATTTTTTCACCCATAAAAGGATTAAGCGGAAAAACTCTTGAAAATCCCATGATTTTCAAGAGTTCCCCGCATGTTTTCATATTCCCTTGTAAGCCTGCCACGCCCCGCAGTCAATAAAGCTCCAGCCTGAAGACTTCTTCTACTCTTCTACAGATCGCAGTTGTTGACGGTTCTGGGGAAAGGAATTACGTCGCGGATATTGCTCATTCCGGTGAGATACATCACGCATCTTTCAAAGCCCAGTCCAAAGCCTGCATGCCGCACGGAGCCGTATCTTCTCAAATCAAGGTAGAAATCATAATCCTCCTTGTTCAGTCCAAGCTCCTCCATCCTCTGCTCCAAAAGCTCCAGCTTATCCTCACGCTGGCTGCCGCCGATAATCTCGCCGATACCGGGTACCAGACAGTCCATTGCTGCAACCGTTTTGCCGTCCTCGTTAAGCTTCATGTAAAACGCCTTGATTTCCTTCGGATAATCGGTTACAAACACAGGGCGTTTGAACACCTCCTCCGTGAGGTAACGTTCATGCTCCGTCTGCAAATCACAGCCCCAGAACACCTTGTAATCAAAGGCATCATTGTGCTTCTCCAAAATCTCCACTGCCTCTGTGTAGGTCACATGGCCAAAGTCCGAGTTAGCCACATGCTCCAGCCGCTCAATAAGCCCCTTGTCCACAAACTGGTTAAAGAAAGCCATCTCCTCCGGCGCGTTTTCCAGTACATACCTGATAACATACTTTAGCATTCCCTCAGCGAGCAGCATATCATCCTTTAAGTCGGCAAATGCCATCTCCGGCTCAATCATCCAGAACTCAGCCGCGTGCCTTGTCGTGTTTGAATTTTCCGCGCGGAAGGTCGGGCCGAAGGTATACACATTCTTGAAGGCAAAGGCATAGGTTTCCACGTTCAGCTGACCGCTCACGGTAAGGTTGGTCGCCTTTCCAAAGAAGTCCTGACTGTAGTCCACCCTTCCGTCCTCCGTCCGGGGCAGCTTATCCAAATCCAGCGTCGTCACCTGAAACATCTCGCCCGCACCCTCGCAGTCACTTCCCGTAATCAGTGGCGTGTGTACATAGACAAAGCCTCTCTCCATGAAGAAGCTGTGAATTGCATATGCAATCAGGGAGCGAACCCTGAAAACCGCCTGAAAGGTATTCGTTCTGGGACGAAGATGGGAAATGGTGCGCAGATATTCAAAGCTGTGACGCTTCTTCTGCAGCGGGTAGTCCGCCGTGGAAGGTCCCTCCACCAGTACCTCCGTCGCCTGCATCTCAAAGGGCTGCTTTGCATCCGGTGTCTCCACAATCATTCCCGTAATCACCAGCGCAGAGCCCACGTTCATCCTGCAAAGCTCCTGAAAGTTAGGGAGCTTCTCCCCGTAAACCACCTGCAGGGGTTCAAAAAAGGTACCGTCATTTATCACCAGAAAACCAAAATTCTTGGAATCCCTGTTGCTTTTCACCCAGCCTCCGACCGTAATTACCCTGCCGACGTAAGCTTCCCTGTTCCGATAAAGCTCTCTGATGTCTGTCAAATCCATGTCTCCCTCATTTCCGCATCCACCCCGCGGTGATGCTGTTTTTTATTTTCCCAGCAGAAAGTCATAAACCTTTTCGCTCATATACTCTGTGCGCATTTCTTCCCGTGTCCTGCCTCCGAGCAGCTCATCCACATCTGCGTAGCCGCCCTCTGCGACCTCCTCCTGCAGCCTCTGCTCCAGCTCCTCATCCTCCACGGTCAGTCCCTCGCGATTTGCAATCGCCTGCAGAGCCAAATCGCGCTTTAGCGTATTTTCCAGATAGGTGCTGATAAACTGATCCTTGGTCATCCCGTAAAAATAGATGGTGTAGCCGTCAGGCGTAACCTCATAATACTCTGCCGCTTCCTCCAGCTGCCTGTCCATGATGACTCTGTAGTCCTCCAGCAGATATTCCGGGAGCTCGCCGAACACAGACTGGGTAAGCAGTGCATCCGCGATGCTGTCCTGCTGCTCGCTCTCATAATTAAACTGCGCCTCTTCCTCCAGCAGCTCCTGCAAAAGCTGCTTCAGCTCGGCAATCGACGACAGCTTTTCATCTTCCAGCTCGATGGCTGCCGCCACCGCGTCATCCATATCCTCCTCGTTGCCGGGAATGACCCTGTTCACGGTCACGGTAAAGACAACCTCCGCGCCCGCCAAATCGGGATTGTTCTGATAGGTAAGGGGGAAGGTCAGGTTCAAATCCACTGTTTCTCCCGGCTTCACGCCAACCAGTCCGTCCTCAAAGCCGTCTATATACGAATCACTTCCAATGGTCAGCCATGCATCCTCCGCCGTGCCGCCCTCAAACGCCACGCCGTCCTGCTTTCCAACATAATCAATGATAACCGTGTCCCCATCCTGTACGGCACGGTCAACCGTTCCGAAATCGCCGTCCACATAGCCCATGTAGACCTCGGCAAGCAAAGCCTTCAAATCCTCCTCGCTCACCTCATACGGTTCAACATCGACACTGATATTCTGATAGTCTCCCAGCGTCACATACTTATCGACATTCATCTGATGCAGGGGCTTTTCTGCACTTCCGCAGCCGGAAAGCAGTCCCACTGCCAGCAGCAGTGCTGCCGCATTTACAATTTTCCTTTTCATAATCTCCTCACTTCTGTCTGTTTCACTTTTACCGCCGCACACAGACCGCATGGACTGTACGACGGCGAATGGGGTTATTATACCATACTAAATTTCTTTTTACAACATGGAAACAGCTTTCGGATAGCGTAAACTTACTGTCAGTTGGAGAGTCGCAGAGAGTTCCTGCTTTAGAT
>CAYZAU010000020.1:0-42693 GCA_964475665.1 uncultured Acetatifactor sp. | reverse complement strand
TTTTGCCGAAAAGATACATAAGTGGATACATAGAGTTTTTTAAGTAGGTTTTTACCCGGTTTCCATCTAATGCACCATTCAATCCATCCGGAAGCGTTGGATAAATTTCGCTTAATTGCAAAAGTAAATTCCAGTGCAGAAGTAAATTCTACTGCACGTTAAAAAGTGCTGATTTTTTCTGTTTTTTTAAACCATAACAGAGAAGAATGGATTATAATATAACCAGATTCAAGCAATAATTCTAAAAAAAGGGTGCTATCTTCAAGGAACAAAGGGCTTGCAAAATGACAGGAAAACGTGTAAGATAAACATATCAGCTGCATAACTGGCGGAAGTAGGATGACCTACGGGGAGTGCAGCACACTGTAAAGCCGACCGCCTGGGCACCACTTGTTTTGTGATGCACAGGTGGTTTTTCTGCATTTATGGGAGGAGAATTATGCTGCAACTGAATCAGGAACTGAAGAGCAACACTTACCCCGGGAGGGGAATCGTAATCGGTCGCTCAGCGGACGGAAAAAGTGCCGTGACGGCATATTTTATCATGGGGAGAAGCGTCAACAGCCGCAACCGTGTTTTTGTCACGGAAGGGGCGGGAATCCGCACGGAAGCATTCGAGCCTGAGAAGCTGGAGGACCCCAGCCTGATAATATATGCGCCGGTAAGGGTGCTGGGCAACAAGACCATTGTTACTAACGGAGACCAGACAGACACCATATACGAGGGAATGGATAAACAGCTCACCTTCGAGCAGTCCTTAAGAAGCCGGGAGTTTGAGCCGGATGCTCCCAACTATACTCCCCGCATTTCCGGTATTATGCACATTGAGGGTGGAAAATACAATTTTGCAATGTCGATTTTAAAGAGCGCTTACGGGAATCCTGCTTCCTGCATCCGTAACACCTTTGCCTGCGAGAATCCGCTGCCCGGAGAGGGACGTTTTATCCATACCTATCTGCATGACGGCAGCCCCTTGCCCAGCTTTGAGGGTGAGCCGAAAAGGGTTGAAATTTCAGGCGATATCGACAGCTTTACCGAAATGCTTTGGAGCAGCTTAAACGAGGAAAATAAGGTTTCACTCTTTGTCAGATATATTGATATAGCGACGGGAGAATACGAAACCAGAATTGTCAACAAGAATGTCCGTTAGAAATCATTAAGAAGCAAAACAGCAGAGGAGAGAGGAAACGAAAACATGAATGAGATAGAATTGAAGTATGGCTGTAACCCGAATCAGAAGCCTTCACGGATTTATATGGAGGACGGCAGCAGCCTTCCCGTGACCGTGCTCAACGGCAGACCGGGTTACATTAATTTTCTGGATGCCTTCAACGGCTGGCAGCTGGTGAAGGAGCTGAAGCAGGCAACCGGACTTCCGGCAGCAACCTCCTTTAAGCATGTATCGCCCGCGGGTGCAGCAGTAGGACTGCCGCTGGATGAAACGCTGGCAAAAATTTACTGGGTGGATGACCTTGGGGAGCTTTCTCCGCTGGCATGCGCTTATGCGAGGGCAAGAGGAGCGGACAGAATGTCCTCCTTTGGTGATTTTATCGCGCTTTCCGATGTTTGTGATGCGGACACGGCGCGTCTGATTAAGAGAGAGGTATCTGACGGTGTCATCGCTCCCGGTTACACCGAGGAAGCACTTGAGCTGTTAAAAGCGAAGAAAAACGGCAATTATAATATCATCAGGATGGACGAGGACTATGTACCGGCACCGGTGGAGAAGAAGCAGGTGTACGGCATCACCTTTGAACAGGGGCGAAACGAGCTGGATGTCAACGGCAAGCTGCTTTCCAATATCGTGACGGCAAACAAGGAAATTCCTGCGGAGGCTCTCATAGATATGAAGATTGCGTTGATTACCTTAAAGTACACGCAGTCCAATTCGGTCTGCTATGTCAAGGGCGGGCAGGCAATCGGAATCGGTGCAGGGCAGCAGTCCCGCATCCATTGCACCAGACTTGCCGGACAGAAGGCTGACAACTGGTTTTTGAGGCAGTCGCCCCAGGTGATGAATCTGCAGTTTGTGGACGGCCTCGGCAGAGCAAACCGGGACAACGCCATCGACGTATACATGGGAGACGAGTATATGGATGTGCTGGCAGACGGCGCATGGGAGCAGATTTTCAAGGTAAAGCCTCCTGTGTTTACCCGCGAGGAAAAGAGGGCATGGCTGGATAAGCTGCAGGCGGTGACGCTTGGCTCGGATGCGTTTTTTCCGTTCTCGGATAACATCGAGAGGGCACACAAAAGCGGCGTGAAATACATCGCCCAGCCCGGCGGAAGCGTCAGGGACGATGCCGTGATTGAATGCTGCGACAAATATGACATGGTGATGGCGTTTACGGGAATCAGGCTGTTCCATCACTGATGCTGAAAATATTCCAGAATGGAGACCGATATGAGGCTTTCTGATTTAGAGAGATATGACCGGATAACAATTCAGTGCCATGACAACCCGGATGCGGATGCGCTCGCGTCCGGGTACGGCGTGTACTGCTACTTTCAGAGCAGGGGTAAGGAGGTTCGCCTGGTATACAGCGGCGCAAATCGGATACACAAGTCCAATTTGCGGCTGATGGTGGATGAGCTTAAGCTACCCGTGGAATATCTGTCGCCTGATGACGGGGAGTCTCTGCGCATGGAGGGACTGCTGATTCTGGTGGACTGCCAGTATGAGTCGGGAAATGTTACGAAGCTGACTGCCGATGTGGTGGCAGAGATAGACCATCACCAGCTTGAGAAGGAGGCATTGCCCTTAAGCATCATCATGACAAATCTGGGAAGCTGTTCCACGCTGGTGTGGAAGCTACTGCGGGAGGAAGATTTCGACATCGACGGCAATGAGACCCTCAGCACGGCACTCTATTACGGCCTATACATGGATACAAACCAGTTTGCCGAGCTGTATAATCCTCTGGACATGGATATGCGGGAAACACTTCGTGCGGATAAGAGCCTGATTACGCTGTTTCGAAATTCCAATCTGTCCCTGAAGGAGCTGGAGATAGCGGGAGTCGCCCTCATCCGCTACAGCTACAACGATGACTATGAGTTTGCAGTCATTAAGGCACAGCCATGCGACCCGGGTATTCTCGGACTTATCAGCGACTTCCTGCTGCAGGTGGATGCCATCAAGACCTGCGTGGTATTCACGGAGAACGGCAACGGCTACAAGTTTTCCGCCAGAAGCTGCGTCAAGGAGGTAAATGCCAGTGAGCTGGCGGCATTCCTCTCGGAGGGAATCGGCTCCGGCGGCGGTCACTACGAGAAGGCTGGAGGCTTTATCAGTCTGGAGCGCTATGAGGAAAAGTATCCGACGCTGCACATGGAAGGGTATTTTAATAACCGTATGACGGAGTACTTTGACAGCTATGAATTGATTTATGCGACGGAATATCAGGCGGATATAGACAGCATGGAGGCTTATGCAAAGAGGAGACGTCCTGTGGCGTACGTCAAGGCAGACGAGATGTTTGCCGTGGGCACACCGATTACAATCCGTACCTCGGAGGGCGATATTGACATGACGGTGGCAGAGGATTTGTATATCATGCTGGGAATGAAGGGTGATGTCATACCAAAGCGGAGCGAGCACTTTATCGAATGCTATGAGGAACCGGTGGAGGATTGCAATCTGCGGGATTACCTGGCGAAGGCAGAGTATGCTCCGGTCATCAAAAACAGGAAGAGCGGCAGGGATCTTCCACTGACCTCCTATGTGAGATTCTGCGTGGAGAAAACAGAAGTGCGCATCTACGCAAAGCCGCTGGAGAAGGGCGTCAAGGTGTTTACGGAATGGGAGAAAAACAGGTATAAGACGGGAAAGCCCGGAGATTATCTGGCGGTGTGTGCTGATGACCTGCACGATGTTTATGTGGTGCCGCGTGAACAGTTTGCCGAAAGCTATGCACCGTTAACATTTACTTGCTAATGCGGAGGGAACTGTGCTATCATAGGCTTATGAAAAAAGCGGAAGAGGTGCGGAAAGGCAAGGAAAACCCATGAGCGAGGCAGAATCAAGAAATTTTATTGAGACAATCATAGATAAGGATTTGGCGGAGGGTGTGTATGACACGGTACACACCCGTTTTCCGCCGGAGCCTAACGGTTATCTGCATATAGGGCATGCGAAGTCCATTCTGGTGAACTATGGACTGGCGAAGGAGTATGGCGGAAAGTTCAATATGCGCTTTGATGATACTAACCCCACAAAGGAGGATATCGAGTTTGTGGAGTCCATCAAGGAGGATGTGAAGTGGCTTGGCGCCGACTGGGAGGACAGGCTCTTTTTTGCCTCCGACTATTTCGGACAGATGTATGAGGCGGCAGTAAAGCTGATTAAAAAGGGAAAGGCATATGTGTCCGACCTGACCGCAGAGCAGATTCGGGAATACAGAGGAAGCTTTACGGAGCCCGGAAGGGATGACCCCTCCTGCAGCCGCTCCGTGGAAGAAAATCTGGCTCTGTTTGAGGAGATGAAGGCTGGAAAGTATGCGGACGGCGAGAAGGTGCTCCGCGCCCGCATTGATATGTCATCTCCCAACATCAATATGCGTGACCCCGTAATTTACCGCGTGGCGCATATGACGCACCACAATACGAAGGATGCGTGGTGCATCTATCCCATGTATGATTTCGCCCATCCCATTGAGGATGCCATCGAGGGAATTACACATTCCGTCTGCACACTGGAGTTTGAAGATCACAGACCGCTCTATGACTGGGTGGTAAATGAGCTGGAATATCCTCATCCTCCCAAGCAGATTGAGCAGGCAAAGATGTACCTGAAAAATGTGGTGACCGGAAAAAGATATATTAAAAAGTTGGTGCTGGAGGGCAAGGTGGATGGCTGGGATGACCCGAGACTGGTGTCCATTGCGGCGCTTCGCCGCCGGGGCTTCACTCCGGAATCCATCAAGATGTTTGTCGAGATGTGCGGAGTCTCCAAGGCACATTCCACCGCAGATTATGCGGCACTGGAGTACTGTATCCGCGAGGATTTGAAGGCAAAGGTACCCAGATATATGGCGGTGCTTGATCCCGTAAAGCTGGTGATAGACAATTATCCGGAGGGGCAGACAGAGCTTCTGACGGCAGGAAATAATCCGGAGAATGAGGAGCTCGGCACGAGAGAGATTCCCTTTGGCAGAGAGCTTTACATTGAGCGGGAGGACTTCATGGAGGAGCCGCCCAAAAAGTATTTCCGTATGTTCCCCGGAAATGAGGTTCGTCTGATGAACGCATACTTTGTGACCTGCACGGGATGCGTGAAGGATGCGGACGGAAATGTCACGGAGGTACATTGCACCTATGATCCAGCATCCAGAGGCGGTAACAGTCCGGACGGCAGGAAGGTAAAGGGAACCATTCACTGGGTAGCTGCAGAAACAGCGATTCCTGCGGAGGTTCGTCTCTACGAAAATCTGATAGATGAGGAGAAGGCGGATGCGGCGGGCTCTATTTACGGAGAGGACGGCGAGCTGTTCTTAAATCCGAATTCCCTGACGGTGAAGAGGGGCTTTCTGGAGTCTGCTTTTGCGCAGGCAAAGGCCTATGACAGATTCCAGTTTGTGCGACAGGGCTTCTTCTGTGCGGATGCGAAGGATTATACTGCGCAGATGCCTGTGTTTAACCGCATTGTCTCTTTAAAGAGCTCATTTGTGCTGCCGAAGAAGGATTGAGTGACCGATTTTAGAAAGCGAGGGGTAAACGATGGGGATTTTGTCCGGCTTGGGAAGCCTCGGACTGGGTGGTCTGGAAGGCATGGACATTTATGAGGAAGAGGAAAAGAAGAGTCAGCAGAAGGAGGCGGCTGAACCGCCCAAGGTGGCAGAGAAGGATTTGATTTATGAAAAGACCTTTACCTGCCCGGTCTGTGACAGCGAATTTTCTGCTAAAATCATGAAATCCGGCAAGGCAAAGCTACTGGGAACGGACAGCGACCTGCGGGCAAGGTATGAGGGAATCGACCCGCTGAAATACGAGGTGGAGCTGTGTCCTGCCTGTGGCTATGCGGCACTGGGAAGATACTTTACAAAGCTTGCTCCCGCACAAGTGAAGCTGATTCGGGAGAAGGTCAGCTCTAAGGTGCGTGTGGGACGCTATGAAGGAGAAACCTACTCCTATGAGCAGGCGATGGAGCGCTATAAGCTGGCGCTGGTCTGCGCGGTGGTGAGGCATGCCCGTGCAAGCGAAAAGGCGTATATCTGCTTAAAGAGTGCATGGCTGCTGAGAGGCTATCGTGAAAGTCTGCTGGAGCTGGGAAAGGGTGAGGAGAAGCAGTTAGACTCGCTGGCAGCGCAGGAGGAGGAGTACCTTCAAAATGCCTACAAGGGCTTTGTGGAGGCAAGACAGTCCGAAAGCTTTCCCATGTGTGGTATGGATGAGATTACGGTGGACTATCTGCTGGCTGTCCTGGCGGCAAGGTTCAAAAAGTATGATGTGGCAAGCCGTATGGTGGCATCCATCCTGGCATCTCCCTCCGCAAATTCCCGTATGAAGGACAAGGCGAGGGTCTTGAAGGATGAGATTCTGTTGCAGTTAAAGAAGAAGTAGGGTAGTGGCGCAGCAAGGCTATGTATGATATGACAATCCGACTGCATACGGATGCTTCCAGCTGTCTGTATGAGCAGATATATGAGCATATAAAGAATGAGATAAGGGATGGGAAGCTTCTCGCGGGAGAGAGGCTTCCCTCCACGCGTTCTCTGGCGGAATATCTGCAGGTGGCACGAAGTACGGTGGATTACGCGTATGGACAGCTGCAGGATGAGGGCTATATAGAGGCGCGACCCTGCAGGGGCTATTTTGTCTGCCCCATGGAGGAGCTGCCCAAGCCGGGACTGACGGAAAAGGAAGCGCCCAAGAAGGAAGCAGAACAGGAGGCTTCTACCCTGCCCTATGATTTTTCTCCGTATGAGATTGATATGTCGGGCTTCCCGTTTGGAGTGTGGAAAAGGATTACGGGAAGCATTTTGAACGATGCCAACAGCGACCTTTTTGCCAGAGGACTGGCGCAGGGAGACTATGAGCTGCGCAGCACCATCTGCCGGTATCTGCACTCGTCGAGAGGGGTAAACTGCGTGCCGGAGCAAATCGTCGTAGGGGCGGGGAATGACTATCTGCTCATGCTGCTGGAAAAGCTTCTGGGGCGGCACGTGCGTGTGGCGATGGAAAATCCAACTTACATAAGGTCATACAGACTTTTCTGTTCCTTTGCCTACCCGGTGGTGACGGTGGGAATGGATGAGGGAGGTATGCTGGTGGAGGAGCTGGAACGCTCCGGGGCGCAGGCGGCATATGTGATGCCTTCCCATCAGTTTCCGATGGGGACGGTAATGCCCATCGGGCGAAGAATGGAGCTTTTGCGCTGGGCGGACGGGAAAGAGGACAGATATCTGATAGAGGACGACTACGACAGTGAATTCCGCTTTCGCGGCAAGCCGATTCCCGCCCTGCAGGCATCGGATGAGCACGGCAAAGTTATCTATATCGGAACCTTTTCCAAGGCGATAGCGCCTGCAATCCGCGTCAGCTTTATGGTACTGCCGGAAAGACTGCTGGAAAAGTACAGACGGGAATGCACGGTCTACTCCTGTACGGTTTCAAGAATTGACCAGAGAATTCTGGACGAATTTATCAGGGACGGCTATTTTGAGCGCCATCTGAACAAGATGAGAAAAATATACAGAACAAAGCACGATTTTCTTCTGGAGGAGCTAAAGCCCCTACAGAGAAGGTTTCGCGTTACGGGGGAAAATGCGGGTCTGCATCTTCTGCTGAGTGCTAAGGATGACAGCGTAGAGGAAGAGCTTGTCCGTCAGGCGGCCAAGCAGGGAGTGAAGGTCTATGGACTGTCGGATTATATGGTGTGCAGACAGGAGAGAGGAGCAGCGCTTCTTCTCGGCTTTGGCGGAATGACGCATGAGCAGCTTGCGGAGGGTGTTGCTGGGCTGCGGAGAGCGTGGCTGTAGGAGACGGCAAAAAAACTCCTGCCGCTGTCGGGGCAGGAGTCTGTTTTTTGGAAATCAGTTGTCCTGAATAGGAGGCTCTTCGTCGGAGGCATCGCCCTCGTCGAAGAATTCCTCTACGGTTTCTTCTGCTTTTTCAACGGTATCCTCTGCTGCTTTTGCCACCTTTTCCAGAGGAGTGAAGCTATTACCCTCCGGCTTCAGGGGAACATAGCTGCGGGAGGAATCCTCCTCGGTATCTGCGCTGAAATCGTCGTAATCTTCATCTGTGGAGGTGCTGCTTTCAGTTTCCTTTTTCTGCTTGTAAAAATAGTATGCAGCGGCAGCGGTTCCGGCTGCGGCGGTGAAGAGCAGGAATTTTCCAATTTTTTTTGACATAGCTTACTCCTTTCAAACAGTGAATCCCTTCTGCCCATATTTTAATACTATTCTGCGGGATTGGAAAGAGAATATGCAAAAAATCAGAAAAATTTAAGATTCTCCGGTTGAATGGTTCAGAAGAATTATGCTAATATAAAGCGGTATGACGCAGGATGACAGGGAGTGATACGGATGAACAGCAAGTTCTTTGACTTAAAGAAGGAAAAACAGGACAGAATGATAAACGCAGCACTCAAGGTCTTTGCCCTGCAGGGCTACCGCCATGCAAGCACGGACGACATTGTCCGGGAGGCGGCTGTCAGCAAGGGCTTACTGTTTCACTATTTTGAGAGCAAGCTGGGGGTATATCGTTTCGTCTACGATTATAGCGTCCGATATATGACACTGGAGCTGAAATCCTCTGTGGATGCAAAGGAAAAGGATTTGTTTGAGGTGCTCAGGCAGACGGAGTGCGCAAGAATGCATGCCATGAGAGGCTATCCCTATATGCAGCAGTTTCTGAACCGCTCCATGGCAGAGGAATCCTATGAAGCGCTGCTCTCCACGGAGGAGAGACGGAGTGTGCTGGAGGAGACCTATGCCGCCATCAATGCGCAGACGGACTACAGCAGCCTTCCCACGGGAGTGGACGGTGAGAAGCTGCGAAAAATGCTGGACCTTACCATCAGGGGGCTGATGACGGAAAGATTTCAGGATGCCTCCTTTCAGCCGGAGATGCTGTACGAGGAGATATGCGGCTATCTGGATATGGTCAGACAGCTGGTTTATGGGCGGGCGTAAGCCTGACGTGTGCTGCACAGAGCCTGCCGGACGGGCACTGACCTTGTGTGAGCCTTACTTTGACTGGCGGTACGGCGCATCGGCGGGATATCCGCCCTTTAGCTTCTGCATACCGCGCTGAATAGCATCTCTGGAGTTCTTCCAGTCGGCATCCTTATTGCGGTAATCAAATTTTTCCACCAGCCAGGAGATATCCTCCGAAAGACGCCTCATATTAGTCTCCATGAGCGGCAGGGTGCAGGCATAAAACGCCTCCAGCTCCCGCTCATTCAGCCTGAAGTCGGCTGCCTCGCACAGGCTGCCGAAATGCGAAAGGCAAAAGCCCTTTCCGGCGGCTATTTTGTCGCGGAAGGCGGCATCCTGCTTCCAGAGATAGAAAAAGGTATCCATATATCTGTTGCAGGTATCCTGAAACTGATTGCAGATGTAGCAGGAGCGCTTCTTTTCGCGAACCCACATACCGATGGGGTTTCCGCTTTTGTCCGCTTTTGCACGTTTTCTCATCCGTGGTGTGCCCTTGCCGGAGCGAAAGCCTGAAAATTGCTGCTGCATTTCTGCAAGGAGCTTCTGGTAGTGCGTTTTAAGTATCCAGGCATTTCCCAAGGTATTTCCGTAATCAAACATTTTCTGAAGGTGCTGTCGGCAGAAGCCGGCATTGTCCGTCATTTCGCGAATGTCAGCCTCCATATAGGAGGAACCGCTTCCCAGGACAAAATCAAGGAGCTCCTGCTCCACACTTCTTTCGATAAAGCAGAAGGGACATTCGTCTCTTGCGTTTACGGCATCATTTAACGGGATGGTGTAGAGCTGCTCTTTCATGTGTTCCTCCGTTCTGAGCCGGATGACTCCGGCATATCTTTATTCATGGGAAATCCCCTGCCTTTATCATAGCTCAAAAATTACAAAAAAACTACAAATTCTTAAGAATTCTTTGCTTGTAAAGTATCCTGGGTGAGGATACTATTATAGTAATAGAAGTGATGAAAGACGTGATTATTCTTGGTATTCAGCAGCTTAGAATTCGTATTGATTTTTCTTCCGGTTTTCCTGCTTTTATACCGGCTGACACCCCAAAAGGCTAGGAACTTTGTGCTTCTTACAGGAAGCCTTGTTTTTTATGCCATGGGGGAGCCGGAGCATCTGCTACTGCTCATGACATCCGTGCTGGTGAACTTCTTTTTCGGGCTGAGGCTCGGACGCGGAAAGCCTGTGGGAAACCGGGTATTATATTGGACGGCAGTCGCAATGAACCTCGGGGTGCTGCTTCTGTTTAAGAGCGGAGTGACAGATAGAGAGCTGCCTGTGGGAATCAGCTTTTACACCTTCCAGATATTATCCTATCTGACAGATGTCCACAAAGGTCAGACGAGAAGGGAGACCTCATTTGTGCGTCTGGCGACCTATATTACCATGTTCCCGCAGCTGATGTCGGGTCCTCTTGTTGCGTATGACCGGGTGCGGGGCTTTTTGCATCAGCGTGAGTTTACACTGGCGGGAGTGCAGGAGGGAATGAAGGAGTTTGCGTTGGGTCTTGGACTGAAGGTGCTTTTGGCGGACAGAATCGGTCTGCTGTGGAGAGAGGTACAGACGGTTGGCTTTGAGAGCATTTCTACGCCGCTTGCCTGGATTGCGGCGGCTGCCTTTTCCATGAAAATTTACTTTGATTTCTACGGATACTCTCTCATGGCATCCGGACTGGGGCGGATGCTTGGCTTTGAAGTGCCGGAAAACTTTAGAAATCCCTATATGGCAGACTCGGTTCGGGACTTTTACCGCAGATGGCATATGACGCTGGGGCAGTGGTTTTGCAGATACGTTTACATTCCGCTGGGCGGAAACAGGCGGGGAGAGCTTCGCACGGTGTTAAATCTGCTGGTGGTATGGCTTTTGACCTCCCTGTGGCATGGCTTTGCGGGAAATTTCCTGATTTGGGGTATGCTGCTGTGGCTTCTGATTGTGGGGGAAAGACAGCTGGAAGCGCTCGGTGTCCGGAGGCTGTTCCGGAAGAGGGTGCTGCGGATTCTGCCCCATTTGTATCTGTGGCTGGTGATACCCGTCACATGGATGTGCTTTGCGATTACGGATGTGTCGCAGCTGCAGGTCTATTTAAACAGGATGTTTGGTGTGACGGAGGGAATCCGTGTCAGCGCAAACGACTGGATGAATGCCCTGTGGACATACGGCGGACTGCTGGCAGTTGGGGCGTTTGCCTGTACACCTGCCCTGCAGAAGCTGTTTCGCAAAGGTAAGGACAGCCTGCTCGGAGGAGCTGTGCTGGCGGCGGTATTTTGGTTTGGCGTATGGCGCCTGCAGCAGGAGGGACAGAATCCCTTCATGTATTTTCGGTATTGAATGGTATGGGTGATTGGATTGAAGAGGTTGAAGAAATGGTCATTTTTGATTATAATGACAGGGATGGGAGTGCTTTATCTGTCCCTTGCGGGCGGATGGAGGATTTATGCCGGAGCGCTGAGTGAGGCGATGGGAATCCGTGACCGGATTGCGCTGGTGATGGAGAAGCCGGGCTTTACGGGAAACGGAAGCGGCGAAGGGGACGACCGGACGGGAAACGGAAGCGGTGAAGGGGACGACCGGACGGGAAACGGAAGCGGCGAAGAGAAGCCCCAGACAGGAAGCGAAAGAGGTGAAGGGGATGACCGAAAGCCTGTGCCCGGAACGGAAGGGAGCGATGCCCCGAAGGAAGCACCGGAATTTACGTCGGTGGGGGACGATTACTTTGCAGATGCCGTGTTTATCGGTGATTCCAGAACGGTAGGACTGTATGAATACGGCGGACTGGAGGAAACTTCTACCTTTTATGCCTCGACGGGTCTTACGGTATATAAGCTGTTTGACAGCCGGATTGTGTCAGTGCCGGAACAGAAAAGAAAAATCACGGTGGAGGAGGCACTGCAAAGGAACAGCTTCAAAAAGATATATCTGATGATAGGAATTAATGAGATGGGAACGGGAACGGTGGAGACGTTTACCGGGAAATACAAGGAGGCAGTGGAGAAGCTGTTGGAGCTGCAGCCGGATGCAATCCTGTATATTCAGGCAATTCTGAAGGTGACAGAGGAGCGCTCCTCTCAGGGCGATTACATCACAAATGAGGGGATAGAGGCGAGAAATGAGGCGCTCGCCGGGCTGGCTGACAATGTAAGGGTATTCTATCTGGATGCAAACCCTGCCATATGCGATGAAACAGGAGGGATGGCTGCGGACTACACCTTTGACGGGGTGCATCTGAAGGCGCAGTATCTTGAGCTCTGGAAGGACTTTTTGAAGGCACACGCAATTTGTCAATAGGGAGGAGCTTCTACATGAGAGTAGCGGATATGCACTGCGATACCATATACAGGCTGCTTGGCAGACAGGAGGAGGGCGCGGAGGCAGCGCTTAAAGAGAACGACGGACACGTTGACCTTTTGAGAATGAGACAGAGCCGGTATCTGATACAGAATTTTGCCATGTTCGTGAAGCTGGATACTGACGGCGACCCTTGGGAGAGGGTGCGCAGCCTTTATGCGCTTTACAGCAGAGAGCTGGAAGCAAACCGGGATATTCTGGCACCGGTCTATTGCTTTTCGGATATTGCGGTAAACGAGGCGGCAGGAAAGCTGTCCGCCATGCTGACGGTTGAGGAGGGTGGTGTGTGCGGCGGAGAGGAAAAGAGGCTTTGCGAGCTTTTCGACATGGGCGTCCGTATGCTCACGCTGACATGGAATTTCCCAAACGGGCTGGGGCATCCCAACATCAGACGGGAGCTGGGACAGGAAGCGTTTTATACACCTAACCTGACGGAGGGACTCACGGAGACGGGAAAGCGCTTTGTTGAGCGGATGGAGCAGCTGGGGATGATTCCCGATGTCTCGCATCTGTCCGACGCGGGCTTTTATGATGTGCTGGAGGTGACGAAAAAGCCCTTTGTGGCAAGTCACTCCAATGCGCGGGGAGTTTGCCGCTGTGTGCGCAACCTGACGGACGATATGATTCGCAGGCTGGCAGAGAGAGGCGGCTGCATGGGGCTGAACTATTGTGCGGACTTTCTGGAGGAGGCTCCGGCAGGGCAGAAGAATCCCGGGACGCTGGCGGCGGTGGTGCGTCATGCAAGATACATTGCCAACGTGGGAGGCGTGGAGGTGCTTGGGCTGGGGAGCGACTTTGACGGTATCGACACCCATGCGGAGCTGCCGGGCGCTCAGAGCATGGGAAGGCTGTGGGATGCCCTGAAGGCGGACGGCTTTACCGAGGCACAGCTGGATAAGATTTTCTGGCAGAATGTACTGAGGGTTTATCGGGACACACTGCCCGGTTAAGAAACGTGTGATTGACGATTGCAGACGTGATGAAAAAGGAGACGCTGTGGAGAGCTATGTTGACAGAAACCCGGAGGCAGTCCGCGGAATTCGTTTTTTTCTATTTGACATGGACGGAACGCTCTATCTGGGTGAGAGGCTGTATGGCTTTACGAAGGAGCTTATGGCAAAAATTCGGGAAGCTGGGAAAAAATATATGTTTATGACAAATAATTCCTCTAAAAGCGTGGAGGACTATATTAAAAAGCTGGAGAGAATGGGGATTGCCGCGACGGAGGATGACTTTATCACGTCCTCCCAGGCGACAGCCTATTACCTAAAGCAGCATCACCCAAAGGCCAGACTGTACGTCTGCGGCACGGCATCCCTGAAGCGCGAGCTGGAGAAGGAGGGCTTTGCCGTGACAGAGAATCCGGAGGAGACAGACTGTATCGTCATGGGCTTTGACACGGAGCTGACCTTTCGGAAGCTGGAGGATGTGTGCAGGCTGCTGCTGACGAGAGAGCTTCCTTACATCGCCACCAATCCCGACAAGGTGTGCCCCGTGGAGTTTGGCAGTGTGCCGGACTGCGGCAGCGTCTGTGACATGGTCTTTAATGCTACCGGAAAGCGTCCCATCGTTATCGGGAAGCCCACGGCGCTGATGCCACAGCTGGCAATGGAGCGCTATGGCTATGGCAGGGAGGAGACTGCGGTAATCGGAGACCGGATATACACGGATATAAAGAGCGGTCTGAATGCGGGCATTATGAGTATACTGGTCATGAGCGGTGAAACCACGGAGGAAATACTGGAGGCGTCGTCGGACAAGCCGCATCTGGTGCTGGCAGACTGCGGCGAAATGATACCTTATATAGACGGATGATAGGAGGAGGCAGACTATGAGCCTGCGATTTGTCTTTGGAGCCTCCGGCTCAGGAAAGAGCAGACGGGTATATGAAGAGGTGATACGAAGGGCGCTTGAGAATCCAAAACAGAATTTTCTGGTGATTGTGCCTGACCAGTTTACCATGCAGACCCAGAAGGAGCTTGTCCTCTTAAACGAAAAGGGTGGAATCCTCAACATCGACGTGCTGAGCTTTGGCAGACTGAGCCATCGCATTCTGGAGGAGGTCGGAGGAAGGGAAATTCCGGTGCTGGACGATACGGGAAAGAGTCTGGTACTGCAGAAGGTGGCGGCAAATCTGAAGGAGCAGCTGCCGGTGCTGGGGAGCTTTCTTCACAGACAGGGCTATATCCATGAGATTAAGAGTGCCATCTCGGAGTTTATGCAGTACGGCATCGGAACGGAGGAGGTTGCGGACCTGATAGCCTACGCACAAAAGCGGGGAGCACTTGCACAAAAGCTGAAGGATTTGCAGCTTATCTATAAGGGATTTAAGGAGTACATCGGGGGGAAATTCATCACGACTGAGGAAACCCTGGATGTGCTTTGCCGCCTGCTGCATAAGTCCGTGCTGCTGCCGGAGAGTGTCGTGGTATTCGACGGCTTTACCGGGTTTACGCCGATTCAGAACAGGGTTATTCAGGAGCTGATGCGCCTTAGCGGGGAGGTGCTCGTGACCGTGACGCTCGGGGAGGGGGAAAATCCCTACGAGCCGGACGGAGAGCAGAGACTGTTTCATCTGAGCAAGAAAACGGTGGCGGATTTGAGCCGCCTTGCACAGCAGGCGGGTGTCGCAAGGGGCGAGGATGTGTTTGTGGAGCGCTGTTTTCGGACGAATCCTGCCCTGCAGCATCTGGAGCGCTATCTGTTCCGCTATCAGACAGTGCCCTATGAGGAGGAGCAGGAGGCAATCAGGATGTTTGAGACAACCACTCCCGCGGATGAGGTACATCAGGCGGGGCTGGAAATCTGCAGACTGGTTCGGGAGGAGGGCTTTGCGTTTCGGGATATTGCACTTATCGTCGGCGACCCGGACGGATATGCCCCTTATGTGGAGAGAACCTTTGAGCAGATGGAAATTCCTCTTTTTTTGGACAGAACAAGGGGGATTGCCTTAAATCCGGCGCTGGAATTTATCAAGAGTGCGCTGGAGCTCTACCGCAGGGACTTTTCTTATGAGGCGGTATTCCATTATCTTCGGAGCGGGCTGGCAGACATGGAGCCGGATGAGGTGGATTTACTGGAGGATTATTGCATCCGCACCGGGATTCGCGGATGCAAAAGCTACAGCAGACTTTTTACCCGTAAGACGGAGGAAATGGAGGATGAGGAGGCACTGTCACACCTGAACCGGCTGCGGGAGCGCTTTATGGAACAGGTTCAGATGCTTCATCTGGGCGCAAGAGAGCCGGTGAGGGATTATATTGAGAGGCTGTATGATTTCCTTGTGGCAAACGGGGTACAGAACAAGCTGACGGAGCTGGAGAGGCTTTTTGAACGGGAGGGCAATGCCGCAAAGGCGCGGGAATATGCGCAGATATACCGGCTTGTCATGGAGCTTCTGGAGCAGGTGATGAGTCTGCTGGGAGAAGAGTGCATTACGCTGGAGGAGTTCTCGGACATACTGGAGGCGGGCTTCGGCGAGATAGAGGTGGGTACAATCCCGCAGAATGTAGACAGGGTTTTGGTGGGAGACATGGAGCGAACCCGCCTAAAGCCGACACAGGTGCTGTTTTTCCTGGGGGTCAACGACGGAAATATCCCCAAGAACGCCTCCAAGGGAGGCATTATCTCGGACATGGACAGAGAATTCCTGCGCGAGTCTGAGCTGGAGCTGGCACCCAGCCCCAGACAGCAGATGTACATTCAGAGGCTTTATCTTTATCTGAATATGACAAAGCCGGCAAAGAGGCTCTATCTGTCGTATTCAAAGGTGAATGCTGCCGGAAAATCCATCCGTCCCGCTTATCTGATAGACACGGTGAAGAGGCTCTTCCCGCAGATTACGGTTGCTTATCCGCAGCTGAACAGCCCGCTGGAGCAGATTGTAACGGGGCAGGAGGGAGTTGGAATTCTGGCAGAGGAGCTTCGGGAGTATGCGTCAGGGACGCTTCCGAAGGAGCGGGAGACGGAATTTTTTACGATTTATACGGCATACGGGGAGGAAAAGCTTGCAGGGAAGCGGAGCAGGCTGACGGAGGCGGCGTTTCGGCGGTACCGTGACAGCGGACTGTCCGCAGCGGTGGCACGGGCGCTCTATGGGAGCAGTCTGGAAAACAGCGTCTCAAGGCTCGAAACCTACGCGGCATGTGCTTATCGCCATTTCCTACAGTACGGACTGACCCTGCGGGAGCGGCGGGAGTTTGGCTTTGACAATGTGGATATGGGAAACGTTTACCATGCCGTGCTGGAGCAGTTTTCCGCAAGACTGGAGGAGAGCAGCTACACATGGTTTGACTTCCCGGAGGAATTCGGCGAGCGGACAGTGAGGGAGGCGTTGGAGAGCTATGCGGCAACCTACGGGGAAACCGTACTCTACAGCAGTGCGCGAAATGAATATGCAATCACCCGGATGGGACGTGTCCTTGAACGGACGGTGCTGACGCTGCAAAAGCAGCTGCAAAGGGGGAGCTTCCGGCCGGATGCCTATGAGCTTTCCTTCCATTATGCAGACCGTCTGGAAAGCATACAGGTGTCACTTTCCGATGCCGAAAGGATGCGTCTGCAGGGACGCATTGACAGAATCGACGTGTCTGAGGATGAGAAGCATGTTTATGTAAAGGTGATTGACTATAAATCGGGCAACAGGCAGTTTGACCTCGTGGCGCTTTATTACGGGCTGCAGCTGCAGCTGGTGGTTTACATGAATGCCGCCATGGAGTTAGAGAGGAGGAAGCACCCGGATAAGGAAGTGATTCCGGCGGCACTGCTGTATTATCATATTGATGACCCTTCAGTGGAGACGGCGGTGGAGCTGACGGATGAGGAGCTGGATGCGCGTCTGCTGCAGCAGCTGCGGATGAAGGGAGTTGTCAACAGCGACCCTTATGTTGTGGAAAAGCTGGATAATGGGCTTGAAGACAGATCAGATGTGATTCCCGTGGAGAGGAAAAAGGACGGCTCTCTCTCCGCGCGCTCCTCTGTGCTGGAGGAAGAGGAGCTGGAGCTGGTATCGCACTATGTGAGCAGAAAGGTGGCGGATATCGGTCGGGAAATCCTGGACGGAACCATCACGCTGAATCCCTATGAGCGGGGAAACGAGGATGCCTGTACATGGTGTCCCTACAGGAAGGTGTGCGGGTTCGACAGCTCAATGCCGGGCTGCGGCAGGCGCACACTGGAGGATATGGAGCAAAAGCAGGTGCTGGAGAAGATGAGAGCCGAAGCTGAGGAGGCAAAGGGCAGCTGAGAGGACTTGAGGAGAAGCTGAAATCAAAGGAATGCAGAGAGGGCTTGAAGAGAAGCTGAAATCAAAGGAATGCAGAGAGGGCTTGAAGAGAAGCTGAAATCAAAGGAATGCTGAGAGGACTTTGAGAAGACCGGAAGCAACGAAGACCGGGCGGGCTTTGAGAAGAGGACAGGACGGAAAGGAAATGAAATGGCGATTGCATTTACCCCGGAACAGCAAAAAGTAATAGACTTAAGGGACTGCAATATTCTGGTTTCTGCGGCGGCGGGAAGCGGCAAAACCGCAGTGCTGGTGGAGCGCATTGTCCGCATGGTCTGCGATGACGAGAAGCCGGTGGACATTGACAGGCTTTTGGTTGTGACCTTCACCAATGCGGCAGCGGCAGAGATGAGGGAGCGGATTGCAAACGGTATTCAGGCAGAGCTTTTGGAGCGTCCTGAATCCGAGCATATCCAGAGGCAGGCAACCCTGCTGTATAATGCACAGATTACCACCATAGACAGCTTTTGTCTCTATCTGCTTCGGAATCACTTTAATGAAATCGGATTGGACCCCGCCTTTCGCATCGCCGACGAGGGCGAGGTAAAGCTCATGCAGCAGGATGTGCTGAAGGAGCTTTTGGAGGAAGCGTACCGCTCCGGCGAGAAAGCGTTTCTGGACTGCGTGGAATACTTCTGCCCGGATGGCAGGGAGGGGAGGCTGGAGCAGTATATACTGAAGCTTTCACGGTTTGCGGCAGCCTTTCCGTGGCCAAAGCAGTGGCTGGAGGAGAGAAGAGAGGATTACAGTGCCACAACGGTGGAAGAGCTCTGTGCCGGGGAATGCGGAGCGTATCTGCTGCGTTACCTGAGCCGGATGCTGGAGGGCTGCGCGGAGAAATACAGGCAGCTGCAGGGCATATGTCAGGAGCCGGACGGCCCTTATATGTATGGGGAGCTGGTGGACGCCGAGCTGGAGCTGTTAGAACGGGCGGCTTGCTGTGAGACGGTGGAGGAGTTTGAGAGGAAGCTTTCCGCCCTGAGCTTTGGAAGACTTCCCTCTAAGAAGGACGACACGGTTTCCTTACAGAAGCGTGAGCTTGCAAAGAAGCTGCGCGCACAGGTCAAGGATGTGGTACAGGAGCTGACGGAGAAGCTTTTTGCCACCCCGCTGGAGCTGGCGGCAGAGCAGGGTGCAGCGTGCAGGGAGCCGGTTGACACTCTGGTAGGTCTGGTGCTTGAATTTGACAGGAGGATGCAGGAAAAAAAGCAGGAAAAAAGGGTGGTCGACTTTTCGGATATGGAGCATTTTGCCCTTGACATCCTGCTAAAGAGGGAGGGAGACAGGGTAGTGCCCAGCCCGGTTGCACTGGAGTACCGACAGCATTTTGCGGAGATTCTCATCGACGAGTATCAGGACAGCAATCTGGTGCAGGAATATCTGCTGCAGGCTCTCTCCGGGGAGGAGGACGGTCGTTTTAACCGCTTTCTGGTGGGGGATGTCAAGCAGAGCATCTATCGCTTCCGGCTGGCAAGACCTGAGCTTTTTCTGGAAAAATACCGAACCTATACGGAGGAGGGAAGCTGCAGACGGATTGACTTGGCACGCAACTTCCGAAGCCGGAGGCAGGTGGTGAACGCGGTCAACGACGTGTTTTCCAGGCTGATGAGTGAAAGGACGGGGGGACTGTGTTATGATGACAGGGCAGCCCTGTATCCGGGGGCGATTTACCCGGAGCAGGAGGAAGCTGCTGCCAACGACAGTGAGCTGATTCTCGTGGAGAAGCCGGGAAGCGGCAGGGATATGGGGGAGAAGGAGGCCGAGGCAAGAGTGCTCGCGACAAAAATCAAAAGTCTGCGCGGCAGCTTTTTGGTGACGGCTAAGACGGGGGAGCTTCGTCCTGCGAGGTTCTCGGACATGGTGATTCTACTTCGCTCTAACAGCGGCTGGGACGAGGAGTTTAAGCGCGTGCTGGAGGATGAGGGGATTCCTGTCTATATTACCTCCAAGACGGGATATTTTGCTGCCACGGAGGTACAGGAGCTTCTGCAGCTTCTGCGCGTGCTGGATAATCCGCGTCAGGATATTCCGCTCTTTGGCACGATGAAATCGGTCTTTGGCGGCTTTGCGGAGGAGGAAATTGCGCTGATCCGCAGCGGCAGAAAAAAGGGCGCGCTGTACGAAGCGCTGAAGGAATTTTCCGCCGGGGACGGGGAGCTGTGCCGGAAGACGGCGGGCTTTCTGGAGAGGCTTTCCTCCTATCGGAAAATGACGGCATATCTGCCCGTGAGAGAGCTTCTGAGCAGACTGATTTCGGAGTATGACTATCTGAACTATGTGACGGCGCTGCCCGCGGGGGAAAAGAGAAGGGCTAATGTTGAGATGCTGCTTACAAAGGCGGCAGACTTTGAAAAAACCAGCTATTTCGGACTTTTTCACTTTATCAGGTACATGGAGCAGCTGGAAAAATATGATGTGGATTACGGGGAAGCGGATACGCTGGATGAAAATGCGGATGTAGTGCGTATCATGAGCATTCACAAGAGTAAGGGGCTGGAGTTTCCCGTTGTGTTTGTGGCAGGGCTTGGCAAGCGCTTCAACCGTCTGGATGCAAATCAGTCCCTGATTATGGATATGGATTTGGGACTGGGAACGGATTATGTGAATCCGGCAAAAAGAATCCGCAACAGGACACTGCGACGCATCATCCTCTCCAAAAAGCTGGAGGAGGAGAGTCTTGCCGAGGAATTGCGGGTGCTCTATGTGGCGTTTACCAGAGCAAAGGAAAAGCTGATACTGACAGGCTGCTGTCAGCAGGCGGCAGAAAAACTGGAGCTTTGCGGGGAGCACTCAGGCAGCTTTTCCTACATGGACTTTATGGAGGCGGGCAGCTATCTGGACTTTCTGCTTCCGGTGCTTGGAGCTGCCCGCATCAGGGTGTCGGCGGCAGATGATGAGGAGCTTGCGGCAGACGGAGTGCGGGAGCAGCTAAAGCTGTGGGACAGAAAGCGCCTTCTGGAGGATGCGGGAAGCCGGATGGACAGAGAGGCACTCCGAAAACTGCGGGAGAGACTTTCCGCACCCTATCCCTATGCGAGGCTGGGAGGGCTGTATACCAAGACGACGGTATCCGAGCTGAAAATCGCCGCCATGGCAGATAAGGATGAGGCGGCTTACCATACATTTGAGGAAAAGGAGGTTGTCCCCTATATCCCGGCGTTTCGCAGGGGAGAGGAGAAAATCAGCGGCACGGTCAGGGGAAATGCTTATCACAGGGTGATGGAGCTTATGGATTTCTGGCGGCTGACGACGGCAAAGCAGGAGGAAATGCCCGGACTGTTGAGAGAGCTTCTTGAAGAGGAGACCGCAGGGAAACGGCTCTCAGAGGAATATTTTCACGCGGTAAACGAGCAGAAGCTGCTTCTGTTTCTGAACACCAGCCTGGCAAAACGCATGGGAAGGGCGCAGCGGGAGGGCAGACTCCACAGGGAACAGCCCTTTGTGCTGGGCATTTCCGCCGACAGGCTGGGAAAGGACTTTCCGGAGGAGGAAACGGTGCTGATACAGGGCATCATTGATGTGTTTTTTGAGGAGGAGGACGGGCTTGTGCTGCTGGACTACAAGACGGATGCCGTCAGAGAGGTGCAGGACCTCTGGAAGCGGTATGAGACACAGCTGGACTACTACTGCGAGGCCCTGCAGAAGCTTACGGGAAAGCCGGTGAAGGAGAGGATTCTCTACTCCTTCCATCTGAATGCCTTCTAGGGGCTAGAGCGCCAGCTGCCGGATTCTTTCCAAAGACTGGCGGACTGGCGGCAGGGTGAGAAGCAGCAGGGTGGCGGCTGCCTCCGGAACAAGATAGCTTAAGTTATATACGGTGGATGCCCAGATGGCAGCGATGTTTCCGGTGAAATCGCCCACGTAGGCGGTGTAGAAAATCAGACCGGAGACCTGATGGAAGAAAAAGCGCCCTAAAACACCGCAGAGGTATCCTGTAATCAGCCCGTGCTTTCGTGCACTAAAGAAGCCTGCGATGCCGAGGGCACCGAAGGCAAGCGGGTAATCGAGGATGACCTGTGCGGGGTGTACGATGTAGGGGCCGATGAGAAACTGAAGGATGCCGTAGACAAAGGCGGTAAGCAGCCCTGCCCTTGCGCCGTACCAGTAGCCGGGCAGACAGATGATAAGCATACTAAAGAGGGTGACGGAGCCGCCGAAGGGCAGGCTCGGCAGCTTGATAAAGGTAGAGATGACCGTGGCAAGTGCGATTGCCATAGCTGAGAATACGAGTTGCTTTGTGAGCTTTGACATAAAAAATCCTCCTTTGGACTGGCTAAGGAGGGGACACGACAGCGCCCGCTTTTAAGTGGACGATGCTGCTGCTTCCTTACGCCGGCATTAACCGGTTCAAGTGATGAGGGTCAGAACGTGCGGCGCACGCTCAATCTCAGCGATGTGCTCCCCTAGCGTTTATTTTGTTTCAGGGATAACGATACGACTTGGCGGAGCTGTTGTCAAGTATTTATTTTTGCAAAAGCATAAGGGATGAATGGAGAGGAAATGAAGAGCAGTCAGCTGTGTTTGGGAATTCTCGCCCATGTGGATGCGGGGAAAACGACATTGTCAGAGGCGCTTCTTTACACCTGCGGGCAACTGCGCAGGCTTGGACGCGTGGATCATAAGGATGCCTTTTTGGATAATTTCACATTGGAGAGGGAGCGAGGAATCACGATTTTTTCAAAACAGGCATCACTTTGCTTTGAGGGACTGCGCATGACCCTGCTGGATACGCCGGGACACGTGGATTTTTCTGCTGAGATGGAGCGCACCCTGCAGGTTCTGGACTATGCCGTTTTGGTAATCAGCGGCTCGGACGGAATTCAGGGGCATACGAGAACCCTCTGGAAGCTGCTTGCGCAGTACAGCATACCGACTTTTCTGTTTGTCAACAAGATGGATCAGCCGGGTGCGGACAGTAAGAGGCTTTTGAAGGAGCTGCAGGAGGGGCTGGACGGAAACTGTCTTGCCTTTGGTGCAGCGCAGGAGGACTCAGGCTTTGCGGAGGCACTCGCCATGTGCAGTGAGCCTCTCATGGAGGAATATCTTGAAACGGGCGGGATGTCGGCTGCAACGGTGGCACGGGCGGTTAAGGAGAGAAGGGTATTTCCCTGTTACTTCGGCTCGGCACTGCGCGTCGAGGGCGTGGAGGAGCTGCTGCGGGGGCTGAAAAGCTATACGCTGCTTCCGGAGTACGGGGAGGCCTTCGGCGCCAGGGTTTATAAAATTTCCAGAGATGCGGGCGGCAACCGCCTGACCCATCTGAAGGTGACAGGTGGAGAGCTGAGGGTTAAGATGCTGCTGGAGAGTCAAAGCGGCGCTTCCTCCGGGGAGGAGAGACCGCCGGAAAAGGCCGACCAGCTGCGCATCTACGACGGGGCGCAGTTTAAGCTTGCTGAATGTGTGCCGGCAGGAGGTATCTGCGCCGTGACCGGGCTTAAGAGTACCTTCGCGGGGCAGGGACTGGGGGCGGAGGAGCATCGGGAGCAGCCGCTGTTGGAACCGGTTCTGACGTATCGGATGCTTCTGCCGGAGGGAAGCGATGTGGTGAAGGTGCTGGAGCAGCTGCGGAGGCTTGAGGAGGAGGAGCCGCTGTTACATGTGAGCTGGCGGGAGGCGGCGAGGGAGATTCATGTCCGGGTTATGGGCGAGGTGCAGCTGGAGGTGCTAGGGCGTCTGATGCTGGAGCGGTTTCAGCTGGAGGTTTCCTTCGACGAAGGGAGACTTCTCTACAAGGAAACCATCGCAGGAGCAGTGATAGGCATCGGACATTTTGAGCCGCTGAGACACTATGCGGAGGTGCAGCTTCTGCTTGAGCCGGGTGAGCCGGGGAGCGGTCTTGCGTTCTTTACGGATTGCAGCGAGGATGAGCTGGACAGAAACTGGCAGCGGCTGATTCTGACCCATTTGGAGGAAAGGACGCATCCGGGAGTGCTGACGGGCTCACCGATCACCGACATACGGATGACGCTGCGCAAGGGCAGGGCACATTTAAAGCACACGGAGGGCGGTGATTTCAGGCAGGCTGCCTACAGGGCGGTGCGGCAGGGACTGATGCAGGCGGAGAGCGTGCTGCTTGAGCCAATTTATTCCTTTACGCTGGAGATACCATCACAGCAGCTGGGCAGGGCAATGTCGGACATTACGAAGCGGCACGGCAGCTTTGTAGGACCTGAGGTAAACGGGGAAAGCTGTATTCTGACGGGCAGTGCACCGGTAGCGTGTATGCAGGACTATCAGCGCGAGGTTATTGCATACACCGGGGGAAGGGGACACTTGAGCTGCACGCTCAAGGGCTATGAGCCCTGCCATAATGCGGAGGAGGTCATAGAGCAGTTTTCCTATGATGCGGAGCGGGATACGGACAATCCCTCAGCATCGGTATTTTGTGCCCACGGCTCAGGCTTTGTGGTGGGCTGGCAGCAGGTGCCGGAGTACGCGCATCTGGAGAATGACTGGAGGGCGGACGGACAAAAAAACAACGTCCGTGAAGGAACGGGCTTCCCTGAGGGGCAGCGTCCCGCCGGAGCGAAAACGACCGGGGAGAGCCAGACGGGGAGCGGAAGGACGGACTATATCACGAGAGAGGAGATTGCGGAAATCTTTCAGCGCACCTACGGAAAGAGCGTGCAGGATTTTGAACCGTACAGGTATCATGTCAGGAACACGGGCGGCACGGCAAATGCGTCCCTTTGCGAGGAAAAGCCGACGGAGGGAGAGAGAGCAGACGGCGCGAAAAGACTCCGAAGGATGCCCGGGCGCAGGGAGGAATATCTGCTGGTGGACGGTTACAATATCATCTTTGCATGGGAGGATTTGCGGAAGCTGGCAGAGGTCAGCATAGACGGAGCGAGGGACAGGCTGATGGATATCTGCTGTAATTATCAGGGGTATCACGGCTGTACGCTGATTCTGGTGTATGATGCCTACAGGGTGAAGGGGAATCCGGGAACGGTACAGAAATATCACAATATTCATGTGGTGTATACAAAGGAGGCGGAGACCGCTGACCAGTATATCGAAAAAACGGTGCACCGAATCGGGAAGCAGTATCATGTGACGGTGGCGACCTCGGATGCGCTGGAGCAGATGATTATCTGGGGAGACGGGGCAGTGCGGATGTCGGCGAGAGGCTTCAGGGAGGCAGTGGAGGCAACTGCAGCCGAGATTCGGGAGCAATATCTGCCCAGCAAAAAGCAAGGAATCAATAGAATTGAATTATAGGCCGTGCTATAGTGAAAACAAAAGAATTTTAGAAAGGTACGGAGGAAACGTGGTATGGGCAAGAAGGCATGGACGCAGCTGTGGCTGAATTACACGAAACGGCAGGACTGTGGAAACGCAGTGCTTTTTGAAAGTGTCGCGCTCTGCGGCTTTGAAGAAGAAAGCCGCGTGGTAAAGAATGCTCTGCGGGAGCTTTGGGCAGGCGTGGAGGGGATGCTGGGAACGGTTCCCGTCAGGGCTATGGAGAATCCGCGTGTGCTTTTGAGCCGGAATGCAGCGCTTGGAAGGGAAGGCTACCGGCTCTGCGGCAGAGGGGATGGCGTGACTCTGGAGGCGGCGGATGAAAACGGACTGCTCTACGGCGTGTTTGCCATGCTGAGACAGCTTGCAGCGGAGCAGCCGCTGACGGAGACAGATTTGACGGAGGTGCCGGACAATCCCTTGAGGATGTACAATCACTGGGACAATATGGACGGCAGCATTGAGCGGGGATATTCGGGGGAATCCTTCTTTTTTGAGAATAATGAGCTTCTGGTCAATGAGCGGACTGAAGACTATGCAAGGCTTGTGGCCAGTGTCGGCATCAACGGTGTGGTTATCAATAATGTCAATGTGAAGGATGCGGCCACATGGCTGATTACGGACAGATATCTGGGAAGGGTACGGGAGCTTTCGGAGCTGTTTGCGGACTATGGCATCAGGCTCTACCTCAGCCTGAATTTCGCGGCACCGTTAGAGCTGGGCGGACCGGACAGCGCAGACCCTCTTGACGGCGCAGTGCGGGACTGGTGGAGAGAAAAGCTGGCGGAGGTATTTGCGGCAGCTCCCCTGCTGGGCGGTTTTTTGGTGAAGGCGGACTCCGAGGGACGTCCGGGTCCCTTTACCTATGGCAGAACCCAGGCGGACGGAGCCAATATGCTGGCGGATTTGGTGAAGCCGTATGGCGGTATTATCATCTGGCGCTGCTTCGTGTATAACTGCACGCAGGACTGGCGGGATTATAAGACGGACAGGGCGAGGGCAGGCTACGACAGCTTTATCGTCATGGACGGGGACTACCATGACAATGTAATTTTACAGATAAAGAACGGTCCCATGGACTTCCAGGTGCGCGAGCCGGTTTCCCCGCTGCTTGGGGGGCTGAAGCACACGAACCAGATGCTGGAGGTGCAGGTGGCACAGGAGTACACGGGGCAGCAGATAGATGTCTGCTACCTGATTCCGCTGTTTAAGGAGGTTCTGGATTTCCATACCTACTGCAGCGACGGCGCGGACACGGTGGCGGATGTGATTGCCGGGAGGGTGATGGGAAATACCAACACGGGTATCGCGGCAGTCTGCAATACGGGAAACGATGAGAACTGGACGGGGAGTGCACTGGCGGCGGCAAACTTTTACGGCTTCGGCAGGCTGGCGTTTTCCACGGGGCTTTCTGCGGAGCAAATCGCAGAGGAGTGGATTCGGCTGACATTTTCCAATGACAGGGAGGTGGTGGATACCGTGAAGCGTATCCTCTTACCCTCGAGGAGCACCTACGAGAAGTACACCAGCCCGTTAGGCATCGGCTGGATGGTGACGCCTCATGTACACTACGGCTGCAGCGTGGACGGATATGAATATTCCCGCTGGGGCACCTATCACAGAGCTGACCATCTGGGGCTGGGAGTGGACAGAAGCCTTTCGGGAACGGGCTATGCAGGACAGTATCATGAGCCGAATGCCTCTATGTACAATCAGCCTGATACCTGTCCGGAGGAGCTGCTTTTGTTCTTTCACCATCTGCCCTATACCTATCGCCTAAAGAGCGGTAAAACGCTGATTCAGCACATCTATGACAGCCATTTTGAAGGCGTGGAGGAGGTCTGTGCGATGAGCGGGCTCTGGGAGGGGCTGGAGGGAAAGATTGAGGAAAAGAGCTGGAAGAATGTACGGGAGCGGTTTGAGAGACAGCTGCTTAACGCAAAGGAGTGGCGAGATCAGGTCAACTCTTACTTTTACAGAAAGAGCGGAATTGCAGACGAAAAGGGAAGAGTCATTTATTGATAAAAGGTGCGGTAGCGCACGGAAACGGGGTGTGGTATGGAGGTAGGCAGGACGTTGTTTTGTGAGGGCTGGAGCTTTTTGCGGACGGAGCTGACGGCAACCATGGCGGAGGCAGAGAGCAGGCGGGTATCCTTTAAGCCTGTGGAGCTGCCGCATGACTGGCTGATATATGATGCGCAAAATCTGTATCAGGACGGCTGCGGCTGGTATCGGAAGGAGTTCGAGCTGCTGACGGGGGAGATTGACGACCTCGGAACGGGCAGAGGGGAGACGGGGGAAACCGCCGACGGCACGGAGAAGGTGTTTGCACGCGTGGAAAGAGGCGAGAGGGTCATTCTCAGGTTTGACGGTGTTTATATGGACAGCACGCTCTATGTGAACGGTATCCGCACCGGAGAATGGAAGTACGGCTATTCCGCCTTTGACATGGATATTACCCCTGCCCTGCAGCCGGGGCGAAACCGGCTGCTTGTACAGGTGCGCTTTCAGGCTCCGAACAGCCGCTGGTACTCGGGAGCCGGCATTTACCGCAGGGTGTGGCTGAAGGTCTGCCCGGCGGTGTTTCTGCCTCTGGATGGAACGTATCTTCGTACCGCAGCCTGTGATGGAGGCTTTCTGCTGCAGGCAGAGACGGAGGTCGCCGGAAGGGTGGACGAGAGCATCTGCTGCCGCTATCGCCTGTGGAGGGGAGATACCCCGGTGCAGGAGCTGGGGACGGTCAGACCGCAGAAAAGGGGAACGCAGGAGACGGCAGCGGAGACGGAATATGTGGCAAGTCTTTCTGCGACGGTTGCTTCCCCCGGACTGTGGGATGTGGAGAATCCAAGCTGCTACCGACTTTCCGTGGAGCTGATGCGCATGGGGCGGGATACCGTGATTGACAGGCAGGATATGACGGTGGGCTTTCGCACCCTCGCCTTTGACCCGGATAAGGGACTTTTCCTAAACGGGCGAAGCGTTAAGGTTCACGGCGTGTGCGAGCACCATGACCTGGGCTGCCTTGGCGCCGCTTTTCATGTGGCAGCCATGAAAAGGAAGCTTACGCTCTTAAAGCAGATGGGCTGTAATGCCATCCGCACCAGCCACAATATGCCGGCGGAGGAAGTGATGGAGCTGGCGGATGAAATGGGCTTTCTGGTGGTGGATGAGGCGTTTGACATGTGGGAGAAATCCAAGACAGCGTATGATTACGGGCGATTCTTTGCAGAATGGCATGAGCGCGATGTGCGCAGCTGGATTCGCCGTGACAGGAATCATCCGTGTCTCCTTCTGTGGTCTGTTGGCAACGAGATTTACGATACTCATGCGGATGAGCACGGACAGGAGATTACGAAGGAGCTGATGCGCTGCGTCAGACGGCATGACCCGGAGGAAAATGCCAAAATTACCATCGGCTCAAACTATATGCCCTGGGAGAATGCGAGAAAATGTGCCGACCTTGTGAAGGTGGCGGGCTATAATTATGCGGAAAAGTTCTATCAGGAGCACCATGCAGAGCACCCGGACTGGCTGATGTACGGAAGCGAGACGGCATCTCTTGTACAGAGCCGCGGCATCTACCACTTCCCTCTGGAGCAGTCGGTGCTTGCGGACGAGGACGAGCAGTGCTCTGCCCTCGGGAATGCAACTACCAGCTGGGGGGCAAGGAGCTGGGACAGCTGTATCGCGGATGACAGAGATGCAGAGTTTATCTTCGGCCAGTTTGTGTGGTCGGGCTTTGACTATATCGGCGAGCCAACTCCCTATCACACTAAGAACAGCTATTTCGGACAGCTGGATACGGCGGGCTTCCCGAAGGATTCCTACTACGTCTTTCAGGCGGAATGGACGGATGCGGGGCGTGCGCCCATGGTTCATCTGTTCCCTTACTGGGACTTCAATCCCGGACAGCTGATAGATGTGCGGGCGTGCAGCAACGGAGCGGCAGTGGAGCTCTTTTTGAACGGCGTTTCACAGGGAAGGAGGGAGCTTGACCATCTCCACGGACGAAAGCTTTTGGCTGACTGGAAGGTTGCCTATGAGCCGGGAACCATTACGGCGGTGGCATACGGTGCGGACGGAGCAGAGATAGCAAGAGACAGCCACACATCCTTTGGCGACAGCCGGAGAATTGTCCTCTCGGCCGACAGAACGGTGCTTAAAGCGGACGGCGGGGATTTGTGCTTTGTGACGGTGGAGACAAGGGACGGGCACGGCAATCCGGTGGAGAACGCCTCGGATTATGTGCGGGCAGAGCTGTCCGGTCCCGGGCGCATCCTTGGAATGGACAATGGAGACAGCACGGACTACGACGACTACAAGACGACCGTGCGAAAGCTTTTCTCCGGCAGACTGCTTGTTGTGGTGGAGGCTTCCGGTGAGGCAGGAGAAATCACTCTGACGCTCTCCGGCAGGGGGCTGGAGGGTGCAAGCCTCGTGCTGAGGGCAGAGGCGGAGGCACAGAAGCCTAAAAACAGGCAGAAGGAGGTAAGAGAAGGCGCGTTTCCTGACAGAATTCCCGTGCGGAAGCTGGAGCTGCTCTCATCAAAGGGGCAGACGCTTTCTCCCCAAAGGGAAGAGCTTGTGCTGGAGGCAGGGCTGTATCCTGCGGACACAACGGACAGTGAGCTTACATGGAAGGTGGTAAATGCCGCCGGAATAGACATCAGCTTTGCGACAATCCGGGTGCTTGAGGGAACGGGCGGAAGAAGGGCTGTTGTGACGGCGCTTGGAGACGGGGACTTTTATGTGCGCTGCATGGCGGGGGCGGAAGGAAAGGTGCGCGTCATCTCTCAGCTGGAATGCAGTGCCAGGGGGCTGGGACAGGCATTCCTAAATCCTTACAGCTTCCTCTCGGCAGGGCTGTTTACGGAAACAATCGGTGAGGTCACCAACGGAAACGAGAAGGGAATTGCCACGGCAAGAGACGGTATGAGCGGGGCGGTCTACGAGAATCTGGACTTTGGTCTATTCGGCTCGGATGAGATAACCCTTCCTGTGTTTGCGCTGTCCGGAGATGAATATCTGATTGAGCTGTGGCTGGGAAGACCGGGCGGGGAGGACGGCAGAAGGCTGGATATCCTGCACTATCAGAAGCCGTCTCTCTGGAATGTATATCAGGAGGAAACCTATAAGCTGCCGGAGCGGATTAGCGGCGTGCAGACCATAAGCTTTGTGATGCACGCAAAGGTGCACCTGAAGGGCTTTAGCTTTAAAAGGCTTGAGAAGGCGTATGAGCGGCTGACGGGGGCGGATGCGGAAAGAGTTTACGGCGACAGCTTCCTTGTGGACAAAACCGTGGTGCGGAATATCGGCAATAACGTGACGCTGGACTTCGGCATTCTGGACTTCGGGGAAGACGGCGCGGACAGCGTGACCCTTTGGGGGAGGACACCGCTTGCTGTAAATACCATACATATTCACTTTACGGATGAAAGCGGAGAAACCGTAAACAGGATTCTGGAGTTTGCGGGAACGCAGGAGGGCGAAGCCTCGGAGCAGACCTTTGCGATAGAGCCCCTGCGGGGAACGGGAAAACTGGAGCTGATTTTCCTTCCGGGCAGCTGCTTTGACTTTGAGGCACTCAGGTTTGACGAAAAGAAAGGATGCCGGCTGTAATGCCGAGGCATCCTTGGAAAGACAGCGATAAGGCTAAGAAGGGTTACATGACTGAATGGAACTGGGAGCTGTAGAGACTCCGATACTCCGTGGGCGTGCAGCCCTTCAGCTTTTTAAAGGTCCGGTTAAAGGTGGAAAGGCTGGAAAAGCCGGACTGCAGCGCCACCTCCGTGATGGATATGCCGGGCTTTGAAAGCAGCATCTCTGCGGACTTGATTCTTTTATAGCAGAGATAGTCGTAGAAGTTATAGCCGGAGCACTGCTTGAAGAGCCTGGAAAAATGGAATTTCGAGAAGCCCGCCACATCGGCAGCCTTTTCCAGGGTTAAGTCCTCCGCAAAGTGCTCGTCGAGATAATTCAGCACGGCGTTGAGCTTCTCCATCAAATCCTTCTGCCTGGTCTCGGTGGAAAGATTGTAGACATTCTCTGCCTCCATGGACATCCGATAGCGTGCATAATTGACAAAAAAGGCAAGAAGCTTGGAATAAATCATCATTTCCTGAAGATTGTCGTTCTGGAAATAGTCCCGGCAAAGCTGGGAGATGATGGCTGCTTCCTCTGCATAAATCGACCGGCAGGAGCTGCGGTTAATCAGCACCGGCTGGGAGAGATAGGAGGTCAGGAAGGAAAAGCCCTTAATCCGTGACAGCAGATTGAACTCAAAGAGAAAAATCAGACGCCGTCCGGAGGGAGGGGCAATCAGATGATGCAGCTCGCCGCCGGGGATAATGAAGATGTCTCCGGGGGAAAGGCGGTAGGTTTCCTGCCCGACGATAACGGTGTAGTCGTTCTCAAGGGGAATTACCATCTCGATGGCGGGATGCCAGTGTACCGCGTACTCCGACGGCTCGTCGTTCAGCCAGAAACGGACGGAGGAGCCGGGAAGGTAGGTGACGGCTTCGGAATTGCCCTCCACGTTCCGCATGAAATTGTTTTCCTTCTGCTGCTCCTTGTACTTGTTCAGAATCTCTTCATCCAATGAATACAGAGCCATGCTGTCCATGTATTATCCCTCTTCTTTCTGAATGCTCTTTCGGAAGGACGGCTGTCCGGGCACTGTGCAATTCTTGCGAAACACAAGGGTGACACGCAAATATTGCGGAAAGTGTCAAAATCACCGATGGCAAAATAGCCAATAAAAAGGCATAAAAACAGTCAAAACTTAACAAAATATCTACAAATGATAATAACACAAGAAAAAATAAAAGGCAATATGTTGAAGAAAATTTAATTTTGAACAAGAAAACAGCAATATGTGAAAAAACAATTAGCAATTTCTGATAGGCGTTTACGGGCATCCGGTGCTATAGTGAACTTATCAAAGAAAGTGATGGGAGGAATGAACCGTGAAAGGAAAAAGCAAAGCTGTTTTGCAGAACAAATCCTCGTTTGGCGTGTATATGAAGCGTTACTGGCAGCTGTATGCGCTGCTGGCACTTCCACTGATATATCTCGCGGTGTTTAAATATGCACCGATGGTATACATACAGATTGCCTTCAAGAAATACAGTATCGTGGAGAGCGTGTGGAAGCTGCCACTGGCAAAGAATCACGGCTTCGAGTACTTCATCAAGGCATTTAAGAGCAAGGACTTCCTGCTGGCACTTAGGAATACGGTGACACTGAATCTGCTGGATTTGATTGTGGGCTTTCCCGCACCGATTATCTTCGCACTGATTCTGAATGAGCTGTGCTTCAAGCGTTTTAAGAAGGTGGTTCAGACCATCGCCTATATGCCCCACTTTCTTTCCTGGGTCATCGTTTACAGTCTGGCACTGCAGCTGTTCGCACCCGGTGAGGGTCTGGTAAATATGCTGATAGAAGCACTTGGGGGGGAGTCGGTTCCTTTCCTGAATGATGCAGGTCACTGGATTGCAACCTACATCGGAGTCGGTGTCTGGCAGAGCTTTGGCTGGAACTCCATCGTCTATCTGGCAGCCATAGCAGGCATCAACCCTGAGCTTTACGAGGCGGCGGCAGTGGACGGCGCAGGACGCTTCCGCAAGATGTGGCACATCACGCTGCCCGGCATCAAGCCTACGATAGTCGTACTTTTGATTATGAATCTCGGAAATATTCTGGGGAGCGGCTTCGACAGACCTTTTGCCTTCCAGAATAATCTGGTTATGAAGGTTGCGGACGTTATCTCAACTTATGTATATAGAACCGGCGTCAAGGGCTTACAGTTCTCCCTGACGACCGCAGTCGGACTGTTCCAGTCGGTGGTTGGCGTGTTCTTCCTGCTGATGGCTAACTGGTTATCCAGAAAGCTGGGAGAAAGGGGGATTTGGTGATGAAGGTAAAGTCAACATCAGCCAAGGTCGGCGATTGCTTTTTTGTCATTATCTGTGTGCTGGTAAGCATTATGTGTGTGGTTCCCATGCTGAATCTGCTGGCGAAGTCCTTGAGCTCTACGGAGTTTTTGGTGAGAAACGAGGTTTACCTCTGGCCGAAGGGATTTAATCTGGACGCATACGCAACGGTGCTGAAGGACCCCAAGTATATCAGGGCGTTTTTCTGGACAGTGCTTCTGACGGTAATCTGTACGGTGTTTTCTCTGGTGATGACCATTCTGTGTGCGTATCCGCTGATTTTTGACAGGCTGCGCGGAAGGGGAGTTATCAACGTATTCATCACGATTACCATGTTCTTCAACGCAGGAACCATTCCCAATTACCTGCTGATGAAGTCACTGCATCTGTTGGATAATCCGCTGGTGCTGATTATCCCGTACTGCATGAGCGTGTACAATATGATTATCATGAGGAGCTTCTTCTACGGCATACCGGACAGCTTAAGAGAGTCTGCGGAGATTGACGGGGCGACCTTTTTCCAGATTCTGGTTAAGATTTACGTGCCCCTGTCCAAGCCGGTTATGGCGACGCTGGCGCTCTTTTATGCGGTAGGACGCTGGAACGGTTATTCCGATGCACTGATGTATATCAAGAAGGCAGAGATATATCCGTTACAGCTGCTCCTGTACAATATTCTGAACAATATTAACTCTGTGGAGGTGGCGACACAGGAGGGATTCTCCACACCGGGACTTTCCGCATCCTTAAAGGCTGCGATTGTCATGTTTTCCACCGTACCCATCCTCTGCATTTATCCCTGGCTGCAGAAGTACTTTATTCATGGCGTAACGCTGGGAGCGGTAAAGGAATAACCGAACCGTGGCGGCATGGTTCGTTGATTCAAAAAGATACATAAATTCACAAGGCGTAAAGGGAGGTAAATGATGAAGAAGAAAGTTCTATCTATCTTACTGGCAGGCACCATGGTAATGTCCATGGCAGCGTGCGGCGGCTCTGACGGCGGCGCATCATCCGCAGCAGGCGCATCATCCGCAGCAGGTGCGGCATCCACTGCAGGGGGGGCATCCACCGCAGGGGGAGCTTCTTCCGAGGCAGGCGAGCTGACCGACGGAAAGTTTGCCGAGACGAGAAAGATTACGGTAGAGGTTTATGACCGCGGAAACGACGGCGGCTCTGACCCCACCAACAATATGTACACAGAGTACATCAAGAAGGGAATGCTGGAGGAGCATAACGTAGAGGTTGAGTTCGTGAAGGTTCCCCGTTGGACCGAGGTGGACGAGATTAACAATCTGCTGGCAGCAGGAACGGCTCCTGACATCTGTGTAACCTACAGCTATCCGACAATCCAGACCTATGCGGATATGGGCGGCGTGCTTGATTTGAGCAGCTATGTGGAGCAGTATAAGGATGACCTTCCCAATCTGTGGAGCTGGCTGGGCGAGACCAATATGTATTGGGACAGAGACCCTGTAGACGGAACACTGTGGGCAATCGAGGGTAAGCTTGCAACCAGCAACCGTATCAATACCTTTGTTCGTAAGGACTGGCTGGATAAGCTGAACATCAAGGAGCCTACCACAACGGAAGAGTTCGAGAATATGCTGATTGCCTTTAAGGACAATGCGGATACCCTGCTTGGCGCAGACGCTGATAAGATGATTCCTTACTCTGTAAGCTATGATGTGGGCTGGAGAGCTGCAACCCTGATTGAGTCCTTTATTGACCCGGACATCACAGACAAGGAGTACTATATCAACGGCTTTGACGACAGAAAGCTGACCCAGAACGGAACAAAGGAAGCGGTAAGACTGCTGAACAAGTGGTATAACGCAGGACTTATGTGGGATAACTTCGCTCTGTACGGCAGCGGTGATACCACTGAGGACGACAACATGAAGGCAGGCTATGTAGGCGCTTTCACGCATAACTGGGACTATCCTTTCCGTAACGGTGAGGACAGCATCAATGCAAACCTGCAGAGAACCGTCGGCGAGGACGCTGTGTTTGTAGCAATTGACCCGTTTGATGATTCCAAGGGAACACATACCAAGTATGTATCCAGCACGGCAGGTGACCGTAAGATTTTCTTCCCGACCACCAATGATGAGCCTCTGGCTTCCCTGCTTTACCTCGACTGGATCAGCCAGCCTGAGCATATCGAGTATCTGCAGATTGGTGACGAGGGTGTGACCCACAACGTACTGGAGAGCGGAGCAATCCAGACGGTTGCAGCAACCGGTGATGCCATCATGAACTCCGGTATGAACATCGACTATACCATTACCTGTAACGGACTGCATCTGTCCACAGAGGCACTGACTGCCCTGTCAAAGGCTTACGGCTATGCGGAAATCGAGCCCGCACTGGTACAGAAGGCAGACGAGATTGCACAGACGGATACCGTTCCCGCAAAGAACGTGAATGTGGGCGCAATAGAGGCTGAGGCAGGTGTTGGTGACACACTGAGCGCGAAGCGCGATCAGGTTTATGACAACGCTGTAATCGCTGCTGAGGCTGACTTCGACAAGGTATGGGATGAGCTGTATTCAGATTATCTCAGTGCCGGCGGTCAGGCTATCATGGATGAGCGTGAGCAGAAGTGGGGAGAGTATTTCGGAACCTCCGATATGCTTCCTTAATCGGAAAAACAGAATACGCTGAATGGAGGGAGGCTGCTTCGGCAGCCTCCTTTTTTAGCGGCAGCTTTCTGTGTTTCCTGTTTGCATCTGCCCTCCTTTTGTGGTATGCTTGTATTATCTTTATCGGAAACGGGAGAAGGACTATGCTACATTTTTTCATATCGGATACTTATGATTCCCTGCTGGCTCTTGCAGGTATTATTTTTGCCTTTGCGGCGACGGTATTTGCAACGGCAAGGCTGCAGCACCTTTTACCCAAGGATGCAGGGCGGGAGTTCGCCCATGACGGAAAGCTTTCTGCCGGAAAGCCGCGCGGTGCGGGGATTATTTTTGTGCTGGCGTTTGTGCTGGCGGCACTGCTTTTTGCCCCGCAGGACGCGGAGACGGTGATTTACCTGATACTGATTGTCATTTCCATGATGACGGGCTTCCTCGATGATGCGTCGAAGATGCCATGGGGTGAATACAAGAAGGGCTTTCTGGACTTATGCGTGGCGGCAATGGTGGCGATGACCTTTCTGAAATATAACTCCAACACCTTTGAGCTGGCGCTGCTGCGTGCGGCAGACGGGGGAGCGGTACAGATAACGCTTCCGACTGCCGCTTACGCCGTGCTGATAGTGATTCTGGTCTGGGGCTCGGTGAATGTGACTAACTGCTCGGACGGAGTGGACGGACTGTCGGGCACACTGACGATTATCTCTATCATGACTATCTATCTGGTGGATACCATCCTGAAGCGCAGCGAGGATTTTTCCTTTCTGATACTGCTGTTTGCGGTTTGTATTCTGGGGTATCTCTGGTATAATGCAACGCCGAGCAGACTGATGATGGGGGATGCAGGCTCCCGTTCCATGGGACTATTTATCAGCATAGCAATACTGAAAACGGGTTGTCCGCTTCTGTATATTCCCATCGCGCTGATGCTGATTCTGGACGGCGGCTTAGGGCTGATAAAGGTGGCGCTGCTGCGCTTTTTAAAAATTAAAATTCTGAAAAATACCAGAACGCCCCTGCATGACCATGTGAGAAAGGTGTGGGGCTGGTCGAATACGCAGACGGTGTTCCGCTTTGCCATCATTCAGATTATTCTGGCGGTGGCTGTGATATACGGAATCCGCCTGTAGTGTGAGATTTCACACGCGAAAAACGCAAGTACAGCGTTTTTTATCATGATTTGAGCCGCCTGCGGCGGAATAGGAGATAAGAATGTATGATGAGTTGACCCCCGGGGATATCCGGAAGATGGAGGAAGAGATAGAGCATCGCAAGCTGGTGGTGCGTAAGCAGGCACTGGAGGATGTGAAGGAGGCGAGGTCTCACGGAGACCTGAGCGAGAACTTTGAGTATTACGCCGCCAAAAAGTTTAAAAACCAGAACGAGAGCAGAATCCGCTACCTGGAGAGAATGATTAGGACGGCGCGGGTGATTTCAGAGGATTCGGCGGAGGATGAGGTAGGAATCAACAATACCGTCACGGTGCGTTTTACGGATGACGGCTCGGAGGAGATTTATCGGATTGTCACCACGGTGCGCGGTAATTCGCTGGAAAACCTCATCAGCAATGAAAGTCCTCTGGGGAAGGCACTGCTCGGGAAAAAAGAGGGACAGACAGCACATGTGCAGGTCAATGCGGCGGTAGGCTATGATGTGGAGATTGTCAAAATCGAAAAGACGGTTGACGATGGCAGGGATAAATTAAGGAGCTTTTAGATGAAAAAGTATTTATTGTTTGATTTGGATGGAACGTTGACGGACCCGAAGGTTGGCATCTGCACCTGCGTGCAGTATGCGCTGGCTTCCTTCGGCATCGAGGAGCCTGATTTGGATAAGCTGGAGCCTTTTATCGGTCCGCCCTTAAAATACAGCTTCATGAACTACTATCATCTGACGGAGGAACAGGCTGAGCAGGCTGTGGAAAAGTACCGCGAGCGTTTTTCAGAGGTGGGAATTTTTGAAAATAAGCTATACGACGGTATTATCCCCATGCTGAATGCCCTGAACGCAAAGGGAATGCATCTGGCGGTGGCATCCAGCAAGCCGCAGGTTTATGTGGAGAGAATTTTGCAGCATTTTAACATTGCAAGATATTTCAGTGTGATTGTGGGAAGTGAGCTGGACGGGACACGTGTAAATAAGGAAGAGGTTGTGGAGGAGGCTCTGCGCAGACTTTTCGGCGAAAAGCCCATCGAGAGGGAAGAGGTCTACATGATAGGAGACCGCAGCTATGACGCAGACGGAGCGAGAAAGGCACACGTGGAGAGCGTGGGCGTGACCTATGGCTACGGCAGCATGGAGGAGCTGAAGGCGGCGAAGGCGGATTACATTGTACGGAGCGTGGAGGAGCTGCAGAAATTTTTGCTCCGCGGGACGGAAAACACGCAGAAGCTTACTCCGGCACAGGGAATCTGGCAGCTGTTTCTGCCGCTGCTGCTTTTCGTGTTTGTAAAAAATATAGCCGTGAATGTGGCGGGTATCTTTTTGCAGACGCTGGGAGATGCTTTCCCTGTGGGGGAGTTTTTGTTTGTACATGACGCAGAAGGAAATCTGGAGGCTCTCACGGGCAACGCCGGTACCATTATGCAGATAGTAGGCTTTGTGGCAGGTGCCCTTGCCATCAAAGGAATTGCAACAAAGACAATCACTAAGGCAAATGACAGTATGCGCCTTTCCCATATCAAGGGTGACCTGGTGCAGACCTATGTATTTCTTGCCATGGCGTGTGTCGGAGCCGTGATAGGAGTGAATCTGTTATTGAATCTTTCGGGAGTAATTAACCTTTCGGAGAGCTATAAGCAGGTGGCAGAGCAGCAGTATGCCGCGCACTTTGCCCTGGGGCTGTTCTGTTACGGAATCGTGACACCCATAGCGGAGGAGGTGCTCTTTCGGGGAGTTATCTTTAACTGTCTGAGAAGAAATATGAATGTGAAGGTATCCATCTTCCTTTCCGCCATGATTTTCGGTCTCTACCATATGAATGCCGTACAGGGAATCTACGCCTTCCTGATTGGCTGTCTGATTGCGTATGCCTATGAGTACTTTGGCTCAATGAAGGCACCGATAGCAGTTCATATGCTGGCAAATGTGCTGGTATACTGCCTGACCTACACGTCGGTGGCAGAGTCTGCGCTGATGAGCTGGCCTGCGTGCATCATAGCCCTGATGCTGGCAGCTATGGGACTGCTTCTGATGAATAAGGAAAAGAAGATATTGTAGATTAGGAAGATATCGTAGATTAAGAAGATATTGCAGGAACAGATACCATGAGGTTTTCCGTTATTGTCGTTTCCCTGAATCCGGGAGAAAAACTGAATAAGACGCTGGAGAGCATCTTTTCCCAGACCTTCTGGGATTATGAGATTATCTTAAAGGATGGCGGCAGCAGGGACGGCTCGGTGGAGCGCTGGCGGACTGCAGAGACTTCCCGGGAGAAGCCTCCGGCTGATGCGACTGCCCCGGAGAGGCGGGTTCGTTTCTTCGATGAGCCGGACAGAAGCATCTACGAGGCGATGAATCAGGCGGTCTCCCATGCGCGGGGCGAGTATCTGATTTTTATGAACTGCGGGGATACCTTTGCGGAAGAGAGAGTGCTGGAGAAAACGGCTGATGCGATAGAGCGCCAAAACGGGAGCGGAGGGAGCGGGGAGGGCAGTGTATCTTCCCTTGTGCTGTATGGCAGTACGCTGGGAGAAAAGAACGGTGTGATAATTGCTGCTCCGGATAGAATTACGGGCTTTACCTGTTACCGAAATATTCCCTGTCACCAGTCCTGCTTTTATAGTGCAGAGCTCTGCAAAAAGAAGCCCTATGACCCTTCTTATCGGATACGGGCAGATTACGACCATTTCCTCTGGTGCTTTTACGAAGCGGGGGCGAAAATGGTTTATCTGGACTTTGCGGTTGCTGTCTATGAGGGCGGAGGATATTCGGAGAGCAGCGAAAACAGGAAGCGAAACCGCAGGGAGCACAGGGAAATCACGGAAAAGTATATGTCACGGAGCGAGCTGCTGCGCTATCGGACGGCTATGCTGCTTACGCTGGCACCGCTGCGTAGCTTTATGGCGGAAAACAAAGTCCTAGCAGGCATTTACCATCGTCTGAAGGAGAAAATATACCGAAGGTAGGCTTTTGCGGCAATATGGATGTCTTCTTTGAGATTACTTCATTGGGCATTGCAACTACCTGAGCAGACCCCGGATAAAGAGAGGGAGGAACATATGCCAGGGAAAATTACGGAGGGACTGCGGGCATTACAGGATGAGACATATCGGACATTTCATGCAAAGCTGATACCGAATGTTCCCGAGGAATGTGTGATAGGAGTACGGACTCCCTGCCTGAGAAGCTATGCGAAAGAGGTGGCAGGGCTGCCGGAGGCAAAGGAATTTCTGCAGGAGCTGCCACATACCTATTACGAAGAAAATAATCTGCACGGAGCGCTTCTGAATCTGATGTATCCGAGAGATATTGACGGATTTCTGGCAGAGCTGGAGCGCTTTCTGCCCTATGTGGATAACTGGGCGACCTGCGATACACTTTCCCCTAAGATTTTTAAAAAGCATTTGCCCTATGTCTATGATAGAATAAGGAAATGGCTGCAAAGCAATCACGTCTATACCGTCCGCTTTGGAATCGTAACATTGATGGGCTTTTATCTGGGAGATGAATTTAAGCCGGAGATGCTGCGCCTTGTCGCGGACATAAAATCACAAGAATATTACATAAGGATGGCGGTGGCATGGTATTTCAGCATGGCGCTGGTAAAGCAGTACGATAGCGCCGTATCCTACATACAGAATCAGCTTCTGGAGCCATGGACGCATAACAAGGCAATTCAGAAAGCCATCGAGAGCCGCCAGATTTCGCCGGAAAGAAAGGAATATCTGCGGGGGCTTAAGGTATCCCTGCGAGAGGCACGATGAGATGAATAGTCAGTTAAAGATGTAGAACAGCCATGCTGTTTTTGTCTTAGAGTACAAACGGCAGTCTGGATGATGTTGAGATATAAGGTAATAAATATCCTTTTACAGTAGCTGAAAATATTACTCTTTCAGATAAATGTGAAGAGAACAGACTTGCAGATGCAATCAAGAATGTGGGAATGGCTGATAAAATGATGTCGCTCAAGAATGGCACAAAGACTCAGCTTACTAATTTAAAAGAGGAGGGAACAAATCTATCAGAAGGTCAATGGCAGAGAATTGCACTTGCCAGAATTTTATATTTATCCAATGAGATTGTAATTTTAGATGAACCGACTGCCAGCCTTGATCCTTTGATGGAAATAGAAATATATCGGGACTATATGAATCTTTTAAAGGAACGGACAGTAATCTTTATAACGCATAGATTGGGATATTTGAAAGAGGTGGATGAAATTTTAGTATTAGAAGAGGGAACAATCGTAGAACATGATTCTCCTTCCAAATTACTGGAAAATACTCAGAGCTTGTTTTACAAAATGTTTGAGGAGCAGAAGAGCTTATATGAAAAATAAATTGTTATTTAAGTCTATAAAAGTAGCGATTACAACCTGTCCCATCGATTGCATAATCATGATTTTGGCGCAGACTGTCATAACGCTGCTCCCTACGGCGATTTTATTGGCAAATCAAAGAATGGTGAAAAGCCTCAGGGATCAGGAAACCATTATCTGTTGCTTTGGCTTTGTAATCCTTTACTGCCTTATGCAGGCGGTTCAAAAAGCATTGATGAATTGGTATCATCACTATTATGTAACATACTATTCGCTTCTCAAATTTGAAAAGAATATCAAAAAACGGCTTTTTCATATTTGCGCAAATATGGAGCTGGATGATTTATGATAATTCGGAGATTGAAAACGGTACAATACGTGCTCGAAATGCGAGTGTTAACATATTTCGGGTTTTTCAGTCAGCGGTGGAGGTGATATGTGCTTTCGCGGGCACCTTATTTATGGGTACCGTTATTAGTGCGACTAATTCGTATTTGGCACTAATTATTTTTCTACTAACGTTCGCTTCTCTTTTTGAAAATCTTTTTTTGCTGATTGAAAATAAGAAGTACTTATATAAAAATACCCAATTGGAAAAGGAAAGCGATGAATATGCTAATATCATACTGAATCCGATAAGCATGAAAGAAGTGAAAGTTTTAGGAGGTACGGGGTTTGTTATCGGAAAGTGGCTTTCCGTTGCTCAAAAGCTTCGGAAATCGGAAAACAAGAAAGTAATAAAAGCGTTTCTGGTGTCAACTATTATGAAAGTATCGGGCGGACAGAAGCAGCGTATCGCAATCCTGCGTGCTGAATATCAAAATGGTGAAATATTAGCCTTTGACGAGCCTACGAGCGCAATTGATCCGCTTCAGGAGAAGAAAATATATGAGAAGCTGAGAGAGCTATCTAAGGGTAAGACGACAATTATCATTTCGCATCGTCTGGCATTGGCTCAGTATGCAGATTTCATAGTCGTGTTAAAAGAGGGGGAAATTATAGAAAAGGGTACACACGAGGAACTGCTTGCATACGAAGGGACGTACAATAAAATGTATCGCTCACAGTCAGAATTATATCAAATAACGTAAGCGGATAACGCAGCTGATTTGCTAATAACTATAATAATGAGAAGCGGGCGGTGAAATTAACTTTTGAAATTTTCAGGATAATAAGAAAGCTTGAAAAAAGAATATAATTTGTTACCTCAACAATTAGATTTGGTGATAAAATACATAACTGCGATATTGTCGGGTGTTCGTAAAACAGTTAAATCAAGAATTTAACTAATTTACGGCATCTGTCATGCAGGGTTGGTGTAACAACGAAATGAGCGATGCTGAGTTTTAGAACTTGGCATCGCTTATTTTTTGCAAAATCAAAGGAATTTTCGTGATGGGTCAAATTATACACGCATCTGCCTTGAACGTTGCAAAAAGTGTAATTATTCCTCTGAAATTCCTTGCATTTTTTGTGATTGCGTGACATACTATATTTGAATTATGATAACGGAGGTGCGACTATGTACCGAATTGCGATTGAAAAACTATTAAGATGGAAACAAAACAAACGCCGTAAGCCTTTGATTATCGAGGGAGCTCGTCAGGTT
>CAYZAU010000019.1:0-44596 GCA_964475665.1 uncultured Acetatifactor sp. | reverse complement strand
CCAATGCAGACAACGCGGTTGATGTTATCGCTGCAGCCATCCAGAAGGTATCCACTCAGCGTTCCGCACTGGGTGCAGTACAGAACAGGCTGGAGCACACCATCAACAACCTGGACAACATCGTTGAGAATACGACTTCCGCAGAGAGCCAGATTCGTGATACCGATATGGCGACCGAGATGGTTAAGTACTCCAACAACAACATTCTGTCTCAGGCAGGTCAGGCAATGCTTGCACAGGCTAACCAGACCAATCAGGGTGTACTGTCACTGTTGGGCTAATTGCAAAACAAACAGAGTACGAAAATGCCACTTAAGAGAGGAGCGGTGCGAAAGCGCCGCTCTTTCCTTTTGGCTTAAAAAACAAAATAGAATATTCGCAAAAAAGTTTGAAAAACCTCTAAAGAAATCAGCGAAGCCTCCGATATAGATAATAACAGGGGCGGATATGAGGTCTGCCACATGTTCAAGGGAATGAAAACAAAGCGATGAACCGCAGGGAAGCGGTCACTTTCAAGGAGGAACAATTATGGTAGTACAACACAATCTTACAGCGATGAACTCTAACAGAATGCTCGGTCTGACGACAACCTCTCAGGCAAAGTCCACTGAGAAGCTCTCCTCCGGTTACAAGATTAACCGTGCAGCAGATGATGCAGCAGGACTTTCCATCAGTGAGAAGATGCGTAAGCAGATTCGCGGTCTGAGCCAGGCAAGCCTGAACGCACAGGACGGTGTATCCGCAGTGCAGACGGCAGAGGGTGCCCTCACCGAGGTACATGACATGCTGCAGAGAATGAACGAGCTGGCAGTAAAGGCTGCAAACGGAACGATGTCCGAGAACGACAGAGATTACGTGCAGAACGAGATTGACCAGCTGGTAACCGAGATTGACCGTGTATCCAGCACAACCAAGTTCAACGAGACCTATCTGCTGGACGGCAAGGCAGGAGTTGCTACGGATTACACCACAGCATCCCAAAGTACGACGATTCAGGCACTTGGTGTAACACTTGCCTCCGACAGTACGACAGGAAGCGCTACCGTGGCACTGACACAGGGTACCACGACGGTTACGATTGACAGCGTTACATATTCATACGCAGCAAGCGGCACGGATGAGACAGCAACCATTGCTACTACCGCTGAGGGCTTTGTTACCATGGTAAAGAAGGCTGCAATGAGCCATGATGACAACATCAAGAATATCAGTCTGGATGATGACGGTAATCTGAAGGTAGATGCGTTTGCAGACACCAAGGACGCTCTGAACATTTCCCTGCAGGTGGGTGCTGATACCACAGCCCAGAACAAGATTGAGGCATCTATTACGAATCTGAGCGCAAGAGGACTGGGCATCAACGGTCTGCGCGTGGATGGAACGAAGAGCACCAATGCAGACAACGCGGTTGATGTTATCGCTGCAGCCATCCAGAAGGTATCCACACAGCGTTCCACACTGGGTGCAGTACAGAACAGGCTGGAGCACACCATCAATAACCTGGACAACATCGTTGAGAATACGACCTCCGCAGAGAGCCAGATTCGTGATACTGATATGGCGACCGAGATGGTTAAGTATTCCAACAACAACATTCTGGCACAGGCAGGTCAGGCAATGCTTGCACAGGCTAATCAGGCAAATCAGGGTGTGCTGTCTCTGTTAAGCTAAAACTAAGAAATAAAAGGGTCGGCTGAGCCGGCCCTTTTTCTGTAGGATGTGGATGATTACAAAACGTTTCCTGTTTCAAAATATGAGTACTTTCTTCTGTACGGAGAGTCAGGGTGCTGTGTGCGCTTTGCAATTACCCGACAGAATAAAAAGCGGAACGGGAAGGGTGTCCCGGAATGGAGAGGTTTATGGGCAATATAATAGTTTCCGTCTCACTGCTGACGGCGGGGAAAAAGAAGGAGCTGGAGAAGTGCCTGCTCTCCCTGCAGCCACTTCTGCAGGCGGTGTCCTCCGAGCTGATTGTCGTGGATACGGGCTGCGATGCCGAACACCGCAGTCTGGTGGAACAGTATGCCGATAAGGTGGTGGACTTTGTCTGGTGCGACGATTTCGCAAAGGCACGGAATGCAGGCTTGGAGCTGGCCAAGGGGGAGTGGTTTCTCTATCTGGATGATGATGAGTGGTTTGAGGATGTGTCAGAAATCGTTGAATTTTTTCGGACGGGAGAATACAAAAATTATGACTATGCTCTCTACAACCAGCGCAATTATAAGGACAGAGCGGGGGAGGACTATAATGATGCGCCGGTGGGCAGAGCAGTCCGACTGAGAAAGGATGTCCGTTTTCAATATACCATCCATGAGGCCTTTAACCATACGGGCGAGCGTGTGAAGTTTTTTGACACCTACGTGCATCATTACGGTTATGTGTACGACACGGAGGAGGATAAGCTACGCCACGCAGAGCGCAACATCGTGCCCCTGCTGCGTGAAATGGAGCGCGAGCCGGACAACCTGCGCCATCCGCTGCAGCTGATGCAGGAGTACGCGGTGCTGAAGGAGCATAGGAAGGTAATCGACCTCGGCAGACGGGCGACGGAAAACTTTGAGGACGGCGGAAGCCCGCAGATTTTTTACTACAACTCCATTGCAGTTCTTCTACTGAAGGAAATTATACAGGAGGCAAACGCAGCAGAGAAGGCAGCTCCCCAGCCTGCCGTCCAGCCCGCGGAAAAGGCTGTCACCCAGCCCGCCGATAAGGCGATTGCTCAGTCTGCCTCCGGGCTTGCGGATAAAGCAGCTCCCCAGTCTGCCGACGCCCGGGAAATGCTCGGTACTCTGGTGCGCGAGGGAAAAGCATTTCTACAAAGCGACTATATTTCGCCCCTGGCGGAGGCTTATATAAAAGCACTTCTGGTTTTTGGCTGTCGCGAGTGCGGAGAGTATGACAGCGCCATTCGATATACGGAGGATTATCTGAAGCATCTTGCTGCTTATAAGAAGGACAAGGGCGAGTATATTATGTTCCTCTCTCCCATTACAGAGCCGTGCTTTGGCAAGGATACCAGACATGCCACACTTGAGAACGGTATCATGGCAGCCCTGATGGAAGGGCATATCCGTCAGGCGCGGGAATGGAACGAACAGCTGGGCTGGGAGGGGGATGGAGAGTTCCATATCAGCGAGCTGTTTCTGACTACGGCACTGGATGCTCTATGGTGCGCTGCGCCGAAGGAGAGGGAGGATGCGGAGGCAATGTGCAATCTGCTGCTGACGAGGGGCGTTGTGGCGGATTTCATACGCGAGTATGCGGGACGGCGACTGCGGGAGCTGTCGGCAGAGGATGCACGGGAAAGGCTTGCCTTCCTTGCCGGACTGAGCCTGAGAGAGTGGTTTTGCCGACAGAACGAGGATGTCCGGCGGGCGGGACTTGCAGAGTCTGCGAAGGGAGCCGGACGGAAAGAACGTAAGCGGCAGGCGAAAGCGGAAGGCGGCCTGCAGGCAGCAATGCTTGAGTATGCTAAGCAGCAGCTTTCCTGGGGAAAGCTGCTGCAGGAGGCAGCGCGGCAACGCAGGGTGCCGTATCTGGAATCGGATGCTTATCTGGCAGCAGTCGCAGTAAGAAGCTTTTACAGCCTGCTGGAGCAGGAAAAGTATGGAGAGGCGGCTGCAGGGCTGAGAGAGCTTTTGAGACGAAAGCCGGACTGGCAGGAGGCAATCAGATGCTGCGCGGCACTCCTGCAGAGCGCAAGCGCTGCCCAAGGTGAAGCATCAGCCGAGAAAGAGAGAATGCAGCGCGGTATGCACAACACGAACACAGCCCAATCTGCAGAGAATGCGGAATTTGCAGCACTGGCGGAGGCGGTAAAACAACAGGTACGCGTGCTGCTGCAGTCGGGATGTGCGCAGGAGGCGCGGGAAATTCTTCTACAGCTGCAGGCTATGCTGCCGGAGGATGAAGAGGTGAAGGCACTGCTTCGGAAGAATTGTTAAGAAAGTCTAAAATTTAGGCGTTCCTCTTGAAAAGAAAGACGATAAATCGTATATTATCCATATACGCTGAAGTGAGCAGACTGCCACGGAAAAGGCTGCCACGAAAGGAAACTTGTCCGTGGAATGCTCTCGGATGCGGAAAAGCGAAACAGAAAACAAGAGGAGAGAAGCCGGATGGTTGTACCTTGTAAGAGGTGCGGACGGGCAGAAATGAGGATGCGATGACAAAGGCAGAGATATTGAAAAAAGAAATATTGAGACAGTACCGCAGTGTGCGTCAGTTTGCGATGGAAATGAATATTCCCTACAGCACGCTTGTGACAGCTTTAGAGCGTGGAATAGAGGGGATGGCATATGGCACGGTTATCAAGATGTGCGATAAGCTGAGCCTGAATCCGGTAGACTTTTCCTCACTGGAGAGGGATACCCCTCTGGGGGCGCTGCTTCTGGAAAACCGCGTGATGCAGTATTATGTGAAGCTGAATCAGGCGGGACGTGATAAGGTATTGGATCTCATGGATGATTTTGTCCAGATTGACAAGTACAGGGCAAAGGGCAGGAAGAACAAATGCGATACGACTATCTGATTGTAGGAACGGGGCTTTTCGGTGCAGTGTTTGCCTCTGAGATGAAGAAAGCCGGAAAGCAGTGCTTTTGTATCGACAGACGCCAGCAGCCGGGAGGAAATATCTACACGGAGGAGAAAAACGGGATTCAGGTGCATAAGTACGGTGCCCATATTTTTCATACCTCTGACAGAAAAATCTGGGAATTTGTGAACCGTTACGCGGAATTTAACAATTATATCAATTCCCCGGTTGCCGTCTATAAGGATGAGCTGTATAATTTGCCCTTTAATATGAATACCTTCAGCAGAATGTGGGGTATCCGTACCCCGAGGGAGGCAAAGGAGATTATAGAACGTCAGAAGCGCGAGGCGCGCGAGGCGTTTTGCGGTCGGGGAGCGGATGCGTCGGAGCCTGCCAATCTGGAGGAGCAGGCACTGTTGCTGGTAGGCAGGGATGTCTATGAGAAGCTGGTTAAGGGCTACACGGAGAAGCAGTGGGGCAGAAGCTGCAGGCAGCTTCCGGCGTTTATCATCAAGAGACTGCCTGTGCGCTTTACTTATGATAACAATTATTTTACGGACAGATATCAGGGAATTCCCGTCGGCGGCTACACACAGATTGTCAGGAAGCTGCTGGAAGGGATTCCGGTCAGACTTGGGGTAGAGTATCGTGAATTTATCCGCAACACCGGCGCGAAGGTTCCCGGTCGGGGTGCGGTGAATTGTGTGGGTGAGCCGGAGTGCAGTGGCTGTGGGGATGTCTTTGACAAGGTTGTCTACACCGGAATGATAGATGAGTATTTTGACTATTGTCTGGGAGAGCTGCAGTGCAGGTCACTGAGGTTCGAGACAGAGCTGCTGGAGGGCTGCGAAAATTATCAGGGCAACGCGGTGGTAAACTATACGGAGCGCGAGATTCCCTATACCCGTATCATTGAGCATAAGCACTTTGAATTCGGAACGCAGCCGGACACCGTTATCACGCGAGAGTACCCTGCGGCGTGGAAGCGTGGGGACGAGCCCTATTATCCGATTAACGATGAGAAAAACAGTGCGCTTTACGGACAGTACGCCGAGCTGGCGAAGAAGGAAAAGGGCGTTTTCTTTGGCGGACGCCTGGGGCAGTACAGATATTACGACATGGATAAAGTCATCGCTGAAGCGCTGAAGCTGGCAGAGGCAGAGCGAAATGCCTAAGCCCGGCGCATGCAGCCCGATGGCTATGCAGCAGGGCAGTCGAACAACCCGTTGCACGCAGCCCGATGGCTATGCAGCCCGGCGGTCACACAGACCGGCAGCTGTCAGCAGTAGCTGTTGAACATCATGCCGCTGTAGGCGCTGGTGTTATAGGGGCTGAAATAGGTGTGCCCCGGATTTTTATAGGCAACAACAGTTTTTTGTACATAATTCATGGGATTGATGGAAACCTGATTGCTCTTGTGCAGCAGCGCGGAGGAGAAGCTTCTTAGTGTACCGAAGGTATCAGAGACGTTTTCTGCCCGCTCTGCCGCCTGGTGCAGCAGGTTTCTGTTCATATGCAGACTTCCGTCCTCGGACATGGTAAAGCCGAGAGGTTCCAGGGAAGCCCTGTAGGAAGAGGCGATTGCCTTGAGCTCCGAGACGAGATGGCGGCTGCCGGACTGGCTTTCTAAATAGGAAGAGGCTGCCTGTAAAAAATCATTGTAGCCACTGATGAGATGTCCCACGTTGTCGGCGAGGGATTCGATGTCGGTCTTTAAGCCTATCCTGGTGGCTGTTCCTTCTTCGCTGATTCCCCTGAGGGTAACCTCAAACAGACCGCCGATAGTGAAGCGGTTGGAGGAGGGGTGATGTTCCTTGCCGTTTATGAGGAGGCTGGCATCGGACGCCGGGCGGGTGGTATAGTCCAGCCCGAAGTATTCTACAGTGCCTGCCGTCTTGCTGGTATGGTGATCACTGATGGAGAATATCTGCTCCCGATCCTGCGCCAGACCGGTCGCTTCTGAACGCATCCGCAGGGCAGTCCGCCCGTCAGACTCGACGAGGTCGGCTTTGATGCCGATGCCTGAATTGTTAATCAGGCGGACAAGCCGCTCCTGTATCTCGCGGTTATTCTCTGATTCGTTCACGGAAAACTGAAATTCATAGTTCATGTCGTTGATGGCAACGTCGAAGGAATAGGTGGCGGGAGCAAGCTCTGCCTTCTCATCGGGGAGGAACAGCCCCAGATTTTCCTGGGCGGAGGCAAGTGCTTTTACCTCAAGCTGCAGCTGCGGAATTTCCGCTTCAGCGTCCGCAGAACCGATGTAGGAGACAGCTGCAATTTCCTCATCGGAGGAAAAGGCGCTCTTCTTGCTGAAAAGACCATCCTCCTCCAGACCTCCGAGCTGGGCAATCGTGTTTTTCAGCTCGCGGGCATTTTCCTTCAAATCCACTGCATATTTCTGGGTATCTCTGCTGGTGGTGGGAAGATACCAGGGGGCGTCCTTATTCAGCTTGACAATGGCACTGTACACGCCGCGCAGCTCGCTTTCCTTGTGCGTGTCGTAGCGGGTCAGCGTCTTCGGTGCATAGGCTGTCAGATAATTGTTATAAACAGCATTGAGTGCAAGGCTCATTGTCGCGCCTCCTTTCTTCCTCGGTATCAAGTGTCACAAACGGTTTTAGGTATGCAGAAAATCAAGTGCCCAAAGGGGGCATCTGATTTGCGGGCCGTGGGCTGTCCGACAGAATCAGCCACGCTGCAGCCGTCAGGCGGCGTAAGCCGCACGGATTCTGCGTCAGCGGAATCATAACTATTATAATTATACCACGTAAAAACAGTATCCGACAATAAGTAACGGCTGCATTTTGGAAAAAAATGACCCCAAATTGACCAATAATAAAATTAACCAATAATTTGGAAAAATTGAAGATTAAGGAGCAGCAGGAAGAGCCGAATAACCGGAGCGAAAGCCGAAGCGAAAACCGAAGCGAAAAATCGAAAAAAATGTTGACGCGGAAGCGCCCGTATGTTATAGTAACTAAGCGAGACAAGATTTAGCTCTTTTTTTTATGCTTAAATTTATGCTGAAAAACACATGGAGGTAGCCGATATGCGTACAAAAATCACTTTAGCTTGTACAGAGTGCAAGCAGCGTAACTACAATACGACAAAGGACAAGAAGACTCATCCCGACAGGATGGAGACCAAGAAGTATTGCAGATTCTGTAAGACACATACGTTGCATAAAGAAACCAAGTAATCAAGCGCTCTTTAATGGGAGGTCAAAATGGGAGATTCCGCAGGAAAGCAGAAGCGCCCGGGATTTTTTAGCGGCGTGAAGTCTGAATTCAAGAAAATTGTATGGCCGGATAGACAGTCTACCCTGAAGCAGTCTGTGGCTGTTGTGGCAATCTCGGTTGTTGTGGGAGTTATCATTGCGATACTGGATTATGTCATCAAGCATGGCGTAAGCATCTTAACATCAATTTAGAGCGAGGGTGATTGTATGGCAGAGGCAAAGTGGTATGTGGTTCATACCTATTCAGGATATGAGAACAAGGTCAAAGCCAATATTGAGAAGACCATCGAAAACAACAAGGAGCTGGCAGAACAGATTCTGGAGGTGAGAGTGCCTCTGGAGGACGTTGTGGAGATGAAGAATGGAGCAAAGAAGACCGTTCAGCGGAAAATGTTCCCGGGATATGTGCTCCTCAATATGGAAATGAACGACGAGACCTGGTATGTTGTTCGAAATACCCGTGGCGTCACCGGATTTGTCGGACCGGGAAGTAAGCCCGTTCCTCTGACCGAGGCGGAGATGAAGCCCCTGGGTATTAAGACCAAGAATGTTTCCATTGATTTTGTCGAGGGAGACAGCATTGCGGTTGTGGCCGGCGTATGGAAGGACACGGTCGGTGTCGTACAGAAGCTGGATTACGGCAAGCAGACAGCCACTATAAACGTGGAGATGTTCGGAAGAGAAACCCCTGTAGAAATCAGCTTTGCAGAGGTGAGAAAGCTTTAAGGAAAGAACTTTATTCGGTATTTCCCGCCTGACGGGCGGTGAGGATACATGCAGGTTTGGTCGCGAGATTACACCCTGCATTGGAGCAGAATGCTCCGGCAACAAAGTGGGAGCAGGGAAAACCCTGCGAGAGTAAGCTTACCACATTATAGGAGGTGCCAAAATGGCAAAGAAAGTAGAAGGCTACATTAAGTTGCAGATTCCTGCCGGCAAAGCAACACCGGCTCCCCCTGTTGGTCCTGCACTGGGCCAGCATGGTGTGAACATCGTTGAATTCACAAAGCAGTTCAACGCAAGAACCGCAGATAAGGGCGATGTTATCATCCCCGTAGTTATCACTGTATATGCAGACAGAAGCTTCAGCTTCGTTACAAAGACTCCTCCTGCAGCAGTATTGCTGAAGAAGGCATGTAACCTGAAGACTGCTTCCGCAGCTCCGAACAAGACTAAGGTTGCTTCCATTTCCAAGGCAAAGCTTCAGGAAATTGCTGAGCTGAAGATGCCTGATTTGAATGCGGCAAGCCTTGAGGCTGCAATGAGCATGATTGCAGGTACTGCACGCAGCATGGGCATTACTGTTGAAGAGTAACTATTAATAATTTGGGAGACAACGAGGAGTTGTCGCTGGAACCTAGGAGGTAGGATGAATGAAACATGGTAAGAAATATACCGAGGCTGCCAAGCTGGTAGACCGCTCTGTTGCTTACGAGCCCGCCGAGGCAATCGCTCTGGTAAAGAAGGCTGCAACAGCGAAGTTTGATGAAACCGTAGAGGTTCATATCAGAACAGGCTGCGACGGACGTCATGCAGAGCAGCAGATTCGTGGAGCAGTTGTACTGCCCAACGGAACGGGTAAGACTGTAAAGGTTTTGGTTTTTGCAAAGGGTGATAAGGTAAATGAGGCAGAGGCTGCAGGCGCTGACTATGTTGGCGGCGAGGAGCTGATTCCCAAGATTCAGAATGACGGCTGGCTGGATTTCGACGTAGTGGTTGCAACCCCTGACATGATGGGCGTTGTAGGACGTCTCGGTAAGGTTTTGGGACCTAAGGGACTGATGCCCAACCCCAAGGCAGGTACCGTTACGATGGATGTTACCAAGGCGGTGAACGATATTAAGGCAGGTAAGATTGAGTACAGACTTGACAAGACCAATATCGTGCATGTTCCCGTAGGAAAGGTTTCCTTCACGGAGGAGGCTCTGCAGCAGAACTTTGACGCTCTGCTGGATGCCATCATGAAGGCGAAGCCCAGCGCGCTGAAGGGTCAGTATCTTAAGAGCATTACCCTGACCAGCACCATGGGACCCGGCGTAAAGGTCAGCGTTGCGAAGTACTAATCGGTTGCTGCTTTACTGATTGGAAGAGAGCCGGTTGGAAAAGCGTCGGTTAAAGAGAGCTGATTTAAAAATGAGGATTCAAAAATATAGGGGGTTGACAGCAGTCAGCCCCTTGTGTTATTATATGAAGCGGTCGTGAGACCAGAGCCGAAGACAGTAGGTGTCCGAAGCTGCAAGCGGCAGCCCGGACGTAAGCGTATAACCGCCTACCGAGGAAAGAGTTTGGATTAAGACTTTTACGCCTCCCTGTCTTCAGGGAGGTTTTCTTGTATCGACTCCTTTCGGCCGGGAGATTTCCCACACAAATCTATAAGGAGGTAAAGAAATGGCAAAGGTTGAATTAAAGGCACCTATTGTGGAAGAGATTTCTGCTAACATCAAGGATGCTCAGTCTGTAGTTCTGGTTGATTACCGTGGACTTACCGTTGAGCAGGACACACAGCTTCGTAAGAATCTGCGTGAGGCAGGCGTCACCTACAAGGTGTACAAGAACACATTCATGACCCGTGCATTCAAGGATACTGCGTTTGAAGGTCTGACCCAGTATCTGGAGGGCCCCAGTGCAGTAGCTATCTCTTCTGAGGATGCAACAGCTCCTGCAAGAGTGCTTTCTGAGTTCGCGAAGACGGCTAACCAGCTTGAGATTAAGGCAGGCGTGGTAGAAGGCATTGTGTATGATGCAAAGGGAATCGCTTCCATCGCAAGCATTCCTTCCAGAGAAGTACTTATTTCCAAGCTGCTTGGCAGCCTGCAGAGTCCTATTACCAATTTTGCCCGTGTTATGAACCAGCTGGCTGAAAAAGGCGGAGCTTCTGCAGCACAGGCTGAATAATGAACTGATGTAAGAATCGACAAAAACGAAAAAATGGAGGAAAATGAAAATGGCTAAGTTAACAGCACAGGAACTGATTGATGCTATCAAAGAGATGACCGTATTAGAGCTGAATGACCTTGTAAAGGCTTGTGAGGAGGAGTTCGGCGTATCCGCAGCAGCAGGCGTTGTAGTTGCAGCAGCAGGTGCAGGCACAGCAGCAGCTGAGGAAGAGAAGACGGAGTTTGATGTTGAGCTGACCGAGGTTGGCGCTGAGAAGGTTAAGGTTATCAAGGTTGTTCGTGAGGTAACCGGACTTGGACTGAAGGAAGCTAAGGATGTCGTAGACGGAGCTCCTAAGGTAGTTAAGGAAGGCGCTTCTAAGGAAGAGGCTGAGGACATCAAGAAGAAGCTTGAGGAAGTAGGCGCAAAGGTTACTCTGAAATAGTCGTGATAAACGAGTGACTGCACAACGAAATGAACAAGTGGCTCTCATGCTTGCATGAGGAGCCACTTGTTTGTTTCGTTGTATTGGCGTGTGCAACACGCCGCCGAAAATCCGAAGGAATTTTCGGCGTGCAGTCACACGCGGAAAGCGGCGTGCAGTCGCTCTACAAATCTCTCCCTCCCCCCCCCAAAAAAAAAAAATCCCCTACAAAAAAACAAAAATCCGGCTTGACCCATTGACAGAATTGTGCTATTATAAACGATGCACTATTGTGCTGTGCTATGCCCATTTATGCGGCGCAGGCATGAAATATAATAGAACGGGGTGAAGTGTCGATGGAAAAAAACAGAATACGTCCGGTACCCGGTGCCAAGGTTATGCGTATGAGTTATGCGAGACAGAAAGAGGTTCTGGAGATGCCCAACCTGATTGAAGTCCAGAAGGACTCCTATCGGTGGTTCCTGGAAGAGGGATTAAAGGAAGTCTTCGATGACATCTCTCCGATTGCTGACTACAGCGGCTCCTTAAGTCTGGAGTTTGTGGACTTTGAATTGTGTAAGGACGATGTGAAATATTCTATTGAAGAGTGCAAAGAGAGAGATGCTACTTATGCAGCTCCCTTGACTGTTACGGTTCGTCTGTACAACAAGGAAAAGGAAGAAATCAGTGAGCATAAGATTTTCATGGGTGACCTTCCCCTGATGACGGAGACCGGAACCTTCGTGATTAACGGAGCGGAGCGTGTTATCGTCAGCCAGCTGGTTCGTTCGCCTGGCATCTATTATGCAATCGGACACGATAAGATTGGTAAGCGTCTGTTTTCCTGCACTGTTATCCCTAACCGCGGCGCATGGCTGGAGTATGAGACGGATTCCAATGATGTTTTCTATGTGCGTGTGGACAGGACACGTAAGGTTCCCGTCACCGTGCTGATTCGTGCGCTTGGAATCGGCACCAACGAGGAAATCAGAGAGGTATTCGGTGACGAGCCGAAGATTGAAGCAAGCTTTACGAAGGACACTGCTGAGAATTACCAGGAGGGTCTTTTGGAGCTGTACAAAAAAATCCGTCCAGGAGAGCCTCTGAGCGTTGAGAGCGCAGAGAGCCTCATCAATGCGATGTTCTTCGACCCCAGAAGATATGATTTGGCAAAGGTCGGCAGGTACAAATTCAACAAGAAGCTGGCGTTAAGAAACAGAATCCGGCATCAGATTCTGGCAGCGGACGTGGTAGACCCCTCCACGGGTGAAATTCTTGCCTCCGCAGGGGACAAGGTGAGCGCAGAGCTGGCAGATACCATCCAGAATGCCGCCGTTCCCTTTGTATATATCCAGACCGAGGAAAGAAACATTAAGGTGCTTTCCAACATGATGGTTGATTTGACAAGCTTTGTGGACTGTGAGCCCAGAGCCCTCGGCATCCACGAGCGCGTTTACTATCCCGTGCTCGCACAGATTCTTGAGGAGTTTGGCGATGACCCTGAGAAGCTTGCAGAGGCAATAAAAAAGAATGTACATGAGCTGGTTCCCAAGCATATTACCAAGGAGGATATTATTGCATCCATCAATTACAATATCCATCTGGAGTATGGCCTTGGAAACGATGATGATATTGACCATCTGGGCAACAGACGTATCCGTGCGGTGGGTGAGCTGCTTCAGAATCAGTACCGCATCGGTCTTTCCAGAATGGAGAGGGTTGTGCGCGAGCGTATGACAACCCATGATACGGATGACGTATCACCCCAGTCCCTTATCAACATTAAGCCCGTCACTGCGGCAGTAAAGGAGTTCTTTGGTTCTTCCCAGCTGTCACAGTTCATGGATCAGAACAACCCCCTGAGCGAAATTACGCACAAGAGGCGTCTGTCCGCACTGGGACCCGGCGGTCTGTCCAGAGACCGTGCCGGATTTGAGGTCCGTGACGTACATTATTCCCACTACGGAAGAATGTGCCCTATCGAGACCCCTGAGGGACCTAACATCGGTCTGATTAACTCTCTGGCAAGCTATGCGCGTATCAACGAGTATGGCTTTGTTGAGGCACCCTATAGAAAGATTGACAAGTCCGACCCGACAAACCCGGTTGTCACTGACGAGGTGGTTTATATGACTGCGGATGAGGAGGACAATTACCATGTGGCGCAGGCGAGTGAGGCTCTGGATGCAGAGGGTCATTTCGTGCGTACTACCGTATCGGGACGTTACAGGGAGGAGACCTCCGAGTACGCCCGCTCTGAATTTGACTTTATGGATGTATCGCCCCGCATGGTATTCTCTGTTGCGACGGCACTGATTCCTTTCCTGCAGAACGACGACGCAAACCGTGCCCTGATGGGCTCCAACATGCAGCGTCAGGCAGTTCCGCTGCTGAATACGGAAGCACCTGCGGTAGGTACCGGTATGGAGACAAAGGCTGCGGTAGACTCGGGAGCCTGTGTAATTGCAAAGAAGGCGGGAACAGTGGATCATGTTTCCTCCAATCTGATTAGAATGACCTATGATGACGGCGAGAAGGTAAGCTTTAAGCTGACAAAGTTCTCCCGCAGTAACCAGTCTAACTGCTACAACCAGAAGCCCATTGTATCTAAGGGCGACCATGTTGAGGCAGGTCAGGTTATCGCGGACGGTCCTTCCACGGCGATGGGTGAGCTTGCACTGGGCAAGAACCCTCTGATTGGCTTTATGACATGGGAGGGATACAACTACGAGGATGCGGTGCTGCTCTCCGAGAGACTGGTGCAGGAGGATGTTTATACCTCCGTACACATCGAGGAGTACGAGGCAGAGGCGCGTGATACCAAGCTGGGACCCGAGGAGATTACCCGCGATGTGCCCGGTGTGGGCGATGATGCCCTGAAGGATTTGGATGACAGGGGTATCATCCGTATCGGTGCGGAGGTTCGCGCCGGTGATATTCTGGTCGGCAAGGTAACGCCTAAGGGAGAGACGGAGCTGACTGCGGAAGAGCGACTGCTGCGCGCAATCTTTGGCGAAAAGGCAAGAGAGGTTCGTGACACCTCCCTGAAGGTTCCTCACGGCGAGTATGGTATCGTCGTGGATGCAAAGGTGTTTACGAGAGAGAACAGCGATGAGCTCTCGCCCGGAGTAAATCAGGCAGTGCGTATCTATATTGCGCAGAAGAGAAAGATTTCCGTGGGCGACAAGATGGCAGGCCGTCACGGTAACAAGGGTGTTGTTTCCCGCGTCCTGCCGGTGGAGGATATGCCTTATCTGCCCAACGGACGTCCGCTGGATATCGTGCTGAATCCTCTGGGTGTGCCTTCCCGTATGAATATCGGACAGGTGCTGGAGATTCACCTTTCCCTCGCGGCAAAGGCACTCGGCTTTAACGTCGCGACACCTGTGTTTGACGGTGCCAACGAGAACGATATTATGGATACCCTGGACCTGGCAAACGATTATGTAAATCTGCCCTTCGACGCAGAGGAGGCAGCTGCATGGAAGGCGGAGGGCAGGGAGACTACGGCGGATGGAAAGACCTGGGCAGGCGAGACCTTCGAGTCGAAGCACGCCGAGGAGCTGCTTCCCGATGTGGTGGCTTATCTGTCCGAGAACAGGGCGCACAGAAAGCTCTGGAAGGGCGTTCCCATCTCCAGAGACGGTAAGGTGAGACTGCGCGACGGAAGAACAGGAGAGTTCTTCGACAGCCCGGTTACCATCGGCCATATGCACTACCTGAAGCTGCATCATCTGGTAGACGATAAGATTCATGCCCGTTCTACCGGCCCTTACTCCCTTGTTACGCAGCAGCCTCTGGGCGGTAAGGCTCAGTTCGGCGGACAGCGTTTCGGAGAGATGGAGGTTTGGGCGCTGGAGGCATACGGCGCATCCTACACGCTGCAGGAGATTCTTACGGTGAAGTCGGATGATGTGGTGGGACGTGTCAAGACCTATGAGGCGATTATCAAGGGTGACAATATTCCTGAGCCCGGCATTCCTGAGTCCTTCAAGGTATTGCTGAAGGAGCTGCAGGCACTTGGTCTGGATGTAAGGGTTCTCCGCGAGGATCAGACTGAGGTTGAAATCATGGAAACCATCGATTACGGCGATACGGATTACCGCTTTGAGATGGAGGGTGACCGCAAGTATGACGACGATTACGACAACGGCTCCCTCGGCAAGATGGGTTATCAGGCACAGGAGTTTGACAGCGAGAGCGGCGAGCTGATAAGTGCGGATGATGACTTTGGGGAAGACGATTTCGGCGCTGAGCTTGACGACGGAGATTTCGACGGAGACGATGAGTTCTAAAAAAAGAAGGGAGTGCCATTCATGTCAGAAGTAAAAAATGAAACAACCTACCAGCCTATGACATTTGATGCCATAAAGATTGGATTAGCTTCACCCGAGAAGATTCGTGAGTGGTCCCACGGCGAGGTGCTGAAGCCTGAGACCATCAACTACAGAACCTTAAAGCCTGAGAGAGACGGTCTGTTCTGCGAGAAGATTTTCGGACCCAGCAAGGACTGGGAGTGCCATTGCGGTAAGTATAAGAAAATCAGATACAAGGGCGTTGTCTGCGACCGCTGCGGTGTCGAGGTGACAAAGGCAAGCGTGCGCAGAGAGCGTATGGGACATATTGAGCTTGCGGCTCCGGTATCCCACATCTGGTACTTTAAGGGAATTCCCAGCCGGATGGGACTGATTCTGGATTTGTCTCCCAGAGTTCTGGAGAAGGTGCTTTACTTTGCGTCCTATATCGTGTTGGATGCGGGAGAGTCCGGACTGGAGTACAAGCAGATTCTCTCCGAGAAGGAGTATCAGGATGCACGTGAGAGCTACGGAAATAAGTTCCGTGTGGGCATGGGCGCAGAGGCAATCAAGGAATTGCTGCAGGCAATTGACTTAGAGACTGAGGCAGCCGAGCTTAAGACCGGACTGAAGGAGTCCTCAGGACAGAAGCGTGCCCGTATCATCAAGAGACTTGAGGTCGTTGAGGCATTCCGTGAGTCCGGCAACAGACCGGAGTGGATGGTAATGGATGTGATTCCCGTTATCCCGCCTGACATCCGTCCCATGGTGCAGCTGGACGGCGGAAGATTTGCAACCTCCGATTTAAACGATTTGTACAGAAGAATCATCAACAGAAATAACCGCTTAAAGAGACTGCTGGAGCTGGGAGCGCCGGACATCATCGTCCGCAACGAGAAGAGAATGCTTCAGGAGGCGGTGGATGCTCTGATTGATAACGGCAGAAGAGGACGTCCCGTGACGGGACCCGGGAACAGGGCGCTGAAGTCCCTGTCCGATATGCTGAAGGGTAAGTCCGGACGTTTCCGTCAGAACCTGCTCGGAAAGCGTGTGGACTATTCCGGACGTTCCGTTATCGTGGTTGGTCCCGAGCTGAAGATTTACCAGTGTGGTCTGCCCAAGGAGATGGCGATTGAGCTGTTTAAGCCCTTCGTGATGAAGGAGCTGGTATCAAAGGGCATCAGCCAGAATATTAAGAATGCAAAGAAGCTTGTGGATAAGATGGATACGCAGGTGTGGGATGTGCTGGAGGAGGTTATCAAGGAGCATCCCGTGATGTTAAACCGTGCTCCGACACTGCACAGACTCGGTATTCAGGCGTTTGAGCCTATCCTTGTAGAGGGTAAGGCAATCAAGCTGCATCCTCTGGTATGTACCGCGTTCAACGCGGACTTCGACGGAGACCAGATGGCAGTGCATCTGCCCCTGTCCGTTGAGGCTCAGGCGGAGTGCCGTTTCCTGCTGCTGTCTCCGAATAACCTGTTAAAGCCCTCCGACGGTGGTCCGGTGGCTGTTCCTTCTCAGGATATGGTGCTGGGTATCTACTATCTGACACAGGAGAGACCCGGTGCAGTCGGCGAAGGAAAGTTCTTTAAGAATGTAAATGAAGCAATTCTCGCTTACGAGAATAAGGCATGTACCCTGCATTCCAGAATTACGGTACGTGTCTCCAAGAAGAATGCCGACGGCGAGCTTGTCGCAGGAAATGTGGAGTCTACGCTGGGACGCTTTATCTTCAATGAGATTCTGCCTCAGGATTTGGGCTTTGTAGACAGAAGCAACCCCGAAAACTTCCTGAAGCCGGAGGTGGACTTCCATGTGGGCAAGAAGCAGCTGAAGCAGATTCTCGAGAAGGTCATCAACACGCACGGAGCGGTAAAGACCGCAGAGGTGCTGGATGACGTAAAGTCCATCGGCTATAAGTATTCCACGAGAGCCGCAATGACGGTATCCATTTCCGATATGACGGTGCCCGCGAGAAAGCCTGAGATGCTGGCTGAGGCACAGGCTACGGTTGACAAGATTTCTGCAAACTTCCGCCGCGGCCTGATTACCGAGGAGGAGCGTTATCGTGCAGTAGTCGAGACATGGAACGAGACGGATAAGGAGCTGACGGAGGTACTGCTGGCAGGGCTGGATAAGTACAACAACATCTACATGATGGCTGACTCCGGTGCCCGTGGCTCCAACCAGCAGATTAAGCAGCTGGCAGGTATGCGCGGACTGATGGCAGATACCACGGGACGAACCATCGAGCTGCCGATTAAGTCAAACTTCCGTGAGGGTCTGGACGTACTGGAGTACTTCATGTCGGCACACGGTGCACGTAAGGGTCTGTCTGATACGGCACTCCGTACCGCAGACTCCGGTTACCTGACAAGACGAATGGTTGATGTTTCCCAGGAGCTGTCCATCCGTGAGACGGACTGCTGCGAGGGCAGGGCGGAGATTCCCGGCATCGTGGTAAAGGCGTTTATGGACGGCAAGGAGACGATTGAGAGCCTGAAGGACAGAATCACGGGAAGATATTCCTGTGAGGATATTTATGATAAAGACGGCAATATGATTGTCAAGCACAATCACATGATTACGCCCAGCCGTGCCGCAAAGATTCTGAGTGTGGGTGTGGATGAGAAGGGCGAGCCCATCGAGGCGGTGAAGATTCGTACCATCCTGACCTGCCGCTCCCATGTGGGCATCTGTGCGAAGTGCTATGGTGCAAACATGGCGACCGGTGAGGCGGTTCAGGTAGGTGAGGCAGTCGGAATCATCGCAGCACAGTCTATCGGTGAGCCTGGTACCCAGCTGACAATGAGAACCTTCCATACCGGCGGTGTGGCAGGTGATGATATCACACAGGGTCTTCCCCGTGTCGAGGAGCTGTTTGAGGCGAGAAAGCCTAAGGGACTTGCAATTATCGCAGAGTTCGGAGGCAAGGCAGAGCTTCGGGATACCAAGAAGAAGCGCGAGGTTGTCATCAGCAATGAGGAGACCGGTGAATCCAAGGCATACCTGATTCCCTACGGCTCCCGTATTAAGGTTATGGACGGACAGGTGCTTGAGGCGGGCGATGAGCTGACCGAGGGTAGCGTAAATCCCCATGACCTGCTGAAAATCAAGGGAATCAGAGCGGTTCAGGACTATATGCTCCGCGAGGTACAGAGAGTGTACCGCTTACAGGGTGTTGACATCGCCGATAAGCACATTGAGGTAATCGTGCGTCAGATGCTGAAGAAAATCCGCATCGAGAACAACGGCGACACGGAGTTTTTGCCCGGCACGCTGGTTGACGTTCTGGACTATGAGGACATGAATGAGAAGCTGGTCGCAGAGGGTAAGGAGCCTGCGGACGGAAAACAGGTACTGCTCGGTATCACCAAGGCGGCACTTGCCACGAATTCCTTCCTGTCGGCGGCATCCTTCCAGGAGACGACAAAGGTTCTGACCGAGGCGGCAATCAAGGGCAAGGTTGATAACCTGATTGGTCTGAAGGAGAACGTTATCATCGGTAAGCTGATTCCTGTCGGTACCGGTATGAAGAGATACCGCAATACCAGACTGAGCACGGATGAGACGCAGACTATCCTTGCAGAAGAGGCTGAGGAGGAAGCAATCAGCTTTGACGAGGCGGCGGAGGATACCGTCATGGAAGAGACTGTTATGGAAGAAACCGTGACTGTAACCGAAGAATAAACCGCTCACAAAGCAGCACTAAAACAGAAGTAAACAGCACTAAGCCGGCAGCAGACCGGAAAGTAAGCCCCGCAGACAAAGTTTGTTCTGCGGGGCTCTTGCGTAAATTGTCGTTTTGTGGTACTGTTATGATATGTATTTGCAAACATGGAATCACAAGGAGGCATGAGGGGTTATGCGGGCTTTGTCAGAAAGGAAACGGAAAGGCTTAAAGAGAGCGGCTGTACTGGGTGCGCTTGTTCTGGGAAGCGCTCTGCCGGCGCAGAGTGTTGCGGCAGAAGAGGGTGTATCCTACGCCGGAATTACCATTGACGGTGATTTCTCCGACTGGGACGGAGTACAGAAGTATCCGGCGGCAAACGGTGTCAATCAGGTTGCTTTTGTGTTTGACGGCGACTATATGTATGTATACATAGACGAACCGACGCAGGCGTTCAGTGCCACATGGTCGGGAACACACGGCAACGGAAAGTTTACGATTATAACGGATTTGGGCTATGAGACGCTGTTTCAGCTGACGAGCGAGAACAACGGTACCGTTGCGGGAGTAGACGGCGCTCTGTGTGCGCATAGCGATACTACATGGGGATTGGACGGCTACTATTGGGAGCTTGCAATTCCTGCCGGCAATCTGCAGCCCTATAACGAAACAGTTTCCTTCGGACATTACCTTGCGGACAGTATGTATGTCAGTGATGTGGCAAATATCGCCGGAAGCACCTCACAGGGTAGCGCGGGGCAGGAGGAGAGCGGCGGCACGGAAAACGGTGAGGAGAACAATGACGTGGAGAATGGCGGCGAAGAGCAGCAGGGCGGCAGCTTTACGGGCATCATCTACGATGGCAGCTACGACGATTGGACTTATTACCCTCATACACTGATTGAGTATGCAACAGCCGGAACGCATGAGACCGTGCCGGACGGCGAGGCTGCGCTGTATTCGGTTGACGGAATCCTCTACGGTCATGTGCAGACCTGTATGCCCGCTCACCTGCAGGAGGCAGGCGGTGAGCTTACGCAGGCAGTAACCATACGGGTAAACGGAAGCATGGACTTTTATCCCCAGATGATTACGGTGGACGGAAGCGGAAACATTAACTACAGCCCACAGCTTAGCGGATTGCCTCAGGGAACCTATGAGTTCTGGATTATTGACGCGACGGGTGGGAAGAATGCTACCAATATCGCGCAGTGGACTGACCCTGCAGCCTCCTACATATACGGCACTAACGCGGTATACGGAAGAGCCATGGTTACGGTCGGTGCCTCCAGAGACGACATGGAGTACTTTATAGACATTCCGACTCTGGCCGCAAAGTTCGGCATTGACGCAAACAGCGCACAGACGCTGGCTGCCCAGTACGGCAGAATCGGTCAGCAGTGGACACAGACGGCAGGAACTTCCACGGGAGCGGCGCTCGGATTGGCACTTTGTGCCGGCGTGGTGGGCTGCAGCCTGATTCGTAAGAAGAGGATGGAAGCAAAGGGGACAGTATGAAATATTTAGTCTGTATTGCCGCGATGGTAGTCTGGCTCTATTTGCTGTCTGTATTGAAACGGTGCAAATTGCAGGCCTGGCATTTCTTTTGTGGATGTCTGGGCCTGTTTGTTTTTATGATGATTCTGGTGCGCCCGGTGCTGGTGCAGCCGCTTGCGAGGTGTGTTGCGGCAATCGCCGGGGTATTCGGGAATCTGACGGGAACCTTCACCGCATATTTCAGATACGGAATTTTGTTTATAGAGTCACACGGTTCGACCATCACGCTGCAAATTGATTTTGAGTGCTCAGGAATTATTGAAATTATTGCGTATGTTTCGCTCCTTGCCTTTTTTAAGGTCTATAACAGGAGTGAAAAGCTGCTGGTGGGTGTGCTCGGTGTGATGGGCATTATTCTGGCAAATGCTTTCAGAATCATCACAATCTGCGTGCTCATTTATTTTGGCGGAACCGGTGTCTACTACATTGCGCACGCTATAGTGGGCAGACTGATTTTTTATGTACTGTCGGTTTTGCTGTACTTTTTTGTCTTTACAAAGCCGCAGATTATCCGCACCAAGGTAGGGAAGTTTACATATGGACATCATCAACAGAGTGCTTAGCTCCTTTATTTTCTGGTCGGCATGGATTATTATTCCGTTGCTGATGGAGATTGTACCGTCGCTCGGAAGTGTTTTTGTGCTCAGGAAACGCCGCCTGAATCTGACAAAGGACAGAAAACCTACAATTTATCCCGAAATTACCATTATTATCCCGGTGTACAATTCTGCGCAGACACTGGAGGCATGTCTGCGCTCTGTGGCGGAGAGCGATTACCCGGATAAATGTATCAATATCTTTCTGGTAAATAATCAGAGCAGGGACAACAGCTTTGAGGTATACACGGAATGTCAGAAAAAGTTTCCCTCCCTGATGATGAGCTGGATGAACGCGGAGCAGGGAAAGTCGAGGGCGCTGAATCTTGCCCTCTATAACAGTAACGGGAAATATATTATTCACATCGACAGTGACGGCGTGCTGGAGCGCTCAGCCATACGTCACATGGTGGAGCGCTTCGAGAGTGATTTGTCCGTGAATGTCATGACGGGCGCAATCTGTACCCAGCCGGAGCAGATTGAAGCATATCCATGGGGCCCGGCAAGGCTCTTTCGCAAGCTGGAATTCATGGAGTATGCCCAGGCATTTTTGGCGGGCAGGAATTATGCATCGGAGAACAATGCCATCTATACGCTTTCAGGAGCCTTTTCCGGCTTCAGAAAGCTTGCTATTTTAAAATCCAGACTTTACAGCACGGATACGATATGTGAGGATACACAGATTACCTTTCAGATGAAGTATCTGCAGAATGAAAAGGTAAAAATCAGTGAGCGCTCGATTTTCTTCGTAGACCCAATTGAGGGCTTTGACAAGCTTTACACCCAGAGACAGCGCTGGCAGCGGGGCAGCCTTGAGGTGGCAAAGCTCTTTGACAACACCGGACTGAATCCGGCGAAGATTATGCGGGATGTCAACGTGCGGACACTGATGTATGACCACACCTTTGCCTTTCCGCGCCTGATTTGGTATCTGGCATTGATTTGTCTGATTTGTATGGGATTTTCCGCGAAGGTCATCGGTTTATCCATGGGTGCGATTTTTGCCATGTATATTATCTGCGGATATCTGTACTATTTTTCCATTCTGGGCTTTCTGACAGAGTTTAAGGAGCTGAAGCGCTACTATCGGAAGCAGTGGTGGGTGATACCGCTGTTGCCCTTCTTTAATTTCCTTGTGTTCTTTATCCGCATGGCAGGTGTCATCAACGCCATCGGTACGGACAGCGCATGGAAAACAAAGACCTTCACGGAGGAGAAGGGAGAGCTGCGAAGCAGGATTAAGGAGGACTTTTCCCATCTGCGGAAGGGCTATGACAGGCTGGACGGGGTGTTTAACCGCGACGAGGAGATGGAGTGGTTTCCGAGGAGAAAGGGGAAACTGTGGTACTTTGGTATCGGACTGGTTTATCTGCTGGCGCTCACGCTGGCAGGAGCAGGCTTCTGGGTGAAAAAGACCTACGGAATCGGCTTCCGACAGCTTTTGGCAACACTGCTTTCCCCTGTCAAGGGAACGGGGACGGATGTCATCGTTAAGGTGGCGCAGTTTGCAGTACCGCTGTTAGCCGCGTTCGTGGTGCTGTATCTGCTGGCGGCGTGGTTTTGCTCCAGACGAAAGCGTTTTTTGCGGGCGGAGAGAATTATCGCGTGGGGAGCGGTGCTTTCCCTGACGGCGAGTCTTGTATACAACAACATTACCTATGACATTCTGGGCTATTTGCGGGAGACGGCAGGGCAGTCCATGATTTATGAGCAGTACTATGTTCCGCCCAGAGATGCTACCATAGAACAGGACGGGAAGAGGAAAAACCTGATTTACATCTATATGGAGAGTATGGAGACGACCTATGCCTCTCAGAGTGACGGCGGGGCGCAGGCTGTCAACTATATGCCAAGGATGACGGCTCTGGCGGAGGAAAATGTGTCATTTTCCGATTCAGAGGGGCTGGGCGGCTTTCACTGTACCGTGAATACGGGTATTACGATGGCGGCACTGTTTGCGAGCACAAGCGGCGTTCCTTACATGATGGATGCCATTGAGAGCGGAGACGGAGGCGAGGTCGCACCGGGAATCATCTCGTTAGGCGACATCCTGTCAAGAATGGGTTACCGGCAGGAGTTTTTGTGCGGCTCGGACGGGGATTTCGGCGGCAGGAAGGCTTACTTTGAGCAACACGGCGGCTACGAGGTGCTTGACCTTTATGCTGCCCGCGAGAAGGGATATATTCCGGAGAACTACTATAAATGGTGGGGCTTTGAGGATGAGGTGCTTTATCGGATTGCTAAGGAGGAGCTGTTAAAGCTGGCGGAAGGAGATGAGCCCTTCAATCTGACGATGCTGACCGTGGACCCGCATCACATGGACGGCTATGTCTGTGAGCTGTGTGGAGACGAATATGATAATCAGACGGCAAACGTCATTGCCTGTGCTGACAGACAGGTGGCGGATTTTATCAGCTGGTGTCAGGAACAGGATTTTTATGAGGATACGGTTATCATCCTCTCGGGAGACCACCCGAGGATGGATACCTCGCTGGTGGATGGAATTTCCTATTACGACAGAACCATCTACAACTGCTTTATCAATACAGGGGCAGAGGGAGAAATTCCCGCGGAAAACCGCACCTTTACCACCATGGATATGTTTCCGACGATTCTTTCCGCGATGGGCTATCGGATAGAGGGGGAACGGCTGGGACTGGGTACGAATCTGTTTTCGGGACAGCCGACCCTGGCAGAGGAGAAGGGCTTTGACTGGCTGGAAGAAGAACTCTCGCAGTCCTCGGGCTATTATACGGAAGAATTTTTAAAGGTTGACTGATGACAAGGAGAAGGAAAGTGTCACGCAAGCAGAAGAAAGCAAAGAAAAAGAGAAGCAGTGTAGCCTTCTGGACGGCTTTTGCCGTCGTGTGCGCCGTCCTGGGCGGTGTGCTCGGATGGGTACAGATGGATAAATATGAGCAGGGGGTTGTCGAGATTTACGCAACCCAGCAGGATGCCTATGTGCAGCTTGTGCTCGACCAGATTAATCTGAATAAGACGCGCAGGGACGAAAGCGTTATCGTGGAGATTATCGGAACGCTGGATAATTCCACCAACAAATACTGGACATTATCCCACGGGGAGACACTGCTCTTTGTCAGGGATGTGGCGGAGACGAACCGCTATAAGGGCTTCTCGACGGAAACCTACTATATCTCGGACAGCGCAAAGGCATTCATCGACGGGCTGAATGTAAACCGAGTGGAGCATGAGCTGATAGACATTGACGGAAGGGAGTATATTGCGTCAGGGGTGCTGTTTGAATACCGGGGCATCAATTATCAGGTCTGCCTGCTGACGAATCCTGACGCGGTGCTTGACCATAACGCTTATCTGGGGGCGAAAATCAATATTTTCGTGCTGCTGGGGACAATACTGGGAATCTTTATCGTGACAATCATCGGCATGGCCATGGTATGCGGTAAGAGAACGGCACAGCTGCGGAAGGAGGAGGAGACCAACCGGGCACTCTCCCGCATGGTGGAGCAGTTAAACAACGCGATTTCCATGGAGGAGCTGTACGACGCACGGCTGGCGGTATTCAGGATGGATTATCTGCCGCTTTTGGCAGAAAAGCTGACAAAGAGACGGCTTTATCCTGTCACGGTGCTGAAGCTGAATTACTGCACGGAGAAGGCTGCCGAGTTTTTCTTAAAGGACAGCTACCTGATGCTGAACAGGCGCATCCTGCGTTTCCGTGACAGCAAAAACGGCTGTCTGATTCTCCTGTGTATCCGCTATCAGGAAAAGGAAGCCATAAAGGCGGTGGACTGGCTGATGGGAAGGGAGCTGACGCTCGCGGCGGCATGGACCTGCGGACCGGGCAGGGAGCTTTCTCTGAGGGCTGTAGTTGACAAAATCGGCAAAATGGAGGCACAGAATGGAAAATAGATTGATGAGGGTTTATCGGTTTAAGTTTTACCTGAACGGAGGACACAGTATCCTGATTGACGGACATCAGGGGCAGGTGCACCCGCATACCTGGGAATTCAGCCTCAAGATTCTGCTTCAGAAGGAGGAGTTCATAGAGTTCAACGTATTTGAAAAAGCGATTAACCTCTTTTTTGAAAAGTATCAGAATCAGACGCTTAACGGCGTAAAGCCCTTTGATGTTATCATGCCAACGCTGGAGAATATGGTGGACTATTTCGGAGAGCAGCTTCGCTTTATCATCCGCTCCGTGGGCGGAGAGCTGATGGAAATTGAGGGCAGTGAGACTCCGACCAGAAGTTATCTGGTATCCTTCGAGGGAGATGCGGAGTATCTGGAAAATGTCAGTCAGTTTTCAAAGGAATCAGTGTCGCGGATTATGGACCGGATGCTGGATGAACTAGAGGAAGATAAGTAAAAGCCGATGAAGAAGAGAGTAGAGGTTCTGCTGACGCTGGTGCTGTTTTGCCTGCTGACAGCGGCAGTTACATATTTTGTCTGGCAGAGTGGAAGCTATCCTGCCGGTGATGATGCGATGGGCTATGTGTATAAGGGAGATGTCCTGTACTGGGAAATCAGCCGGGGGAATGTTTATCCACTGTTGGATTCCATGTGGTATAACGGCGTGGAGAATCTGCGCTATCAGGCACCGCTGCCGATTTATGTGCTGGCACTTTGCGAGGCACTTGCCATGGGAAGCCCATTCGCGGGATATCTGATTTTTGTGGGCTTCATATTCTTAGGAGGTGCCCTTGTCTGGCTCCGAATCGGCTGCCGACATGACAGGCTGGGACTGGGAGCCTTTCTGGGGGTACTCTGGTTTTTCATGCCAAACAATCTGTACGCCCTGTTTGCGGAGGGGAATCTGCCGCGGGCACTGAGTATGCTGCTGTTGCCGTGGCTCGTCGAGCTGATTTACACCTACTTAAACAAAAAGAAATGGCAGACACTGATAGGAATTACACTGTTTTTCCTTATGATGGTTCTGTGTCATTTAAACTATGCACTCTGCTTTCTTCTGGCGGTGGCGGTGTACTGCATTATCAACACGATGATGTACCGGGGCGGGAGAAAGTGCCTGCAGGTGCTGGCAGCCATGGGGCTTTCCGTCCTGCTGGCGGGTATCTGGGTTTACCCTTTTCTCAAGAGCGGACTGACGGACACGGACAGTCTGGTGGTGATGCAGGGATATTTTCAGAGTACGCTGATTTCACTGAATCCCTTTTATCGTGTGCTGCATGGAGCGGGAGGGGCGTTTTACTTTGGAATTGCCGCCTTTCTCCTGGCATTTGCCGGTATGTTCTTTGGCAGGAAAAGGTCTGCGCCCTTTTTCGGCTGTGCGGTGCTCATACTAATCTGTACCTCGAGTGCCATGTACCCTGTCCTGAACAAGCTGCAGGGACATCAGTATCTGTGGATGCTGCGCTATGTCTCCATTGCCCTGTGCATGGTGCTGTTCGGACTGCTTTTGTGGACATCGTTAAAAAGAAATATGCTTGTTTTCTTTTCTGTGCTGCTGGTGCTGGACACTGTGCCCTCCCTGCCGCTGCTGTTTGGAAGCTACAGCGGAAAAACCGTGGAGGAGCGGCTGGATGCCATGGAGGAGGAAACTCTTTTGGGAAAGGCGAAGGCAATGACAAAGCAGCGGCTGGCGGTGCTGGATTTGGGCACGCTGGGGGCGACGGGGGCCTTTCTGACCGCTGACTACGGGAAGGCGGTGGCAGGAAGCTTTGGCGCGGACTGGCAGTCCGCAGATACTTCTTCCAATATCGTGCTGCTGAATGAGGCTCTTGAGACGGGGCGGTATCTCTATGTTTTTGACAGATGCCTTGAGCTGGGTAATGATACGGTTTTAGTGCGCAACAGCTGCTTAAAGAACGGCTTTAAGGATGAGCCGGCTCTGGACGAGGCGGCGTCAAGACTCGGCTACGAGCTGATTGAGGTGCAGGGGGAGTACCGCCTGTATCATAAGGACACTCCGGAGAGCTTCGGCGTTATCACGGATTATCATGCGCTTGCCATCGGCGAAGCCGTGGGAACCTCCACGCTGGGTTTTCCTGCCATGGGTGAGGGGTGGTCGGCGAACCTGAACGACTATACCTTTGAGGAGCTTGAGCAGTATGAGATGCTTCTTCTGTCCGGCTTTACCTATACGGATAAGTCTGCTGCGGAGCAGCTGGTGCTGGATTTGAGCGAGGCAGGAGTAAGGATTGTCATTGCAGCCAGCGGCATACCGGAGGATGAGTATACGGGTGTTGTTGAATTTATGGACGTGGTGTGCCAGCCGATACAGTTCCGCAACGGTTATCCGCTGCTTGATACGATTGACGGTGTTCTGGATTGCAGCCTGTTTCCGTCCGGCTACAGTGAATGGAAAACGGAATTCTTAAACGGTCTGGACGAGTGCTGGGGAAAGCTGGAGGAGTCAGGGGACATTGAGCTGGAATTCTACGGAACGGTGAAGAATGAGAATATTGTCGTGGTGGGACTGAACCTGTTCTATTATCTGAGCCTGACGGAGGATGAGGCGGTAGAGCAGCTTTTATCCCATGCGATAAATATATCGGGAAACGATTTGCCCGGGCGGGAGCTTGTGCCTGTGGAGCTTGTCCGGGAGGCAGACAGCATTACCGTCCGCACGAACCGGGATAACGTAAATACCACACTTGCATGGCATGATGTTTTTGACACGGACGGACGTGCATGGGAGAAAAACAATCTGACCTATGTGTCAAATGGGGAAACGGTGATACGTCTGCGCTATGCTTACTTTAGGGAGGGACTGCTGCTTTCGCTTCTCGGACTTGTCGGAAGCGTGCTGCTTTATGTGATGGTAGCGGCTTATTGGAGGCGGCGCTACATACAGGAAGCAGAAATCTTAGAGGTGGTACGTCCGATGGCGGGCGTGCTTCCCGAGCACAGGGTGAGTGTACCGGAGGAAGTAAAATATTCCGTGGAGGATGTAAGGTGGTATCATAAGAGTGGAGAGCCTGTGGATGTGACGAAGCCCTTCGAGGAGGGCGAATACAGAATCGGCGTATGGCTGAGAGCACGGGCGGAGGAGTATTTCGGCACGAGAGTCCGCGCTACCGTGAACGGCTTTAAGGCGGGCAGCGTAAAGCGGCTGGAGGACAATACCCTGCTGCTTGTGGAGACTGACTACAGCGCGGTGATTCCGTTTTGCTACCTCCGACAGCCGCAGGATACGACGGCTTACGGGGAGAGGTGTGCCCTGATAGACTGGAGCATCTCGAAGGAAGCGAGGGTCGGCTACCTCCAGATTCTGGAGGCGGGAGGCTGGATTATCTGTGACACACTTCCGACAGAGGCTGATAAGAACCTCACCTATTCCATTGTGCCGGAAGGGCTGGGAAGCTATACCTACCGACTGGTTTACATTCTGGAAAACGGTCGCGACGAGTGCAGTGAGGAGTTTAGCGTGACATGGGAGCCTAATCAGCAATAATCTGCCAGCTTAAGATGCGGTAAAAGGTGTCTGATGCAGCTTTCGGATAGAGAATTTCAATTTCAACACAGAGGGTCTGGGTGTCGCTGACGGGAATGGCGTAGGATTTGCCGTGTCCCACCGCAGAGAAGTACTCCTCCGGGGTATCGGAGGCGGTAAACTGCGCTTGCAGCACGGCATCCAGACCCTCCAGCGACTGCTCTGCGTTGTTGCAGGCTTCATAGTAGCGGAGGGTTCTGTCTGCGATTTTCTGGCTCAGACGCTTGTCGGCACTGGCGCTGACAAGCGACAGGGCGGCAAAGGATACCAGACAGAGAATGATAAAAATAAGCAGCATGGATGAGGAACCTACATTCATGCAGGAAAAGGTCTTTTTCTTTTTAGTCATCGGATTATTCATTCCAATCCCCTTTCTTTTCAGCAATGTGGTGAACAAGCTCCAGCCTGTAGAGCTCGGAGCCGTCGCTGCTGCAAATGCGAATCAGGGCACTTATCATATGCGCGGAGGAGGACACGCTGTTTTCCGGGGAGGTCAGCTCCGCCATGTAGAAGGGAGTGTCTGACGGTGCCAAAAGACAGGGCTTCCAGTCGCTGTCAAAGTAGAGGCGCAAACAGATACTGCCCGTGGAAGGAGTACTTTGAGACCGGAAGTCTGCTGAAGAGGCAGTCTTAGAGAGTGTGTCTTCAGAGGAGCCCTCCGAAAATGTAAGCCCTTCGGGAGTGACCTCCGGGAGGATTCCGCCGGAGACCGCAAGAAGCGCAGTCAGCTCTGACATATCACCCTCCGTGGCAAGCCAGGTCTCGGCAAGGTTCTGTGCCTGTGTAAGGGCATTATTCTGGTTGATGGTGTCCTGACTGATGGTGTGCGCTCTGACAAAGAGCCGGATACAGACGGCGCTCGTCAGGGAAAAAAACAGGATTGCCATAATCAGTTCCATGAGAAACAGACTGGAACGGGAGTGTTTCATAGGGATAAACCGCCTTTGCAATAGAGTAAAGTTCAATGGCTGTGCAGGGACAGCAGGAGGCTGCGACAGTCTCCGTCCGGCAGGGTCATGGAAACGGACAGGAGATTGTCTGACAGCATCTTATATTCCAGGGCAGAAAGCTCCAGAATATCCTCGCCTGCGTCGAGCATATCACCGCCGAGATTTGCACTTTCACGCATATACAGCTCCTTAAGGTAGCCCTCATGGTAGTACAGCAGCGTGCAGAATCGCTCGCCGTCCTGCTCACTTGTCAGGGCGAGAGCCGGTCTGCCGGAAAGCTCCGTGAGCCTGACGGCGGAGGCTCCGTCCTCCAGCATGCTGTCTGACTGCCTGATTTTTTCCGTGACATAAGCCATGGCAGTGCGGGAGCTGTAGTTGTGGCTCATGTCCTGCATGGTGTGTCTGTAAACGTCTGCGCCGATGGTGACAACAACCAGCGCAGAGACTGCAAAGACACCAAAGAGGGCGAGCACAAATAAAACGTCAACGATGAAATGTCGTTCCTGATGCATCAGATTCGTCCTTTCCTAACGGTTATACAAATGTCGCCGCTTGCGCGGCACTGCTGTGGCTATTCAGATGCCTTCGAAAGCATCAGCGCTTCCGGGGCAGTACAGTGACCTCCGGGCGGAGGTTGCTGCCGTAGGAGACATAGTCTACAAAAAACTGTTCTTCGTCGTAGGTGAGCCCGTAGTGGGCACGCAGATAGTCAAGGTCAGGAGGATAGCTTCCCTCCACGGCATAGCACTGGGCGATGCTGCGGTCTAAGGCTGTCCGCAGACTTTCCTCCTGCTTTGCGGCAGTAGATTCGCTGAGATTTCCGATGCCGCCCAGAAAGAGGGCAAGCAGCAGAAGAAAAACGGCAACGGGAAGCCACGCGGCAAGTTTTGCTCCCGCCGAGGGGGCGGAATGTGTAAAACGGTTCATCTGTTATTCCTTTCTAGCCGATGCTGGTCATGATTCCCATAAGGGGCAGAATCACGGACAGCAGAATCATGCCGACGATGAGTGACAGAAGGATGACAAGTGAGGGCTCGAGGATGGAGATAACGGACTGGATGCGCCTGTCACTCTCCCGCTCGTAGCTGTCGGCAATCTTTGCGAGTACGGCATCTATGTTTCCGCTCTTAAAGCCTACACCGACCATCTGCGAGTGCAGATTGTTGAATATTTCAGAGGAGGAGAGCGCCTCGGCAAAATTTTCACCCCGCAGAAGCGCTTCCCGGCAGGAAACGATTTTTTCCTGCATACGCCTGCTGCCGACGAGTCCGGAAACCATGTCAAGTCCGGCGTAGGTATCCATACCGCTGCTTAAAGTAAGAGCCATGCCGCTGGCAAAGCGCTCGCAGGCAACGCTCTCGTAAAAGCGCCTTGTCAGAGGAAAAACATTCAGAAAGCGGGCAAGGAGACGTTTCCCGTGCTTGGTGCGCGTTGCGGCGAAATAGAGGAGAAGCAGCAGGACGACCAGCACGAGAAAGACCACGGAATAGCGGTTCAGACTGCTGCCGAGCCGCAGAAGCGACGCGGAAAAGCCTGACATTTCGCTGCCCAGCTCGATGTAAACCTGATTAAAAATGGGCATAACCCGGCTGATGAGAACAAATATGATGACAGCCATCATTGCTATCATGATAAAGGGATAGGTAACGGCACTCTTGATGCTGTCTGCGATGCCCTCTTCCTTTTCGTAATAGCTGCCGAGGCTCTGCATACAGATATCCAGATTGCCGGATTCTTCGCCGATGGTCAGCATATTGATGACATAGTCGGGGAAAACGCCTGTCTGCGCAAGTGCCTTATAAAATGGCTCTCCCGTCTCACAGACGGAAAGGATGGAGGTGATAATTTCTTTTCCGGCGTGGGTTCTGGTATCACTTAACAGGATGCGCATACTCTCCAGAGGCGTGATGCCTGCCTGCAAAAGCATGGCAGACTGGTTGCAGAACGAAGCAAGCTCTCCGTTGGATAACATTTTTTGCTTTTTCACAATGATTTCCTCCTCAATACAGCTTCTGCAGCGTATAGTTGCTGCCGTCGCCTATGAATTTCTTTAGGGCGCTCTCGGAGCTGTTTGCTCCGAAGGTGGGGTCAACGAGAGTCCAGGAATCGGCATCAAACTCAATCAGACCGTTCAGCCAGCCGGTTTCTTCTGTGTAGACACTAATCCAGGCGTGATATGCTTCCTTTGCATAGCCGACCTCAAGGCGGGTGGGAATGGACTGGCTGCGCAGCATGGCTGCCATGAGTGCGGCGTAGTCCAGACAGATGCCGGTGCCGGAATCCAGAATGGCATCTACATCCGTGGTGTACCCGGTGGGCGGATTTGATGCTTTTTCGTAGTCGTAGGTGATGGAGGAGGTGATGTAGTTGTAGACTCTGATTATCACATCCAAATCCGTCTGCGCACCCTCTGACAGCTCCGCACCCTTTGCCACGGCGCGGCTGTCTGCGTCAAAGCAGACATACTGGTTCGGGTAAAGGAAGGGAGAGAATTCATCGGCGAGCGAGACCTCCACGACTCCATAGAGACAGGTGGAGTAGCTGGTGCCCGATATGTTTTCGTAGATTGTGATTTCGTAGCTGCCGTCTCCCGAGGAAAGAGGGAAGGTCTCGTAGCCGTCCCTGTGTAAATCATAGGTATAGACAACCTTATCCGGACCGGTGATGCGCAGCTTTATCTTGGAGACGGAGCCCGTGTAGGCTGCCATAATGTAGCCGCAGTCGCAGTGGGAGGCGTCTATTACAGCCACCTCATTTCTAATCTCCGCCGTGCCGGGGGCTTCCGGTACAAGACAGACGGGGGTAGAGTCCCGTAGGGCAGTGGTGGCGGGAGACTCCTCTGCGATAAGCTCCTGCCGAACCTCAATCTGTGCGGATGCGGAAACGGGAGCGTCCGGAATCTGCTGCGCCGTGGAGGCACCTGAGGTGTCCAAAGGCGGCTGCCCGTCGGCATTGCAGGCGGTAAGCGCAATGGCGAGGAGGAGATATGCAGTTGTGATAAAAGCAGACGTTCTTTTATACATAGTGCTCCTCTTACTGTGGTGACAGAAGCAGCTGCAGACAGGGCGCTCCCTCTATGGGAATGTAAATGTTGGCTTCTGTGGTTTCGATATAGGGAAAGCAAAGGATGCCGTTGTCCGCATCGTAGGAGAGGACGGAATACTGCTCGCCGTTTGTGGTTTCCAGATAGGCATCCCCGTATAGTATGGCATCTCCCTCCAGACGCAGATACAGACAGCCGTCTGCCACATAATCATCCACAAGGCGGACGGCTTCGGGAGCGGGTTTGTTCTCCAAAAGCTTAGCCAGCGGAACAATAACAAGGGGAGAGAGGAAGGTGATAAGCAGCACAATGCCAAGCAGCACCAGGGCTCTGTCGTAAAAGCGGGTGTTGAGCTTCTCACGCAGTACCAGCTTATCAAAGGGAACAGCGTTGGACTGTCTGTTACCGGCGGCAAACACCTGTTGTAGAATGGAGTCTGCCGTATCTATATTTATTTCGTATTTTCTTTTCCTCATGAAAGCACAGCTCCTTTCCTAATCACTCAGCAGCTCACGGAGTCTTTTCTGCCCCTGTGAGAGATAGCGTTTGACACTGCTGCGGCTGACATCGCACGCGTCCGCAATTTCTTCCAGCTTCATGCTGTTGAAGAAACGCATGGTGATGACCTGCTGCTCCTGAAAGGGAAGCTGCTCCAGAGCACACAGCAGACGCTGGCGCTCATCCTTCTTCTGAAAGCAGAGCTCGGGGTTGGAGTCGGGATGCTTATCCTCCATAACATCCTCAAATTCCGCGTCGATGGGCTGGGTGGAAGTGCCCCCCTGATTTTGGACAAATCAAAGCAGACGCGGAAGGTAATCCGATTCAGCCACGCGATGAAAAGAGTCGGGTCATTTAGTTTTGGAAGGTTCTTAAGAACCAGTATGTAGACCTCCTGCATGGCATCCTGAGCGAGAAAATCATCCCGCAGATAGTGGCGCGCATAATTGTAAATCCTGTTGTAGGTCAGGGCGTACAGCGCTGCAAAAGCATCTGAATCATTCTGCTGTGCGCGGAGGACGAGACGACTGATATAGGGTATGTCCATCGGTTATCCTTCTGCGTAGAGTTTGCTGTATGCGGCGGTCAGAAGCTGGGGAAAGGTATCCAGCTTTGCCTCGCTGTTGAGAACATAGGCACTTCTCACGGAGAGCGGTGTCTGCTCGTGTCTTTGGTTGTATTGCTCAAGCTCCTCCTGCAGGGCTGCAGAGAAGCGCCGGACGGTATCGGCAGTGCATTTGTCCAGGACGGCGAGAAAAACATTTCCGCCGTTGCGACCAACGATGCCGAAGGAATCGCCCACCTTCTCCAGAATGGAACAGAAATCCTGAATCATGGCATCGCCCGGCAGTCTGCCAAGCCGTTCGTTAATCTCCGGCAGATTTTCGATGGTAAGCATACAGCAGCCAATCTCAGCCATGGACTGTGGCGTGTCGTAGGTGCGAAAAATAGTATCCAGTCCGTGACGGTTCGGAATACCGGTAAGACCATCCAGATAGGCAAGCTTACGGAGTATGTGACCTTCCCTTGCGAGGGAGCGCAGCTGAAAGGCATCATACAGCAGGCTGAGCAGCTGGAAGATAATCAAAACCCAGACAACGGCACACAGAAAGAAGAGAGGGCGGTTGCCATAGAGCTCTCGCGTCATGGACGGGTGGCTTAATAAAATAAAGAAAAAAGCAATTTCGATGAGCAGTAAAATAAGGAATTGAACTGCTTTTGCAGTGCGGAATTTTCTGACAAAGTTCTTAGCTTCCATCGTAAATACTCCCTCCGTATCAATGAACTCCCCAAACGAAAATAGATGTTTCACATTATTATAAGGCACTGTAAACAAAAAGGGAAGAAAAAAGTTTGCGGAATGTGAGCCTTTTTGCTGTTGGAAGCCGTCTTTATAAGCAGAAGGGCGAAACGAAAAGCGGGTTTTGGAAGGTGATGGAGGCAGGAATGAGGTATTTTACAGAAGTGGCTGCGGCGAGGACAGGGTATCGTCTGACCGTGATAGAGGAGGAAAAAGTTCCTCTGGCGGCACCACCGTCAGGGAGCGGGTATTTTCACCTCGCGGTGATAGGGATGGTTCTGGCGGCAGCAGCGCTGGTGCTGGGCATCTATCTGCTGCGGTGTATCTCCTGTCGCCGGAGAATCAGAGAGCTTGCGGGAAAGGGAAGGAAAACAGCCGGCTGGTCGCTGTCGGGACTCTGCAGACAGGTGGAAGAGCTGGAAGCGGAAAAAATTGAAAAAAACATGGAAAAATATGAGCCGTTTTCGGAATGGGAAGCGTCTTATGTTATAGAATAAGTAAATGTAACATTAACTGACAGCGGGAGAAGGAGAGTATAAGGTGAAGAACAGGACAGTGAACAGGAAAGTTATCAGAGCGATTTCCATAGGATTATCTGCAGTGATGGCGGCATCCCCCATGACGGCGATGGCGGCTGAACCGGCTGCAGAGGGTCAGAGCCCTGTCACAGAGGGAGCACAGACGACCGAGACGCTTGAGCAGAAGGTAGCAGACGTAGAGGCAGCAGCTTCGGAGCTGACAAAGGACGACGAGAGCGGCAGAGGTGAAGTAAAGGAGGCAGCAGATGCCGAGAAGACGGCAGCTGAGCTTGCGACGGAAGAGGGAACGGCAAAGACCGTAGAGGATGCAGGAAAGACTCTGCAGACAGAAACAACGGAAACACCCGTCGGCGAGAGCCGGTCGGTGAATTCTGCCCAGAGCTCCATTGAGGGAGTGGAGGATAACTTAGACGACGCAAAGGATGCGGCGGCAGACGCAGCAGATGCCATGAATACCGCGACAGATAAGGTTGAGGCGGCAGAGGGCATTGCGTCAGGTGCGCTGCAGATTGCAGAAGATGCAGAGCAAGAGGTAGCGGACAAGATTCAGGAGATAGAGAATGCCACAACGACGTCGGAGGCAGAGGCTGCAAGAGACGCTGCGCAGAGTGCGGCGGATGCGGCACAGACGGCTCTGGATGCGGCACATCAGGCATATCAGGCAGCGGAGGCTGACTATAATGCAGCTGTGGCGGCAGCAGAGCAGGCGGCGGCAGACTACGAGGCAGCACTGTCGGCAGCAGATACAGGCAGTGAGGAAGCGCTGGCAGAGCTGGCAGCAGCAAAGCAGGCGGCAGCAGAGCTGGCAGAGGCGGCAGAGGCAGAGCTGGCAAAGGCAAAGCTGAGCGAGGCAGACGCGGCGGCACTGGCAATCATTGAAAAGGAGAACGAGATAGCCAAGGGAAACAAGAATGCGTGGAATAATCTGGATACCCTGTTTACCCTTGTCATGAACAATTATTATGTTCCGAATGAGATGAATCTGCCGGAGGGAACGACCATCCAGCTGGATTCCAGATTTACCAAGTTCAAGGACGACGATAAGAACTACCTGAAGGCAGTCATCACGGATGCCAACGGGGATACCAGAGAGGTTTACTACAACTACAAGCTGGAGGAGGACGGTAAGGGCCTTATCATCTTCGAGAAGACATGGGAGGATGTGGTGACGGCTCCCGAGCAGTATGTGGTTTACGGTGAGGGAACGACCATCGCGCGTTCCATCCCGGCTTCCGAGCTGCAGGAGAAGCTGGAGAGCAAGGAGGTTGTTCAGGGAGAAGACGGCAGGTACTATGCAAAGGCTCTTGATGCGAACAATGAGATAGCAGACAGTATTTCCGGTACGACAACCACACTCGGCGACAACCAGACGGTTGACGCGGAGAGCGAAAAGACCTCCTACGGCGTAAATCAGGACGGCGAGATTGTCAGGACGGTGACGGGTGATGTAACCACGGTTACCACTGTGAACGGTGTATCTCTGACAGGAGGCTCCGGCTATGCCAGCGCAGAGGAAGCCATGGCGGCAGCCGGGGCAGAGGCTGCAGGCGCTATGGGCGAGGGCGACCGACTGGCTGGCGTGAATGCGACAGTGACAGTCAATGCGGATGCAACTGCGACGGTGACCTACATCACTACCTTTACCACGAAGATAGATTTAGCGGGAAAGACTACGGACGTGGACGGCTATAAGGTCAGCGAGGAGAAGGGCTTGGCTGAGGCTCTGCAGGATATCAGGGCAGAAGCCGAGGAGACCGCGGAGGATTACTTTGAAGACTCAAGGGATTACATCCTTCTGGATACCTCCTTCGAGGGAGTGTCGGTCAGCAGAACGAAGGACACGAAATGGTGTGATACCTATACCGTGACAGCCGGAGCGGTTTCCGTGACCTATGCGAAGGTGGTAACCAAAAAGATTGACAGATGGGTGATTGAAGATTTCATAAAGGGCTCGCAGTCGGGCAGGAACGAGGTTATGAAAAATGCGCCTGAGGGAAGTGAGCTGGTGGCATACAGTGCATGGGACGGCAGGCTGTTTACGGCGACGGGAACCTTCATTGAAGGAAATACCGTGACGGGAACGGGAACGGCAGACAGCGCAGACGCAGCAGCTGCACAGGCTGAAGCCGAGAACGCCGCAAAGGCAGATGCGCTTGCAAAGGCACAGGCAGCCGCAGATAATACCATTGACGGAAAGGTTGCGGAGGGACTGCAGAAGAAAATCAACAGAAATGCAACGGCTCTCGGAACCACTGCAAATGTGGTAACCTCCAGAAAGGAATCCGGCGTGACTGTGCAGGTGACGGCTTCCAACACAGGCTATTCCTACGGCGGTACTTATGATAAGACAAATACCTCGACCGAGAAGGAGGTCGTACTCTCCACGGAAAGGTGGGCTGCGGATGAGCTGACCCATGTGGATGAGGTGAAGACACCGGCCCTGACGAACCGTAACTATGAGAATTATAAGAGCAACGGAGATGCTTCCGGTATCCTGTTATTCGAAAAGACGGATGAGAAGTTCATAAGCTACAAGCAGGCAGCATTGGATGCGCAGGCGGCGGTGGAGAAGGCACAGACGAAGTATGGTGCCATCCTGAGTGCGGCAAAGGCGGCAGAGGGTGCGGTAGAGAAGGCACAGGCGAAGGTTGCGGAGCTGGAGGCACGGATTCGGGCGCTGAAGGGTCAGGCAGATAAGTCGGGAGAGCTTGCAGAGCTGGAAGCACGTCACGCAGTGGCACTGGAGGAGCTAAACGGCGCAGATGCCACTCTCGGCAAGCTGGAGGAGCTGCTGGGCGAGGCTGAGAGAGCCTATGAGGATGCACTGGAGCGCCTGACGACGGAAGAAAATCCGAATGAGGACGGCGGGAATGCCGGAGACGGTGTGGACGCTGAAAACGCCGGAGGCGGCGAAAATGCAGCTACAGATGATGATACGGATGAGGATGATGACGAGGATGACGGTGAGACACAGGGAGCTGCGGCTTTCGCAGCACTGACAAACCTTCCTGCGGGCACAGTGACGAATCTGGTACAGCCTGCAGCACAGACACCGGTACAGCCGGCAGGACAGGCGACTGTCATAGGCGATGAGCAGATACCTCTCGCTCCCGCTGCGGAGACAGGAACGGAGCAAAAGCCTCAGGAGGAAGAGCCTCAGAGCAAGACGACCATCAACATTGATGATGAGCAGGCACCTCTCGCAGACATCATCGTCGATGGCGAGCAGGACAGGATGAACTGGTGGTGGCTTCTGATTGTGGCGATACTCGGCGCGGGCGGCTATGAAATGTACAGAAGATATCAGCAGAAGAAGGCAGAGGCTGTCAGCTCACAGAACAGTGAGGACGCTGAGTAAGCAGCTAAAAAGAGAATCGGGGAAACGGCGTATATGCCGGAAATGCTGAAGGAAAGAGAAAGAGAAGGAATGAGGATGGCATGACCATACGGTCATGCCATCTTGATGTCTCGCGGAAGTTGTGGCTGTTAAGCTGATTATTGAAAAAGTGCGTCTACGCTGTCGATGCTTCCCTCACCCATGAGCAGAAGGGTGGCAGAGGTTTCTGCAGCGGTGATGTCGGTGCTGCCTTCCATGTAGAGCTCACCCTCCAGATTATAGACAGCCCATTGCAGCTCGTCGGCTTCCGCCGGCCAGTTTGCCTCCAGAGAGAGGGTTTCTCCGTCGGCAAGCGCGTCCAGATTGACCTGCTCGCCCGTGGCGGGGTCGATGACGGAAAACATGCCGATGTCGGCACCACAGAGATTGATGACACTCAGCGTGACGAAACGGGTATCAGTAACAGACTGCGGGGAGACTGATGCAGTTACGCCGGACTGTGAGGAGGCTGATGCTGCCGCGTCGGACTGTGGAGCGTCTGCACTCTTGCCACAGCCCGTCATAAGGATGCAGCCTCCCAGAAGACAGGCGGCGCATCCCCGCAGGATACCTTTTCTGATAATATCATGATTCATAAACTTTCTCCTTTGAAAACTCATCCCGATATGTTATTATTATACTGAGTTTAGCCCTAAAAGAAAAGCATAAAACGCAAAGTACGGCGTTTTTCTATTACGAGTTGTCGCCCTCCGGGGCGGCGGAATGGAGACTGAAATGGAAGAGAGAAGAAGGATTGACCGTGTCAGGTATATTTCCACAAGTGTACTGGTAGTCTGCGATACGGAAGAGAAGTTCTACATTCAGGTGGAAAACGTAAGCCCGATGGGAATGGGAATTACGATGCCGGCCGGAAGCCCTGACCTGGTAGGGCAGGACGTTATCATCGTGGCGGAGTGCATGATTATGTATGCAGAGGTATGCCGTATGACACCCCGTGAGGATGGCAGCTTTGAAGTGGGAATAGAAGCAAAGAAATTTACGGATGATATATTGCAGTATCTGTTTGAGCATATCGGGTGAGGAGAGAAAAGCGATGAAGGTTTTGGTTACGGGTGTCGGCGGACAGCTGGGCTTTGACGTGGTAAAAGAGCTGACAAAGCGGGGAATGGAGGCAGTCGGCGTGGATATCCGGGAGATGGATATCACAGACGCAGGCAGCGTCGAACGCGTGATAAGAGCGGCGGCACCGGACGCGGTAATTCACTGTGCGGCATATACGGCGGTGGATGCAGCCGAGGAAAATGCGGCACTTTGCCGCAGGGTTAATGCAGAGGGGACGAGAAACATTGCGGGTGTCTGCCGTAAGATGGATATCAGGCTTTTATACATCAGCACGGATTATGTGTTCGGCGGGCAGGGAGAGCGTCCGTGGGAGCCGGAGGATGCGTGCGAGCCGAAGAGTGTTTACGGACAGACCAAGTATGAGGGAGAGCTTGCAGTGCAGGAGCTGCTGGAGAAGTACTTCATTGTCCGAATTGCCTGGGTGTTTGGCATAAACGGGAAAAACTTCGTCAAGACTATGATAAATCTGTCAAAGACGCATGATACCCTTCGGGTGGTGAATGACCAGTTTGGCTCCCCCACCTATACCTATGATTTGGCGAGACTGCTGGTGGATATGATACAGACGGAAAAGTACGGCATCTACCATGCGACGAACGAGGGTGTCTGCTCGTGGTATGACTTCGCCTGTGCGATTTTTAAGGAGGCAGGGCTTCCCGTAAAGGTAATCCCGGTTTCGACCGAGGAATACGGGGCAAAGGCGGGGCGTCCCGCGAACAGCCGTATGAGCAAGCAGAAGCTGACTGACAGCGGCTTTGACAGGCTTCCGACGTGGCAGGATGCCCTGAAAAGGTATGTCGCAGCCCTGAGAGAGGAAAAGTTCTTCTGAAGGTGCTGAAAAAGTGCTGAGATATGCTAAAAAGTATTTGACAATGCATCCGCAAGCGGCTATACTAATATAGTATGCGTACGGATGCTTTTCTTTTGTGCGCAGCGAAAATCATATTTCAGAAAGAGGTGAAACAGAATGCCGACATTTAACCAGTTAGTAAGAAAAGGACGTCAGACTGCTGTAAAGAAGTCTACTGCACCTGCACTGCAGAAGGGTTACAACTCTCTTCATAAGAAGGCTACGGATGTGTCCGCTCCTCAGAAGCGTGGTGTATGTACTGCCGTCAAGACAACCACTCCCAAGAAGCCTAACTCAGCACTCAGAAAGATTGCCAGAGTACGTCTTTCCAACGGAATTGAGGTAACAAGCTACATTCCCGGAGAAGGTCACAATCTGCAGGAGCACAGCGTTGTTTTGATTCGTGGTGGCAGAGTAAAGGATCTGCCCGGTACAAGATACCACATTATCCGTGGTACCCTTGACACGGCAGGCGTTGCAAACAGAAAGCAGGCTCGTTCCAAGTACGGCGCAAAGAGACCTAAGGATGCGAAGAAGTAATTTCGTCAGGTCATGCGTTCAACGGAGGCTGTAAGGTCGCCGAGGCGTTTTAGGACGCCGTAGTACCACAAAAACGAAACTAAGAAAAGTGTTGGAATTCTGTCGTACAGATATAACAGCGCGAACACTTGGGGAAACACATGTGAGTACCGATGATTTAACTAAACATTATTGTTAAGGAGGGAAGAAACGTGCCACGTAAAGGACATATTCAAAAAAGAGACGTATTAGCAGATCCTTTATACAACAACAAGGTGGTGACCAAGCTTATCAACAACATTATGCTGGATGGTAAGAAGGGTGTTGCCCAGAAGATTGTATACGGTGCATTTGCGAAGGTAGAAGAGAAATCCGGTAAGCCCGCTCTGGAGGTGTTTGAAGAGGCAATGAACAACATCATGCCCGTTCTGGAGGTAAAGGCAAGACGTATCGGTGGTGCTACCTATCAGGTGCCTATCGAGGTAAGGGCAGACAGACGTCAGGCTCTTGGACTTCGCTGGCTGACCATGTTCTCACGTAAGAGAAGTGAAAAGACCATGGAGGACAGACTGGCAAACGAAATTCTTGATGCAGCAAACAACACCGGTTCTGCTGTTAAGAGAAAAGAAGATATGCACAAGATGGCAGAGGCAAACAAGGCGTTTGCACACTACAGATTCTAGGAGGGAATAATCTTGGCTGGAAGAGAATATCCGTTAGAGAGAACCAGAAATATCGGTATTATGGCTCATATTGATGCCGGTAAGACTACGACTACCGAGCGTATTCTTTACTATACCGGTGTTAATTACAAGATTGGTGACACTCACGAGGGCACTGCTACCATGGACTGGATGGCGCAGGAGCAGGAGAGAGGAATCACTATTACTTCCGCAGCTACTACCTGCCATTGGACATTACAGGAAAACGGCAAGCCGAAGCCCGACGCGCTTGAGCATCGCATCAACATTATTGATACTCCCGGACACGTAGACTTCACTGTTGAGGTTGAGCGTTCCCTGCGTGTATTGGACGGTGCAGTCGGCGTGTTCTGTGCTAAGGGCGGTGTAGAGCCTCAGTCCGAGAACGTATGGCGTCAGGCTGACACCTATAACGTACCCCGTATGGCGTTCATCAACAAGATGGACATTCTGGGTGCAAACTTCTATGGCGCAGTAGAGCAGATTAAAACCAGACTGGGCAAGAATGCTATCTGCATTCAGCTGCCTATCGGTAAGGAAGATGAGTTTAAGGGAATCATAGATTTGTTTGAAATGAAAGCATATATCTACAACGATGACAAGGGAGATGATATCTCTATCGTTGACATTCCCGATGATATGAAGGATGATGCCGAGCTGTATCATTCTGAGCTTGTGGAGAAAATCTGCGAGCTGGATGATGACCTGATGATGGCATATCTGGAGGGCGAGGAGCCCACAAATGAGCAGTTGAAGGCAGCGCTGAGAAAGGGAACCTGTGAGTGCACGGCTGTTCCTGTCTGCTGCGGTACTGCATACAGAAATAAGGGCGTTCAGAAGCTGCTGGATGCGGTTGTAGAGTTCATGCCTTCGCCTTTGGACATTCCTGCTATCAAGGGTGTTGACTTAGAGGGCAACGAGATTGAAAGACACTCCTCGGATGATGAGCCTTTTGCCGCACTGGCATTCAAGATTATGACGGATCCCTTTGTTGGTAAGCTGGCTTACTTCCGTGTGTATTCCGGTACTGTGAATGCAGGTTCCTATGTGCTGAATGCAACAAAGGATAAGAAGGAGCGAGTAGGACGTATTCTGCAGATGCATGCAAACAAGCGTGCAGAGCTGGACAAGGTGTATTCCGGTGATATTGCCGCAGCAGTTGGCTTTAAGTTCACCACGACGGGTGATACCATCTGTGATGAGCAGCATCCGGTAATTCTGGAGTCCATGGAGTTCCCTGAGCCCGTTATCGAGCTTGCAATCGAGCCTAAGACCAAGGCCGGTCAGGGTAAGATGGGTGAGGCTCTCGCAAAGCTGGCTGAGGAGGATCCTACCTTCCGTGCGCACACCAATCAGGAGACCGGACAGACCATTATCGCAGGTATGGGTGAGCTCCATCTGGAGATTATCGTAGACCGTCTGCTTCGTGAGTTCAAGGTAGAGGCTAACGTTGGTGCACCTCAGGTTGCATACAAGGAAGCATTCACCAAGGCTGTAGAGGTAGATTCCAAGTATGCGAAGCAGTCCGGTGGTCGTGGTCAGTATGGTCACTGTAAGGTTAAGTTTGCTCCTCTCGAGGCTAACTGCGAGAAGTTTGACTTTGATCCCAAGGCTAACATCCTGATTAATGAGCCGCCCACACTGCTGTTTGAGTCCACCGTAGTCGGTGGTGCAATCCCGAAGGAGTATATCCCTGCGGTAGGAGCCGGAATCAGAGAGGCTGCCCAGGCAGGTATTCTGGGAGGATTCCCTGTGCTTGGTGTTCATGCGAATGTATATGATGGCTCCTATCATGAGGTTGACTCCTCTGAGATGGCATTCCACATTGCAGGCTCCATGGCATTTAAGGAGGCAATGCAGAAGGCAGCGCCTGTTCTCCTGGAGCCCATCATGAAGGTAGAGGTTACCATGCCCGAGGAGTATATGGGTGATGTTATCGGTGACCTGAATTCACGTCGTGGACGTGTAGAGGGTATGGAGGATATCGGCGGTGGAAAGATGGTAAAGGCATTTGTTCCGCTTGCTGAGATGTTCGGTTACTCCACCGATTTGCGTTCCAGAACGCAGGGGCGTGGTAACTACTCCATGTTCTTTGAAAAGTACGAGCCCGTTCCTAAGAACGTACAGGAGAAGGTGCTGGCAGCAAAGAAGGGTTGAGAATGACCGGCTGAAAACGGTAAAGCTGTATGGCAGGTAAGAAGAACGGAAACGGCTTGTCTGTAACCGACAAGGCTGCCGGACAAAAAGCCGACGGACAGCGGACACAAAAATTCCTTCATGACGGCATATTATCAAAAAAATGACTTGAAAAACCTCTGGTTATTTAATATAATCAGAGGTAGCCGAGTAAAAAAAGCGCCGAGTGTGCACAGTTGCGCTTCGGCGGGAAAATAACACAATGTATCATTAATTTAAGGAGGATTTTCATAATGGCTAAAGCTAAGTTTGAAAGAAACAAACCCCATTGTAACATTGGTACCATCGGACACGTTGACCATGGTAAAACAACTCTGACCGCTGCAATCTCTAAGGTTCTGTCTGAGAGAGTAGAGGGAAACGCAAAGGTTGACTTCGAGAACATCGATAAGGCTCCTGAAGAGAGAGAGCGTGGAATCACCATTTCTACCGCACACATCGAGTATCAGACCGAGAAGAGACACTATGCACACGTTGACTGCCCCGGCCATGCTGACTATGTAAAGAACATGATTACCGGTGCTGCTCAGATGGACGGTGCTATTCTGGTTGTAGCTGCTACTGACGGTGTTATGGCTCAGACTAAGGAGCACATCCTTCTGTCCCGTCAGGTAGGCGTTCCTTACATCGTTGTATTCATGAACAAGTGTGATATGGTTGATGATCCTGAGCTGCTGGAGCTGGTTGAGATGGAGATTACCGAGCAGCTTGAGGAGTATGATTTCACAGACTGCCCTATCATCAAGGGTTCCGCTCTGAAGGCTCTTGAGGATCCCAACAGCGAGTGGGGCGACAAGATTATGGAGCTGATGGATACTGTAGACAGCTACATTCCTGATCCTCAGCGTGACACTGACAAGCCTTTCCTTATGCCTGTCGAGGACGTATTCACCATTACCGGTCGTGGTA
>CAYZAU010000018.1:0-51602 GCA_964475665.1 uncultured Acetatifactor sp. | reverse complement strand
AGCAGAGGACTGAAAATCCTCGTGTCACTGGTTCGATTCCGGTTCTGGGCATTTTTCATTAGAGAATAGTATTAAAGGGCTGATTTTCAGCCTTTTGATGCTATTTTTTTTGCGATATACGTGATATAATAAAATGTCAGGTTGAGAATAAAAAGGATTTGAGAAGGAACGATGATAGAAAATAGTAAAGATACGATGGAAAGCCGTGTGATAACGGGGCAAGATATGGCAGAAGAAAAATCCGCAGGGAAGATGGAGAAAAAGCCCCAGACGGCAGAGCAAGAAAAGCTGACGGAAAAGGAAGCTTTCGGGAACAAGGAAGCTTTAAGGAGCGAGGAAGCTTCAGAGGAAAAGGAAGTCTTGGGAAGTGCGAAAAAGCCTCAGACGGCAGAATCAAAGACGGCAGAATCAAAGACGGCAGAACCAAAGGCGGTAGAACCAAAAGAGGCAGACAAAAGGAAGGGAAAGTCCGTGAAGGGAAGGGTGCTTGCGTTTACCCTGCTGGGGATGCTTCTGCTTGCGCTTTCCTGCGTTTATGTGGGAGGAATCTTCCACTATCGCACACGCTTTTTGCCCGGGACAAGCGTAAATCAAGTGGATGTCTCAGAACTGGACAGAACTCAAGCGTGTGCAGCTTTGGAAAACCAGCTGCGTGGGTACTCATTGGAGGTCGTAGGGCGTGATGTGAACACGACGCAGTCCGGGACGGTTTTGGGGAAACTGTCGGCGGATGATATAGCACTGACATATTCTGCCAATGAGATAACAGTGGAAGGGCTTTTACAACAGCAGGAGAGGCTGCTGTGGCCATATGTCATTTTAAGCGGGCAAAAGAGAGAGCTTACTACTTCGCAAGTAGTCTCTTATGACAGGGAGCAGTTACTTTCGGTGCTGGAGAGCTGGGATGCCTGTCGGGCAGAAAGTATGACTGTACCGACAAATGCCTATATCAGCGGTTATTCAGAACAGCTGGGCGGCTATGGAATTATACCGGAGACTCTTGGAACAGAGCTGGATATGGAATCCGTGATACGAGTGACAGAGGAGGCAGTTGCGAAGCAGCTGACGACTTTGGACATTGAAGCTGCCGGCTGTTACCGCGAGGCAGCGGTTACCAGTGAGGATGCAAAGCTGGTGGAGATTGTGGAAGCCGCAAACAGAATGCTGGGGGCACAGATTACATATGATTGGAACGGTACGGAGGTAATTCTTGCCGGGGATACTCTGAGAGAATGGGTGTCGATAGAGAAGGACAGAGCAGTTTTGGATGAGGATGCCGTGAAAGCGTTTGTAAAGCAGCAGGCAGAGAGCTACGATACCTATGGAAAGCCAAGAAGCTTTTTGACTACGCTGGGTATTGAATTAACCCTTCCCAGCGGATACTATGGTTGGCAGACTGACAGAGAGGCTGAATCCAAAGAGCTGGCGGCGCTGATTCGCGAGGGAAGCGTGACAAAGAAAGAGCCTGTATACAGCAGTAGGGCGAAGAAAAAGGGGATGAGCGACATTGGCTCGTCCTATGTGGAAGCGGATTTAACGCATCAGCATCTATATCTTTATGAGGATGGGAAAATAGTATTTGAAACTGATTTTGTGTCCGGCGATATGAGCTCGGACCCGGGTTGTGTGACACCGCAGGGAGTGTTCGGCTTGAGCTATAAGACGACGAATGCAGTACTTCGCGGTGCGAACTATGTGACCCCTGTCAGCTACTGGATGCCGTTTTACGGTAACTATGGTATGCATGATGCCACATGGAGAAGTGAATTCGGGGGTGACATTTATCTGACAAATGGTTCACACGGATGCTTAAATCTTCCTCTGGACTCCGCAGCGGTGCTGTATCAATATGTATCCACGGGCTTTCCGATTATCTGCTATTATTACCCGGTAGACCCGCTTACTGTTCAAGAAAATGCAGAAGCGGAATAAGGGCAGGCTTGCTGCGAGACGCGTGAGGGAAGAGTAAACGAAGCAACGCTGCGGACCGTGCGAGAAAGGTAAATGCGCGCGTCATGCCATATATGGCGGTATATAAAGACAGATTCAGAGAAGGAATGGAGCAGGATGGGAAAGCTGCGGGGGAAACGGTCAGAAAAGCAGGCTCTCCGATGGAGGAGGAAGCTGGAGCGCTATCGGCTCATACAGCGTCAAATCAGGGAGCACGCGCCTGACATTTTACAGTCTGACAATTTTTATAGGATAAAGGGACATGTGCAGCACGGAAATATGACGGTGAATGCCCATGTGATGAATGTTGCACGATACAGTGTTGCACTGAGTGACAGGCTGCACATCCGATGCAGCCGGAGAGACTTGGTCAGAGGTGCCCTGCTGCATGACTACTTTCTGTATGACTGGCATGAGCCGGATGAGGAAAATCCTCACAGACTACACGGGTTCTATCATCCGGGAAGGGCGCTTAGAAATGCTTCCAGAGAATATAATCTGACCAGCATAGAGAAGGACATTATAAGCAAGCATATGTGGCCGCTTACGGTAGTGCCGCCCAGCTGCAGAGAAGCATGGATTGTGACGACTGCTGACAAATGGTGTTCTTTGATGGAGACACTGCATATGCACAGGGGGCACGGAGCACTTCTCGAAAAGCTGAGGAAGGACAGATTTGGAAAATCTATTTGACAGACTATTAAAAAATGGAGAGAGCGACACTTATCCCTATCATATGCCCGGACATAAGCGGCGAAGCTGCGGAGCTTTGCCGGAGGATATGTTTCTCAGGGATATTACAGAAATAGACGGATTTGACAATCTTCACCAGCCAGAAGGAATCTTAAGGGAGCTTCAAAAAAGGGCAGCTCAGCTTTATGGCGCAGACGAGAGCTTCTGTATGGTGAATGGAAGCACCGGGGGGATTTTGAGCGCCATCAGCGCTGCCCTGCCTGCCGGGGGACATATCCTGATGGCAAGGAATTGTCACAAATCAGCTTACCATGGTGCTTATCTGCGCGGACTGACTGTATCTTATCTGTATCCGCCGATGCTGGAGAAGTTTGGCGTATGTGATGCGGTAGCACCCGAGCAGGTGTCGGCAGCCTTGGAACAGGAGCCTGACATAGGAGCCGTGCTGATTGTATCGCCCAGCTATGAAGGACGAATCAGCGATGTGCGCCGCATAGCAGAAATCGTTCACGCAAGAGGTATCCCGCTGATTGTGGATGAGGCGCATGGAGCACATCTGGGGTTTGGGGAGAATTTTGCCGAAAACAGCTGTCGAGCGGGAGCGGATTTGGTGATTCACAGTGTGCATAAGACGCTTCCCGCCCTGACACAGTCAGCCCTGCTGCATGTAAACGGAGAACTGATTGACAGGGAGCTTCTGAAGCGGTTCTTGCGTATTTATCAGTCCAGCAGTCCGTCTTACCTGTTGATGGCGGGAGTTGAAAATGCTTTAAGCTTCATTGAGCGAGATGGGAAAAGAGCCTTTCGGGAGTTTGCGGAGAGATGGAACACTATGCAGAACCGGCTGGCAGGATGCAGGCATCTGCGGTTTTTAGCGGGTGCTGTCGCGGAGCAGGATGTGGGAAAGCTGTTTGTCTCCGTGAAAGAAACGGATTTGTCGGGAAGGGAATTGTATGATATTCTGTTAAGCAGATACCATTTACAGATGGAGATGGCATCAGAAGAAGGCGTGCTGGCGATGTTTACGGTGAATGACACCGAAGAAGGTTATGACAGACTGACGCAGGCACTGTTGGAAATTGACGCAGAGCTGCGGGAGACAGATGTAGGGCAGGCGGAGGCCGGTGCGGGCTTGTCGGAGACAGATGTAGGGCAGCTGGAGGCCGGTGCGGGCTTGTCGGAGACAGATGTAGGGCAGCTGGAGGCCGGCGCGGGCTTGTCGGAGACAGATGTAGGGCAGGCGGAGGCCGGTGCGGGATTGGCGGATAGAAAAGTGCTTCCGCTGGCAGAGGCATGGGACGCGGAGCGGACTCTCAAGCGACTGAAGGATGCCGGAGGCTGCTGTGCCGGTGAGTTTGTCAATCTATATCCACCCGGAATACCGATACTGGTGCCGGGAGAACATATCACTGAGGAAATCGGTGAAAGCATCAGAAGATGGCTTGCACAGGGACTGACCGTGCAGGGCGTTGTGGAGGATGCGGGAGAGGCTTATATCAAGGTTTTGAAATAGATGGAGGAAAAAACATGAGAAAAACAAAAATCATTTGTACCATAGGACCTGCCAGTGACAGTGTGGAGTGCCTGAAAGAGCTGATGCTGGCGGGAATGAACGTGGCGCGATTCAATTTTTCCCACGGAACACATGAAGAACAGAAGCGCAAGTACGACAGAGTGGTGCAGGCGAGAGAGGAGCTTGGGCTTCCGGTGGCTACCCTGCTGGATACAAAGGGACCCGAAATCCGTCTGAGAGATTTTGAAAACGGAAGAGTGGAGCTACAGGCTGGACAGAAGTTTGTACTGACAACTGAGGAAATTCTGGGAACCTCTGAGAGGGCAACCGTCTCCTATAAGAATCTTAAAAACGACATAACTGTCGGAACAACGATTCTGATTGATGACGGACTGATTGAAATGAAGGTGGTTGAGATTGCGGGCGAGGAGATTGTCTGCCGGGTTATAAATGGCGGAGTCATCTCTAATCATAAGGGTATCAATGTACCGGGAGCAGTTCTCTCCATGCCCTATATCAGTGAGGCGGACAGGGCTGATGTTATTTTTGGAATTGAGATGGGCTGTGAGTTCATCGCGGCATCCTTTGCAAGATGCAGGGAGGATATCCTGGAGCTGCGCCGGATTCTGGAGGAGAAGCACAGCGATGCCAAAATCATAGCAAAAATTGAGAATATGCAGGGCATTCAGAATCTGGAGGAGATTCTGAATGTATCGGATGGTATCATGGTGGCAAGAGGTGACATGGGTGTTGAAATTCCTCTGGAGGAGGTACCCATCTGGCAGAAGAAGATGATTAAGCTGGCAAATTCAAAGGGCAAGCATGTTATTACGGCAACGCAGATGCTGGAATCCATGATTAAGAATCCCAGACCGACCAGAGCGGAGGCAACGGACATTGCAAATGCAATTTATGACGGAACAACCGCGATTATGCTGTCCGGCGAGAGCGCTGCGGGAAAGTATCCCGTGGAAGCGGTAAAAACCATGGCGAGAATTGCCGAAAGCGCAGAGAAGGATATCGATTACTGCTCCAGAATGAAAAGAAACAATTATGGGGAGCGGGAGGACATTACCAATGCGATTGCCCATGCAACCTGTGCTACGGCGATGGATTTGAATGCAGCAGCCATCATTACGGTTACGCTCTCCGGCTTCACGGCGGGTGCTATTTCCCGTTTTAAACCGAAATGCCCGATTATCGGCTGTGCAATCAGTGCAAGAGTCAGCAGACAGCTGAATCTTCTGTGGGGAGTAAGTCCCCTGTCCATCCGGGAGGAAGAGGATACGGAGGAGCTTTTCGCGGATGCTGTTGAGGAAGCGAAGAAGGCAGGCTATGTGAAGAAGGGCGATGTGGTTGTTATTACTGCGGGAGTGCCCTTAAAGGTAGCAGGAGCGACCAATATGATTCGTGTGGTTGAGGTTGAGTAGGATACATGGGGAAAATTGTTTATCTTATGGGGAAAAGCTCCACGGGAAAGGATACCATTTTCAAGCATCTGCTGCGGGACAAGGAGCTGGGGCTGAGAACGATTGTGACATACACCACCAGACCTGTTCGGGACGGTGAAACGGACGGAGTGGAATATTTCTTTACGGATGAGGAGGGCTTTCTGAGCTGGAAGAACAAAGGAAAGCTTCTGGAGGACAGGGTTTATCATACCTGCCACGGGCTGTGGAGATATTTTACGGCGGATGACGGACAGCTTACAGAAACGGCTGGTGACTGTGCCATGATTGGGACTCTGGAGGCTTATGGCCGTCTGAAGGATTATTTTGGTGCAGACAGAATGCTTCCTGTTATGATAGAATTAGATGACGGGGTCAGGCTTCAGAGAGCCCTGAGCCGTGAGCTTGCACAGGAGAAGCCAAAATATGAGGAGCTGTGCAGAAGATTTCTGGCGGACAGTGAAGATTTCTCGGAGGAGAAGATACGGAAGGCGGGAATCACCAGACGGTTTCAGAATGATGATTTGGACCGCTGCCTGAGGGAAATCAGGGAGTACATACTGCAGCAAAGACAGTAGACGTAAGGATGCCGGCAAGGGGACGGGGCTATGGAAATAAAAGTCAATCAGGTGAATCAGGCAGCACCCGTGGAACAGGTACAGGCAAAGCAGCCTGTGGACGGAAGTTTTAAATTTACACTCGCCAGTCATATTGAGGAGGCAGAGCTACAGGCAAGACTGCAGACCCTTATGGAAGAGATAACCATGCAGGGGGAAAAGCTGGCGAAGCGCCGGGATGTAAAGGATATGAAGCATTACCGCGGGCTGGTAAAGGAATTCTTAAACGAGGTGGTTACCCGTTCACATGCCTTTTCCAGAGAAAATTTTCTCGACAGGAGAGGGCGGCACAGAGTATACGGTATTATCCGGCTGATAGATGAAAATCTGGACCAGCTGGCACAGGAGCTGATGAAGGACGAGAAGGATAACCTTGCAATCCTGAATAAAATAGGAGAAATCAGGGGATTGCTGCTGGATATATTTACCTAAGCTGAGATGGGGAGGAAGTACGATGGCAGGGTTTCGGGATATTATCGGGCAGGAGCAGATAAAGGAGCATTTGACAAATGCACTTCAGACGGGGAAAATTTCCCATGCGTACATTTTGAATGGGGAAAAATCCTCCGGGAAGGAATTTATTGCGCGCCTTTTTGCAATGGCTCTTCAGTGTGAGCGGGGAGAGGTGGAGCCCTGTCAGGAATGTCATTCCTGCAAGCAGGCGCTTTCCGATAATCATCCGGATATTATACGTGTGACCCACGAAAAGCCGAATGTCATAAGTGTTGATGATATTCGTGCGCAGGTAAACAACGATGTGGGAATTAAGCCCTACAGTGGAGCGCGGAAAATTTATCTCATCAATGAGGCGGAGAAGATGACTGTGCAGGCGCAGAATGCGATTCTCAAGACACTGGAGGAGCCGCCGGCATATGCGGTCATTTTACTTCTGACGACGAATGTCAACGCGCTGCTGCCTACAATTCTGAGTCGGTGTGTGGTGCTGAATATGAAGCCGGTGCCTGATGAGCAGGTAAAGAAATACCTGATGGAGCAGCTGCAGGTGCCGGACTATAAGGCGGAGGTCTGTGTCGCCTTTGCCAGAGGAAACATTGGTAAGGCGAAGGCACTTGCATCCAGTGAGGAATTTGAAAATGTGAAGGCAGAGGCACTTTCACTGCTGAAATACATAGGGCAGATGGAATTGAGCGAGATGATTGCGGCAATCCGAAAAATCAGCGAGTACAAGCTGGAGGTCAGTGATTATCTGGACATCTGCGCCATATGGTACAGGGATGTTCTGCTGTTCAAGGCGACAAACGATGTAAATCATCTGATATTCAGGGAGGAGATACAGGCGCTCAGAGCGACGGCAAGGCAATGCAGCTATGGGGGGATTGAGACAATCATCAGGGCGCTGGATACGGCGAAGAGACGGTTGGATGCGAACGTGAATTTTGAACTGGCCATGGAGCTTCTTATGCTGACGATACAGGAAAACAGTTAGACGGGCAGGGCGTGCAGATGTGACCCTGCGGAAGAAAAGTGAGGTAGATAGATGACAAAGGTAATTGGTGTGAGGTTTCGGACGGCGGGGAAGATATACTTTTTTGACCCCAAAGGAATGGAGATAAAGAGGGGCGACCATGTCATTGTGGAGACAGCACGGGGAATTGAGTTTGGCACCGTGATGGCAGGCGTGACGGAGGTAGAGGATGAAAAGGTCGTACAGCCCTTGAAGCCGGTGCTGCGCCTTGCAAACCAGAGGGATATGGAGCAGGAGGCAGCGAATAAACAGAAGGAGAAGGAGGCATTCCGCATCTGTCTGGAAAAGATTCGCAGGCATGAGCTGGAGATGAAGCTGATTGACGTGGAATATACCTTTGACAACAATAAGGTGCTTTTCTATTTCACGGCAGACGGCAGGATTGATTTCCGGGAGCTGGTGAAGGATTTAGCGGGTGTATTTAAGACAAGAATCGAGCTGCGCCAGATTGGCGTGCGGGACGAAACGAAGCTGGTGGGAGGCATCGGTATCTGCGGGCGTCCCCTGTGCTGTCACAGCTATCTGGCAGATTTTGTTCCCGTTTCCATCAAGATGGCAAAGGAGCAGAATCTGTCGCTGAACCCCACGAAGATTTCGGGCGTATGCGGCAGGCTGATGTGCTGCCTGAAAAACGAGGAGGAAACTTACGAGGAATTAAATCGCAGGCTTCCCGGCATAGGAGATTATGTTACCACGGAAGACGGGCTGAAGGGAGAGGTACAGAGCGTCAACGTACTGCGACAGCTGGTAAAGGTTGTAGTGGACGAGGGAGATGAAAAGGAGATTAAGGAATATCCCGTAGAACAGCTGCACTTCAGGCGCAAGCGCGGTAAAAAGGAAAGGCTGGAGCTGTCGAAGGAAGAGCTTCAGGAGCTGGAGCGTCTGGAGGAGGAAGAGCAGGAGGAACAGGAAGCAGAGGAGAAAAAGCCTGCACCCCGTCAGGAAGGAACAGGACGCTCAGGGGAGAGTCAGCGCCAGAACGGCGGGCAGCGTCAGGAGGACGGTCAGCGGCGCAGCCGGGGTTATCAGGACGGCGAACGTAAGGGCGGCAGACGAAGACGTGACGAGCAGTCTTCCTGTGAAGAGAGGCAGTCCGGCGAGTTCCCGCGTCAGAATAACGGGCAGCGTCAGGAGGACGGTCAGTGGCGTGGCAGAAGCCGTCAGGATAACAGGAATCGCCAGGATAACAGAAATCGCCAGCCGGGTGAGCACAGACAGGAGGCTCATGGTGTCCAAAGCGGCGAGAAGCGTCAGGAGGATGGACGTTATCAGGGAAACAGAGGCCGCTATAACAGACAGAGATATAACGGAAAACCCAGACAGGAGGGATAGACCGGACGCGATGACAATCAGACTGAAGGATAATGAGCGACTGGATGATTTGCAGCGGAACGGCTATCGTATCATCCAGAATCCGGAAAAATTCTGCTTTGGGATGGATGCGGTGCTTCTTACCGGCTTTGCATATGCCAAACGTGAGGACAAGCTGCTGGATATGGGAACGGGAACAGGAATTATCCCAATTCTCATGGAAGCAAAGTATCATTGTTCTCATCTAATCGGACTGGAGATTCAATCAGAGAGCGCGGATATGGCGGCGCGGAGTGTGGCATTGAACAATCTGGCGGAAAAGATAGAGATTGTGACGGGCGACATCAGGGAGGCAGACCGGCTTTTTGAGTCTGCTTCTTTTGATTGCATTACCTGTAATCCGCCCTATATGATAGGACAGCATGGCATTGCCAATCCCAAGGAACCGAAGGCGATTGCCAGACATGAGGTTCTTTGCACCTTTGAGGATGTTGCAGGACAGGCGGGCAGGCTGTTAAAGCCCGGTGGGCGCTTCTTTCTGGTACACAGACCGTTTAGGCTGCCGGAGCTGATGTGCACGCTGCTTAAGTATCGGCTGGAACCAAAGAGAATGCGTCTGGTATATCCTTATGAGGATAAAGAGCCTAATATGGTGCTGCTGGAGGCGGTGAGGGGAGGTAAGCCCCGTATGACGGTGGAGAGACCGCTTATTCTGTTTGACAGTCCCGGTGTATACAGAAAGGAAATCCGTGAGGAATATGGATTTTAGAAAGAAGGTGACAACAGTGTCAGGAACATTGTATTTGTGTGCAACTCCTATCGGAAACCTGCAGGATATGACTCCGCGGGTTGTTGAAACCCTGCGCAATGTGGATTTAATTGCGGCGGAGGATACCCGGAACAGTATCAGGCTGCTGAATCATTTTGACATTCATACGCCTATGACCAGCTACCACGAGTACAACAAGGTTGAAAAGGCGAAGCAGCTGATTGGACAGCTGCGGGAGGGGTTAAATATTGCATTGATTACGGACGCCGGGACACCGGCCATCTCAGACCCCGGGGAGATTCTGGTGCGGCTGTGCCATGAGGCAGGACTTTCGGTCACCTCGCTTCCGGGTCCCGCCGCCTGTATCACGGCGCTGACACTGTCAGGTCTGTCCACAAGGCGCTTTTGCTTTGAGGGCTTTCTACCCGCCGATAAAAAGGAAAAAAGAGAGCTTTTTAAGGAGCTGGCTGCGGAGAGCCGCACGATAATCCTCTACGAGGCGCCGCATCATCTGGTTCGCACACTGGAGGAGCTGTATGAAGCACTGGGCGAAAGAAGAATCACACTCTGCCGCGAGCTGACAAAGAAGTTTGAGACTGTTATGCCGACTACCCTGAAGCAGGCGCTGGAGTACTATGGGCATGAGGAGCCGAGGGGAGAATACGTTCTGGTGCTGGAAGGGAAAAGCCGGGAGGAGATGCGCCAGGAGAAAATAGCCGAATGGGAGACGATGACCATTGAGGAGCACATGGCGTATTATGAAGGACAGGGGATGGATAATAAGCAGGCGATGAAGCAGGTGGCGCAGGACAGAGGTGTGGGGAAGAGGGAAATCTACAGCTATTTGCTGCTGAGCGAAAGCAAATAGCCCCTGATGGCAGACAAGAAATAGCCTACGCAAATTTCTTGTTGCCTCTTCATGACAAGGTCGCTCAGAATTGAGGTTAGTATGGCAGCACAAAATTGTGACATGTGTGTCAATTATGTATATGATGAGGATTATGAGTGCTATTCCTGTATGGTGAATCTGGACGAGGATGAGATGTACCGTTTCCTGTCCGGCACGCAGCGTGAGTGCCCCTATTTCCGGCTGGATGATGAGTATGGAGTGGTAAGGCATCAGATGTAGGAGCAGAAGCGGCACAGGATTAAAGGAAGCGGGAATAGGGAGCAGAATGGAAAAGAAGCGCATCTATTATCTGGATATTGCAAAGGGACTGGGGGTTGTCCTGGTGATATTGGGTCATATTGTAGACCTGACAATTCCCACGCGACAGTTTATTACATCTTTTCATATGCCGTTGTTTTTTATTCTCTCCGGCATGATTATCCATGTCACGGAGGAGACGGAGCGGGATATGAAAAGCATTGTGAAGCGTAAGCTTCGCAGCATTGCAATGCCCTATTTTTCCTTTTCCCTGCTGAGCCTTATGGTGGAGGCTGTTGCCATTGTGCTTTTTAACAACGGTCTGTGGTCTACTTTTCGGGAGCATCTGTTCGCTACGGTCTGCCTTGCCGGAGCGTCGGTGTTCTGGTTTCTTCCTGCGCTTTTTTTCGGCGAATTACTCTTTATTGCGGTGCGCAAGAGGACAGGGAATGCAGCCTGCTGTGTACTGACGGCGCTTCTGGCGGCAGCGGCATATCTGGCGTGTGAGCAGGCCGGCAGGGTGCTTGCGGGCTATGGAGAAGAAGCGTGGTATCTTTATGCACAGCTGCTCATCAATTCATTTTTCAGAATCTTTATTGCAGCCGGTTTTATTGCAGCGGGATATTTTGCCGACGGACTGTTTCGGAGTATTTCCAAAAGCTTTGTCCGGAGCGCAGCTTTAGGAGCGCTGCTTCTTGTGCTCACGGCCTTTGTGAGTGTAAGAAACGGTATAACGGACATGAATTATATGGTGTATAATAACGTTTTATTTTATCTGGTAACCTCTCTGAGCGGTTCCTTCGGCATCCTGTTTTTGAGCCGTGCTCTGGAAAAGTGGCACACAGCCCTGCCGATGAGAGTCTGTATGTATTACGGGAAAAATTCCCTGATTGTGCTGATGACGCATGCTCCCTTTTATATCATGTATGCCGCGGCGAGAGTCGCATATGGCATTGATAACCATGTGCTTGCGCTCGGACAGATTCCTCTCTGCACGGTGATGCTGATTGGCGTGCTGTTGCTGGAGGCGGTAGTCATAAGGGTAATCAATCACCATTTTTCCTTTCTGGTAGGACGTTTTCGCGTATAAAATTCCTGTGACGGGTCAACACTAACCTCGAAGAAAAAGAAGGAGGTTAGAGCTATGGCAAACATTTCGGAACTTGATTTACAGAATCTGCGTCATCTGATTGGCGGGTATGACACGACACACTGTAAGATGCAGGAATATGCAAAAGAGGCTTCAGACACCCAGATTAAGCAGTTTTTTGAAAAGGGTGCCAAGTCTGCGATGGAAAACAAGCAGCAGCTTATGCAGTTTTTGCAGTAGGAGGGAAGAAGGATGCAGTTACAGGAAAAAACGATGGTTGCGGATACCCTGGCGGGGATTAACGGCGAGCTGGTCCGTTATGCGGAGATGATTGCACAGTCAGAGAACAAGGAGTTAAAGCAGACTCTGAAGCAGATGCGTAATGCGTGCGAGCAGTCACAGGAAGAGCTTTACAATCTGGCGCGGGAAAAATCCTATTACGTTCCGGCAAGTAAGGCGACGGCTCAGGAGATAGAGCACGTAAAGAATCTGTTTGTGTGCGGCACTCTGTAGAGCTGGGAGACTGCCGACGGATTTAGCCGACAGGACTTCTTTTTTGACGCACTTGAGAATAGACTGGAATGAGAAACGCCGAAAAGAGCGGTGAAATGCTAAATATAATATGGGCAGTAATGATACTTCTTGCAGTTCTCTATGGCGCGCTGACGGGACACATCGGTGAGGTGACGGCAGGTGCGCTGGAGAGTGCGGGAGAGGCAGTTTCCTTATGCATTACCATGGCGGGAGTGGTGGCACTCTGGATGGGACTGATGGAGATTGCAAAGAAAGCGGGGCTGATTGAAAAGCTGACAAAAGCAATCAGCCCCTTTTTGAGCTTTATGTTTCCCAAAATTCCCAAGGGACACGAGGCTCTGGATTACATAGCAACCAATTTAATCGCAAACATTCTGGGGCTGGGCTGGGCGTGTACGCCTGCCGGGCTCAAGGCGATGGAGGCACTGGCACGGCTGGAGACGGAGAGAGGGAGAGCCGGCTATGACAGGGGCGGGGAGACTGCGGAGAGGTATGCCAGCGGGGAAATGTGCGATTTCCTGATTCTGAATATCTCCTCCTTACAGCTGATTCCCGTAAATATGATTGCTTATCGTAGTCAGTATGGGAGCGCAGACCCCACCTTCATTATCGCTCCCGCCATTGTTGCCACGCTTTTTAGCACACTGGTGGCGATTCTCTTTTGTAAGTGGAAAGCTGTCACGGAGGGGCGGCAGGATGCTCCTTTGGGGAGGAAGTCAGGATGATGAGAGTGTTGGCACATATTTCAGATATTCTGATTCCACTGCTGATTTTCCTGATTGTAGGGTATGGCTGTGCCGCTGGAGTCAAGGTGTACGAGTGCTTTCTGACGGGAGCAAGGGAGGGGCTTAAGCTTGTCTTAGAGATTGTACCGACTCTTATAGGGCTTCTTCTGGCGGTGGGGATGCTGCGCTCTTCAGGCATTTTTGACCTCCTGGGAAGGGTGGTTGCACCTGTTACGGAGCGTGCGGGGCTGCCGGCGCAGCTGCTTCCGCTGCTTGTCATCAAGCTGTTTTCCTCCTCTGCGGCGACAGGGCTTGTGTTGGACATATTTAAGACAGCAGGACCGGATTCCTACGCGGGAGTGCTGACCTCAATCCTGATGAGCTGTACTGAGACGGTTTTTTACACTATGAGCGTCTATTTTTTGGCGGCAAAGGTAACGAAGACCCGCTATACGCTGGCAGGAGCACTTTTGTCAACACTGGCGGGTACGGTGGCAAGTATTGTGCTGGCACGGCTGCTGTGAGAAGCGGCGGGTATTGTGCTGGCGCAGCTGCTGTGCGGGGCGGGGAATCACCTCGCCTTTTTGGCGTACTTATAGGGAAAGGTTGACGTTCGCAGAGGAATTTTTTATACTTGATATGGAACGGAACAGACCAAGGGAGGGTGCAGGTTATGGCGGGGAGCGGTTGTGCAGACGCGCAGAAAAGAGGATGAAATGAGAAGTAAATGGGTTAGAAAGCATGATTTCTCCAGAGCGCTGTTTTGGCTGATACTGCTTGCGGCATTTCTGATGCGCATTATAGGGCTGACAGATGTGCCGGGAGGAGTGAATCAGGATGAGGCGATGGCAGCCGTGGACGCATGGGCGCTGTCGAGATATGGAACAGACAGATACGGCATGCGGCTGCCGGTACATTTTACGGCATGGCGGTATGGACAGATGAGTGTGCTGCTGTCCTATTGCATGGTACCGTTCATCAGACTTTTCGGTTTTTCCACCTTTGCAATCCGTCTGCCCATGGTGCTGGCAGGCACAACCGGGGTGGCACTTATGTACCTGATTGGGAAAAGACTGTTTTCGCAGAAGTGGGGGATTGCGGTAATGGCGCTCACGGCAGTCAACCCATGGCAATTCATGCAGAGCCGCTGGTCGCTGGACTGCAATCTGTTTCCGCATGTCTTTCTGCTGGGTTTTTACCTTTTGCTGCTGGGGCTGGAGAAGAGAAGATATCTTTACCTTTCCATGCTGTGCTTCGGGCTGACCTTTTACTGCTATGGGGTAGCAATCTACACAGTGCCGGTATTTCTGCTGACATATGCGGCATGGTGCGTTCGGAGAAAGCGGCTGCCTTTACGGGAGCTGCTTATCAGTGCACTTCTCTTTCTTGTGGTGGTTCTGCCGGAGACGATAACGATGGCAGTCAATCTGTTTGGGCTTAATACTGTGGAGACACCGCTTTTTACGATGCCGTTTTTCCCGGACAGTGTGCGGAGCAGGGACATACTTTTTTTTGACTTTTCCATAGAGCAGCTGAGGAAAAACGTGGCAGCACTCTGGAATCAGGTGTTTCTGCAAAAGCCGGACTGGCTGCATAATGCACTGCCTGAATTTGGCCCGCTTTATCATTTGTCCACTCCCTTTATACTGATTGGAATGATACAGTTTACGACGAAGCTCTTTCAGGAGAAGGTGGCTGCAAAGAAGTGCAATCAGATGGCACTGTGGCTCTTTCTGCTTAGCGCGTTCTGGGCGGGACTTGCTACCAGAGAGGTCAATGTCAACAGAATTAATATTATTTTTTATCCGCTGCTTTTTATGTGTGCCTACGGCGTGAGGACGGTGCTCGGCTGGCTGAGGGAGGAGTATGTAAAAAGAGCCGGAATCTGTGTAATGGCGGTTTACGGAATCTGTGCAGTGACCTTTCTTGTGAGCTATGCCACGGATTTTGCACAGGAGATTCAGCTCTATTTCAATGTGAATTTTCTGGAGCTTGTGGAGGAGGCGGATGCCCTGACAGAGTATGACACCCTGTATATTACGGGCAATATGGGCTGGCAGCGCAATGTGTACATGGCGGAGATACTGACCCAGTACCAATGCAGGATAGACCCGCTCTATTATCAGGGAAGGACGCAGACGACGGAGGGACGCACTCTGCTTTCGTATGCGGACAGATATCACTATGTCGATATGAGAGAGCAGGAATTCGGGGAAGAAAATGCGTTATACATCCTGCATCAGACGGAAAAGGACTGCCTTCCGGAGGATTACAGGATTGTAGCGGAAAACGAATCCTATCTGGCAGTGACAGGGCAGGAATGAGGTGAGCAAGCCTTGACGAAAGCCTTTAAATTGTATATAATTTAATACAATCTTTGTATACAAAATACAATGTGGAGGCTTTATGGATTCCTATACAATCAAGGCATATGCAAAAATAAATCTGGGTCTGGATGTGCTGGGGTGTCTGCCCAACGGCTATCATCAGGTAAAGATGGTGATGCAGTCGGTGGGAATATATGACGAGCTGCTTTTACAGAGGGCAGACCACGGAATCGTGCTCACCACAGATTCCGGCGAGCTGCCGACAGACGAAAACAATCTGATATATAAGGCGGCACGGCTGATGCAGGAGAGATACGGACTCAGAGAGGGTGTGCGCATTCATCTGCAGAAGAGCATACCGATAGCAGCAGGCATGGCGGGCGGCAGCACGGATGCTGCGGCTGCAATGAAGGGAATGAGGGAGCTTTTCTGTCCGGATGTCACGGACGGGGAGCTGATGGATGCGGCGGTTAAAATCGGTGCGGACGTGCCATACTGTGTGATGGGCGGCACTGCGCTGGCAGAGGGCATCGGCGAAAGGCTGACGGCGCTTAAAGCCGTGCCGGAGATGACGCTTCTGGTGGCAAAGCCCGGAATCGGCGTTTCCACGAAGGAGGTCTACCCAAAGCTGGATGCCACCAGACTGAGACGGCACCCTGACATTGACGGCATGGTGGCTGCCATCAAAGAAGGAAATCTGCGGGGGGTGGTGGAGCGGATGGAGAATGTACTGGAGAATGTCACGATACCTGCTCACCCCGTGATAGCGACGATAAAGCAGCGTATGCTGGAGCTGGGTGCGCATAACAGTCTGATGAGCGGAAGCGGACCTACGGTATTCGGGGTGTTCCCTGACAGAGCGTGTGCGGAGCACGCCTGTGAGCAGCTGCGACGGGAGGAGCTGGCAAAGCAGCTGTTTGTGACGTCGACGGTTTAACCAAATGCGGGCAGAAAGGCGGGGCGGTATGCTGAATTATTTACAATCATCCATGAATGAGCTTCTTCCGCTGCGTGATGTGGTCTTTAACACGCTCAGGCAGGCAATTCTGACGGGAGAGCTGAAGCCGGGAGAGCGCCTGATGGAAATTCATCTGGCAGATAAGCTGGGGGTCAGCCGGACTCCAATCAGAGAGGCAATTCGCAAGCTGGAGCTGGAGGGGCTGGTAACCATGATTCCCCGCAGAGGCGCAGAGGTGGCGCAGATTACGGAAAAGAGCATGAATGACGTGCTCGAGGTGAGACGTGCTCTGGATGCACTCTGCGTTGAGCTGGCGTGTGAGCGGATTACGGAGGAGGAGCTTGTAACTCTGAAGGCGGCATGCGATGAGTTTGAGACTGCCATCAGGACGGGGGATGTCAAAAAGATTGCCCAGGCGGATGTGGCACTGCATGACATCATCGTGCAGGCAACGGGAAATCAGAGACTGATTCAGCTGGTCAATAATCTGGCAGAGCAGATGTACCGCTATCGGTTTGAATATATTAAGGACACAAGCCAGCATGAGATGCTGGTGGAGGAGCATAAGATTATCTATGAGAGCATCCTGAAAAAGGATAAGGAGACGGCGGCACAGGCGGCAAAAACCCACATTGATAATCAGGAGAGGGCAATTATGCGTCAGATACGTCTTGACAGGCAGCAGACGAAAAAGTAAAGTGGTATAGACCTTCGGGATGCAGGCAATACTCTCACTGAGAGAAAGTGAGGGCATTGTGTGAAAAGAAAATTTATCGGAATTCGTATTGTGATAGGAATGTGCGCAGCTCTGGGCTGGTGGGGAGTGCTCTACCCGGAGCTTACCCTGACACCGGATACGGTGCGGGTCATCTGCGAGGAGGACGGGCAGGAGAGGGACGTGACGGGGGAGTGGAGCTTTGACGGTGCTCTGTTTCAAGAACTTCTGACTGCCAAGAGGGGAACCGTGCGGGTGCAGAGCAGAATTCTGCGGGAGCTGGGCATTGTATCCGACTAGTGCGAAAAGAAGTACTAATTGCGGCGGAATGGAGATTAGGATGCAGATTAACAGAGAATTGCTGCGTAAGGATGCGCCCATCGGTGTCTTTGATTCCGGAGTGGGCGGACTTACGGTATTCAGGGAAATCATGCGGCAGATGCCAAATGAAAAAATAATTTATTTCGGAGATACGGCGAGAGTTCCCTACGGAAGCAAGTCGCAGGAGACGGTAACCCGATTTTCGGAGCAGATTGTGCGGTTTCTGCAGACGTTTCAGGTTAAGACCATAGTGGTAGCCTGCAACACGGCAAGCGCCTATGCGCTGGATGCGCTGGAAAAAAATCTGGACATACCGATTATCGGCGTGGTAAAGCCCGGCGCAAAGGTGGCGGCGGAGGCAACAAGAAACGGCAGAATCGGTGTGATTGCCACGGAAGCGACGATTGGGAGCGGGATATATTCCCGGTACATAAAGGAGCTGAACCGCAGCGTGACGATTTACGGGAAGGCATGTCCCCTGTTTGTGCCGCTGGTGGAGGAAGGACTTTTACAGGACCCCGTGACGGAAGAGATTGCCAGAAGGTATCTGGCGGAGCTGATTGATACGGACATTGACACCCTGATTCTGGGCTGTACCCATTATCCGCTGATTCGTTCCACACTGGCAGGCGTGGTGGGAGATAAGGTGACACTGGTAAATCCTGCTTATGAGACGGCGCTGGAGCTGAAGGCTATGCTGAAGAAGCTGGAGCTTTTAAATGAAGAAGCACCGGGGCTTGGGAGTGACCGATATCGGTTCTATGTCAGCGATAAGGCGGACAAATTTGTCCGCTTTGCGAACTCCATTATCAAGTACGGGATTTTATCGGCAAAGACCATTCAAATTGAGAATTATTAGAGGGAAAGTACTTCTGTGTTTCGCACACGAAAAACGCAAAAACAGCGTTTTTCATAACGATTTGAGTCGTCTGCGGAGACATGGGGGATTAGTGTAAAAATATCTTCTAATCATAAAAACGGAGGGTTGACGTGAAGAACGACACAGAGGTACAGATTGTAGTTCGCGGTATCCATCGGGACGAGGACGGAAGGGAAGCCGTGACGGAGTTTGCAGGATGCGCAGAATATTATGACAGAGGCGGCAGCAGGTATCTGATATACGAGGAAACTGATGGGGAGAACGGCGGTACAAGGAATGTTTTGAAATGGAAAAAAAGCCCGGACTTGCCGGGCGATGATACACAGACAGTATTGGAGCTGACAAAAAGAGGGGCTGTAAATGCCAGAATGGTATTTGAACCCGGGAAGACTCATATGACCGATTATGCAACACCCTGCGGGCTGCTGCAGCTTGGCGTAGAGACTGCAAGGGTATCGTGCATGGAAGAGGCAGACACACTACAGCTGCGGGCAGAGTATGCGCTGACCGCGCAGAATGAGGTCTTCGACCGCTGCCTGATTGTCGTTCGGGCAGAAGCTTTCCGAAGTCCCGTTACTTGATGGGCTTGGCACCTGCCTTTTCCTGAGCAGCCTCCAGAGCCTTTTTAAAGCGGCTCTTTTTCACGGGCACAATCTCCGACTTGCCGTGAAGACCCTTGACATCAAGGACATAGATGCCGCTGACAACAGCCTTTACTTCCTTTTTGACGGGAACGGAATCAAAAATCTTTTCGTCACAGATGAGGGACATAATCTGGGGGCCGACCTTTGCCTTGATGATGGGCATCTTAGAGCCGCGCAGCGCCTTTGGGGTCTGCTCCAGAACTATCTGGGGAAGACCGGAGTCTCTCAGCTTCATACGCTTCTTGTCGATAATCAGCATGGAGATGGTCTGCTTGTTTGCCTCCAGCATTTCCTGCTGCTGGGCCTGTTTCTTCTGAGCCTTTTTCCCGAGAAAATATAGTATCGCGATAATGGCGGCAATCACCGCTACCACAATCAGTATTACCTTCCACATAAATAATCAGCCTCCTGAAATCCATTTTCCACTTATGTATTCTAACACAGATACCCCTTTGCAGGCAACAGAATTTTGCCCGCTGTTATTGGCTTCCTGTTTCCTTAACTGCATTAAATAGTGTCTTTTTGTAAGCATCGTGTTGGCATACAGAATGCCCTTTCCCCTCTGGCAATAATGGATGGGCTTTTGGGCTTCCTCGTAAAAGGCAAATCCTTCGATGCAACCGATGGCATCTCCGCATAGGTGTCCAGCGGAAAAACATTTTAACGTATCTCTTCCGGAGATTCTTACCGGATTGTCTTATACAACGGACCATATGCCGCGCAGGCTCTGTAGTCCTGTCCCTCCTTATCCATTCCGAAGGCATTCCATGCAGCAGGTCTGAAGATTTTCTCCTCGGGAACATTGTGCATGCATACCGGGATTCTCAGCATGGAGCAAAGGGTAATCAGATCTGCCCCGATATGTCCGTAGGAAATGGCGCCGTGGTTGGCACCCCAGTTGTTCATAACATCATATGCAGTCTTAAATGCACCTTCTCCCGTTACTCTGGGTGTAAACCAGGTACAAGGCCAGGTGTAATCGGTACGTTTCCACAGGATATCGGATACCTCCTCGGGAAGCCATACCGTCCAACCTTCCGCAATTTGCAGAACAGGTCCCAAATTCTTCACCAGATTCAAACGGATCATAGTTACAGGCATCTGAGCTTTGGTCTCAAATCTGGAGGAATAACCGCCACCGCGGAAATAGCCCAAATCCGCATAATTCCACGTGGTATTCTTCATGATTGCCTCCCGGTCCTCCTCGGTCACCTCGTACCAGGGCTTCATCACCGCATTGCCGTCAGCGTCCTTTGCCGCACCGTTGGCATCCAGACAGCAGGCACCGGAGTTGATTAAGTGGATAAAACCGCCCGCGTCCTTTGCCACACCTTCGATATCGTAGCCGGTAGCCTTTTTCACTGCATCGGAACTCCAGTAGGTACGCACGTCCGCAAACATCTGAGGACGGTTTGTAAGCAGCTTCATAAACAGCATACCGATTCCGTTGAGAACGTCATTTTCAGTTGCCAGTATGTAGGGTTCCCTTGCGCCGTTCCAGTCGAAGGAAGAATTGAGAAGCGCTTCCGGGAAGTCGCAGTTGGGATAGAAATCTGTCCACTGTCTCTGCCCCTGAAAGCCTGCTGCTATGGCGTTGTGCCCAACCATTTCCTCCTCACGTCCTTCAGGAAGATCAGGGTTGCCATTCATCAAATCCTTGATAATACACATCATTTTCACTACAAATTCCCAGTCGGCATCCTTTGCCTCGCGGGATTTCTGTAATTCTTCCGGATTCTTGTCAAAGCCTTCGATACATTTCTCTTTTGTCCATGCAAGCGCCTTTTCATATTCCGCTTTGTCATAAATTTCTTCACTCATACGGCGGATTATTTCCACTTCGTCCACGGATTCCACGCGCATACCCAGATATTCCTCAATAAATTCAGGGCTGATGACGGAGCCGCCGATACCCATACAGATAGAACCAATCTGTAAGTAGGATTTGCCTCTCATGGTCGCTGCTGCCACTGCCGCACGTCCAAAACGCAATAATTTCTCTCTTACATCCTCAGGAATAGTGATATCCGTCGCATCCCGCACGTCCGTTCCGTAAATGCCGAACGCGGGAAGCCCCTTCTGGGCATGGGTTGCCAGCACGGATGCCAGATATACGGCACCGGGTCTCTCCGTTCCGTTAAAGCCCCACACACCCTTGATGGTCATAGGGTCCATATCCATGGTCTCTGCACCGTAGCACCAGCAGGGTGTTACGGTCAGGGTAATATCAACACCTTCCTTTTTAAACTTTGCAGCACATGCCGCTGCTTCAGCAACACGTCCGATGGTGGTATCCGCAATAATTACCTTTACGGACTCTCCGTTGGAATACTTCAGATTCTCCTCAAACAATTTCGCCGCGGACTTTGCCATGCTCATAGTCTGTTCTTCTAAGGATTCACGCACCTTAAGCGCTCCCCTTCGACCATCAATCACAGGTCTGATACCAATTATCGGATAATCCCCAATTAATCTGCTTTCTGCCATTTCTTTCATTTCCTTTCTTATACTTGTATGTATATCTCTGCTTTCTCACAACGCAGACAAAGCCCATGTTGTGAAAAACAAGGTCCGAACTTCCGCTAAATCTTATATCATCTGTAAAAACCCCTAAAAGGAACGAATATTATACAATTTGGCGAATGGGATATTGCTTAAAATATGGATACCAACACGGTGATTCTAACACAGTGATTCTAACACAGATACCCCTTTGCAGGCAACAGAATTTTGCCCGCTGCATTACTTTAAAAATTGATTTTGAGTATAGCGTTTATATACATCGTAAAAGAAGGACATATTGTTAAAGCCTACGGCGTATGCTGCTTCCGACACTGTGAATTCGCCGCTGTCAATCATTTCCTTCGCGATGGAAATGCGAAGAATGTTTCTGTACGAGATAAAGGTTTCTCCTGTGTATTCCTTAAACAATTTTCTGAAATTGGACTGACTCATTTTACATAATTCGGCATAGTATGCCAAGCTTTTGCTTTCGTAGTATTTAAAGTTAACCTCGTGCAACGCGGGGTTAAGCTTTTGGTATTTTTGGGGTACATTGAGTGAGGATGCTTCCGCATAAAACAGTATTTCGTAAATCTTTGAGGTCAGATAAATGGCATTTCTTGCACTAATACCAGATAAGGAATGAAAGGCAGCAGCAATATTGGGTGAGTATCCGACCAAAAAGCTTTTAAAAAACGGCGGCAATCTTTTTGCGCTTATATCGAACACGATTATTTTTACAACGGTATTGTCCTTCAGATATGCAGCCTTATAGGGAATGCCCTTTGGAATGAAGACAAAACTGCCCTTTTTGATTTTTACTGTTTTCCTTTCACGCGGAAAGGAATAATCCATTTCCCCGTTCTGCAAATAGATAAAGGAGTAGCGGGGCTTTCCGTCTTTATATTCGTATGTATGACCTTGGTTTCTCACGACGCTGACAAAGCCTACGTTGTGAAAAACGAAGTCCAGATTTCCGTTAAATCTTATATCATCCATAAAAGCCTCCCTTCCGCAGACGCTTTTGCGTCGGAGGAATCGCGAGCTGAATTTCAGATTCAGCTCTGCGATAAAAGCACACTAATCCACAAAATGAGCGAATACCATACAATTTTGTCGAATAGGATATTGTTTTGAATATGGACATATTATATGCTTAAACTGTAGATTAAGCAAGCTGACAGGCTATGCTTTTCAACAAATTCAATATGGCAAATAGCACATAAAATCAAAGGAGTGAAGTGAATGTGCCGCGAAACACTTTTTCTTAACAATGGAACGGCAAAAAGACTGTACGAATTTGCACGCACACTGCCCATTATTGATTACCACAACCATTTATCGCCACAGGATATAGCGATGGACAGGAGATTCGACAATATTTACGATTTGTGGATAAAGCCGGATCCATACAAGCATCGCGCAATGAGAATGTGCGGAGTAGAAGAGAAATACATAACGGGAGATTCCACGCGCAGGGAAAAATTCGTTAAATGGTGCGAGACCGTACCGCGGCTTATCGGGAATCCGCTGTATGTCTGGGCAGGAACAGAGCTTTATGCGCTGTTGGGCATCGAGTTAGCGCCGAACGGTGAAAACGCCGACGAAATCTATGAGTACTGCAACGAATACCTGAGGACGCATACCGTTTCGCCGGGCACGCTTTTAAAGGATTTCAACGTTGAATTTGTCTGTCCGTGCATGTCTGTCTGTGATGATACGGCGGCTTTCGGAGGAATGAACAGCGTTGCACCGTCCCTTCGGTGCGATGACCTTCTTCTGCCGACGATTGAAACGATAAAGAGACTCGAAGAAAAAGCAAATATCAAAATAAATGGAATTGTCGATTTTAAAGCTGCCGTAACATTCGGACTCGGGGAATTTTTAGAAAGCGGCTGTGTTTTTGCGGATGTTGCGCTTGACAACGGATTTAGGTTTTACGCGGATGACCGAAGAAACGATGACCGCTTCATGAAACTCCTGTGCGGAGGAGTCTTGGAAAATGAGGAAAAGGAAAGGCTTTTTTCGTACATACTCGAATTTCTCGGTGCAAGCTTTGCGCGTCTTGGATTTGTCATGCAGCTTCATATCGGGGCACAGCGTAGTACGAGCTCCCGCCTGCGGGAAGCAGCAGGACCGGCGGGAGGCTTTGCGGGAATAGGGAACAGTCCGGATGTAAAATCGCTGACAGGCTTTCTCGACAGTCTCGATAAGAGTGGGTCAGGACTTCCCAAGACGATTCTCTTTGCGCTCAATCCTGCCGATAATGCGCTTGTTTCGGTTCTTTCCGGCTCGTATGCAAGAGACGGCGTGCCGGGACTTGTAACGCAGGGGCCTGCCTGGTGGTGGTGCGACCACAGCTACGGAATCACGGAAATGTTCGAAAATACCGCTGCTTTCGGGCTCTTGTCAAACTTTGTCGGGATGACGACGGATTCCCGGAGCTTTTTATCCTTTGTGCGACATGATTATTTTAGGCGCGTTTTGTGCGAATTTCTCGGAGAAAAGTATGAAAAGCACACGCTTGCCTGCCGGTATGAAGATTTGGAAAATCTGGTGTGCGGTATGTGCTATAAAAATGCGAAAAGGCTGATTGGAGGAAGCACTGAATGGAGGAATGCAAAATGAAATTTGAAAACAAGGTTGCCGTTGTAACGGGTGCGGGGGGAACGCTTTGCTCAGAGATTGCGATAAATCTTGCAGAGCAGGGAGCAAGAGTTATGCTTGTCGGAAGAACGCGGGAAAAGCTTGATGCCGTACTCGGAAAAATTGAAAAGTCAGGAGGCACGGCCTATGCGGTCGCCTGCGACGTGACGGACAGGGATGCCGTCCGACGGCTTGCGGAAGAGACGAAAGAAACATTTGGAGCCTGCAATATACTGGTGAACGGTGCGGGCGGAAACAATACCAAGGCAATGCCGACCATTACCGAATTCGACCCACGTGAGCTGACGGGCAAGCTTCCGGAGGGCGCAAGGGGCTTGTACGACATTGATTTTGATGCATTTTCCGGCGTGCTTAACACTAACACCATGGGGACGGTGTACCCTATAATGGAATTTGCAAAGCAAATGGTGGAGTGCGGCGGCGGAAGCATACTGAATTTTGCATCCATGAATACCTATTGTCCGCTGACGCGCTGCTTTGCCTATGCAATGAGTAAGGCGGCGGTAGCAAACCTTACCCAGTCGTTTGCGGCATACTATGCCCCGGCTAACATCAGAATAAACGCAGTTGCTCCTGGTTTTATGGTGAATGAACGCAGCCGCGGTTATCTGGGAACGGTCGAGGAGGGGCTGACCGAGAGAGGAAAATCAGTGATAGCTCACACGCCGATGGGGCGCTTTGGCAGGGCACAGGATTTGCTCGGCTGCGTCAATTGGCTTTTGGACGATGAGGCAGCGGCGTTTGTGACGGGGATTACCGTTCCCGTTGACGGCGGATTTTTAACACTCGGTGGTGTGTAAGAGGGAAACGGCTATGATTTTAACCGACTATTTTAGAAGTGAAAAGGATTTAACGTGGGACATTGCCAAACAGTGCGGTGTGAAGGCGGGTGTCATCCGCCTGCCGGAGACACCGGATTTTGATTTAACAAATAAGTCACATTGGGAAACTGTTTATAAGCGTTTTACCGATTTTGGCATTTGCCCGAAGCTTATTGAGCCTATGCCGAATGAGGTTCACGAACATATCAAAACGGGGGACATGTATCGTGACGAAGCGATTGAGAAGGTTTTAAAGATGTTTCCCATAATGCGTGAACTGGGGACAGATACCATATGCTTTAATTTCATGGCACATATCGGCTGGCTGAGAACGGAGTATGATATTAGGGAGAGAGGCGGTGCACGTGTTACGGGGTTTGAAATGGAGCATTTTAAGCCTACGGAGGACAGCATCAGCGAGGAAGAGCTTTGGTATAACTATGAATATTTTCTGAAGGCGGTTATTCCGGATGCTGAAAAATACGGTATTAGGCTTGCGCTGCATCCGGATGACCCGCCTGTTCCAAAACTCGGCGGCGTGTCGAGAATTATGATTTCAGCAGCAAATATCAAAAAAGCAATTTTCGATATCTGTCCGAGTGAAATGCTCGGCATTACGATGTGCCAGGCAACGTATTTCGTAATGGGAGAAAACCTCGAAGAGGTTATACGTGACTTCGCAAACAGGATATTTTTCATACATTTCAGAAATGCTGTGGGAAATCGGCAAAAATTCCGAGAAACCTTCCATGACAACGGCAGCCTTGATATGCGCCGCCTGATGAATCTTTATGAGGAGCTTGGAATTGATGTGCCCATACGGGTAGACCATGTGCCGACGCTTAACGGGGAACGGGAGCAGACGGCGGGATATGCCGCACTCGGCAGACTGTTTGCCATCGGGTATTTAAAAGGTCTGCTGGAAAAAGAACAGAGAGGAGAAGCGGGGAAATGAATTTTAACGTAAAGGAAGAAATCATTGCACTCACACCACAGTGGAAGGGAGAACGCTTCCCTGACGGGCGGCCAAAAGTTGACGAAAAATATTTGAAGGCACTAAAGAAGCTTACTCTGGAAGAGGTCTGGAAGCCTATTTTTGTCAAGGGCTATGAGAGCCAGTTTGAGGGGCGTCTGCATATCCTGCATGACGACGGAAGAAAGCTTATCGGGCGCGCCGTTACGGCGACCTACTGTCCGTTCCGACCTGATTATGATGCTGTTGTAAAGGAAGTCGGGCGAAGCGAGGGAAGGACAGGCACCTATAATCAATGGATCATTGATAATCTTCAGCCCTTAGATGTTCCCGTTATTGATATGTACGATAAGATTTATAAGGGGACATTTTTGGGTGGGAATCTGACAACGGCATTGAAAAACAAAACCCAAAATGAAAATGGCGGTGCGGTCATCTGGGGCGGTATACGGGATACCGAGCAGATGAAAAAGGTAGAGGATACGCAGGTGTATTACCGGGGGATTGACCCGACGCCAATACGCGGGTTTATTATGACGGGCTACAACACCGTGACGCGCATCGGTAATGCGGTCTGTCTGCCGGGAGATGTGGTGTTCGGCGCCGGCGGCGGTGTCCTTTTCATACCGGCTCATCTGGTGGAGGAGGTCGTCGGGGGTGCGGCGAAGACGCAGGTGAAAGATCTGTTTGGTTTTGAAATGATAACCTTAAATAAATTTACAACGGCACAGATTGACAAAAACACATGGACAAAGGAAATGCTCGACCTGCTTATGGACTTTATCGAGAAAGATGAGCGGGCAGCGGAATATCGCGGCTTGGACTGGTCCGCTGAGTACGATCTGGCAATTAACGGTGACCCGAATGATACGCAGTCAGCGCTGTAAAAGGAGTAAAGGTATGAAGAATGTAATTTTTGCCGACAGGACGGTAAAAAAGCAACCGAATTTTTGGAACCATATTCTGTTTCATCCCACTGATGCCATAGAGGATGACTGGGGGCAAAAAATCCTCAATGAAATATCAAAGGATAAAGCAGCTCGATACGTGCGTATTTATGCCATGTTTGAGGACGTTTTCGCTGAGGATGCGAATGGCAGCATCGTAAGTGATTTTTCTCTTTGCGATACGAGAATAGATTATCTTTTATCCAAGGGCTTTACGCCGATGATTTCATATGCGGGCATTCCAGCGTTCCTTGCGCGGGATGCGGGCGATGTGTCGAGTATGTCTAACGGAAAGACCAGATATAAGGGAAAAATGTGGATTACATCGCCTCCGAAGGACTATAAAATCTGGGAAGAGCTGTGCCACATTTTTACGGGGCATATTGTCGCCAGATACGGACGTGCAGAGGTTGAGAAATGGTATCTTCACTGCTTTAATGAACCTGACGGCCCGGGCTTTTTTATAAAGGGTAAATGGGCGGAGCATTACGATGAACGGGTAACGGAGTATTGTAAGCTGTATAAGGGCTTTGTGAGCGGTGTTACCTCTGTTTGCGATACGCTTCACATCGGCGGCTGTGCTGCTGCCTGCCCGCAGTTTTTGGAAAGCTTTTTAAAGTATGTAACGGAGAATCGGCTGCGCCTTGATTATGTGAATTTCCATGTTTACGGAACAGATCCCATGCGTGCCGAAAGCGGTGAAAGACCTGTCTCGATAGACAGTCATTTTGATTGTAATGACGGATATTATAACGTTGTAAAGCAATATCTTCCGGCTGAAACAGAGGTTGTTGTGGATGAATGGGGTGCCTGTTCTCATGGCTTTTTTAAAGCGGCGCAGTATCCTGTTACGCTTTTTCGTGAGACAGAGAAACTTTCGGCTTTTTTCTTTATGATGATTGACCGCTACATCCGTGGAGACTATAATCTTGGTAAGCTTATGATTTGTCTTTCCGGGCAGCATGAAATGACGACGGAATTTGAGGGCTTCAGAAATTTCTTTTCCCTGAATTTTATAAAAAAGCCGATATACAATGCGTACGTTTTAGCGGGAAAACTGTACGAGAATCTGCTTGATACGTGTATAGAAGCGGAGAATCTTACGGTAATTGCAACGAAGAACGAAGAAAATAAGCTCGCAGTCGCGATTACCTACGCTACGCAGGATATGCAACCGACCATTGAAGAAATGACACAAACGATAACCCTGGCGGGGCTGGAGGCAGGCAAAAAAAGAGTGACTGTCTGGACGATAGATGGAGAACACACAAATCCCTACGCCGTGTATCAGAAGAAGAACTACCCGGAGAAGCTTTCGGACGCGCAAATCGCGGAGCTGAAAGAGGAGGGGACGCTTAAGCCGTACACATTCAGCATGGAGACAACGGATAAAGCAGAAATCACGCTTAAGCTCCTGCCGAACAGCGTAAATCTTATAGAACTGGAAGCAGAGCAATAAATTCAGGAAATTTAACGGCAAATGATAAAAAATCGCACTTTTATGCAAGTGTACGCGGTTGCCGAGGGTAAAATATATGCTACAATAAAGCCAGACAAGCAATGACAGGAGGCTCCTTATGCTGTTTTTACTCTTTCTTTCGATTGCATTTGCAACCGCAGACAACCTTTTGCTGCATGGCTTCAATAATCGCGGGCTGAAGGGAGCGGGCGATATCCTGCTTTTTAACGCGATGATTTCCGGCGTGTGGATTGCAGTATCCTTTGTACTCAACGGCACGATATGCGTCAGCGGAGGGACTGCTTTGTGGGGCGTCCTGTACGGCAGCGCGATTGCGGCATTTTTTCTTGCCAAGATGCAGGCAATGGCATCAGGCTCCGCGTCGGTGACCTCGTTTGTGGGAGGCGCAGCGTTTTTGATTCCGACAGTGTTCGGCGTGCTGCTTTTCCATGAAAAGGTAACGGTTGTCCAGATTGTCTGTCTTGCACTTCTCGTTGTGGCCTTATTCTTGTGTATTTCGCCCAAGGGCGGAGAAGCTAAGCCGGGGTGGCGGGGCTGGTGTGCACTCTTCTTTGCGGCAAGCGGGGCTTGCGGACTCATCTTTAAGTCTCATCAGGCATCGGAATATGCCGCTGAGACAGATGGAATGATGCTGGTGGCATCGGCAGTATCGTTTCTGGTATTTTTAGTGTCGTCCATTGCTGTATCAAGAAAGCGCGAGGGCAGGCTGCCGCGGCTTCCGAAAAGTGCATTCCCTTACTTTTTGGGAAGCGGCGTCATGAGCTTTGGCAACGCCAGACTTAACATTATGCTCAGCGGCAGGCTTCCCAGCATTATATTTTTCCCGACGTATAACGGCTTAACTATTGTTTTTACATCGTTATCGGCAGCATTGATATTCAGAGAAAGGCTTGAAAGAAAGCAGCTTTTCGGCATTGTACTCGGCACGGCATCTGTGGTGGCATCTGCCGGCGTTATAGAAGCAGTCATAAAGTTGCTTTCATAAAACGGTTTAAAACGGCAGACTTTGTAAACAAGAAGATGGGCAACGCTAACTGTGGAGAGAAACAATGGAGAAACAGCGATATCTCGACTTGGCCGAAAAAGTGCTCGGAGCATATACTGCTGACGATATACGTTTAAATACGAAGGATGCGGAGGAGCGTGGTATTTATGAACACGGATTTCCGCGTCTTACGGCGTGCCTCGGCATATTGGCGGCACATGGCAGGGCGAAGGAGTATAAAGATGATTTCTTAAAGATGATGACCCTGTGCTGTGAGCAGATTCCGACAGCTCTTCAAAGAAACGGCGGAGCGGTGGGAAATGATTTTTCTGTTAAGGAAATCGTCCTCTGCCTGCTTGAAGTGGAGAACGCCGGTATTTTTGATAAACCGGTAACGGAAAAATGGCGTGCCAATCTTGCGAAAATTGACCCGTATGCCGCATATACCGCTGTTGCAGTAAGAATGAGGGAACGTGGCGAGCGCGTACACAACTGGGCGGCGTTTTCGGCAGCAAGCGAGCAGCTTAAACTATATGCCGGGATTGGCGGAGACAGACGGTTTATCGATGAGCAGATAGCCTCTCAGCTTGAATGGTTTGACGAAAACGGAATGTACCGCGACCCGGCCGAGCCTATTCTTTACGATTTCATGACGCGGCTTCAGCTGTGTGTGGCAATTTACTTTGGCTACGACGGAAGGCATCGTGCTGCTCTTTTGGAAACACTGTTAAAATCCGCTGAATTAACGCTTGATATGCAGTCGGTAACAGGGGAAATTCCATTCGGCGGCAGAAGTGCACAGTTTCTTTTTAATGAGGCGTGCTACAGCGCACTGTGTGAATTTTACGCTGAGCTTTTCAACCGAAGCGGAAATACGGAAAAAGCCGGTCTGTTTAAAAGTGCGGCGGCGCAAGCGGCGCAGTCAGTGACGTCATATCTTACACATGAGAAAATAAGTCATATTAAAAACCGGTTTGACCCGCACGAGGGCTTTGGGTGCGAGAGCTATGCCTACTTCGATAAATATATGATAACGGCGGCGTCAAACCTGTACTTGGCGTATGCCATGGCAAATGAAACAATTGCCGAAAAAAGTGGTTCGTCACATTGTAAAAACGGAATTTTTCAGACGAGTGCGCATTTTCACAAAATCATGTGCCGCCGGGATGATTATTTTATTGAAATAGAAACCAAAGCGGACGGTCATTATGACGCAAACGGCTTAGGACGCGTACACAAGAAAGGCGCACCGTCCGCGATTTGCCTTTCTGTTCCGTTTGCGAAAGAGCCAAACTATCGGATAAACGGGAAAAATCCATCGTTTCTATCTGTGGCGGCAAGAGCACAGACGGAGAATGGCAGCATAAACACCTCCGACCCGGACGTAAGATATACTCTTATCGAAAGCAGTGAGGACGGCAGGGCTTTTGTCAAATTTCTGTGTGTCGCCGAAAACGGCGCACATATTGAGCAAAGCTTTGCGGTCGGAGCCGGAGGCGTAACGGTGGAGGCTGAGGCAGACGGTCAGGTTGAAATCATGTTCCCGATGCTGAGCTTTGACGGAGAGAGGTATGCCCGGCACATGGTGGGAGAAAAACAGGCATCGGTTCTGTATGCCGGATGGTGCTGTCGCTTTTTGACTGACGGCACGATAGGACGTGAAAGCGCGTTTTACGAAAATCGGAACGGCCGGTATGCCGTATTTTATGCTACGGGTGAGGGACATGTTTCCCTGAAAATAGAAATTGAAGAATCCGGTAAAATATTTTGAAATGGAGGGAAATTAGCATGAAATCAGACTTAATTGACGTAAAAAAGGTGCTTGCAGAGATGTCCTTTGAGGAAAAGTGCACGCTGCTTACCTGTGACCACGACCTTGGAACGAACGGTTTTGAAAAATACGGGATTCCCGTCATTATGTTTTCCGACGGACCGCACGGTATACGTCGGCTTATCAATCACCCGCGCTGTCCGCAGGAATGCAACATAGAGGGCGGAGATACCGCCCTGCCCACGGCATCGGCGGTGGGAAGCTCATGGAATGAGGAGGTTGCCTTTTCGGCAGGGGCGACCATTGCTGCCGATTGTATGGAAGAAGGCGTGGATATGCTGTTAGCTCCCGCTGTAAATATGAAAAGAACGCCGCATTGCGGGAGAAATTTTGAATACTACTCGGAGGATCCATACCTTTCCGGCAAAATGGCGGCGGCGTTTATAAACGGTATACAGAGTCGCGGCGTGGGAACAGGCCTTAAGCATTACGCTGCAAACAATCAGGAAATCCTGCGCGGAAGCATAAATGTCGAAGTAGATGAGCGAACCCTGCGGGAATATTACCTGAAGGCTTTTGAGGAAACCCTTAAGAACTGTAATCCCACAAGCGTGATGTGCTCATATAATAAGATTAACGGAATATGGGCGTCGGAAAACAGATATTTACTGACGGATATCCTTAAAGACGAGTGGGGATATGAGGGTATGGTGATTTCTGACTGGGGCGCGGTGCATGATATGGCAAAGTGCATTAAGGCAGGTCTTGATTTCCAGGCTCCGAAAAACCCTGACATCGTTGCCGATATCAGGAAAGGAATCGACAAGGGTATCATAACGGAAGCCGATCTTGACCGTGCGGTCACGGCGGTGCTGAATTATATTAACAGAATTATCGCGATGAAAAAGCCGACGGGGAAATATAATCGGAAGGAACAGCATGAGGCGGCTTACCGTGCGGCGTGCGAAACGATAACCCTGCTCCGCAATGAGCGCAACATTCTGCCGATAACGCCGCAGAAGTATAAGCGCATTTGTGTTTTGGGTGAATTTGCGAAAGAACCTCTGTTCATGGGCGGCGGAAGCTCTCATGTATCGATAGATCCTGCCTCGGTGGATGCTCCGTTCGATTTTATCAGGGAAAATGCCGTAGGGATGGAATGTGATTATTTGCCGCTCGGAGACGGGAAATTTGTTGATGAGTCGGTGCTGAGATATGTGGAGCGCACACGCGGCAAATATGACCTTTACATTTACTTTGTGGGCGACAACTACGGTACGGACTGCGAAACGGAAAGCTTTGACCGTGATAATTTGCGTCTGCCCAACTATATGAATGCGCTCATTCAAAAATTGTCGAACGAGTTTGACAATTTTGTACTGGTAACACAGGTGGGCGGGGCGATTATTCCGTTCGGCTGGGCACACGCCCCTGCAATTGTGCAGATGTGGTACAGCGGCGAAGCCAGCGGGCGTGCTGTGGCGGATATACTCTTCGGTAAGGTTAATCCGTCGGGTAAGCTGTCCGAAACGTTTATGCTGGAGGACAGGACGGATATAGATTATCCGGGTGACGGTATAAAGGTGAGCTACAATGAAAAGCTTAACTGCGGCTACCGTTACTATGATAAGCATCCGGAAAAAATCTGGTTTCCGTTCGGACACGGTCTTTCTTACACAACGTATGAATATTCCGGGCTGACCCTTTCGGCAGATAAATTTGCCAGGGAAAAATTCAGGCTTACAGTCAGCTTCAGGGTGAAAAATACCGGCACTGTGGCGGGCGGGGAAACGGCACAGCTTTATGTCGGCTGTGTGGATTCCATCGTAGAGCGACCGGAGAAGGAGCTGCGCGGATTTAAAAAGATTTTCCTTTTACCGGGTGAGGAACAGGAGGTTTCCTTTGAGCTGGATAATACGGATTTTGAATATTTCAATGCATGCCTGCACGAATGGACGTTGGAGAGCGGCCGCTACGAAATATTCATCGGTGCGTCGAGCCGGGATATTCGACTGAAAAAGGATTTTTATGTAAAATATGACAACGATTACACAACCGAGAAGCATAACGAGGCAATGGTACTGTAATGCAGGTGACGCCGACGCGATGCTCTCACGTCGGCGTTGGCTTTTAGGAAAGGGATGATTCGCATGACAAGTCTGGATTACGCAAGGGCGTGCTTTGAAGAAAAGAAAAAGGAATTTCCACAGGCAGAGCTTCCGCCGAAGAACAAATTTCATTATCATGCAGGGGTGTTTCTGCATGGGGCGCAGGAGCTGTATGCAATAACAGGCGATGAGGAGTACAATGACTACACGAAGCTGTGGCTTGACAGCTTTATAGATGAAAACGGAAACATAAGCGGCGTTACGGAGGGTGTGCTTGACGATATACAGCCGTGCAATCTTCTGATACAATATGTTAAGGAGGATGAAACGCGTACAGATTACTCTGCTGCGCTTGCCTCTGCCGCAAAAAAGTTAAAACAATGGAAATGCAACCAATACGGCGGATTCTGGCATATGGACCGTTTCCCCAATCAGATGTGGCTTGACAGTGTGTATATGGGCTCTGTTTTGGCAGTGAGATACGGTCTTCTCGTGAATGATGCTGAGCTTTTGGAGATTGCTGAACGGCAAATGACGCTTATGTGGGAAAACATGCGCGATGAAAAGACCGGGCTTTTGTCGCACGCATGGGACGCATCGGGCGAAGCCGCATGGGCTGATGAGAAAACCGGGCGCTCACCGGAATTTTGGGGAAGAGCGATAGGCTGGTATTTTGCAACGGCATGTATTTTTGCGGAGATACTTCCGGAGGGTGCGTTCCGCGATAAAATGTTAAGCTATGCAAAAGCGCTTGCGGAAAGTCTGATGGGATTTCAGGATAAAGGGTCAGGTATGTGGTATCAGATAGTAAACAGAACGGATGACGAGCAAAACTGGGTGGAAACATCGTGCTCATGCCTGTATACATATGGTCTCTGCAGGCTGATAAGGCTTGGCGCGCTTGAGGAGAGCGCGAAGACTGCCGCAAAACGCGGCTACAGCGGTGTAATCCGTGATTATGTAAGCCTTAGAGACGGTACGTTTATACTGAGTAACGTGTGTAAGGGAACCGGTGTGGGTGATTACACACATTACATCAACCGCCCTACTGAGGAAAACGATCTGCACGGAATGGGTGCGTTTTTGCTGATGTGTACGGAATATTATAAATGCTTTCAGGAGTAGAACCAAGGGAGAGACGCTATGCGGATAACAGATGCAAGATTAAATTTGGCGGACAATACCGAGCAAAGATTTAATATTGACGTAACGGCTGATGAACTTTATGGCTGCACTGTTTACAATGTGCGGGGCTTTTCCGTACGGAGTCTTGATGCCGCACGGGGTGCGGAGGTTGAAATAGCCGTGGACGGTGCAGAGAGCTTTATGGCGGATTTCCGCCATAGCGAATGCTGGTGTATGCCGGTGTTCGGGAAAAAGCTCTCCGATGTCCCGGACGAGACACAGGGGCTTGTGATAAAAATGGAGGATGGGACGTTTACGGTTATCCTCCCTGTTGTGTCGGGAAAATACAAGTGCGTTCTTTGCGGAGGAGGGGAAAAGAGCGTTGTTGCGCGGATTTTCAGCTCCTACGACCAAATGAACTATGTGGAAGCAACGGCGTTCGTCTGTGCATCCGGCAGGGAGCCGTATGCTCTTTTGAAAAATGCGGCGCAGGCAGCGCTTGAAAAAATGGGAAGCGTCTGCAGAACAAGAGAGGAAAGACGTTATCCGGAGATTTTTGAATATTTGGGCTGGTGCAGCTGGGATGCAATGCAGATAAGGGTCAACGAAGAAGACCTGATTAAAAAGTGTGAGGAATTTAAGCAGAAGGGCATTCCTGTGAAATGGGCAATCCTCGACGATATGTGGGCAGAGGTGCACGATTTTTACGGAAGAAAATATACAACGCGCGGGGAAATGTTTTCAGTCATGCACGCCTCGAAGCTGTATTCGTTTGAAGCTGACCCGAAACGGTTTCCCAACGGCCTTAAGGACTGTATCGGGAAAATGAACCGCTACGGGATAAAAGTAGGGATGTGGTATCCCACAAGCGGTTACTGGTCCGGCATAGACCCGGAGAGTGAATTGTTCCGGGAGCAAAGGGACAATTTAATTAAGGTTTGTGAGGGACGTTACGTTCCGAGCTGGGAGCGCGACAAGGCATACCGCTTTTACAGTACAATAAATGAATATTTGAGGAAATGCGGAGCAGAGTTTGTGAAAGTGGACAGACAAAGCGTAGCGGACAAGTATTACAAAAATCTTGCTCCGGTGGGTGTGGTGGCAAAAAGCCATCATGATGCGATCGAAGCGGCAGCAGGGCAGTTCTTTGATAATAACATGATAAACTGTATGGGTATGGCAAGCGAGGATATGTGGAATCGAAGCGTGAGTGCAATTTCGCGCTGCAGTGACGACTTTCTCCCTGAGGACAGTGCATGGTTTACCAAGCACATTATGCAGTGTTCCTACAACAGTGTAATACAGGGGCAGTTCTATTATTGTGACTGGGATATGTGGTGGACGGATGACGGACAGGCGGAGAAAAACAGTATTCTGCGCGCGATAAGCGGCGGACCGGTCTATGTAAGCGACGAGCTGAACCGAAGCTGCAGGGAAAAGCTGATGCCGCTCATTACTGACGATGGACACATTCTCAGATGTGACCGCCCTGCAATGCCAACGGCAGACTGCCTTACGGAAAATCCAACGGAAAGCGGAAGGGTATTTAAACTCCAGAACGTGTGCGGTGACAGCGGCATTATGGCGGTGTTTAACCTGAGTACGGACAACACCCGGGTGAGAGGAGAAATTTCCCCGTCGCAGATATACGGACTTGACGGGGAAGAATTTGCCGTATATGAGCATTTTTCCAAAAAGATGGTCGTTCTCGGAAAAACCGAAGCGCTGCACGTTGAGCTTGACGACATAAATGACTATAAGCTTTATGTGATAGTGCCGGTTAAGGATGGCTTTGCTCCGATAGGCAGAACCGATAAATTCATTTCTCCGAAAACGATAAAGCACATCGATAAGGAGCGTATTTATCTTACTGAGGCAGGAGAGTATGCCTATGTAAAGGAAGGCAGGCTTATAATCGAAAACGGATAAATGTCGGTATGATGTGGCACATCGTGAGTGCCGCTTCGCAGAAGCGTTGATAAGGTTGCGTGGAAACAGCTTTTGTATATGGTAGGAGGATTTTATGACTTCACTGCTTGAATATATCGTTGAAAAAAGACATCTGCAATTTAGAAAAGATTGTTTGGAGCTTGAAGACTTTGCGCAAAAATGCAAAAATGAAAAATTATCACCTAAGGAGCGGATGACAAGGCGGTTCGAGCTGCTTTGTGCAGCAGAGGATGCAGTTATTCTGCCGGATGAAAAAATTTGCTTTATGCGCACGGTGAAAGAGATTCCCGATTGCTTTACAGAGGACGAGTGGGCGCAGATTAAGGCGGAGCATTATATACATGAACTCGGCTATATGTCCAATCTTTCACCTGATTATGAGGGCGTTATTTCCGACGGACTTTTAAAGCGGCGGGAAGCTGCCGACGAATATGGGAAACGTGCGATTGACGCAATCATTGCCCTATCTGACCGATACCGTAAGGAGGCGCTGGTACAGGGAAGAGAGGATATAGCCGATGCGCTGTCGAGGGTACCGCGGTACGGCGCAACTACCTTCCGTGAGGCCTTGCAGTTTTTCCGTATTATTCATTTTTCACTTTGGCTGGAGGGAAATTATCATAACACGGTAGGGCGGTTTGACAAGTATATGTACCCTTATCTGAAAAAGGATATGGAAAATGGTATTTACACGGAGGAAACTGCTCTTTCGCTTTTGGAGGACTTTTTCATTTCGTTTAACAAGGACAGCGATCTCTATCCGGGTGTACAGCAGGGTGACAACGGGCAAAGTATGGTTCTGGGCGGAATTGACGAAAATGGAAACGAGGTGTTTAATCTGTTATCGAAGCTTTGTCTTAAGGCAAGCGGCGACCTTTTACTGATTGACCCGAAAATAAATCTGCGCGTAAATAAGAATACGCCGATAGAGGTGTATGAGCTTGGAAGCCGGCTGACGCGTGCCGGGCTCGGCTTTCCGCAATATTCAAACGACGATGTTGTTATCGACGGGCTGACACGACTCGGCTACAGTGAGGCGGATGCACGCGACTACGTTGTCGCCGCATGCTGGGAATTTATCATTCCAAAGGTCGGTGCTGATGTGGCAAACATTGCGGCACTGTCCTTCCCGAAGGTCATTGATACCTGCCTGCGCCGCGATTTGCGCGGCATGAAAACGTTTGACGGATTTGTCGAAGGTGTAAAACGGGAAATTGAGCGGGAGTGTGACAAAATTGCGGGTGGAATAAAGGATTTGTGGTTTGTACCGTCGCCGTTTATGAATGTGTGCATGAAGGGCGGTATCTACAACGGCGGGAAATACAACAATTTCGGCATTCACGGTACAGGCATTGCCACGGCAGCCGATTCTATGGCGGCTATCGAAAAATATGTTTTCACGGATGAGGTAATCAGCAGGGAGGATTTTGCGGAGGCGATTGAAACTGACTTTGAAAAGCATGGAGAGATTTTGCCTCTTTTAAGAAACGAAGCTCCGAAGATGGGTAATAACGATGATGCAGCGGATAAATGGGCAAGCTTTTTGCTTAGCTCGTTTTCAAACGCGCTGAAGGGCAGAAAAAACTGCCGTGGAGGTGTATTCCGTGCAGGAACGGGCAGCGCGATGTACTACTTGTGGCATGCCGGCGAGATAGGTGCGTCACCTGACGGAAGAAGGAGCGGTGAGCCGTTCGGAACAAATTTTTCTCCGAGCCTGTTTGCCAAAACAGGAGGACCGATTTCTGTGATAAAGTCGTTTTCAAAGGAAAATTTTAAGGAAGCGATTAACGGCGGGCCGCTTACACTTGAATTTGCTGCGTCGATGTTTGATACGGAGGAGAGTGTTAAAAAGGTTGCAAGGCTTGTAAAGGCGTATATGGATATGGGCGGACACCAGCTTCAGCTTAATGCGGTGAATCTCGATAAGCTGAAGGATGCGCAGCTCCATCCCGAAAAGTACCGTCGGCTTGTTGTAAGAATATGGGGCTGGAGCGCGTATTTTGTCGAGCTTGACAGGGCATATCAGGATCATGTGATGATGCGTCAGCGTTATACGGTGTAAAGAATGAATGGAATCATATTTGACATAAAGGAATTTTCTGTATACGACGGACCGGGAGGACGCGTTACGGTCTTCATGAAGGGATGTCCGCTGAGATGCCGCTGGTGTCATAATCCGGAAGGTCTTTCCGCGGCGAGAGAAATTGTGTACAAAGAAAATCTGTGCACAAAGTGCGGGAGGTGTATGCAGAAATGCAGCCACGACGATTGCCGCGGCTTGGGGAAATGTGTACATGCCTGTGTAAATTCGGCAATAAGTATAGCCGGAAAGAGCTACAGCGATGATGAACTGGCAAAAAAACTGATGGACTACAGGGACTTTTTCGACATGGTCGGCGGCGGTGTAACCTTTTCCGGCGGAGAACCGCTTATGCAGGGCGAATTTGTTCTGGCAGTTGCTCAAAAGCTTACAGGGGTACACAAGGCGATAGAAACAAGCGGCTATGCACCGGAGGAGGTGTACAGGAAAGTTATCGGCGAAATGGATTTTGTGATGCAGGACATAAAAATAGCCGATGCCACGCTGCATAAAGAATACACGGGTGCAGACAATGAAATCATACTGAAGAATATCGAGTATTTAAAGCACAGCGGAAAGAAATTTTTATTCCGTGTGCCGCTTATTCCCGATATAACGGACACGGAAGAAAATTTAAAGAAAATATCGGAGCTTGTCGGAAACTATCCTGCGGAGCTGCTTTCGTATAACGTCATGGCGGGTGCAAAGTATAAATCCGTCGGAAGAGAATATGAGCTTTCCGATAAGAAAAGCGTAAAGGAGGACTGCACAGTGTATTTTAAGAATGCCGTGCAGAGGTAAGAATAATAATTGATATGTAAAAGCTCTTTAAAGCAGAAGCACGATGAAATTGAAAGGAGATGTTTGAAATGAATGAAGGCTCGTTGTGTGAAATCCGTCCATTAAGAAAGGGTATTGTTCGAATCAGCCGTTACAAAGAGATGCCGAAAAGCTATCTTGAAAAGTATTCGATTATCAACATTCCATCGCCCGACGAAACTGCTGACGCGAAAGCTGACAAAAACAGCATAACTCTTCCATGCGGGAAAAAGCTTGTTTTTGAGATACGGCCCGATGAGGATAATGATTTTTGGAGAGAGGAAACGGAGTATTTTCTCGATAAATTCAAGAAGCATATCCGCGGGAGAAAATTAGCCATCGAAGGGCGGCCCGAGGAAGAAGCAATCGAATTTGACAAAAGCGTGGACGGCTGGGCTTCCTGTAAGAAATTCGGTATATCCTTTGCGATAGATGACGACGAAAGATTTTACGGTCTCGGTGAGGCAAAGCGTGACGGTATCGAGCTGCGCGGCGGCTCGTACCAAAACTGGGCTATGTATCAGTACAACGAGGTTGCCATACCGCTCGTTATCAGCAACAAAAGCTATGGTATTTTTATCGCGGCACAGGATCGTCATTTTGTCGATATTGATGACCGTATCAAAGGACGGCTTACGATTGCCGGTAATTTTGATTTGCTTGATGTGTTTGTGCTTTACGGCGACAGCATGAAGGAGGTGCTCCGCCTTTATACCGACATATCGGGGAAAAGCATGCTCCTTCCCAAATGGGCTTACGGGCTTACCTACATTGCGCCGTTGAAACAAAACCAGTTTGAGTTACTCAACGATATGATGAAATTCCGTGAAAAACATATTCCCTGCGACAATGTAAGCCTTGAGCCGGGGTGGATGGAGAAAAACTACGACTATTCCTTTGATAAAAGCTGGAATCAGGACAGATTTCATATGGGCCCGTGGATGCGCAACCGCAATTTCCCGAAAAGCTTTCCTGCTGTATTGCGGCGCTTTGGCTTTCATATGGCGTTGTGGATGTGTATGAATTATGACCTGTGTGACGAAGAAGAACGCCAAAGCGGCGGCGAGGGACTTCTCCCGGCATGGTACGACCATGTAAAGCAGTTTGTAGACGATGGTGCGGACGGTTTTAAGATAGATCCCGCCGATATGATTATGAGCATAAACCCCGGGAAGCGTTACACCAACGGGGAAACTGAGCTTTCCATGCATAATGTGTCACAGGTGCTCGTCATGAAGCAAATGCACAACGGCTTTGCCAAACAAACGGGGATGCGCCCATATATCCATTATTCGGGCGGCTACACGGGACAGCAGCACTGGGGAGCCGCGACAACGGGTGATAATGGCGGGCTTCTGGGCAGTATGATATGGCTTCAAAACCTCGCCATGTCTGGCTTTATGAATTCTACCGTGGATATGGATATTTATAACCCCGAGGCAATTCACTTTGCGATGTTTGCGCCGTGGGCACACCACAACGCGTGGTCAGGCTGCGGGCAGCCTTGGTATGCGGGACCCGATAATGAGCGTATCTATATCTTTTATGCACAGCTTCGCTACAGTTTTATCCCTTATATATATTCCTGCGCGGTGGAATGTGCTGAAACAGGTGTGCCGATGATACGCCCGATGCCGCTCCAGTACCAAAACGACAAGGAATGTGAGGCGCTCGAAAGACAGTATATGCTCGGTGACGGAATCCTGATATCAGCGTTTACCGATACAGTATATCTGCCGGAAGGCAAATGGATTGATTACTGGACGGGCGACGAGTACCATGGCGGCATGCATATAGCCTACAAGCCACCCAAGGACAGAGGCGGTGCGTTCTTCATCAAGAAAGGAAGTATCCTTCCTAAATGGTGCGACCGCGATTATACCGCACAATACTCCGACGAGGTCATACAGCTGCATTTTTATCCTGATGGCAAGAGTGAATATATATTCCGGGAGGATGACGGCATAAGCCTTGATTACCGCACGAAAGTGTCGTGTCACACACTTATAAGCTGTGAGGAGGCTGCGGACAAGGTATTCATCCGCATCGGAAACCGCATGGGAGAATATAACGGCAAGCCGGAAAGCCGCATATGGGAAATATACGTCCACGGCTGTGACAAGTCCGTTGAAGTCCTTTGCGATGAAGAAACCGCTACGGCAAAGGTAATGTAAAGTAAAGCCAAATAGAAAGACAGTAACTATATGAGCTTACTGCCTTTCTATTTGCGTATTTTTTCATTCCAGCTTTTAATATCTGTTGCTGAAATGTAATAGACTGTGTGCTTGCCTTCTTGCTTTTTCTTTAATATTCTTTTCCAAGAATAGAAGACACTGTATATCCATTTAGCACTCCTTATCTATGAAATCACAAGATTACCATCAATAATTTCTATAAAACGAGGAGTGTCACATTTTTCAAGATGCATCAACTCACCTATAATATCATCTGTCAGTTCAAAGTTTGATTTACTATAATAAAAAATATTTCCATTAATCTTTTCTTTTTTTATATCCGAAAAATCAAAATCCTTATACGTATTATAGAGTGCACAAAAGAAATGCATTAAATTGCTATCGGTTTTTGAAAAATCAATTTTCGGGTTATTTGGAATAAAACAACTTACATCTTTCCACAACGAATGCTTGTGCGTTTCGTCAACCAATTCGTTTGCATCTTTGTTTCCATATACAAAACTGATAATATTTAATATCTGGCGTTGTTGGTTCCCGAGATTTTTTATGTCATCAGAAACAGGCATGACATTCAGACCATTAAATCTATAATCCCTATATATGGAAAAAATCACTGGTCCTTTGGGAAAGGCAATAAATCTTCATCAAGGAGGCTTTCCTTCTCAATGCAGTAATACATTAAATTTGAAAAATAAAGCAACTTATTAAGTTTTACATTTTCGTCCAAGTATCCGTATGCTAATTCGGGATTATTATATATAAACCATTTGGCAACTTCGTGCGTATTTAATTTCGTCATTTATATCTACCTCCTTTCCCATGCCAATTATAACATTGTGCTTTCCCTTCGTCAATAATTGCAGCATCCCTGAGTTTCCGCAGCTGTTACCAGCAGAACTCGGATTTCTACACGGTTTCAGGCTTAGCCTGTGCCTGCTTTCTGAGTTTTGCAGGTGATTGACCGTAGGCAGCGCGAATCAGCTTGCAGAAGTGACTGAAGCTTGAAAACCCCACCATGTCACAAATGAGTTCATAGTCGAGAGTGCCTCCCGCTATCATTTCATAGGCAAACTGCAGGCGGAGATCGTTTATGTATTCACCCGGTGTTTTACCGAGGTACCGCTTCGTCAACCGTGACAGCTGCGAATAACTGTAGTTGGAAATTTGCAGAAGGGCAGGTACTCCCCGTGCCGCAACGTCAATATTATTCGCCTTTGCAAGAAGCATTTCCACTTTTTCAGGAATACAGGATTGGAGTGTTGCCTTGTTTTCTGCAAAGCACGAAAAAATCATGCCGAGAAGGGCTCGCAGTGCAAGCGGCGCGTCAATGCCGCGGTTCTGCAAAAGTTTTTCGCTCAGCCGCTGTATCTGCCAAAAAGAGCCCCGCTCCGTCATTATGGTCTGCGAAAAGCTGCCAATTGGGAATGCGCCGGAAAAAAGCTCTGCCTCCCTGCATGCAAAAGACAGCGCAATAACATTTGTTCCCTCAGCCTGTTCGTCGAGAAAGTGAATCTGTCCGGGCAGAACAAGTGATATACTCCCCGGCTGCAGTCTGGAGCGGACGCCGTTTACACTGTGCACGCACTCCCCCTCAGAAAGACAAACCACTTCATAGAAATCGTGGTCGTGCGGAGTGGAATTAAGACGCCGCCCCATGGTGAACTGCAGATAATAGCCGGGGGAGGTCAGCTCTGGAATTTGCACGGTCGATATGCGATGAACATTTATCGCAGAATTTGAAGTCATCTTTATATTGCTCCTTATCTTCGAATTTCTATGAAAATTGTACACAAAGTGATGTGCTTTGTCAATTGCCGCGCCTCTTCCAAATGATAAAATATCGCACTTTTATGCAAACGCACGATATTGTCTGGAGAAAAATGTATGCTACAATAAAATCAGGCAGGCAATAAAAGGAGGTTCTTTATGCTGTTTTTACTTTTTGTTTCGATTGCGCTTGCAACCACAAACAATCTTTTGCTGCACGGCTTCAATAACCGCGGGCTGAAGGGAATGGGCGATGTGCTGCTTTTTAACGCAATGATTTCCTGTGTCTGGATTGCAATATCGCTTGCGCTCAACGGCACGGTATACGTTAGCGGAGGTGCTGCCCTGTGGGGTGTCCTGTACGGCAGCGTAACCGCAGTGTTTCTTCTTGCAAAAATGCAGGCAATGGCATCGGGACCCGTGTCGGTCACTTCTTTTGTGGGATGCTCATCGCTGCTGATTTCGACTGCGTTCGGCGTGTTGTTCTTCCACGAAAAGGTAACGCTTATACAGATTGTTTGTCTTGCACTTCTCATCTTGGCTTTATTCTTATGCATTTCGCCCAAGGGTGGAGAAGTGAAACCGATGTGGAAGGTTTGGTGTGCACTGTTCTTCGCGGCAAGCGGGGCTGTCGGACTTATCTTTAAGCTTCATCAGGCATCGGAATATGCCGCCGAGGTGGATGCGATGATGCTGGCGGCATCGTTGGTATCGTTTCTTGTGTTTTTAGTGTCATCCCTTGTTATATCCAAAAAGCGTGAGGGAAGGCTGCCGCAGCTTCCTAAAAGTGCATGGCCCTTTCTTTTGGGGAGCGGCGCTGTGAGTTTCGGCTATAACAGACTCAACATAATGCTCAGCGGAAGGCTGCCCAGCATTATATTTTTCCCGACGTTTAACGGCTCGGTCATTATTTTCGCATCGTTAGCGGCGGCGCTGATATTCAGAGAAAGGCTTGAAAGAAAGCAGCTTTTCGGCATTGCGCTCGGTACGGCGTCTGTGGTGGCGTCTGCCGGCGTTATAGAAGCAATCATAAAATTATTTTAATAAAACGGAGGTAAAAATTATGTCAAGACTGATTGCATCCACGATGACGCATTCCACCCTGTCCCTTGCGGATACTCTCGAAGCGCTCAAGCGGGCGGGCTTTGAAAAGGTGGAGCTGTGCTCCACGGAAAAGCTTGCGCCGCATCTTACGGTTAAGGACGCAAACCTTAAAACTCTTTCCGAAACGGTGAAAATCATTCGCGAATCGGGTATGGGCATTCACTGCATCAATATCGGCGGCGATTACAAGATTTGGGAAATGGAGGTTGTATATGCACTTGCCGAAGCTGTCGGTGCAAAAATCGTAACATATTCCTGCGGCACGCAAAAGGAGGGCTTTACCGATGAAGAAATGCTTAAAATTCACACGGAATTCAACTCAAAACTCGCCGACCTCGGCGAAAAATACGGCGTTATCGCATCTATTGAAGCGCCGCACAGAAATTCTCTTGCGGCAAACACGGCGGATGTTGACCGTTACTGGTCAATGCAGGACGATCGCGTAAAGCTCACCTTTGACCCTGCACATATAACCTTTGCAGGGGAAGATATGCTTTCTCTTGCCGAAAGATACGTTCCCAGAATGGTTCATTCACATTTACGTGATGCTGTCGCAGGGAATTCACTCATGCGCTACGGCAAAGGAACGATTGACTTTAAAAAGTACTTTGAAATTCTTAAAAACGGCGGATACAACGGATATTTCTCGATGGAATATCCATCCGACTCAGCCGAGGATGCAGCAGAAAAGCTTGAGGAATCGATAAGGTTTTTGTCGAAATTTAATATATAAATTAAGGAGGGAAAACGTTGAGAAAGGTTAAAACAGCCGTTGTCGGTCTGCACCGCGGCGGCACACTGGCAAAGTTTATTTTGAATTATGCACGCAATTTGGAGCTTACGGCAGTTGCCGATCTTGATCATGAGCTGGCGGACGGCTTCGCACAGGAAAACGGCATCGAAAATGTGTATTATTCACTTGATGATGTTTTAAAAACGGATGTGGAAGCAGTCGTATTGGCGACGCCTATTCCAGACCACACCGAACATACAATTAAGGCGTTAAAGGCAGGCAAGCATGTTCTTGCCGAGGTTATCAGTGCGACAACACTTGAGGACTGCCGCCGCGTAGCCGAAGCGGTAAAGACCTCCGGCAAAAAGTATATGATGGAGGAAAACTACTGCTACTACCGTCCTCTTACCATTGCTCAGAATATGATTAAGGCGGGGCTTTTGGGAGAAATATATTACGGCGAAAGTGACTATCTGATGGACTTTCAGCTGCGCAAGGGCTTTCCTGACGGTCTTGACGAATGGCGCAAAAAGGAATATTTCGGGCGGCGCGGTCATCCGTATATCACGCACTCGCTGGGACCACTGTGCTTCAGTATGGGAACAGATATTAAGGCGGTTTCCTGTATGGGTGCGGGAAAATACGGCTCACTTACGGCAGACCGCACCTGCGTTCTCATGCTTCAGACTCAAAACGGCGGAATGATTCGCCTTCGCAGCAGCTTTATAAACGATCGCCCCGATCTGTATACCTACTACAGTCTGCAGGGAACGAAGGGGTGTTTTCAGGGCTCGTGCGGCATAACCGACACACACAAAATTCATATCCGCGGCTTGTGCGGTTCACAGGAATGGCGCAACATACTTGATTTTAAGGGCTTTTATCCCAAGGAATGGGATGAAATTTATCCTGCCGGCTATTTCGATGACACCAAGGATGATGGCACATCGCTCTACGACAGCGGTACGCCGCTTCTTCTGGAAGAATTCGGAAAATGTATCATAAACGATACCGAGCCGCCCATAAACGCAAAACGTTCGTTGAACTGGACGGCGGCAGGGATTCTCTCGGAGCAGTCAGTCAATAATGGCGGTGAATTAATAGAGATTCCCGATTTCGGACTTTAAAGGATAGAGAATGGAGATTGAAATGAAAAAGTTAAAGCTCGGCATAGTGGGATTAAACCGCGGAAACACTCACGCTATAAATGTATTAAAAACGGCGAACATGGAGCTGGTGGCTGTATGTGATATTGATCGTGAAAAAGCGGACGCCCGTGCCGCTGAGTACAGGCAGCTTTCTCCCGGGTCGAACATCAGGGTATACTATGATTACCGTGACCTTTTGACGAATCGCGAGGTGGAAGCCGTCATTATGGCAACGCCGATTGACGTTCACACGCAGACCGTGATCGACGCACTTTCAGCGGGTAAGCACGTTTTGTCGGAGGTAATCGTTGCCACAACGATTGACGACATATACAAAATCGGAGAGGCAATACAAAAAAGCGGAAAAATTTATATGATGGCGGAAAACTATTGCTTTATACGCCCGCTTTTAATCGTTGAGGAGCTTATCCGCGCGGGACGTCTCGGCGAGATTTATTACGCGGAGAGCGACTATCTCAAGGACTTCCAGGAATATCACCCGCACTTCCCCGACATCGGCGGCTGGCGTCAAAAAACCTACTTCGGGCGGCGCGGTCATCCGTATATTACGCATACAATCGGTCCTCTTCTTCACATTATGAAGGAAAAGGTTGTAAACGTTTCGTGTATGGCATCGGGTCACAGCTTCGATATGGTTGCCGACAATACCTGTACGCTTATGCTGCAGACCGATAAGGGGCATTTGATACGGCTGCGCTCAAGCTTTGTCTCGCCGCGTCCCGACAGTGTTACCTATTACAGCTTTCAGGGAACACAGGGGTGCTATCAGGCGCCTCAGGGCGACACGGATTTCCATCGGGTACATATCCGGGGGCTGGGTGAGCCGGACAGATGGCACAACGTTTATGAATTTAAGGATTACTGCTCCGATGAGTGGAAAAAATATTGGAATCCTGCTGACTATTCAGAAAATCTGCCAGATAACGACACCTACGAGCTGTATGACAGCGGCATATTAATGATGCTTGAAAAGTTTGCAGCCTGTGTGCTGAACGGTGCGCCCGTGCCGATAACCTTTTCCGACGCGGCAAACTGGACGGCGGCAGGTATACTATCGGCGGAATCGGTAAATAACGGGGTAAAATCAATCGAAGTACCGCAGTTTTAAAAAGGAGGTTTCCCGAAATGGTAAAGGTGATATCAATTGAAACATCGGATAATTTGAAACAAAGTGATGAAACGGTTACTTTTTATAGCGTTCGGCAAAAGCCTTTTCGTGTAGACGGCTTTTGCTCGGACACAGAATTTATACGCATACCTGATGATGTTGCCGAAAAAAGCACTGTTCCGGGAGGCAATGTTGCCGGTGTATACAAACGAACAGCCGGCGGCAGGATACGGTTTAAAACCAATTCAGAGCGTATTGCGATTCGGGTAAAAATCCCTTCGCTGCACGAGTATTCCACGCGTCCGCGGCAAATGGTGTGCGGCTTTGACCTTTATGCAGACTGCGGAGATGGTATGGAATTTAAAGCCTGCCTGTTTCCGCCTACCGATTTGGATGATGAATTTGAGCGCATAGTAAGCATAGGCGGAGGCGACAAGGCTATAACACTTTACTTTCCCCTGATGAACGAAGTTGCAGAGGTTTTTGTCGGGCTTGATAAGGGTGCGTCTTTAGAAAAAGCTGCGCCCTACAAAACGGAAAAGTCGGTAATCTTTCTCGGCTCATCCATAACGCAGGGGGCAAATGCGTCACGCCCCGGTCTTTGCTACACAAACATTATTGAGCGTGAGCTTGATGTGAATTGTGTAAATTTAGGCTTTGCAGGGGCATTCATTGCGCAGGAAGCGCTGGTCAATTATGTATCCGGACTTGATATGAGTGCACTTGTACTTGATTATGACTATAATTCTCCTTCGCCGGAGCATCTTGAGAAAACACATTACAGTACATACTGCAAGATAAGAGGGAAAAATCCTGATGTGCCGATTATTCTTGTATCAAAACCCGATTATAGGCTTGAATGTTTTATCCATGCTCAGCGACGGGCAATTATAATGGACACTTACAGCAAGGGGATTAAAAATGGTGATGAAAAGCTGTATTTTGTTGACGGGGCAGCTTTTTTTGCGGGAGAGAACCGTGCCGACTGCACGGATGACAATGTTCACCCGAACACTCTCGGACACAGAAAAATGGCGACGCATATCGGGGAAACGCTTACCTATGCACTCGGCTTACAGAGGTGACCTATGAAATATACCGGGAAAAAGACAAAGGAAATATCTTTTCCGCTTGGCGGAATCGGAACGGGAAGCATCGGGCTTGACGGCGGCGGCCGTCTGATTGACTGGGAAATTTTTAACCGACCGTCAAAGGGAAGCACAAACGGCTGTTCCCATTTTGCGATAAGGGCGCTGCAGGGAGAAAAAGTAACGGCGGCTGTTTTGAACGGAGATATTGAAAAGGAATTTGTCGGACAATATAAAAAGACGGAATTTCAGGGCTACGGCTACGGCGTAAGCAATAAGAAAATGTGCGGCTTTCCTCATTTTAGAAACACTGTGTTTGACGGAGAGTTTCCGATAGCCTCCATTGATTTTGCCGATGAGAGCTTTCCTGCCAAAGTAACGATGACGGCATTTAATCCGTTTATTCCGCTTGACGCGAAAAACTCGAGTCTGCCTGCTGCCTGCTTTGAAATTGAGATAGAAAACATTACTGATGAGGAGCTTTGCTATCAGGTTGCCCTGTCCGTGGCAAATCCGTACCGAAAATCAGTCAACAAATCACAGACAAAAAACCGGTGTACAATGCTGTCTCTTTTTAACGGCGGTGCGAACAAGGAGGATGCAGAATATGGTGACCTGACGGCAGCAACCGACTGCCCTGCCGCTCATACGCAAACGTATTGGTATCGCGGCGGCTGGCAGGATGCAATCGTGTCATATTGGAACGATTTTTCCTCCGAACCGGATATCAGGGATAGAAACTACGAAACGGAGGGTGCATTTGACACGGGAACGCTGTTTGCGGAAGCGGTTATTTTGCCGCGGGAGAAAAAAAGCGTAAGATTTGTTCTGACGTGGAATGTTCCGAACTGTTTTAACTATTGGAGTAAGGATGATGACCCTTCCGTGCGTAAGCCCTGGAAAAATTATTATGCGACTGTTTTTGAAAATTCTGCCGAAACGGCGGCATATCTGCTTGAGAACTGGAACAGTCTGTATTGCCGTACGCTCAAATTCAAAAACGTGCTGCACGGGTCAACGCTTCCGCCGGAGGTAATTGATGCCGCGTCGGCAAATCTTTCCGTGCTGAAGTCGCCGACCGTTTTACGACTGGAGGACGGCTCATTTTACGGCTGGGAGGGCGTAAACGAACTGACAGGCTCATGTGAGGGAACGTGCCAGCACGTGTGGAATTATGCGTATGCGATGTGCTTTTTATTCCCGGAGCTGGAGCGCTCCGTAAGAGAGACGGAGTTTCGGTACAGTACTGATGAAAATGGCCGGATGGGCTTCAGAACAATGCTTCCGCTCGGCAGCAAAATAACTGATTTTCGTGCCTGTGCGGACGGACAATTCGGCGCTGTCGTAAAATGCTACCGCGAATGGAAGCTTTCGGGCGACAATACATGGCTTAAAAACAACTGGGACAATATCAAAAAGGTCTTGGATTATGCCGTGAGCGATAAAAATCCGGACAAATGGGACTACGATCGCGACGGCGTTTTAGAAGGCAGACAGCATCATACGCTTGATATGGAGCTTTTTGGACCATCGTCCTGGCTTGAAGGAATGTATCTTGCCGCCTTGTCGGCAGCGGCGCAGATGGGTGAATTTCTCGGTGATACAAAAAAAGCGCACGAGTACCGCGCTATGTTTGAAAGCGGGCGTAAATGGACACGTGAAAACCTCTTCAACGGAAAGTACTTTATTCAAAAAATTGATATAACCGATAAAGCGCTTACTGACAGGTTCGATGCCTCTGAAAAGTATTGGAATGATGAGATTGGACAGATAAAGTATCAGATAGGTGAAGGCTCGTCCATCGACCAGCTGCTTGCACAATGGCATGCAGATATAATCGGACTTGGCGAAATTTTCGATAGGGAGCAGGTTCAAACGGCACTCGGTGAAATGGTAAAGAACAACTTTAAGCCGAGTATGCGCACTGTTGTAAATCCCTGGAGGATTTTTTCTCTCAACGATGAAGCCGGAACACTTATTTGCGCCTATCCCGATGGTACGCAAAAGCCCAAAATTCCCGTTCCGTACTGTGAAGAAACGATGACAGGGTTTGAATATTCCTTTGCCGGACTGCTCCTTTCGCGCGGAAAAATTGAGGAAGGTTTAAAGGTTGTAAAGGCTGTTCGCGATAGGTTTGACGGCGAAAAGAGAAATCCCTACAATGAGTTTGAGTGCGGCTCCAACTACGCGCGCTCTATGGCAAGTTACGCTCTTATCCCGATACTTTCCGGGTTTGAATTTGATATGCCAAACAGCTGCTTAGGTTTTAATCCCTATAAGACGGATTACTTTCAATGCATTTGGAGTGCGGGAAAGGCATGGGGCAGCTTCGAAATAAACGGCGATGTGATAAGGATAAAGGTGTGCGAAGGAGAACTATTCCTCAAAGAGCTCGGATTAAAATTCTTAACTGATGTATTGAGCGTGTCCATTGACGGGAAAGATGTAGCCTTTGAGTTTAAAGGCAATGCCCTTTGCTTTGATAAAACAAAAATCACTCGCGATATCGAAATAAAGGCAAAAAGGAAATAAGGCAGGGGCTTGCACCAGTTGGAAGCGTACGCCGTAAGGCGCACAACGAAACACAAGGGTACTAAGTTAAGGAAAAAGAAAATGTCTGTCGGGGTATAAAAACTTTGGTAGGCATTTTTTGTTTTCACAAATCTTAAAAGCTGACGCGAAACTCAAGAGTTTCAAGATATGCTGCAACTTGAGTTTCCGTAAATTGCAATGATAAAACGAATATATTGTTCCAAAGCACCGTTCTGCCATTTTTTTGAAGTATTAGGATTGGCAGTTTTGCAAATAGAGGTGCTTTAATAAGCCCCCTCCGTGGCATTGACCCGCCGAAACCGGACTATGGAAGAAATATTCTCTTATTTGTTCAAACAACCAGCTCAAGGCATAGCTGACGGTATAAAAGAGATGAATCTCTTGGGCGCTTTGTCCGAAGCCAAAGCCTGATGCCTTCTTTGGCAAGGATAAGTATTCCACGGATGCCTTTTGCCAGTCGATAATCCGAAAGCTGTATAGAGTAAAGTTTTTGTCAGTTGACTAAGAGAAAATAAGTAGAGAGTACCAG